>DATBQM010000059.1:0-15238 GCA_036560805.1 Gaiellaceae bacterium | reverse complement strand
GTCGACCGCGGGCCAGGCATCACAGCGGCCGACCGGGCCTCGATCTTCCAACCCTTCCGCCGGGGGGCGGGCGGCGGGTCGGGCCTCGGCCTCGCGATCGCCCGCGGCTTCGCCGAGGCAAACGGCGGCCGCCTCTGGACGCAGGAGGATCCTGCAGGCGGGCACTTCGTGCTCGCGCTCGCAGCCGAGACGCGGCCGGTGGCTCACGCGTGACCGGACGCGTTCTCGTAGTCGACGACGAGCCGCACATCCTGCGTGCGCTGAAGGCGAGCCTGCGCGGCGCCGGCTACGAGGTCGACACCGCCGACACGGCAGAGGGCGCGCTCACCGCCGCAGCGCTTTCGCCGCCTGACGCGGTGATCCTCGATCTCGTGCTCCCGGACGGCCGCGGCACCGACGTCGCGCGTGAGCTCCGTACGTGGAGCAGCGTGCCCATCATCGTGCTCTCCGTCGTCGGCGACGAGAGCGAGAAGGTGGCCGCGCTCGACGCCGGCGCGGATGACTACGTGACGAAGCCGTTCGGCGTCGACGAGCTCCTCGCGCGCCTACGCGCAGCGATGCGCCGCGTCGAGCCGTCGCACGAGCCCGTCTACGAGATCGGCGAGCTGCGCGTCGATCTGGAGAAGCAGGCCGTCTGGTTCGGCGGCAAGCCCGTGCAGCTCACGCCGCACGAGTTCGGCCTCCTGCGCCTCTTCGTGCGCAACGAAGGCAAGCTGCTCACGCACGCGACGATCCTGCGCGAAGTGTGGGGGAGGGGCTACGCGGACGAGTCGCACTACCTCCACGTCTACGTCTCGCAGCTCCGGCGCAAGATCGAGCCCGACCCGACCCGACCGCGCTACATCCTCACCGAGCCCGGCGCGGGGTACCGGCTCGTCGCGCCTTCGTCTTGAGCTTTTCCTGAGGCCGAGGAGGCCAACGCTGAGGGACGATTGAGGCGCAGCCGCCTACCGTCAGAGCGTGGCCTCTCGCGCCTCAGTTCGCACTGCAGCACCGTTCCTCGCGCTCGCGGCTGCGTCGCTTGCGCTCGACGCTGCGCCCCAGGTCCCATGGGCGGCCGGAGTAGCGGGCGCCGGCCTGTTCGTCTCCGCCGCCGCAGTGCGACGTGTGCAGTACGCGGCCGAACGCCGGACTGCGCGGCGCGTCGCCGACGAGCGGATCCTCCGCGGCCACGGCGTCCCGTACTGGCGTGAGGAGGAGCTGACCTCCACCCGCGCGCGGGCGGCGCGCCGTCGCCAGATCGAGCGCATCGTGCGCTCGACGTCGGCCGATCGCCTCCCTTCGGCCTCGCCGCTGAATCGGACGGCGGTCCGCAGCAGCGCGCGGCTGCTCGACGCGCTCGCCGCGCGCCTCGGCGACGACCGGCCGGTGGCGCCGCGTGGAGTGCTGTACGTCGACCAGCTGCTGGGCGATCCCGCGAGCCCGCTGTACAGCGAGCATGACGAGCTGCTGCCGCGCGCGATCACGCGCGTGCTGGGAGCGCTGGACGAATGAGTGCATCGGTGGAAGCTCCCCGCAGGGCACGCCGCCTCATCGTCGGGCGGCCGATGCGCACCGGCCAGATGGAGGAGACGCTCCTTCCGAAGTTCCTCGCCCTTCCGATCTTCGCGTCCGACCCGCTGTCCTCGGTCGCGTACGCGACGGAGTCGGCGCTCGTCGTGCTCATCGGGGTCAGCGCCGCGTCTGCGCACCTCGTCTTCCCGATCTCCATCGCGATCGCGCTTCTGCTCGCGATCGTCATCGTCTCGTACATCCAGACGGTGCGCGTGTACGAGACGAGCGGCGGCGCGTACGTCGTCGCGCGGGAGAACCTCGGGACGCTGCCGAGCCTGGTCGGGGCCGCGGCCCTTCTCACCGATTACGTCCTCACCGTCGCGGTGTCGATCTCGGCAGGCGTCTTCGCGATCACGTCGTTCGCGACATCGCTCGAGTCGCACCGGGTGGCGCTGTCGATCGGCGCGCTCGTGCTCATCGTTCTCGCCAACCTGCGCGGAGTCCGCGAATCGGGGCTGTTGTTCGCATTGCCTACCTATCTCTTCGTCACCGCGATCGCGACGCTCGTGATCGCCGGCATCGTCGAGCTCGCCACCGGGACGGCACATCACGCGGTCACGCCGAACGCGCTCCCGGTCGGAACGGGAACGATCACGCTCTTCGTTCTCCTGCGCGCGTTCTCGTCCGGCTCGACGGCGCTGACCGGTGTCGAGGCGATCGCAAACGGCGTCAATGCCTTTCGGCGTCCGCACGGCAAGAACGCCGCGCAGACGCTCGCAATTCTCGGCGTGATCGCGATTGCGCTCTTCCTCGGCGTCTCCTACCTCGCCGTGCACCTCCACGCATTGCCGAGCTCGACCGACTCCGTCGTGTCGCAGATCGCGCGCGCCGTGTTCCCGGCCGGCTCGGCCGGCGCGTTCATGTACTACGCCGTTCAGGGCCTGACGCTGCTCGTCTTGATCCTCGCCGCCAACACGTCCTTCCAGGGCTTCCCGCGCCTCTCCGCGCTGCTCGCGCACGACCGGTTCGCGCCGCGCCAGTTCACGAACCTCGGCGACCGGCTCGTCTTCTCGAACGGAATGCTCGTGCTCGCGACGGTCGCCGGACTGCTCCTCTGGATCTACAACGCGAACACCAACAGCCTCATCCACCTCTACGTGATCGGTGTCTTCACCGCCTTCACGCTCTCGCAGGCGGGGATGGTGCGGTACTGGCTGCGGACACGGGACAAGGGCTGGCGCGCGAAGGCGACGATCAACGCGATCGGCGCGACCGCGACCGGCCTCGTGACGCTCATCGTCGTCTACACGAAGTTCGCCGAGGGCGCATGGCTCGTGACCGTCGCCATTCCCCTGCTCGTCGTCGGAATGCTCGGCGTCCGTCGCCACTACGCGCGCTTCGCGCGGCGCCTGCGCGCCGGCACCGCGGCGGTGGCGGCCGCGTCGCAGCCGCGGAACACGACGCTGCTCGTCGTGCAGTCGCTCGACGCAGCGACCGAGGAGGCGGCGTGGTTCGCACAGGAGATCGCGAGGGACGGCTTCCGCGCGGTGCACGTCCCGACCAGGTCGTCGGATCCGGGGATCCGGCCGCGCTGGTTCCGCTTCGCGGACGACTTGCCGCAGCTCGAGACCCTCGACGCCGGGGCCGACTCCGTGCTCGAACAGGTATGGCGCCTGCCGCGCGGCGAGGCGGACTTCGTCACCGTCGTCATTCCGGAGCTCTTCAAGACGCGGTCGATGCTCGACCAGCTCCGCCGCCCGCTCGAGCTGCGGCTGAAGCTCCGCCTGCTCGCCGAGCCCGGCGTCGTCGTTGCCGACCTGCCGGTGCTCCCCGGCGACAGAAAGCATCCGAAGCATCTCGCCGTCCGCGTCATCGTCTCCGACGTCAATGCGGCCTCGATGCGCGCGATCAACTACGTGCGCGCACTCGGTGTTGAAGACGCTCGCGCCGTGCACTTCGCCTTCAGCAGCGACGACGCGGCGGACACTCGCCGCGCGTGGGCGCTGCAGGGGCCGGCGCTGCCGCTCGAGGTGCCGGAGGCGCCGTACCGGGACATCGGCGGCCCGCTGCTCGGCTACCTCCGCGATCTGACCGCGGACGAGGAGACAGCAGTCCTCGTCGTCATGCCGGAGATCGTCACCCGCGGCTGGCGTCGGATCCTGCACAACCAGAAGGCGTTGTACGTCAAGCGGCTGCTGCTGCTCGAGCCGGGCGTCATCCTCGCCAGCGTCCCTTATCAGCTGCTCTGATGCTTCGTTACCGCAGCATCGTCGTACCGCTGCTCGGCCTGGAGGAGACGGAGCACGCGCTCGACCTCGGCTGCCGGCTCGCCGCCGACCGCCGGGCGCACGTCGTCCTCGTCGCACCACTGGTCGTCCCGCAGGAGCTCCCCCTGAACGCGCACCTGGGCGCGGAGGAGGAAGCGCTCTGCGAGCCGCTGGCGCGGGCTGCTGCCATCGCGGATTCCTATGGCGTCAACTCGCACCGCCTCGTCGTCCGGACGCGAGCGCGCGCACTCGGCCGCGAGCTGGCAGAGGTGGCGGCAGACCATCGAGCCGAGCTGGTCGTCGTGGGCGCGCCGGTCGAGTCGCGGCTCGGCTTCCGCCGCGCGTTCCCGCTCGAGGTGCTCTCGATCCTCCGCGAGGTGCCGTGCCGCGTGATGATCGCCACCGGCCCGTTCGCCGGGAGACGGACTACAGTCACCGCGTGGCCAGGCGGCGCCGCCAGCAGCAAGACCTCGAGCGCGTCCTCGGCGCGAACGCGCTCTTCGCAACGGCGTACGGCAACGTCGGCTCCTCGATCTATTACGCCCTCGGCGTCACCGCATTCTTCGCCCTCGGGCTGACACCGCTCGTCTTCGTCATCGCCGGCATCTTCTTCGCGGCGACGGCGGCCACCTACGCGGAAGGAACCGTTCGCTACCCGGAGGCGGGCGGGTCGTCGAGCTTCGCGCGCCACGCGTTCAACGAGCTCGCCTCGTTCGGGGCGGCCTGGGCGCAGATGCTCAACTACGTCATCACGATCGCCATCTCGGCGTTCTTCGTCCCTCACTACCTCTCGATCTTCTGGGAGCCGCTCAAGCAGAACCCGTGGGACATCATCGTCGGCGCGATCGTGATCGTGATCCTCGTCGGGCTGAACGTCATTGGTATCCAGGAGTCCGCGCGTATCAACGTCGCGCTCGCCGGCATCGACTTCGCCACGCAGCTCCTGCTCGTCCTCCTCGGCTTCATCCTCGTGCTGAGCCCGCACAAGCTCATTCACAACGTCCATTTCGGCGTCGCGCCGACGTGGGCGAACTTCCTGCTCGCGATCCCGGTGGGAATGATCGCGTACACGGGCATCGAGACCGTGTCGAATCTCTCGGAAGAGGCGCGCGACCCGGTGCGCAGCATCCCGCGCTCGATCTCGATGGTCGCGATCGCGGTCTTCGCCATCTACTTCACGCTGCCGCTCATCGCGCTGTCGGCGATGCCCGTGAAGCTCGTGCACGGCCACTACCAGACCGTGCTCGGGCTCGGCCCCAACAAGGGCGGCTTCGCGAACGACCCGGTGCTCGGCCTCGTCGAGCATCTCGGCATCAACGGCACGCTGCTCTCGGTGCTCAAGGTGTACGTCGGCCTGCTGGCCGCGACCATCCTCTTTATCGCGACGAACGCCGGCGTGATCGGCGCGTCGCGCATCACGTATGCGATGGCGGGCTACCGCCAGCTGCCGTCCGCATTCCGCCGGCTGCATCCGAAGTTCAAGACGCCGTGGCTCTCGCTCATCGTCTTCGCCGGGTTCGTCTCGATCGTCGTCCTGCTGCCGGGCAAGACGACGTTCCTCAGCACGATGTACTCGTTCGGCGCGATGCTCTCGTTCACCGTCGCGCATGCCGCGGTCATCCAGCTGCGGCGCAAGCGCGCGGGCGAGGAGCTCGCGTTCCGCGCGCGTCCGAACTTCACGTGGCGCGGCGTCGACTGGCCGCTCTTCGCCATCATCGGAGGTCTCGGGACGGGGCTCTCCTGGCTCGACGTCGTCGTGCAGTACCCGAGCACGCGCTACGCGGGCCTGGGCTGGCTCGTGTTCGGGTTCGCGGTCTACGTCCTCTATCGCCGCCGTCTCGGGATCTCGCTGACGGAGACGGTGCGCTCGCCAGTCGTCATCGGCCCTGCCGCGGCGCTCGAGTACCGGTCTATCCTCGTGCCGATCGCGCCCGGATACGCCTCGGATGAGGCGATGGACGTCGCGTGCCGGCTCGCGACCGAGCGGCGCGCCACCATCGTCGCGTTCACGGTCATCGACGTGCCGCTGGAGCTGCCGCTCGACGTCGACCTCCCCGACGAGGTCGCAGAGGCGAACCGCCAGCTGGACGAGGCACGTGCGATCGGCGAGTCGTACGGCGTACGCGTCATTCCACGGCTCGTGCGCGCGCGCAACTCCGGTCGCGCGGTCGTGGACGAGGCGAAGCGACGCAGCTCGGAGATCATCGTCATGGGCGGCCCGCGCCGCGTGCGCCTCTCCGTCGGCCGCAAGCAGATCTTCGGCGACACCGTCGACTACGTGCTCAAGCACGCGCCGTGCCGGGTCATGGTGACGGCGGGGAGGGCGGCCGCATGATGGGGATCTATCGCCGTGGGATTCTTCTCTTCGGCGTGGTGTCGATCGGCCTCGGCATCGCGATCGTCGTTCGGACAGGCGGCTTCGTCGGCGTGCTCGTCGGCGTCCTCTTCGTCGCGGTCGGTGTCGGCCGCATCTACCTCCTGTTCCGCCGTTAGTGTCCTGCGGGCATGGCCCGCAAGCTTCCCCGGCTGCAACGGGCGCTCGACGCGCCGACGCTCGCGTCCCTCGCATACGGGGAGATCGCCTCCTCGATCTACTTCGCGCTCGGGATCATCGCGCTGCATGCCCTCGGCCTCACGCCGGCCGTGCTCGGCATCGTCGGCCTCCTGTTCCTCATCGTCGCGCTCTCGTACGCGGAGGGAACGGCATCGATCCGCGAAACGGGCGGCGCCGCGACGTTCGTCCGCGTTGCCTTCAACGACTTTGCCGGCTTCCTGACCGGCTGGGTGCTGTTCCTCGACTACCTGATCGTCATCGCGCTCTCCGCGCTCTTCTTCGGCCACTACCTCGGGCTCGCACTCGGCATCCACGCCATCGCGCGGCATCCGGGCGACGTCATCACCGGCATCGTCGTCGTCGCACTGATCGGGTTCATCCGGCTCGTCCGGCGGACGAGCTTCTACACGTGGGGGATCGTCGTCCCGCTCGTCGATCTCGTCACGCAGCTCATGCTCATCGTGCTCGGGTTCGCAATTCTCTTCTCCGGCCACGCGCTTGCCCACGGAACGTCGCTCGGGACGTCGCCGTCGTGGCATCAGATCGCGTTCGCGCTGCCGCTCGCGACGCTCGCGTACACCGGGCTCGAGACGGTCGCCAATTACGCGGAGGAGGCGCGCCGGCCGGGACGCGACCTGCCGCGCAGCCTCTTCAGCGCGATCGGCGTCGTCGTCGTCCTCTACGTGCTGATCGCGCTCGTCGCGCTGTCCGCGTTCCCGGCGACGCACGGGACGACGGCACTGGGCACCGACTGGCTGCGCGCGCCGATCATGGGTGTCGTCTCGGCGCTGCAGCAGCACGTCGCGCACTGGTTCGGAAACATCCTCCGCGTCTACGTCGGGCTGACGGGCGCGCTCATCCTGCTCGCCGCCGCGACGACGTCGGTGTCAGGCTTCGGCCGGCTTGCGTACTCGCTCGGCGAGCACGGCCAGCTTCCGCGGACGTTCGGCCGGCTCAACCGCCGCACGCTCGTCTCGCCGGCCGCCGTGATCGCGGCCACGGGCATCGCGATCGGCATCCTCATCGGAACGTCGTTCCTCGCGCACGAGGTGACGTTCCTCGCGAGCCTCTTCAGTTTCGGCGTCCTGCTCGCCTTCACCGCGGCGCAGCTCGCGGTGATCCGCCTCCGGATGACCAAGCCTGATCTGCGCCGACCGTTCCGCGTGCCGTTCGGCATACGCGTACGCGGTGCGGTCATACCGCTCCCGTCCGTGATCGGAGCGCTCGCGACCGCGGCCGTGTTCGTCGCCGCGATGGTCACGCACGTCGGCGCGCGCTACGGCGGCTCCGCGTGGCTCCTCGGCGGCGTCGTCGTGTACCTGCTCGTGCGCCGCACCAGCGGCGCCGGGCTGCTCGAGCACGTCAAGGCCAGCAACGAGCAGGTCCTGCCTCCGCAGGTCCAGTTCTCGAAGATCCTCGTGCCGATGAAGCTCGGGGAAATCGGCGAGGAGATGGTTGCGACGGCGGTCAAGCTCGCGCAGGAGCGCGGTGCCGCCGTCGAGGCGCTCTACGTCATCCGCGTCCCGCTCGACCAGCCGCTCGACTCGCCGATGTACGACGCCGAGGAACGGGCGGCTGCGTCGCTCGCCGAGGCGGCCGCGCTCGGCGCCGACCACGGTGTCCCGGTGCTCGGGAAGACCGTGCGCGCGCGCTCGATCGGGGAGGCGATCGTCGAGGCTGCGGAGCAGGACGGCGTCGACCTCATCGTCCTCGGGTCGTCGCCCCGATGGCGCCGGCAGTCGCGCTTCTTTTCGCCGACGGTCGACTACGTGCTGCGCAAGGCGCCTGCCGAGGTGCTCATCGTCGCCTTCCCGCAGGGATCGCTCGAGGAGCCCTCCGGCGCTACGCTGCAACCCGGATGAACGCACTGATCATCGGCTGCGGCCGCGTCGGCTCGTCCATCGCCCTCCAGCTCCAGCGGGAGGGCTGGGACGTCACCGTCGTGGACGAGAACGAGGACGCCCTCGCGCGTCTCGGCGAGCATTGGCCGGGCGCGTTCATCGTGGGGCACGGCATGGACGTCACCCTCCTCCGGGAGGCCGGGATCGAGGACGCCGACGCCGTCGTCGCCGCGACGGACGGCGACAACACGAACATCGTCATCGCACAGGTGGCCCAGAAGCGGTTCGACATCGGCTGCGTCGTCGCGCGCGTGCTCGACCCGGCCCGTGCCGACTTCTACAGCGCGCGCGGGCTTCGCACCGTGTGCCCGACGAAGACCGCGATCGACACGCTCATGGACGCGGTGCGCAGCTGCGGCATCGCGCCGCCCGCGAGGGTGGCGAGCTGATGTACGCGATCGTTGCCGGCGGCGGCAAGGTCGGCGCGAACGTCGCCCGCTCGCTGATCCGGCTCGGTCACGAGGTGACGCTGATCGAGCAGGAGCGCGACCGCTTCGAGCGTCTGGAGGACGAGTTCGAGCACCAGGTCCACCGCGGCGACGGAACCGAGCTGCACGTGCTCGAGCGCGCGGGCATCGCGCGGCCGCCCGACATCGTCCTCGCACTCACCGGCGACGACGAGGACAACCTCGTCATCGCCCAGCTCGCGCGTGAGAAATACGGCGTCGAGCAGGTCATAGCTCGTGTGAACGATCCCCGGAACCAGGCGCACTTCGACCTGCTCGGGATCTCGCCGACCGTCTGTGCGACCTCGAGCATCATGGCGCTCGTGGAGCACGAGGTGCCCGAGCACGACCTCATCCACTTGCTCGAGCTGCGCAAGGAGAATCTCGAGATCGTCGAGGTGCAGATCGACAAGAACTCGCCCTCGGCAGGGAAGCGCGTCGAGAACCTCGAGTTGCCGGACGGAGCCCGCTTGATCTCGGTCATGCGGTCGGGCCGCGCGGAGATCGCCGTCGGCGCGACGCAGCTCGAAGCGGGAGACCAGGTCCTGGCGATTCTGGAACCGGGCAAGGAGGACGAGCTCCGACGCGTGCTCTTGCGGCGCTAACTGCAGTTGCATCGCTCCTGATCGGGGGGACCGCTCGGACGACTGTCAGCCACGACTGGCTGACATTCGACTGGTCCGCGTCCCGCACCGGCGTCAACCCGAACGCAACCGGCATCACGGCGGCGAACGTCAAGTCGCTGACGCTGCGCAAGGTGGCGCTCGACGGCACCGTCGACTCGTCGGCGCTCTATCTCAACGGCGTCCTCTTCGTCACGACGACCTACGGGAAGACGGAGGCGATCAACGCCTCGACCGGAGCGGTCAAGTGGCGCTTCACGCCTCCGGGTTATTCGTCGTGGGCCGGCAGTGCGCAGATCACGACGGCGACGCCGGTCGCCGACCCGTCGGAGAAGTGGATCTATGCCGCTTCCCCGGGCGGGAGCATCTACAAGCTCGCGACCTCGAACGGCCACACGGTCTGGAGCGTGTCGATCACGAAGCTGCCGTCGCGGGAGAAGATCGCCGCCGCGCTCAACTACGCGGGCGGCCATGTGATCGCCGTCACCGGCGGCTACATCGGCGATGCGCCTCCCTACCAGGGGCACGTCGCCGTCATCGACGGCGCGAGCGGGCGCCTGCTGCACGTGTGGAACTCGCTGTGCTCGAATCGCGCGAGCCTGATCGTCCCGAGCACGTGCGGCGCGAGCGACTCCGCCATCTGGGGGCGCTCCGGCGCCGTCGTCGATCCATCCTCGGGCGATCTGCTCGTCGCCACAGGCAACGCGCCGTGGAACGGCACGACGAACTGGGGCGACGCGGTGCTTCGCCTCTCGCCGGACGCGACCAAGCTTCTCGGGAACTACACGCCGTCCGATACGGATCAGCTCAACTCCTCCGACCTCGACCTCGGGTCGACCTCTCCGGTTGTCCTCGACGCGGGGCACATCGCGCAGGGAGGCAAGGACGGGAAGATCCGCGTGCTCTCCGTTGCGCGTATGCGCGGGACCGCGCCGCACAAGGGCGGGGAGCTGCAGACGGTGTCCACGCCGTCCGGGACAGATCTCTTCACCGCGCCGGCGGTCTGGCGCACGGGGTCGACGACGTGGTTCTTCGCCGCCGACAACGGCGGCACCGCTGCGTGGCGCTACCGCTCAGGGCACCTGACGCAGGCGTGGCAGCACGGCACCGGCGGCACGAGCCCGGTCGTCGCCGGCGGCCTGCTCTGGGTCTACGACCCGGGCGGCGGCCTGAATGTCTACAAACTCGGCTCGGGCGCGCTCGTCGCAACGCTTCCGTGCGGCGGGGGGCACTGGAACAGCCCGATCGTCATCGACGGCCACGTTGCGCTCCCCGAAGGGAACGCAAACGATCACGCGACGTCAGGCGTCTTGGACATCTGGTCCGTGCACTAAGACGGGTGGCAGCCACGAAAACGTCTGTGCCACGACTTCGTCACGTCCGGACCGCAAGATTGGAGCGCGTTTTCGTTGCACGGTGACGGCTCCGTGACACTCTCGTATCCGCAGCTGCTCCCGGTCTAGCCGGTGCGCCGGCGCCGGACGTTCGGCGCCTGTGAGCCGAGTGCTGCGTAGGCGAGTGCCTGAAGCGACTCGTTCAACGTTGCGAGCTCCCGCGTCAGTCGCAGGAAGTGCTCGTCGTTGTCGATTCGCTTGCTCACCTTCGCGAGCTCGTCGCCGATGCGGTCGAGACGCTCGAGCAGGATGTCGAAGCGGCGGTCGGAAAGCTCGCTTTCCACGGGGTTCATCCTAGTCCCGCGAGGGCTTCACGCGACCGGACGACGACGGCGCCGTCGCCGAGCTCCCGCAGCACCTCGTCCAGCGGGCCGACGACGGCCACCCGCCGCGCCGCGCCCACGTGCGCGAGCGCGATCTCGGCCAGCTCGCGCGGCGCATCCGTGAAGACCCCGATGCGCACGCCCGCGCCCTCGAGGCGGCGCAGCGCCGCGCTCGTCTCCGCGCGCGGACGGAAATGCAGCGGACCGCGGTCGGCGGCGAACCGCTCCAGGAGCGGACGCCAGTCGCCGAGCTGCTCGTCGAGGAGCACCGCCGCCTCGGCTCGGTCCTCGGGCACGTCCAGCTCCACCCGGGCGCGCCGCGACGCGTCCTCGAGCCAGTCGCGCCAGATGGGCCGCGTGTCCGCGAGCACGGCGTCGAGATCGAGCGCGACTGCGTCCACAACAGGCCATGCTAGAGTCGCGCTCCACATACCGGCGAGCGGTAAGGGAACTCCGGTGCAAGACCGGGACGGTCCCGCCGCTGTAAGGGGAGACGCTCACCCACCACGACGTCACTGGGCCTTCGGGCCTGGGAAGACGGTGGGGGAGGGAGCCCCGAGTCAGAAGACCTGCTGCCCGCCGCCAAATCGAACCCCTCGCGGAAGGGAGGATTCGTGCTTCGCTGTTCCCTCGTTCTCTTCGCGGCTCTCGCTGCGATTCTCGCGCCGTCCGCCGCTGCCACGCGGCACGCGTCGGCATTCCCGGTCACGATCCACGCCGCCAACGGCGACATCGTCGTCAAGACGCGCCCGACGCGTGTCATCTCGCTCTCGCCGACGGGCACCGAGGACCTGTTCGCCGTCGGCGCCGGGTCGCAGGTGATCGCCGTCGACAACGACTCGGACTACCCGAAAGGGGTGCCGCGCACGTCGCTCTCCGGTTTCACGCCGAACGTCGAGGCGATCGCCGGCTACAAGCCCGACCTCGTGGTTGTCTCGAACGACATCGACAACGTCGTTGCGTCGCTCCAGAAGCTCGGCATCAGCGTTCTGCTCGAGCCGGCAGCCGACAACATCGCGCAGGCCTATGACGAGATCCGTCAGATCGGCAGTGCGACCGGTCACGCTCTGCAGGCGAAGACAGTCGTCGGTGGGATGGAGAGCACCCTGACGAAGCTCCTGCGCAGCGTTCCGAAGGCGCAGCGGCACCAGACCGTCTACCACGAGCTCGATCCCACCTACTACTCGGCGACCTCGGCGACGTTCATCGGACGGATCTACAAGCTGTTCGGCTTCAAGAACATCGCGGACGCCGCGGACACGACGCACTCCGGCTATCCGCAGCTGTCGGCCGAGTACATCGTCGCGTCGAGCCCCGACATCGTCGTGCTCGCCGACTCGGTGTGCTGCGCACAGACGGCAGCGTCGGTGGCCGCGCGTCCGGGATGGAGCGGCGTCGCCGCCGTCCAACACCATCGCGTGATCGCGGTCAACGACAGCGTCGCATCGCGCTGGGGCCCGCGCATCGTCGACTTCGTCCGCGCGATCGCGAACGTCGCACGGAAGAAGTAATGGCCAGCGTCAGCACCGCTGAGGCAACCGTCCGGGCGCGGGGAGTCTCGCGCCCGTGGCGGTTCCTCGCGGGAGCGTTCCTCGTCGGTGCGCTGCTCGTCGGCCTTGGAGTCGGCCCGGTCAGCATCGGCGTCACCGGAATCGTCACCTCGGCGCTCTCGCATCTCCCGTTCCTCCACGTGCACTCGCGGCTCGGCAGTCTCGACGAAGCGGTGCTCTGGCAGATCCGCGCGCCCCGTGTCGTGCTGGCGGCGATCGTCGGCGGCATGCTCGCGATCGCCGGCTCGTCGTATCAGGGCGTCTTCCACAACCCGCTCGCGGATCCGTACTTGCTCGGCGTCGCCGCCGGATCGGGGCTCGGCGCGACGCTCGCGATCACCTACGGCCATGTGGGCACGACGGGTGAGCTCCTCCCGCTCGCCGCATTCGTCGGAGGCCTTACCGCTGTCGCAGCCGCATACGTTCTCGGGCGGTCGGCGGGGACGGTGCGCACCGCCGGCACGTTCGTACTGGCCGGGCTCACCATGACGCTCTTCTTCACCGCGATCCAGACCTTCGTGCAGCAGCAGCACACGAACACGCTGCGGGACGTCTACTCGTGGCTGCTCGGCGGCTTCTCGACTGCGAGCTGGCGGCAGGTCGCCGTTGCCGCGCCGTACGTCGTCGTGAGCTCGGCCGCGATCCTCCTCCACCGGCGTGTGCTCGACGTTCTCAGCGTCGGCGACGAAGAGGCGACGAGCCTCGGAGTCAACGTTGCGCGGCTCCGGCTGTTGATCGTCATCGCCGCGACCGCCGGCACGGCCGCCGCGGTCGCCGTCAGCGGCCTGATCGCGTTCGTCGGGATCATCGTCCCGCACACCATTCGGCTGCTCGTCTCCACGAGCTATCGGGCGGTCATCCCGCTGTCGCTCGTCGTCGGGGCCGGTTTCCTCGTGCTCGCGGACGTGCTCGCGCGGACGGTGATCTCGCCGGCCGAGCTGCCGATCGGCGTCGTCACCGCCTTCTTCGGCGCGCCGTTCTTCGCGGTCGTCCTGCGCTCCTCGAGGTCGATCCGGTGATCGAGCTCCGCGATCTCACCGTCAGCTTCGACGGGGCCGAGGCCGTGCGCGGCATCACGCTCGACGCTGCCGCGGAGGAGTGGCTGATGCTCATCGGCCCGAACGGCGCGGGTAAGACCAGCGTGCTGCGCGCGCTGTGCGGTCTGCTGCCGTTCGGCGGCGAGGCGCTGCTCGACGGTCGCGACGTCCGAGAGCTCGGTCGCCGCGAGCTCGCTCGGATGATCGCATTCGTTCCGCAGAACCCGGTGACGCCGCCGGAGCTGACGGTCGCCGAGTACGCGCTGCTCGGCCGGACGCCGCATCTCGGATATCTCGCGGCCGAGGGGCGTGGCGACCGGCAAGCGGCGGCGCGCGCACTCGAGCGCCTCGACCTGCTCCCGTTCGCGGAGCGCGGGCTCGGATCGCTCTCGGGCGGCGAGCTTCAGCGTGCCGTGCTCGCCCGAGCGCTCGCCCAGGAGGCACGGGTGCTGCTCCTCGACGAGCCGACGACGTCTCTCGACCTGGGCCGCCAACAACAGGTGCTCGAGCTTGTCGACTCGCTCCGTGGCGACGGCCTCACCGTCGTCTCTACGATGCACGACCTCACACTGGCGGGCCAGTACGCCGACCGGCTCGTCCTGCTCGATCGCGGCGCGATCGTCGCCGAGGGCGAGCCCGCCGACGTGCTGTCAGCCGCGAACCTCTCCGCGTACTACGGCGCGAGCGTTCGGATCGTCTCTGACGAGGACGGGACGTTTGTCCTCCCGCAGCGCCGGTGACGCTCGTCGTCTACGTCGGCGGCGCGCGCAGCGGCAAGTCCACGCTGGCGGTCGAACGCGCGAGGGCCGAAGGCGCTCCTGTCACGTTCATCGCGACCGGCGAGGCCGGCGACGACGAGATGGCGGAACGCATCGTGCTCCACAAGGCGGAGCGTCCGCCGCACTGGACGACGATCGAGGAGCCCCTTGCGCTGGATCGCGCGCTCGCCTCGGTGTCGGACGCCGACACCGTCATCGTCGACTGCCTCTCGCTCTGGATCGCGAACGGCGGTGACGGCGATGTCCCGGCAAGGCGAGATGGGCTAACCATCGCGGTGACGAATGAGGTCGGTCTCGGCATCGTCCCCGACAACACGCTCGCGCGCTCCTACCGCGACCACCTCGGCCGGGTGAACGCCGCGTGGGTCGACGCCGCCGACGAGGCGTACTTCGTCGTCGCCGGACGGGCGCTGAGGCTCTCGTGAGCGCGGCCGACGACGCGCGCCGCGCGTACGACATGAAGACCAAGCCGCGCGGGAGCCTGGGCCGGCTCGAGGATCTCGGCTGCCGCATCGCGGAAATCCGCGGCTTCGTTCCGGAGCGCCTCGAGAAAGTGATCGTCGTGGCCGCGGGCGACCATGGCGTCGCGGACGAGGGCGTGTCGGCATACCCGCGTGAGGTGACAGCGCAGATGGTCGCGAACTTCGCCGCCGGCGGTGCGGCGATCAACGTGCTCGCGCGGCGAGCAGCCGCGCGGCTACACATCGTCGATTGCGGAGTCGGATCCCCGACGAACAATATGACCAAAGGGCCGGCGATGACCGCGATGGAGGTGGAGCGTGAGTTCGCCGCTGCGGACGAACTCGTCGGTGGGCTCGACGTCGACGTCGTCGCCCTCGGGGAGATGGGCATCGCCAACACGACCTCGGC
>DATBQM010000058.1:0-70708 GCA_036560805.1 Gaiellaceae bacterium | reverse complement strand
CTGTGGATGTGGCCGAACGCGCGCATTTCCGTCATGGGCGGCGAGCAGGCCGCCACCGTGCTTTCGATGGTCGGCGACGTCGACGAGGACGCGATCCGCGCGAAGTACGAGGAGGAAGGCAACCCCTACTACTCGACGGCGCGTCTGTGGGACGACGGCATCATCGATCCGCTCGACACGCGCCGCGTGCTCGCGCTCGGACTTACGGCCGCACTCAATGCGCCGATCCCCGAGACGACGTTCGGCGTCTTCCGCATGTAGATGGTGGCACGAGTCGTCATCTGGAACCTGGCCGACTCGAAGACGACGCTCGACGAGCTGCGCGAGCACCTGCCCGAGCTGCCGGACGGCTCGTACTGGATCTCGAACGACATCGGCGAGCGTTTCGGTCTCTTCGCGCTCGGCGACGACTTGCCCGACCTCGCCGAGATCCCGGCGCTGCTCGGCGTGGACGCGGTCGTCTTCGAGGAGTTCGACGTCGAGTGACTAAGGGCCGCTGGGCGGCGCTCGCCGCCGCGGCTGCTGCGCTCTTCCTCGGCTCGTGGACGCTGCTCCACCAGCTGTGGTACCGCTCGGCCGGGCAGATCGTCGACACACCGGGCTACGAGACGTACGGCGACGCGATCGTGTCCGGCCAGGTGCCCTACCGCGACTTCGCGGTCGAGTATCCGCCCGGCGCCTTGCTGCCCATGCTCGCGCCGGAGCTGACCGCGAGGCGCGGCAACTTCGGCGACTTCGGACATTCATTCGAGAAATGGATGGCGGGCGCAGGGGTGCTCATGACGCTTCTCGCGGGCCTCGCGCTCGCGGCGCTGCGGCCCCCACCGTTGCGTGCGGTCACGTCGATGCTCCTCGTGGGAGCGTCCCCGCTCCTGCTCGGGAACCTGATGCTCTCGCGGTTCGACCTCTGGGTGGCGGCGCTGACCGTCGGCGCCCTCGCGGCGCTGCTGTGGGAGCGGAGAGCGACGAGCGCAGTGCTGCTCGCCGCGGCGATCGCGACGAAGCTCTTTCCGGTCGTGCTCGCGCCGATCGGGCTCGCGTGGATCTGGCGGCGCCACGGCCGGCGTGCGGCTCTCACGTGGGCAGTGATCGTCGTGGCCGTGTGCGCCGCGGTGTTCCTCCCGTTCGTCGTGGTCGCGCCGGCGGGGATCGCGCACAGCTTCACCGTCCAGCTCGACCGGCCGCTCCAGATCGAGAGCATCGGCGCCGCTCTCCTCATCGCCGTCCACCTTGTGTTCGGGACGACCCTGCACGTCTTCACGACGAAGTCGCAGAACGTGAGCGGGAGCGGCGTCCGCGCAGTCGAGGTCGTCACGAGCATCGTGCAGGCCCTCGTGCTCGTCACGATCTGGCTGCTCTACGCGCGCGGGCAGCAGACCCGGGAGCGGCTCGTCGCCTTCGCGGCCGCCGCAGTCGTCGCCTTCGTGGCGTTCGGAAAGGTGCTGTCGCCGCAGTACCTCGTCTGGCTCATCCCGCTCGTTCCGCTCGTGCGCGATCGCGCGGCACAGGTGGTGCTTTTCGTCGCGCTCGTCCTCACGCAGGTCGAGTTTCCGGCCCGCTATTGGCACTACGCCACCGACATGCGGCCTTCAATCGTCGCGGTCGTGCTCGTCCGCGACGTCGCGCTCGTCCTCCTGACAGCCTTACTCGTGCACGAGCCACGGCTCGAGCGCGTCGAATAAGGCGCGCTCCTCGTCCGCGGTCAGCCGCCGAAGCGGAGCGCGCACGTCAGGTGGCATCGGAACGCCGCGTCGGACGACGACGAGCTTGAGCGCTGCGTGGCGCGGGAACCGCTCGAGCGTCTCGCGCAGCGGAGCGAGGTCGTCGGTGCGATCGCGCACGGCCCGGGCGACGTGCTCGGGGAACGCGCTCGCGAGCGCGGAGACAGCGCCGATGGCGCCGGCCGCGAGCCCGCGACCGATGAATGCCTCCGGTCCGACAAAGACGTCGAGCCCTTCGTGCAGGTACGGCTCGAACGCCTCGTACGGCGTGTCAGACACCTTCATGCCGACGAGGTTCGGCGCCTGCTCGCGCAGGCGGGCGAGCACGGCAGACGACACGGCGTACCCGCTCGCGCGCGCGAACTCGTACACGTAGAACGGCGTGGGCGCGCAGGCGCTTGCGGCGGCGGCGAGGTGCGCGAGCACGCTTTCGTCGTCGAGTGGGAAGTACGGCGGCGAGATCACCGCGACCCCGTCCGCTCCGGCCGCAGTGGCGTGAGCGGCGAGCTCGACGGTGTCGGCGGTCGACTGGGCGCCGGCGTTCACCGCGATCTTCAGCTTCCCGCGTGCGGCCTCGAGGAACAGCTCGGTGACCCTCTTCCGCTCCTCGACGGAGAAGAGCATCCCCTCGCCCGTGGTGCCGAGCGCGAGGATTCCGTCCAGCCCTCCGGCGGCGAGGAAGTCGACGTACGGCCCGTAGGCCTCCTCGTTCGACGGCGTGAGGGCGGCAGCGAAGGCTCCGCGTAGCATTGGCGCACTCTATGGCGAACCTCAGCATCGAGCGCGACGGCGACGTCCTCCGCATCACGCTTGCGCGCCCCGATCGGCACAACGCCTTCGACGCCGCGCTCATCGCAGAGCTCGCGGAGGCGTTCGTCGACGTCGGCCGCGCCCGCGCCGTCGTGCTCGCAGGCGAAGGACGGAGCTTCTCCGCCGGCGCCGACGTCGACTGGATGCGCTCGTCCGTCGATCTCTCGCTCGACGCGAACATGGCCGACGCGAACGCGCTGCGGCGGATGCTCGAGTCGATCGACAGCTGCCTCGCACCGGTCGTCTCACGGGTGCAGGGGCATGCGCTCGGTGGAGGCGCGGGGCTCGTGGCGGCATCGGACATCGCGGTCGCGTCGCGCGATGCGGTGTTCGCGTTCTCCGAGGTGAAGCTCGGGATCATTCCCGCGGTGATCTCGCCCTTCGCGCTCGCGAAGATCGGACCGAGCGCCGCGCGGCGCTATTTCGTCACGGGCGAGCGTTTCGATGCGGAGACGGCGTTGCGCATCGGGCTCGTGCACGAGGTCGTAGACGATCTCGACGCGGCCGTCAATCGCGTCGTCGGCGAACTGCTGTCGGCAGGCCCGCAAGCGGCGCGCTGGGCGAAGCGACTCGTGCGCGAGCGGCCCGACGGGTCGGAGACCGCGCAATGGATCGCGGCGCGGCGCACGAGCGTCGAAGGGCAGGAGGGTCTCCGCGCGTTCCTCGAGAAGCGCAAGCCCAACTGGAGAGGCTGATCAGGCGGTGTCGGACGACCAGAACGCGAAGCCCTGCGTGTCTTTCGGAAGCACGTAGACGGTCGAGCGGGCGAAGGTCGTCGGGTCGACGAGGTCGACCTCCGGCGGCGACGTCTTCGTGCACTCCCCGTGCGCGAACTCGGCGACGATGCGACCCGCTCCCGACCACCCGAGCGCATACGACTGCCCGAGGTCGTGCGGCGCGCCACCGTTCGTCCCGGCGACGATCGACGGAGACAGACCGCACCCGACGGCGAGTGTTGCCGCGACATGCTTGCCGTCGGGCGAGAGAAGCGCCGTCTCGGCGCCGAAGTTCGCGTACCGGAACGGGCCGCTCACGGGGACGCGGCGGCCGTCGTGCTGTACGGCGAACGCACGGACGACGGCGGCGCCGTTCTTCCGGACAATGGCGCAGACGGCGACGACGGCGTCGCCGACGATGCCCGCCGGGTTACACGTGTCTGCGCCGACGCCCTGCGCCCAGATCACGCCCACGGGTAGTCGCCATTGCCTGCGCGTGACGAGATCGGTCACGAAGCTCGGATCAACGAGCAGATGGCCCGCGACAAACCAGGACGTCGCGCTCGCGGGCTCGAGCAGCCGATGCGTCTTCGCGTCGCGGACCGTCACCGAGACGATGGGCGAGCCGTCGGATCGCTTCCCGGCGACGCGGCCCACGATGTCTGCGCCACCGGGGAGAGGAATGAGGCCGCGCCGAAGGCGCGCGAGCCTCCTTCCGGAGAGCTCCCACACACTCTTCCCCGGCCCGACGAGCACCGGCAGGGCAGGAGTGAGGTAGGTCCCGCCGACTTCCTGCTGCACCATTGGGTCGACGAGCGGGTCGCCGCTTTCGGGCGCCAGCCGGTAGCCGATCAGCTTCGCGACGACACGGCCGCGAAGATCGACGACGACGACGACGTGCGGGCGCGCAAACATCAAGCCTTCGGAAGGAAACGACGCGCCGGCGGTGGCAGAGGCGCTAAGCACGAGGACGAGTAGCGTGGCGCCGAGGAGCGCAAGCCGCGTCAAGCGACCGCGCGCATGTTCTCTTCGAGATGCGCGACCCTCGACGTGCCCGGAATCGGGAGGATCACCGGCGAGCGGTCGAGCAGCCAGCGCAGCTCATGGACCGAGCCGCGCGTCAGCCCCTCGCCGAGCGGCTCCCACGGCATGAACGCGATCCCCTCCTCCGTGCACGCATCGAGCACCTCGTCGGAGATGAGCAGGCCGCGGTTGTACTGGTTCTGCACGGAGACGATCTTCGTCACCGCCTGCGCCTGTCGCAGCTGAGCGAGCGAGAAGTTCGAAACGCCGATCATCCGGATCTTTCCCTCCAGGCGCAGCTGCTCGAGCGCGCCGATCGACTCCTCGATCGGCACCTCCGGATCGTGACGGTGCAGCTGATACAGGTCGATGCGCTCGAGCTTCAGCCGCCGCAGGCTCGCGTCGCACGCTTCACGCAAGTGCTCCGGCCGCCCGTCGCGAACCCGATCCTGCAATCCCCAGCCGAGGCCGCCCTTCGTCGTGATGACGAGCCCGTCGGGATAGGGGTGCAGCGCTTCGGCGACGAGCTCCTCGCTGCGCCCCGCGCCGTAGATGTCGGCGGTGTCGATGAAGTTCACGCCCAGCTCGACGGCGCGACGGACGACGCGGACACCCTCCTCGCGGTCATCGACGACGCGCATCGCGCCGAAGCCGAGCCGGCGCACCTCGAGCTCTCCGCCGAGCATGAACGTCGGGCTCACGTGCGAGAGCCTACTTGTGCAGCGACGCGAGGATGCGCGAGGTGACGCGCAGCTTCAGCGACGCCGGCGCGAGCCTCACGTCGCCGGCGACGTCGACGCGATAGCCGCCGGGACGCAGACGCAGCGGCGCGTTGAAGACGCCGCGCCCGTCGACCTGCGGCCTGGCGACGATGCGCCACCCGCCTGCGACGTAGCGCGACACTGTCACGGCTCCGCTCGGGCGCGGCACGATCTGTCCTGCGAGCTGCACGCTCGACACGAGCCGCGCACGCACGACCGGAGCCACGGACACGCCGACCTCCGGCCCGCGGACGCGCCCGGCCGTGAGGCGGTAGATCGTGTACGCCTGCGGCGTCACCCAGACACGTCGCGTCGTCCGAACGCTGCGCAGCGTCACCCAGCCGGCCGGGGTCAGCTTCTGCAGCAAGGCATCCGCCACTCCCTCCGTGCTCGCGTCGAGCGCGAGCTTCCGCCCGAACACGACCGAGCTACGCGAATCGGTCAGGGCGAGCGCGCCTACGCTGAACCACGTCGAGCGGAGGTGGAGGAGGCGCATCACCTGCAAGCCCGAGAGCGTGACGCCTCCGATCTCGAGGCTCGCGACCCGTCCCGACTTGTCGCGCACGACGTGCAGCGCGCCGAACGGCACGCCCAGCCGCGCCATGAGCGCCGCAGGCGAGAGCGCGAACGGCCCCCATTCGTGCACGGGCGAGGCGGCGTCATACGGGTCGGGCACCGAGCGGAGATACGGAACGGTGCCGAGCTGCGGCCAGACGTCCCGCACGTCCGCCGTACGCCCGCCCGACGTGGAGAAGAAGTACGTGGTCGCGACCCGGCCGCCGTACGTGAGGATCCGCCCCTCCGTCTGCGTCGCGGCGTAGAGCGTCCCCGGCGTCTCCGCTCCCATCCCGCCGTACACCTGGCTGCGGTCGTCCGCGAACAGGTCGAAGCGCTTGCGCGGGTGCAGCGTCGCAAGGGCGTATGAGCGAGCGGCCACCGCCTGCGCCTCGAGCGCGGCGAGCGGCCACCGGTGCGGCATCTCGTCGCCGACGACGCCTCGGACGTAATCCTCCAGGTCGACCGCGTCGACGACCGCGAGCCGGCCGCCGCCGCTGTAGACGACGAGCGTGCCGTGGTAGGCGCGCCCGTCCCACAGGAGCGGGCCGCCGTTGCAATAGAACGCGATGGGCGATTGCAGCCGGTGCTTGTCGACGAGCATTCCGGGGCCGACGTTGTACGTCTTCGCCGGCAGCGCGAACGTCCGCCCGGTCGCATCGCCGACGCGCATGCCGGCCGCGCATGCGATCTCGGCGCCGGGCTGGGCCGCACCGAGCAGCACGCGCACCGTCAGGTTCGACGTCGACGCGAGCTGTGTGCCCGGGTAGTAGTGCCCGAGGATCTGCCGGAAGCTCCACCCGTGCAGCGCGTATCCGCGCGCGCCCCATTGGCTCATCCCCACCCCGTGCCCCCAGCCGCGGCCGGTGACGACGACGACCGTTGCAGCGCGGGCGGCGCCCGCGCCGAACAGCACGAAGCTACAGAGAAACAGGCATGCGAGCCTCCGCCGACCGGTAGAGCGCGTCGATCGTTCGCGCCTGCCCGAACGCATCCTCGCGCCCGAGGAGCGGCAGCTCGAGGCCGCGGATCGCGCGGCTGAAGTTGTCCGATTGGAGCCGGTAGCGGTCCGCAGGTGCGACATCGACCCGCTTGCTGTTACCCCCGCGGTCCAAGAACATGCCAGGGGCGTCGATTCCCCAGGGCGTCGTTGATGCGCGCCGTCGACATCAACCCCCACCTGACCATGCTTGCGACACTAACCCCGTGAACCGGGTCCTGGTGGCGAATCGCGGCGAGATCGCGCTGCGCGTGTTCCGCGCGTGCGAGGAGCTGGGAGTCGGAACGGTGGCCGTCGTCGCGCCGGACGACCGCGGCTCGCTGCACGCGCGCTCGGCGGACGCAACCGTCGAGATCGCGTCCTACCTCGATCCGGCCGAGCATGTGCGCGCCGCGCGCGAAGCCGGCGCGGATGCCGTGCATCCCGGCTACGGCTTCCTCGCCGAGTCGGCAGAGCTGGCGGAGGCAGTCATCGCCGCCGGGCTGACGTGGATCGGGCCGCCGCCCGCGGCGCTGCGCGCGGGCGGGGACAAGCTCGCGGCGAAGGCGACCGCGCGCGCCGCGGGCATACCGGTGCTGCCGACGGGGACGCCGGAGGAGATCGGCTTCCCACTGGTCGTCAAGGCGGCTGCAGGCGGCGGCGGGCGCGGCATGCGCGTCGTGCGCAGCCCGGGTGAGCTCGACGACGCGGTGGCGGCGGCGCGACGCGAGGCAAACGCCGCATTCGGCGACGACACGGTCTTCTTCGAGCGCTACCTGGAGCGGCCGCGCCACGTCGAGATCCAGCTCGTCGCCGACACGCACGGAACCGTGGTCGCACTCGGCGAGCGCGACTGCTCGG
This sequence comes from Gaiellaceae bacterium, assembly GCA_036560805.1. GTDB lineage: Bacteria > Actinomycetota > Thermoleophilia > Gaiellales > Gaiellaceae > Palsa-739. Next base: position 63,282 of record DATBQM010000058.1, on the reverse strand, counting down.
TCCAGAGACGCCATCAGAAGGTGCTCGAGGAGTCACCGGCTGTGACGCCCGCGTTGCGCGCGGCGATGAGCGGCGCCGCGGTCGCCTTTGCGCGCGCGATCGGCTACGTGAGCGCAGGCACCGCCGAGTTCGTCCTCGACGGCGGCGACTTCTACTTCCTCGAGCTGAACGCGCGCATTCAGGTCGAGCACCCGGTCACGGAGCTCGTCACCGGCGTCGACCTCGTCCAGGCGCAGCTGCGCATCGCCGACGGCGGGAACGCGCCCACCGGCGAGATAGACGGCGCCGCCGTCGAGGTACGACTGTACGCCGAGGACCCGCGCACGTTCCTGCCGCAGGCGGGACGCATCGAACGGCTCGTCCTCCCCACCTCGATCCGCGTCGACGCGGGCGTCGCCGAGGGCGACGAGATCGGGACGTCGTACGACGCGATGATCGCGAAGCTCATCGCGCACGCGCCGACGCGCGCGGAGGCGCTCGACCATCTCGCCGCCGCGCTGCGCGAGACCGAGGTCGAAGGCGTGACGACCAACCTTCCGTTCCTCCGCTGGCTCGTCGACCATCCGATCGTGCGCGCCGGCGGCGCGACGACCGCATTTCTCATCGAACACCCGCCACTCTCGCGCATGCCCACAGCGCCACGCGCCTGGGGAACGCCGTGGCGGCTCAACCTCCCCGCGCCGCCGCCCGTCCCGCCACCGGACCGCGCCGCCGCGGCCGATCATCGGCCGACGCAGGAGCAGTCCACCGTCAGCGCGCCGATGCCGGGGACGGTCATCAAGGTGCTCGTCGCGGCCGGCGACCGGGTCTCCGCGCGGCAGCCGCTCGTCGTCCTCGAGGCGATGAAGATGGAGACGCCGCTCGTCTCCCCGTACGACGCTTCGGTGCGCGCCGTTCACGTCGCCGTAGGCGACCGCGTGGCCGGCGGAACCCTCCTCGTAGAACTGGAGGAGTAGGTAGGGTCCGGCGCATGGCCGAGACCGTTCAGGACTTCTTCGCGAACCTCCCGTCGCGCGCCGATTCGTCGAAGACGGCGGGCATGACGAACTCGTATCTCTTCGACATCGAGGGCGCCGGCCAGTGGACGGTCGACGTCGACGACGGCACAGTGACGGTGAAGGAAGGCGGCGGCGACGCCGACGTGACGATCGCCACTTCACAGGAGACCTTCGAGAAGATCATCGCGGGCGAGCAGAATCCCACGAGCGCCTACATGACCGGAAAGCTGAAGGTCAAAGGCGACATGGGCGCCGCGATGAAGCTGCAAAAGCTCTTCTAGACCGGCCATGGGGGTCACGATCGACATCGCGCTGCCGGAGCAGGTGACGGCCGACGCCCTCGCCATTCCGGTCACGCAGCCGCCCGAGGCCGGGCTCGACGGCCGGCTCGCCGAGCTCGTGAGCACGGGAGAGCTGCGCGGCGAGCGCGGCGAAGCCGTGATCGTCCACGACGGCGGCACGCGCATCGTCGCCGCCGGCATCGGCAAGCGCGACGACGTCGACCTCGACGCGCTGCGCACGGCCGGCGCCGCAGCGGCGCACGAACTCGCCCGCATCGGCGGGACGCTGTGCTGGCAGCTGGACGAACGGCTCGCCGTCCCGCTCGCCGACCAGGCGGCCGCGCTCGTCGAAGGGACGATCATCGGCGGGTACTCGCCGGGCCGCTGGAAGACGAGCGACAACGGGCGTCCGAAGACGATCGACCACATCGTCGTCGGGCATTTCGAGACGCCGGAACTGCGCGCCGCCGCCGAGCGGGCGGCGCTCCTCGCCGAGCGAACGAACCGTGCGCGCGACCTAGCGAATATGCCGCCGAACGAGCTCTATCCCGTGACGCTCGCGGAGCAGGCGACCGCACTCGCCGACGAGCACGAGCACCTGACCGCGACCGTGCTCGGCCCGAAGGAGATGGAGAAGCTCGGCATGGGCGCCCTGCTCGCGGTCGGCATTGGCTCGCACAACGAGCCGCGCCTCATCGTCCTCAAGTACGAGCCTCCGGCGCCGACGCGTCCCGATGTCGTGCTCGGCCTGGTCGGCAAGGCGATCACCTTCGACTCCGGCGGCATCTCGATCAAGCCCGCCGGCGGGATGGACGCGATGAAGGGCGACATGGCAGGCGGCGCAGGAACGCTGCACGGCATCGGCGCGATCGCTGCGCTCGGTCTCCCCGTGCGTGCGATCGCAGTGCTCGCCGCCGCCGAGAACCTCCCGAGCGGCCACTCGTTCCGTCCGGGCGACATTCTGCGTGCCGCGAACGGCAAGACGATCGAGATCATCAACACCGATGCCGAGGGACGTCTCGTCCTCGCCGACGCACTCTGGTACGCGCGGCGCGAAGGCGCGACGCACGTCATCGACCTCGCGACGTTGACCGGCGCGATGGTCCTCGCGCTCGGCGACCTGTACGCCGGCTTCTTCGCGAACGACGACGAATGGCGGGACCGCATCATCGCTGCGGGTGACCGGAGCGGCGACCTCGTGTGGCCGTTCCCGCTCCATCAGCGCTACCGCCGCTACGTCGACTCCGCGTACGCGGACATGAAGAACGGATCGACCCTGCGCGAGGCCGGCCCGGCGCTCGCTGCCGAGTTCCTCCAGGAGTTCGCCGGTGAAGGCCCGTGGGCGCACGTGGACATGGCCGGCCCCGGGTTCATCGACCGTTCGCGCGGCGACTACCTGCGCGTCCCCGGCGGCACGGGCTACGGCGTCCGGCTCATCGCCGAGCTCGCCACGAGCTTCGCGTGAACTTCGAGCTCACGGAGGAACAGAAGCTCCTTCGAGACACGGTGCGGGAGTTCGCGCTGACCCGCGTCGCGCCTGTCGCAGCCGAGCTCGACCGCGAGGCGCGCTTTCCGTACGAGCTCGTCGCGGAGATGGCCGAGCTCGGGCTGATGGGGATCCCGATCCCGGAGGAGTACGGCGGCGCCGGCGCCGACACCGTCTCGTACGCGATCGCGATCGAGGAGCTGACGCGGATCGACTCGTCGGTGGCGATCACCGTCGCAGCGCACACGTCGCTCGGGACGATGCCGATCTACCTGTACGGCACCGAGGAGCAGAAGCAGGAATGGCTGCCGCGGCTCGCGTCCGGCGTGGGCCTCGCGGCCTTCGGACTGACCGAGCCCAACGCGGGCTCCGATGCCGGCGCGACGAGCACCCGCGCGGAGCTGCGCGGCGGGCAGTGGCTCGTGAACGGCGCGAAGATGTTCATCACCAACGCCGGGACCGACATCAGCGCGTGCGTAACGATCACGGCGCGCACGGGCGAGGACGAGATCTCGAACGTCATCGTCCCGAACGGGACGCCGGGCTACGAGATATCCGCACCGATGCACAAGCTCGGCTGGCGCGCGTCGGACACGCGCGAGCTCTCGTTCCACGATTGCGCGGTGCCCGAGCGGAATCTCCTCGGCGAGCGCGGCAAGGGCTTCCGGCAATTCCTCGAGATCCTCGACGGCGGCCGCATCTCGGTCGCGGCGATGGGCGTCGGGCTCGCGCAGGGTGCGTACGACCTCGCGCTCGCGTATGCGAAGGAGCGGAGGCAGTTCGGCAAGCCGATCTCCGACTTCCAGGCGGTGCAGTTCGCGCTCGCCGACATGTCGACCGAGATCGATGCAGGTCGCGCGCTCGTCCAGCGCGCCGCCTGGCTGAAGGACGAAGGGAAGCCGTTCGCGCTCGCGGCCGCTCAGGCAAAGCTGTACACGGGGCTCCTCTCCAACCGCGCCGCGAATGCCGCGCTCCAGATCCACGGCGGCTACGGCTTCATGGACGAGTTCGCCATCTCGCGCCTGTACCGTGATCAGAAGATCCTCGAGATCGGGGAAGGCACGAACGAGGTGCAGCGCATGGTGATCGCGAAGCTCCTGGGGTTGTAGTGGCACCCGTCGCGCTGGCGGCGGTCGCGGCACTGCTGTTCGCGCAGGCCATCGTGCGGTTGCGCCGGCGCGGGCGCGCGGATCTCGCCGGCTGGGATCGCGTCGCGTTGTTCGGGCTCGGGCTCGCCGTGACGCTCGTCGCGCTCCTCGGCCCGATCGACCGACTCGGCGAGGAGAAGTACCTGTCGGTGCACATGCTCCAGCACGTGCTCATCGGGGACCTCGCGCCGGCGCTCATGACCGTCGCCGTGCGCGGGCCGTTGCTCGTGTTCCTCCTACCGGCGGGCGTGCTCGCGCCGCTCGCGCGCAGCGCGCGCGTGCGCGCAACCCTCTCGACGCTGCTGCGGCCGCGCGTCGCCTTCGGGCTGTGGGCGGCGAACCTCGCGACCTGGCACGTGCCGTACCTGTACGACCTCGCGTTGCGGCACGACTCGGTGCATTACTTCGAGCACGGGTGCTGGGTGGTCGCCGGATTCCTCATGTGGACGCTGCTCGTCGATCCGGGCTCGCACAAGCGGCTGACGGTCGGAGGCCGCATCGCGCTCGCCGCCGCGCTGTTCGCGTGCGGACAGGTGCTCGCCGACGTGTTGATCTTCAGCTTCCACCCGCTGTATCCCGCGTATCCGCGGCGGACCGACCAGCAGCTCGCCGGGATCGTGATGATGGCCGAGCAGCTCGTCACGCTCGGCACGCTCGCGTTCGTGCTCCTCCGCCCGAGGCTGCGCGCGTCGCGACTCGTCGCGGCATGAGTCCCACGGACTTCAGTTGGGAGCCGGCGTACATCGCGCTCGCCACACTCGCCGCGGTCTCATACGCGCGTGGCGACCGACCGCCGCGGTGGCGCCTCGCGTCGTTCGCCGCAGGCCTCTTCCTCGTCGCAGCGCCGCTCGATTCGCCGATGGAGACGATCGCGGCGAAGCGGCTGCTGCTCGTCCACCTCGTGCAGAACGCGCTCATCGCCGACATCGCACCGATCCTCGTCCTCCTCGGGCTGACGCCTGCAATGAAGGCGTGGCTCGAGCGCCGCGGCGCCGCCCGCATCCGCGCGCGGTGGGCGATTCTCGCGTGGCTCGCAGCATGGTACGGGACGCATCTCGCCGGCTTCTACAACTGGGCGCTCGACACCGGCTGGGCTCTGAACATCGAGCACGGCTTGCTCATCGCCGGCGGCCTGCTCTTCTGGTGGCCGATCGTCTCGGGGCGACTGCCCGCACCGGCGGCGATCGCCTACCTCGGCGCGGGGTTCGTCGCGTCGTCGTTCCTCGGGCTCGCGTTCATTTTCTCGACCCATCCGTTCTACTCGTTCTACGAGCACGCTCCGCGGCTGTGGGGCTTCTCAGCGATCCGCGACCAGAACCTCGGCGGCATCGCGATGAACGGCGAGCAGACCCTGGTGTTCCTCGTCGCCATCGGGTGGTATGTCTCGCAGCTGCTCCGCGAGGAGTCACTTCAAGAGAGATAGCCGTGTGCGGTGCTAGCGTCGCGCCGTGCTGTTCAAGCAGTTCGTAAACGAGGACCTCGGTTGCGCCTCGTACCTCGTCGGCGACGAGCACGCCTGCGTTGCGGTCGTCGTCGACCCGGCGTACCGGATCGAGCAGTACCTCGATGAGGCGGAGCGGCGCGGCGTCCGGCTGACGGCCGTGCTCGAGACGCATACGCACGCCGACCACGTCTCGGGACACGGGCGGCTGGCCCTCGAGCACGGCCTTCCCGTCCACGTGCACGCGGCCGCGGGCGCGCACTTCCCGCACGAGCCCCTCGCGGACGGCACGGAGATCGAGCTCGGCGCCGTCGTCATCCGCGTCGTGCACACGCCGGGCCACCGGCCGGAGCACTGCGCGTTCGCAGTGATCGATCGCGCCCGCGGAGAGGAGCCGTGGCTCGTCCTCACCGGCGACTCGCTCTTCGTCGGCGACGCGGCGCGGCCCGACCTCGCGGTCGAGGCGCGCGACGGCGCCGAGGAGCTCTTCGACTCGCTACACAAACTCGTCCACCTCGGCGACGGCGTCGAGGTGTACCCCGGCCATGTCGCGGGATCCCTCTGCGGGGCGGCCATGAGCTCGAAGGTGTCGACGACCATCGGCTTCGAGCGCCGCTACAACCATGCGCTGCTGGAGGAGCACGACGAGTTCGTGGGCCTCGCGCTCGGCCCGCAGCCGCCACGGCCGCCGAACATGGAGCGAATCGTCGAGCTCAACCGCGGCCCGTTTCTCGGCGCGCAGTCCCCGCTCCAACCGGTGTCAGACACCGGGGACGCGATCGTGCTCGACGTGCGCCCCGCGCGCGCGTTCGGCGACGGGCATCGCCCGGGCGCTGTCAACGTGCCCGTCTCGGGCTCGAGCTTCGCGACGAAGGCGGCGTTCGTCCTTCCCGAGCGCACGGTCGTCATCCATGCCGCCGACGAGGAGGAGGCCGTGCGCGCGACGCGCGCGCTCCATGCAGTCGGGATCTTCGACGTCGCCGGCTGGCAGCCGGGCGGCGGCGACGAACGCGTCGACGCAGTCACGATCGACGAGCTCGAGCTGGTGCTCGCCGGCGGCGAGATCGAAGTCCTGGACGTGCGCGAAGCGGACGAGCGCGACGCGGGCTTCATCCCCGGCACCGATCACATGCCGTATCGCAACGTGCGGCAGGCGGCGGAGAATGGCCTCGTGAACGGCAAGCAGGTCGTCACGATCTGCGAGACGGGTGCGCGCGCCGCGGTTGCGGCCAGCGTCCTGAAGGCGACCGGCATCGACGCACGCCCGGTCCTCGGCGGCATCGCCGACTGGCGCGCCCGCGGCGGCGAGGTCGCGTCGTTCCGCCGCTGCGGCGGGACTTAGCCCAGGCGCTCGGCCGGATAGCCCCAGCGCACGAGATTCGCGACGATCTCGTCGCAGTGCGACGGGTCGCGCGAGAGGAGCGTCAGCTCGACGCCGGTCTCGCCGACGGGGTTCCCGGTCTCGCGCTGGTGCTCGACCTCGACGACGTTGACCCGGTCGTTCGCGAGCAGCGTCAGCAGCTTCGCGAGCTCGCCGGGCCGGTCGGGCACACGCGTGCGCAGCACGAGGAAGCGGCCCGCTGCTGCGAGACCGTGCCGCATCACCGAGATGAGGAGCGTCGCGTCGATGTTCCCGCCGGAGATGAGCGTCACGACCGTCCCGCTCCCCCCCGCCTTGCCGTGCAGCAGCGCGGCGACGCCGACCGCGCCCGCGCCCTCCACGACGAGCTTCGTCCGCTCGAGCAGCAGCACGATCGCCGCGCTGATCTCCTCGTCGGTGACCGAGACGATCTCGTCGAGCGTCCGCTCGAGAATCGACATCGTCAGCTCGCCCGGCTTCTTCACAGCGATCCCGTCGGCGATCGTGTAGCCGGGCCCGTCGGGCAGCGTTCCCGCCGCCTGCACGCCGACGATCCGCAGACCGGGCTTCACCGCGCGCAGCGCGAGCGAGATGCCTGACGCGAGCCCGCCGCCGCCGATCGGGATCAACACGGTCTCGAGGCCTTCCACCTGGTCGATGAGCTCGAGCCCGATCGTTCCCTGCCCGGCGATGATCGCGGGATCCTCGAACGGATGGACGAACGTCGCGCCCGTCTCGGCGACGTATGCCTGTGCGGCCTCGAGCGCTTCCTCGATCGCAGGGCCGGTGAGCTCGACCTCGGCGCCGTAGTGGCGCGTCGCGTCGACCTTCGCCATCGCCGCGTCCTGCGGCATGAAGATGTGCGCCTTCGCGCCCACCTCGCGCGCCGCCCACGCCACCGCCTGCCCGTGATTGCCGGCACTCGCCGCGACGACGCCGGCCGCGCGCTGCGCGGCGTCGAGCAGCGTCATGCGGTTGTACGCGCCGCGGATCTTGAACGAGCCCGTCCGCTGGAGGTTCTCCGCCTTCAGGTGCACGTCGCGGCCGCACGTCTGCGAGAGCGTCTCCGACCGGTAGACGGGCGTGACGCGCGCGACACCCTCGAGGCGCGAGCGCGCGGCCTGGATGTCACTGAGATCAGGCGGGCTGGTCAATGTGGAACACCTTGTCGAGGATCTCACGGACGGCGCTGAGCGGGTCGAGCTCGCGCCGCTGGACTTCGTCGAGCAGCCGCCGCAGCTCCGGGTCGTCGCGTACCGCGTGCTCGAGGTGCACCTTCGCACGCGCGGACGCGACGGCAAACACCTCGCCGGCGAGGTTGCGCCGGCGCCGCTCGTCGAGCTGCCCTGAGTCCTCGAGGTGCGCGCGGTGCTCGCCGATCTTCTCCCACAGCTCTGGGACGCCTTCGCCACGCGTCGCCTCGGTGAGCACGATCCGCGGCCGCCAGTCGCGGTCACGATCGAGGGCGAGGATCGAGCGCACTTCGTTCAGCATCGTCTTCGCTGCGGGGTGATCCATCTTGTTGATCGCGATCACATCGGGGATCTCCATGATCCCCGCCTTCAACGCCTGCACCGAGTCGCCGGAGCCGGGCATGAGCACGAGGGCGACCGTATCGGCGATCCCGATCACCTCCACCTCGCTCTGCCCGGCGCCCACCGTCTCGAGGAAGACGACTTCCTTGCCGGCGGCGTCGAGCACGAGCAGTGCCTGCAGCGTCGCCTCGGCGAGGCCGCCGAGATGGCCGCGCGTTCCCATCGAGCGGATGAAGACACCGGGATCGAGGAAGTGATCGGACAGGCGGATGCGGTCGCCGAGGAGCGCGCCCTTCGAGAAGGGGCTCGACGGGTCGACGGAGACGACGCCCACGTCGGTATCGGACGCGCGCGCGAGGCGCACGAGCGCGGAGATGAGGCTCGACTTGCCGACGCCGGGCGGCCCGGTGACGCCGACCGCATAGGCGTTGCCGGTGGACGGATAGAGATCGGCTACGACCCCGTACGCCAGCGGGTCACCGTTCTCGACGAGCGTGATCGCGCGCGCGAGCGCGCGCCGGTCGCCGTCGCGGACGCCGGCGGCAAGTGTCTCTCGAGTCCAGTCCCGACGCCCCGCCACGGCGGAGGACTTTAGTTAGTGCGCCGGTTCGACCGCGGTGACGTTGCTCGGCTCACGGGCGAGCACGTAGCCGACGCCTGCCGCGAGCAGGTACGTCACGGCTGCGCCACCCCAGATCCAGCGCGGGCTGACCGTGTGCAGAAGCGCGCCGGCAACGACGTTCGCAGCTGCGGTGGCGAGGAACGTCGCGCTCATGACGAGCGTGAGCGCGCGGCCGCGCATCGCGTCGACGGAACCGCGCTGGACGAGCACGGCGTTGCAGACGATCGCGGCGCCGTCCCCCGCCCCACCGACGACAGCGCAGAGAGCGGCGACCCAGATGCTGGGGCTCGCGGCCGCGCCGCCGAACCCGAGAGCCATCACAGCGAGCGCGCCCGCATACGTGCGCGCAGGCCCGATCCGCTCGAGCAGCACACTGCCGGCGAAGCTTCCGAGGACGAGCCCTCCGCCGATCGCGCCGTACAGGAGGCCGTACCCGAAGTCCCCGGCATGGAAGGTGTTCTTCGCGAGGAAGATCTCCGCGACGTTCGCGCCGCCGATTCCGAGGCACGCGATCCCCCAGGCGACGAGGACGGCGAGCAACGCGCGCGAGTGCAGCACGGCGAGGAACCCGTCGCCGAGATCGCGCCAGTGTCCGCGGGTGAGTGCCGTCTCGCTCTGGAGCATGCGCGAGGGGATCCGGGAGATGAGCACGGCCGAGACGAGGAACGAGACGCCGTTGATCCAGTACGCCGTGTGCGGGCCGGCAGCGGCGGTGAGCAGGCCGCCGAGGATTGGGCCGATCGCCCAGCTGACGTTCTCCATCGCCTGGAGCAGCGCGTTCGCGGCCGGCAGATCCTCGTCGGAGACGAGGTTGGGGACGCCGGCGTAGACGGCCGGGCGGAAGAAGCCGTTCGCGAGGCCGGCGACGGCGGCGAGCGCGACGATCGCGGCCGGGCGGCCGGTGAACGGAAGCGTGAAGAAGACCGCGGCGCGCAGGATGTCGGCGCCGATCATCAGGTCGCGACGGCGCAGTCGGTCGAGGAGCGGCCCCAGCGTCAGGCCGACCGCGACCGTCGGGAGGTAGGCGACGACGAGGACGGCGCCGACCCAGAGCCCCGAATTGGTCCTGTCCTTGATGTCGATCGCGAGGGCGATCGCCGCCAGCAGCGTACCGACGCTCGATCCGAGCGTTGCGATCGCCAACAAACGGAAACCGGGGTTCCGTAGCGGCAGCAGCTGACGGCTGACAGCTGTCAGGGCGCCTGCGAACCTAGCACCGTTTCGGCCGGGTTACGAGACTCCCGAGAGGACCAGTCCCAAAGAGGCAGCGAAGAAGTCGTTCTCCTCGGGCGTCCCCACCGTGACCCGGATCGCCTCCGGCGCGCCGAAGCCGGCGAGCGGCCGGACGATGACGCCCTGGCGCAGGAGCCGGTCGAAGAGCGCAGCGCCGTCCCCCACCTCGGCGTACAGGAAGTTCCCCAGCGCAGGCCGCGCCGGCTCGAGCCCGTTCGCCCGCAGGGTCTCCCCCAGTGTCTCGCGCCCCGCGGCATTGAACGCCCTCCGCCGTGCGAGCTCCTGCTCGTCGCCGATGCTCGCAAGCGCGGCCGCCTGGGCGGTCGCGGCCACGTCGAACGCGCGCCGCACCTTGCTCGTCGCGGTGACGACGTCCGTCGGCGCGATGCCGTAGCCGACGCGCAGGCCGGCGAGACCGTAGATCTTAGAGAACGTCCGCAGCACCGCGACGCGGCGGCCCTGCTTGAACAGCTCCGCGACCCCGTCGAGATAGTCCGGATCGTCGACGTACTCGAAGTACGCCTGGTCGACGACGGTGAGAACGTGCTCCGGCAGCACGTCGACGAACGCGAGCAGCTCGTCGCGGCCGTTCGCCGTCCCCGTCGGGTTGTTCGGGTGGCAGACGTACACGAGCTTCGTCTTCGGTCCGACCTCGGCGAGCATCGCGTCGAGGTCGTACGTGTGGTCGCGCAGGGGAACCTTCCGCGGCTCTGCGCCGAGCTTCAGCGCGTCGAGCACGTACGACGGAAACGACGGCCAGCCGCAGACGATCTCGTCGCCTGCGTCGAGCGTCGCCTGCGAGAGGAGATCGATCACGCCGTCGGCGCCGGAGCCGACGATCACCTCCTCGAGCGCGACGCCGTGATGCTCTGCGATCGCCGTCCGCAGCGAGTACGCCCCCCCGTCCGGATACCGGTTCAGGTCACGGGTGGCTCTTTCGATCGCCTCCACCGCGGCCGGGAACGGCGGAAACGGCCCCTCGTTCGACGCGAGCTTTATGACCCGTTCGAGCCCCAGCTCCCGCTGGACTTCCTCGATCGGCTTTCCCGGCTCGTACGGAATGAGATCCGCGATCGACCGGCGGAACAGACTGCCGCTCACTTACTCGCTGTCCGTGCGCTTTTTTCGCTTCAACATCAGCAGGCCGCCCAGAGCTGCGAGCGCTCCCGCCACTGCGCCGCGCGTGCGCGCCGTCGGAGCCACGCCCTGTGCCTTTTTCCTTGCCGCGCGCTTGCCCAGCTTGACCACGAGCCAGCCGATCACCGCGTTGCGTCTGTTGACGATGCCCATGCTCAGCCTCCCTTTCTCTGGCCGAGGCTACCCCATTCCCACGGTAAATCATCCCCCGGGGCCCGCGGGCGGCATGACCCCGGAGGATGGGGACGAGGGCACGTCCTGATGAATGAGATGACGCTGCGACTGAAAACTTGCGGGCCGCTTTCGACGTGTGGACGGAATTCACGGTCTGAGCGGCTTTTTGTCCGGCCCACGGCAGGATCGTGTGGCGCAGGTCGTACGTTCCGGCGCCCAGTACGCCCGCCGTGACGACGACCGCGGCGGTCTTTGCCGCGAGCCCGAATGCCCAGGGCGAGAGGCCGCCGAGTGCCCGCAGCGCCGTCCGCTGGGCGCGCTGCCGGCGGGCGGTGGTCGCGCAGGCCTCGCACTCGCGCAGGTGGGCGCGGAGCTGGGAGCGCTCGGCCCGCGTGATGGTCTTGTCCAGCTGCTTCGAGATGGCGAGCTCGGCCTCGGCGCACGTGAGCGCGCCCTCGAGCTGCTCCCGCAGCGCACGACGCGCACGGAAGACGAGCGTCTCCACCGCGCTCGCGGAGAGGCCGAGCACCTCGGCGATCTCGGCGTAGGAGCGGCCCTCGATCTCTCGCAGGACGATCGCGGCACGCTGGTTGAAAGCCAGGTGGCCGAGTGCGCGCCGGATGTCCTCCGCCGCGGGCGCTTCGTCGTCGGCGGCGAATTCGTCCGCGACGTCGTAGTCGAGCTCGACCTCCTGCGGCCGACGCGCGGCGGTCCGGAAGCGCTGCAGGCACACGTTGTGCGCGATCTTGATCAGCCAGTTGAGCGGCGCGCGCGGGTCCTCTCCGCGCTCGAGCGCCCTGTACGCGTTGAGGAACGTCGTCTGGGTGACGTCCTCCGCGTCCGCGCGGTTGCGGAGCATGCCGTACGCGTAGCGATAGACGTGCGACGAGTGCCTCCGGTAGAGGCGATCGAACGAACGGTCCAGGCGTGGCTCGGCCGCCATGCCCGGACAGATGCCCGTTTTCGCGAAAAACCTGCGCGCCGCTAAGCGGTGGCTTTGGCGCGCGGCTTGCGGTTCGGGATGTGGATGGCTCGGCCGAGCGCCGCGAGGCCGGCCTCCTTGATCGCCTCCGACAGCGTCGGGTGGGGCGCCATCCCGTCTGCCACGGTCTCCACGGTCGATTCCGCGTCGATCGCGACCACGCCCGCCTCGATCAGGTCGGTCACGTGGGGGCCGACCATGACGATGCCGAGCAGCTCGCCGTAGCGCGTCTCGTGAATCGACTTGACCCAGCCGACCGTCTCGTCCTGCATGACCGCGCGCGCGTTCGCGACCCACGGGAACTGGCCGACGGCGACGTCGTCGCCGTACTCCTCGCGCGCCTGCGCCTCCGTGAGGCCGACGCCTGCGATCTCGGGATCGGTGTAGATGGGACGCGGGATGGCGCGGTTGTCGACGACGGCGTCGTGGCCGCACGCGTTCTCGGCTGCGACCTCACCCTCGCGGAACGCGGTGTGAGCGAGCTGCCAGTAGCCGGCGCAGTCGCCGACGGCGTAGACGTGCGACACGCTCGTGCGCCGATGCTCGTCGGCGGCGATGCCCTTCCGCTTGTCGAACTGCACGCCCGCCGCCTCGAGCCCGATGCCCTCGACGAGCGGGCCGCGCCCGACCGAGACGAGCATGAGATCTGCCTCTATCGTCTCGCCGTCGCCGAAGTGGACGACGAGCGAAGAGCCGGTGTCCTCGACGCGCGTGCACTGCTTGCCGAGGTGGAGCGTGATCCCGCGCTTGCCGAACTGTTTCGCGAGCTCCTTGCTCGCGTCCTCGTCCTCCTGCGGGATGAGCGTCAGCATCTCGATGATCGTGACCTCGCAGCCGAAGCGGTTGAAGATCGACGCGAACTCGGAGCCGATGATCCCGCCGCCGAGGACGGCGAGGCGCTTCGGCAGGCTCTCCTGCGCGAGCAGCCCCGTCGAGTCGACGCAGCGCGGCGAGTCGAGGCCCGGAATCGGCGGGCGCAGCGGGAACGAGCCGGTGGCGACGATCGCCTGCTTGAACGTGACGTCCTCGCCGCCCTCGACCGCGATCGTGTTCGCGTCCTTGAAGCGGCCGGTGCCCTTCACCCACTCGACCCCGTTCGCCTTGAACAGGCCGGCGACGCCCGACGTCATCTGCTTGACGACGGCCGCCTTCCACGCGTTCGACGCGGGGAAGTCGAGCTTCGCCTGGCCGACGTTGACGCCGAACTTCGCAAAGTGCTCTTCCGCTTCCTTGAGCGCGAACGCGGTCTGCACCCAGGCCTTCGTCGGGATGCAGCCGACGCGCAGGCAGGTGCCGCCCAGCTCCGGCTCCTTCTCGATGCACGCGACCTTCGCGCCCAGCTGCGCGGCGCGGATGGCGGCGGTGTAACCGCCGGGGCCTCCTCCGAGAACTGCGACGTCGACGTCCATACGGTCCAGCGTAACTACAAGCGCTTGATCATCGTCACGGCATGCGGCGTCGCCGCGACGGCCTCGAATCCGAATCGCTGATACCACGCGACCTGCGCCTCGTCGGTGCTCAGGCTGACCGCGTCGAACCCTTCGGCGCGGGCGCGTTCGAGCAGCGCGTCGAGCAGCTCCTTGCCCGCGCCCTTGCCGCGACGGCTCGGGACGACGGCGATGGTCAGCTCCGGCGTCTTCTCGTCGACGAAGCCGAAGCCGGGCTCGTCGGCGGTGAAGACCCGGTACCACGCGGCGCCGTAGGCGTGAGGGCCTTCCATGGCGACGACGCCGGCGTCGCCGGTGCGGCCCCAGTTCCGGACGTACCGGTAGACCGGACGCTCCGCGTCCTCGCTCATTCGCGTGTGGTACGCGTGGCGGAGCATGTCGCGGAGGAAGCGCGCGTCCTGCCTGTCCGCCGGCCGCAACATCAGAGCTCTTGCGCGAGCTGCACGCGGTTGCCGTCCGGGTCGTACACGTCGAGCAGCCGCATCTGGCCGGTGAGCTCGACGACGATCCCGACCTCGACGCCCGCAGCGCGCAACCGCTCGCCTTCGTCCTTCACATCGACCACGTCGACGTGAGCGACGGCGCCGTCCACCTGCGGCTCGCCTTCGACGAGGCCGATCAGCATCTGGCCGTGCTGGAGGTGCGTCCAGCGCTTCGTGAAGTCGACCGCGGTCTCCTCGAAGCCGAGCACCTCGCGATAGAAGCGCCGCGCAGCGTCGAGATCGCGGACGTGATACCAGACGGTCGGCCCCGCAGCCACTAGAGCGCGAGACCGGGGTCCTCGAGGAAGGTCTTGATCGTCTTCAGGAACTCGGCCCCGGTCGCTCCGTCGACGGCGCGGTGATCGCACGTGAGCGTCATCGTCATCATCGGCAGCACGTGTAGGCCGCCGTCGATCGGCGCGACCTGATCGCGCGTCGCGCCGACGGCCAGGATCGACGCCTGCGGCGGATTGAGCACGGCGACGAACTGGTCGACGTCGAACATGCCCAGGTTCGAGATCGTGAAGGTCCCGCCCTCGATGTCGTCCGCGCGCAGCTTCGCGTCGCGCGCGCGCGAGACGAGATCCCCGCGCACCTGCGCGATCTCCGTGAGCGTCAGCTGCTCGGCGTTGTGCACGACCGGGACGACGAGGCCCTGCGGCGCGGCGACGGCGATGCCGACGTTCGCGTTCGGGAACGAGAGCAGCGCGTCCTCGGTGTACTGCACGTTCATGCCCGGATGACGGACGAGCGCCTGCGCGCACATACGCGTGAGCAGATCGGTGACGGTGACGCGCACGTCCGGCTCCAGCTCGCGGCGGCGCGCGACGAGTTCGTTGGCGCGCGTCATGTCCGCCGAGACGGTGAGCATGAAGGCGGGCACCGTCCACGCCTCGGTCAGCCTGCGAGCGATCGTCTTGCGGATGTTCGTGAGCGGTGTTGACGCGACGGTCGCCGCCGATGGAGCGACGACTGCCGGCTTCTCCTGAATCCGCTCGACATCTTCGGCCACGATCCGACCTTCCGGACCAGTGCCGCGAAGGGTCGCGAGGTCGATGCCTCGCTCGCGCGCGAGCCGCCGCGCGAGCGGCGACGCCTTCACGCGGCCGTTCGTCGTCTGCGGCTCCTCGGGCTCGCGCGTTTCCTCCTTCGGCGCAGGCGCAGCCTCCTTGGGCTTCTTCGGCACAGCCGGCGCCTCGACGGCGGCGACGCTCTCGCCTTCCTTTCCGATGAATCCGATCGTCCGCCCGACCTCGACCTCGCCTTCGGGGATCGCGATCTTCAGGAGCACGCCGCTCGCCTCAGCCTCGACCTCCTGCGTCACCTTGTCCGTGTCGAGCTCGTACAGCGGCTCGCCCTTCGCCACCTGCTCGCCCTCGGACTTGAGCCAGCGGACGATCGTCCCCGACTCCATGCCCTGGCCGAGCCGTGGGAGCTTGACCTCAGTCGCCACGGCCGACGGTTCTCATGATCGCGGCCAAGACATCGTCCGCATGCGGGACGACGAACTGCTCCATCACCGGCGCGAACGGCAGTGGCGAGAACTTCGCGCCGACGCGCTCGATCGGCGCGTCCAGCCAGTCGAAAGCCTGGTACTGGATCACGGACGCGACCTCCGCGCCGAACCCCATGCGCGTGACGGCCTCGTGCGCGATGACGGCGCGGTTCGTCTTCTTCACCGACGCGACGATCGTCTCCTCGTCGAGCGGCTGCAGCGTGCGCGGATCGACGACGTCGACGGAGACGCCCTGCTTCTCCGCCTCCTCGGCTGCCACCAGCGCCTCGTGCACGAGTCGCCCGGTCGCGACGACGGTGACGTCCTCGCCCTCGCGATGGACGCGTGCCTTCCCGAGCGGGATCGGCTCGATCTTCTCGGGGACGTCGCCCTTGATCCCGTACAGCGTGCGATGCTCGAAGAAGACGACCGGATTGTCGTCGTAGATGGACGACCACAGGAGCCCGCGCACATCCTCCGGCGTCGACGCGAACACGACCTTCAGCCCGGGGATGTGCACGAACCACGCCTCGAGCTGCTGCGCGTGCTGTGCGCCCGGCGACCAGCCGGCGCCACCCTGCGTGCGGAAGACGACCGGGACGGAGAGCTGCCCGCCCGACATGTAGCGAATCTTCGCAGCCTGGTTCACGACCTGCTCGGCCGCGAGCGTCATGAAGTCCTCGTACATGATCTCCGCGATGGGGCGCATGCCCTGCATCGCAGCGCCGATGGCCGTGCCGGCGAGCGCCATCTCGGAGATCGGCGTGTTGCGCACGCGCTCGGGGCCGAACTCCTCGAGCATCCCGTGCGTCACGCCCATCGAGCCGCCCATCTCGGCGATGTCCTCGCCCATGATGAAGACGCCGTCGTCCTGGCGCATTGCCGTGGACAGCGCGTCGCGGACGGCCTCGCGGTAACTCAGCTCAGGCATAGATGTTCTTGAGCGCGTCCTCGGGCGCGGGATCGGTCCCGTTCTTCGCGAACTCGACGGACGCCTCGACGATCTCCGTCACCTCGGTGTCCATCTCCTCGAACTCGTCGTCCGAGAGGTCCAGCTTCGCGCGCAGCAGTGTGATCGGGTCGCGCGTCTCGGCGAGCTTCTTCGCCTCGTCCTTGTCGCGATAGACCTGCGGGTCGCCGATGTAGTGGCCGTGCAGGCGCACGCAGTCGAGGTGCACGAACACCGGCCCCTTGCCGGAGCGTGCGTAGTCCAGCGCTTGGCGCGCCGCCTTGTACACCGCCTCGACATCCTGGCCGTCCGCCTTCAGCGCCTTCATCCCGAACGCCTTCGCGCGCTCGGACAGATCGCGGATCGGCGAATGCTGCGACTCCGGTGTCGACTCCGCCCAATGGTTGTCCTCGAGCACGAACACAGCGGGCACCTTCCACAGCTGCGCGAGGTTGAGCGACTCGTGGAACGTCCCGATGTTCGTCGCGCCGTCGCCGAAGAACGCGAGTGCGACGCGCGGCTCGCCGCGCAGCTGGAACGCGAGCGCAGCGCCGGTGACGTGTGGGAGCCCGCCGCCGATGACGGCGTTCGCGCCCATGTTCCCGCGCTCGACGTCGTACAGGTGCATGGAGCCGCCGTACCCGTGCGAGCACCCCTCGGCCTTGCCATACAGCTCAGCCATCAGCTCGTTCGGATGGGTCCCCTTGGCGAGCGTGTGCCCGTGCGCACGGTGCGTCGACGCGATGATGTCGCCGTCCTCGAGCGCGCGGCAGACGCCGACAGCGCATGCCTCCTGGCCGATGGCCACGTGCAGGAAGCCTGGGAGCTCGCCGGCGCGGAAGCGCTCCTCCACCTTCTCCTCGAAGCGGCGGATGAGCAGCATCTCGCGCAGGACGTCACGGAGATCGCCCCTCGCGAGCGACGTCTTGGTCTCGGCAACCTTTGCCACGGCGCGCAGTTTATGGTTCGTTCCATGGCACTCGTCGACCAGTGGAACGAGATCGAGAAGGGTCTGGATCCGAGGTGGAAAGACGCGCGCCTCCTGCTCAGCATCGACGACGAGTCGCGCGTCGAGCGCGCGCTCGCGCTGCTCGGGCCTGCCGGACCGGGACGGTCGGGACGCGAGATCCGCTTCTACGTCGAGCGGCTGGGCGCGATCGGACCCGAAGCGATTCGTCGGATGGTGCGGCGGATCGACGCAGACGGTGTCGAAGGCACGCTCTCGCTCGTCTCGACGGACGACGCACCGCCCGACCGCGTCGTATCGCGGCCGACGTTCGCCGTCGAGTGGGACGCCGTCCTCGCGACGCTGCCGTCCGACTGGAGCGACCTCCTGTGCGAGCTCGAGCTGACCTCGAGCGACCACGTCGACCTGACGGCGCTCCTGACCGCGCCGCTCAACCCTTTCCAGAACGGCCTAGCAAAGCCGGGCTTCCGCTTCCGCGTCGCGAGCACCTTCGGCTACGGCGCATCGCCCGGAATGGTGCGGCGCTGTCTCACGCGCCTGGACGAGGCGGGCATCCCCGGCGAGGTGCGCGTGCTCCGCGTCCTCTCCGACACGCATCCGGTCGGCACGCAAGGGCCGGTCTGGATGATCGGCGGCAAGACGGTCTGACGTTGCTCCGCCGGCTTCGCTCCGCGCTGCGCGGCGAGGTCTCGACCGGAGACCTGGAGGCCCGCAGGCGCGCCGGCGCGGTCGCGTACTCGCTCGTGGAGGAAGCAGACGCGCTCGAAGGCACTGACAGAAGCGCGCAGCTCTTCCGTCTCTGTGCATGGAACGCGTTCGCGTTCCAGACCATCGTCGACACGCTGATCGAGTGCGATGCGCGCGCCGATCCTCCGACCGCGGGATACGTCCCGAGATCGACGCTTCTCTTCGCAGGGCCGTGCGTCGATCAGGTGCCGCATTGGGTTCGCAACGCGCGCATGGCGCAGGGCGATCCCGATCTCGAGCTCGAGCACAGCCTGGCGTCGCTACCCAAGTGGCGCTACGACCAGCCGACGACGATCGACGAGCTCGTCGGCCTGCGCACCGCATACGAGGCGCTGCAGCCGCGCGTCGAGACCGGCCTGCAGGTGCTCGCCGAGAGCGGCCGCGCGGCTCCTCACACGCTCGCGCAGATGCGCCGCATGGTCGCGGAGATGACGAGCTCGGCCGAATACGCCTTCGCGCTGCTCCGGCCCGGTCTCGGTCCGGTCGACCGCGGCGAGGTGCGCTGGCGCCTTCTCGACGCGCTCGGCCGTGCGCTCGACCTCGGGCAGGTGCTCGCGATGCCGAGCCTCCTCGAGGTCGTGCGCATGCAGCGCCGCAAGAACGAGGACGTCCCGCTCGGCGCCGGACTGTCGTGGCTCGAGATCGAGCTCGGCTGGCACGTACGCGACAACACAGGCGCGCCGGTCGGGAGGGTCGTGCGCGTGCGCGGCGACCATACGACCGGAGTGCTCGAGGGCATCGACGTCGCCACAGCACCGGACCGGCCTGATTTAGTCGTCGCGGCGGGCGAGATCGGCGCGATCGAGCTCGGCGGAATCGCGTTGCGATGAGCGACGAACTCGCGTTCACGCCGGCGCTCGAGCTCGCTGAGCGCATCCGCGCGCGCGACGTCTCCCCCGTCGAGCTCGCCGAGCTCTATCTCGAGCGGATCGAGCGGTTCGACGACGTGCTCAACTCGTATGTCACGGTCGACGCCGACGGCGCGCTGGCCGCGGCGCGCGAGCCCCGCGACGGCCCGTTCTCGGGAGTGCCGATCTCGATCAAGGACCTCACCGAGACCGCGGGTCTGCGCACGACGCTGTCGACGAAAGCGCTCGCAGAGAACGTTCCGGCGTTCGACACCGCCACCGTGAGGCGCATCCGCGACGCCGGCTTCGTCATCCTCGGCAAGACGAACACGCCCGAGTTCGGGACGATCGGCATGACCGAGTCCGAGCTCAACGGCGCCTGCCGCAACCCCTGGGACACCTCGCGCACGCCGGGCGGCTCGAGCGGCGGCGCCGGCGCCGCAACCGCTGCAGGCCTTTGCCCGATCGCGCACGCGAGCGACGGTGGCGGCTCGATTCGCATTCCCGCGTCCTGCTGCGGTCTCGTCGGCATCAAGCCGTCACGCGGCCGCGTGTCACCGGCGCCGTGGGGATCGGGCTCGCTCGGCCTCGGCACGAACGGGCCGCTCGCGCGTACGGTGCGCGATGCCGCTGCCCTGCTCGACGTGATGACCGGCCCCGAGACCGGCGACGTCTTCTTCGCCCCGGCGCCCGAGCGCGCGTTCCTCGCGGAGGCCGAGCTCGAGCCGGGCCGCCTGCGCGTCGCGTTCACCGTACAGCCGCCGGTTGAGGTACCCGTGGACGAGACGTGCGCGGCGGCGGTGCTCGAGGCGGCCGCGCTGCTCGCCGAGCTCGGCCACGACGTGCGCGACGCGACGCCGCAGTGGAACCACCCCGGGCTGGTCGAGGACTTCACGCGCATCTGGCAGGTCGGGCCCGCCGCCATGGGCATCGACTTCGAGCTGCTCGAGCCGATCAATCGCGCGCTCGCGGAGGACGCGGTCGCGACGCCGAGCCCCGACATGACGGCCTCCGTCTACCGGCTGCAGGGGGCAGCGCGGCGGATCGTCGCCTTCTGGGACGACGTCGACGTCCTCGTCACGCCGACGCTCGCGCTGCAGCCCGTGCCGATCGGCTGGACGTACGAGGACACCGATGGGGACCCGCACGCCGCGTTCATCCGGCAGTTCCTCTTCACGCCCTTCACGGCGATCTTCAACGTCACCGGCCAGCCGGCGATGTCGCTCCCGCTGCACCGCAACGAGGCCGGCCTTCCCGTCGGGATCCAGTTCGTCTGCCGCCCCTTCGCCGAGGCGACGCTCTTCCGGCTCGCGGCCCAGATCGAACAGGCTCGCCCCTGGATCGATTACCGTCCGCTCCTAGTGGAGAACACGAACCCGTGAACGCGACTCAGGGACTCTCGGGCGCCGCACGCCGCGTCGCGGACCACGCGCGCTCGCTCGTCCGGCTCGAGCTGCAGCTGGCCGCGACCGAGATCAAGCGCAAGCTGGTCGCGCTCGCGGCCGGGATCGGCCTCGTCGTCACCGCAGCCGTGCTCGGCCTCATCGCCCTCCTCTTCGGGGTCGCCGCGGCCGCGGCGGGCATCGCGACCGCCGTGCCGGTCTGGGAGGCGCTCCTCTTCATGTTCGGCGGACTGATCCTGCTTGCGGGCGTGCTCGGCGCGATCGGCGCCGGGCTCCTGCGCAAGGGCGCGTCGCCGGTTCCGGAGAAGGCGATCGAGGAAGCGCGGCTCACGACGGAGGCCTTGCGCAATGGCCACTGAGACCGAGATCCGCCGCGAGCTCGCGGGCGAGCGCGAGCAGCTGTCGGAAGCCGTCTCCGAGCTGCGGGAGGAACTGGGGCACGCAGCCGACCGCGGCAAGAAGGTCGGCGCCGCCGTCGGGGCGGTCGCCGGGCTCGCCGCCGTCGCGAAGGTCGTGCGGCGCTTCCGCCGCGGCTAGCTGACGTGCCTACACACGTTGTGAACGGCTGAGGTTCTATCCGGCCCTCCTTCGAGGCTGTGGGTCTTCCCGGACTCACGCTCAAAGGAGGGCTCGGATGTTGTTGCACGCTAACGCCAAGCTCGGACTGGCTGGTCGTGTTGCGCTGGTCAGCGCGGTCGAGGGTGGTTTGTCGTTGAGGGCTGCTGCAGTGGCGTTCAATGTGTCGCCGGCGACGGCTCACCGTTGGTGGCATCGCTGGCTTGATGGCGGCCGTACGCCGGAGGCGCTTGGCGATCGTTCGAGCCGCCCGCACCGTTCACCGCGGCAGCTCGCGCCCGAGCTCGAGTGGGCGATCTGCGCCTGCCGGCGCAAGACAGGCTGGGGTCCGCGTCTGGTTGCCGGAGCGACCGGCTTTGCGCACTCGACCGTGTGGAAGGTGCTCAAGCGGGCGGGGATCTCGCGGCGACCTCGAGCGGTCAAGGAGCCGGCCAACAGCTATGAGTGGCCGTGCCCGGGCGATCTGTTGCACATGGACGTCAGTCGCTACGCACGCTTTCTGCGGCCCGGCCACCGCGTCACCGGCGACCGATCGCAAAACTCGCGGCAATGGATGCGTCCCGAGACCCGGGTCGGCTACGACTACGCGCACGCGATCGTCGACGACCACTCCCGGCTCGCCTACGTCGAGCTCCACGACAACGAAAAGGCGGAAACGGTAACCGGCTTCGTCGAGCGCGCGCTCGCCTACTTCGACAGCGTCGGCGTCAGCCCGAAACGGCTGATGACCGACAACGCCTTCGCCTACGTCCGCAACCGCTCACTCCGCGAGCTTCTCTCTCGCCACGGCATCGCCCACCTCACCACCAGGCCCTACCGGCCACGCACCAACGGCAAAGTCGAACGCTTCCACCAAACCATGGCCCGCGAATGGGCCTACGGACTCGCCTACCGCACACACCGCCACCGCAACGCCGCCCTGCCACACTGGCTCCACCACTACAACCACGGACGACCCCACAGCTCCATCGGAAACCGGCCACCAATCAGCCGCGTTCACAACCTCCGTGGGCAGGACAGCTAGCTACTTCTTCTTCTTTTTCTTCTTCGGCTTCGCGTGATGCTTCGGCACGGGCTTCGGAGCGGGCGTCGTCGTGGTCGTCGCGGGGGCGCTCGCGCCCACGGTGAACGAGCCCTTCATGGACGGATGCGCGTCGCACACGTACGAGTACTTCCCGGGGACGAGTGTGATCGTGAAGGTGGAATCGCCGACGCCCTCGACCGTCGTCGTCGCGTTGACGTTGCCCGGCCCGAACAGATCGAAGTCGTGGATTGCGGAGTGGTCGTGCACCACGAGCGTGTACGTGCCGGGATCGAGGTTGACAACGGGTTTCCCGTCGGGCCCGGTGAGCGAGATGATGAACGCGTCGCCCTGGCCGACGTTGCCGACGAGGGTCGGGTTGTCGGCGCGGGCTGCCGAGGCGCTTACGAAGAGCGCGATGCCGGCCGCGAGTGTCGCGATCCTCTTCATGCTCTCAGCTCCGCTCCATGGCGATCGTGCAATACGGCGACGATTCGGGACCGGATTGCGGCGGCGTCCTCGTCGGTGAGCGTCCGCTCGGACGACCCGAAGGCGACACGGAACGCGAGCGAGCGCTTGCCTGCGCCGATCTGCTCGCCGCGGTACTCGTCGAACACCTGCACGTCGCGCAGCTCCACGCCTGCCGCCTCGCGCATCGCCGCTGCGAGCGTCGCCGCCGGGACGTCCTCGTCGACGATGAACGCGAGATCTTGCAGCACCGACGGGAACGTGATGACGTCCTCGTAGAGGATGCGCTCCGGCATCGCGGCCGCGAGCGCGCCGAGGTCGAGCTCGAACGCCGCCCATCCGGTCGCGACCGCCGGATGCACCTCACCGATCCAGCCCTGCGGGAGCTTCGCGGTCTTCCCGGGATGGAGCAGCGGGTTCGAGCCGCGCTCGATCTCCGGCGCGATCTTCAGCGCGCCCAGCAGCGTGTCCACGACGCCCTTCGCGTCGGCGTACGCGCCCTCGACGACGCCGGCGACGTGCCAGTGCTCGTCGGGGAGCTGCTCTCCGGTCGGCAGGTAGACGCGTGCGATCTCGAACAGCGCCACGCTCTCGTTCCCGACCGAGCGGTTGCGCTCGGCCGCCGCGACGAGACTCGGCAAGAGCGTCGTCCGCAGGACAGACTGGTCGCTCGAGAGCGGAAGCGGGAGCCGCAATGCGTCCGGATCCGGATCGTCGGCGACGAGGCTCGGCGTGTATGCCTCGGAGAGGCCGCAGCCCACGAGCACGTCCTCGACCGTCCGCCGCAGCAGCTGCTCGCGCGTCAGGCGACCGATCGCGTCGCGCCGCGCCGGAAGCGTGAACGGCACCTCGTCGAGCACGAAGCGCGCGACCTCCTCGATGAGGTCGGCCTCGCGCGTGACGTCGCGCGCGCGCCATGTCGGCACCGTGACCGTGTCGCCGTCGACGTCGAAGCCGAGCTTGCGGAGGGTCCCAAACTGCTCGTCCGCGGGGACGTCGAGTCCGATGAGCTCGCTTGCCCGCGCCGGGCGCAGCTCGACGACGGGCCGAGCCGGCAACTGCGCGTGCGCGTCCGTCTCCCCCACCCAGCGCGCGCCGCTCGTCTCGACGATGAGCTGCGTTGCGAGCCGCGCCGCGTGCTCGTCGAGATACGGATCGACGCCCTTCTCCCACCGGTTCGAGCCCTCCGTGCGGAGACCGAGCCGCTCCGACGTGTGCAGGATCCCGACCGGTTCGAAGTTCGCAGCCTCGAGGAGGAGGTTCGTCGTCTCCGACTTCACCTCGGTCTCCTCGCCGCCCATGATCGCCGCGAGCGCGACCGCGCGCTCTCCGTCCTTGATCACGAGGTCGCGCGAGTCGAGCTTGCGCAACTGTCCGTCGAGCGTGCGCACCTCCTCGCCATCGCGCGCGCGGCGCACCCCGACGACCCCGCCGCGAAGCGCGTCGAAGTCGAACGCGTGCAGTGGGCTCCCGAGCGCGACCATCACGTAGTTCGTCACGTCGACGACGTTCGAGATCGGCCGCATGCCGGCAGCGAGGATCCGCGCCTTCAGCCAGATCGGCGAAGGGCCGATGGCGACCTCGCGGAAGAGGCGTGCGAGGTAGCGCGGGCAGCCCTCGAAGTCCTCGACGTCGACGGTGATCTCCTCCTCGCCGGCGCGCGGCGGGTCGACGCCCGGCCACGGCGCGAGCGGCACGTCGAAGAGCGCGGACACCTCGCGCGCGAGGCCGTAGATCGAGAGGAGGTCGGGGCGGTTCGGGGTCGCCTCGATCTCGAGGACGTCCTCGGCGAGCGGGAGCACGTCGACGAGCGGTGTTCCCGCTTCGAGCTCGTCGGGGAGAAGCATGATCCCGTCGTGGTCGGTGCCGAGGTCGACCTCGTCCTCGGCGAGGATCATCCCCTCCGACATCTGACCGCGCAGCTCGCGGCGCTCGAGCGTGAGGCCGCTCGGGAGCGTCGAACCGGGCAGTGCGACCGCGACGGTCGCGCCCACGCCGAAGTTCCACGCGCCGCAGACGATTTGCTGCTGCTTCCCGCCCACGTCGACGACCGTGAGCTGGAGACGGTCGGCGTTCGGATGCTTCTCGGCGGAGAGCACCTTGCCGACGACGAAGCCGCTCGTATCGCTGATTCCGCGGCGGACGAGCCGCTCGACCTCGCATGTCGACACCGACAGGCGCGCCGCGATCTCCTCGTTCGTCGCCTCCGGGTTCGCGTACTCGCGGAGCCACGACATCGGGACCTTCATCAGAACTGCCTCAGGAAGCGGAGGTCGCCGGCCCACAGATCGCGGATGTCCGGCAGCTCGTGGCGCAGGATCGCCATGCGCTCGAGGCCCCAACCGAAGGCAAAGCCGGATACCTCCTCCGGGTCGTAGCCGACGAAGCGGAGGACGTTCGGGTCGACCATCCCCGAGCCGCCGATCTCGATCCAGCCGGAGTGCTTGCACAGCGGGCAGCCCGCACCGTCGCACTGGAAGCATGAGACCGCGACCTGGAGCGACGGCTCCGTGAACGGGAAGAAGTCGGTCGTGAAGCGCGCACGCCGGTCCTCGCCGAAGAGCGCGCGCAGCAGCTGCAGGAGCGTCCCCTTCAGGTCGGCGAGCGTGATCCCTCGGTCGACGGCGAGTCCCTCGACCTGGTGGAAGAACGGCGAGTGCGTCGCGTCGGCGGTGTCGCGGCGGTAGGTGCGTCCGAGCGAGACCATGTAGACCGGCGGCTGCCGCGCCTCCATCGTGTGGATCTGGGACGGCGACGTCTCGGTGCGCAGGAGCGTGTCGTCGCCGACGTAGAAGGAGTGGAGCGGCGAGCGGGTGATGTGGTTCGGCGCCATATTGAGCGCGTCGAACAGGTAATGGGCGGTTTCGACTTCGCGGCCGTCGACGATCTCGTAGCCCATGCCGAGGAAGAGGTCCTCGACCTCGCGCCGCACCTGGGTGACGAGATGGAGGTGGCCGCGCGGGTGGGGCGTCCCGGGAAGGGTGACGTCGACGCGATCCTCGGCGATCGACCGGTCGAGCTCGGCCCGCTGGAGCTCCTGCTCGCGCGCGTCCACGGCGCCCTCGATCGCCTCGCGGGCGGCGTTGAGCGCCATTCCGGTCTCGCGGTCTCGCACCTCGCGCAGCGCGAGCTTGAGGTCGCTCTTCCGGCCGAGATACTTGACGCGTGCATCGTCCAGGGCGGCGAGCGTCGAGGCGGACGCGATCGCGGCCAGCGCCTCGCTCTGCAGTGCCTCCCAGTCCACGCGGCGACTGTATCTATATGCCGTGAGCGCTTACGACGGGATTGCGCGGCTCTACGACGCGTGGAGCACGGGCGTCGTGGAGGACATCTCCTTCTACGTCGAGGAGGCGCTCGCGGCGGGCGGCCCGGTCGTCGAGCTCGGTGCCGGGACCGGCCGGATCGCGATCCCGACGGCGATGGCCGGCGTGCATGTGATCGGCGTCGACTCGTCGGCGGGGATGCTCGACGTGTGCGCGGCGGGCGCGGCCGCGGCGGGAGTCGCCGACCGGCTCGACCTGCGGCTCGGCGACCTGCGCCGCCCGCCCGTCGAGGAGCGGGTGACGCTCGTCACGTGCCCGTTCCGGGCATATCTCCATCTCTCGTCGGACGGGGAGCGGCTCGAGGCGCTCGGCGCGGCGCGCGAGCTCCTCCTCCCCGGCGGCCGGCTCGTGTTCGACGTGTTCGCGCCGTCGGTCGACGACATCGAGGAGACGGACGGCCGCTGGCTCGAGCGCGAGCCCGGCATCTTCGAGCGCGCCGACTGGGATCGCGTCGCGCAGACGCTGACGCTGTCGGTGCGCGGCGAGAGCGGCGCGTCGTCGATGACGCTCTGGTGGCTCGAGCCGCAGCGCTGGCAAGCGTTGTTGGCGGAAGCGGGCTTCGTCGTCGAAGCGTGTTACGGATGGTTCGACCGGCGTCCGTACGACGGCGGCGAGGACTCCGTGTGGATCGCCCGCAAATAGCGGACAATTTCGTTGTGGTTCGCTCTTGACCGCGATGCGGTTACACCGTAGGTTTCTTCTTGCGCCAAGCACGGAGCGCGACTAGGTCGAAACCCCGACCAAGCGGTTGTAGGAAGAGGGGGCAACCCCAAGATCCCAAAGCCGGTTGGACGAGGTAGACGAAAGCGCAACCGGCTTGGCGAATCTTTTTGGTCCGGCCCCGGGAAACCGGGGCCGGCCGCTTTTTACGGGGCCGGCAGGGTGTGGCCGATGTCGCTCAGCGTCCCGTCGGGCGCGATGCGGAAGCCGGTCGAGGCGTTGTGCGGCGTGACGTAGACGTCACCGGACGGCGCGACCTGGTGAATCGCGACCAGCCCGTGCTCCTCCGCCAGATCGGCGAGTGCGGCAGCCTGCGTCGCAGTGATCTCGATGACGCTCATGACTCGCGTATTCCCACGCGGGCGGCGGCTACACGACCGGTAGCAGCTACCGGTACGAAAGCCTCACGAGACAATCACAGCAGGAGTGAAAACACCTCGATTCACGCCTTGGAAAGCGGCACGAAGTTGGCACACACACGTTTTCGTAGCTGCTACCGGTCTTGGCGGGCGCGCTCGTACAGCGCCACCGTTCCAGCCATCGCGACGTTGAGCGACTCTGCTCCGCCGGCGAGCGGGATCGTCGCGGCCGCGTCGCAGCGCGCGAGCACGTCCCCCGGCAGGCCCTCGCGCTCCGCGCCGAGCACGAAGACGACGTCGCCGCCCAGGTCGACGCCGGCCAGCGGCTCGCCGCCGCCTGCCACGAGCGCGACGCGACGGCCCGCGGGCTCGTCGAACGCGCCGAGCGGCACCCGGAAGATCGACCCCATCGACGCGCGTAGCGCCTTCGGCCCGGTCGGATCCGCGCAACCCTCCGACAGCGCAACCCCGGCGCCGAACGCATCGGCCGCGCGCACGAGCGTCCCGACGTTCCCCGGATCGGACACGCGCCACAGCGCGAGCGTCGCCGGACGCGCCCCACGCGGCAGATCCTCGCGCCGGTAGACCGCGATCACGCGCGGCGGATGCGCGAGCTCCGACACCTCTGCCAGCAGCGCCGCCTCGACCGTCTCCCCCGCGACGAGCAGTTCCACCGGCTCGATGGCGCCGGCCGCCTCGACGAGATCCTCCCCCTCGACGACGAAGAGGCCGAGCTTGTCGCGCCAGCGCCGGTCACGGAGCTTGCGGACGAGCTTCAGCCTCTCGTTGTCGCGAGACGTAATCAGATCAGGCTTCGAGCGCGGCCTTCGCCTGCGCGGCGATGGCGCCGAACGCGTCGGGGTCGCTGACCGCGAGGTCGGCGAGCACCTTCCGGTCGAGCTCGATCCCGGCCTTCGTGCACCCGTTCACGAACTGGTTGTACGAGAGCCCGTTAGCACGCGCCGCCGCATTGATCCGCGTGATCCAGAGCCGGCGGAACGTCCGCTTCTTGACCTTGCGATCGCGGTATGCGTAGACGAGGCCGCGGTCGACTTGCTCCTTGGCGTAGCGGTAATGGGAGTTGTTGAACCCCCAGTACCCCTTCGCCTGCTCGAGGACCTTGCGGCGCTTCTTCTGTGCGTGGACAGATCGCTTGACGCGCGGCATCAGTGGATCCTCAGCATCTTCTTCAGCGCGCCGTAGTCGCTCCCGGCGACCTCCATTTCCTTGCGGAACCGGCGCTTACGCTTCGACGACTTCTTCTCCAGGTTGTGGCTGCGCATCGTCGGCCGTCTCAAGATCCGGCCGGTGGCCGTCACCTTGAACCGCTTCTTCGCCGCGCTCCGTGTCTTCGTCTTCGGCATCTCGTTTCACTCCTGCATTCTTCGTTGGGCCCAGCAGCATCACCATGTTGCGTCCGTCGAGGAGCGGTTGAGACTCGATCAGCCCGATTTCCTTGACGTCGTCGGCGAGCCGGAGGAGAAGGTCCCGACCGCGTTCCGGATGGGTCGTCTCGCGACCGCGGAACATGATCGTCACCTTGACCTTCGCGCGCTGGTTCAGAAACCGCTCGACGTGCCCCTTCTTGGTGTTGTAGTCGTGGATCCCGATCTTCGGGCGGAGCTTGATCTCCTTGACCTGTATCTGGCTCTGGTGCTTCCGAGCCTGCTTCGCCTTCTGTTCCTGCTCGTACTTGTATTTCCCGTAGTCCATGACCTTCGCCACCGGCGGGTCGGCCTGCGCTGCCACCTCGACGAGGTCGAGATTCTTCGCATAGGCGTACTCGCGGGCGTCGTCGGAGGTCTTGATTCCGAGCTGAGCGCCGTCGTCGTCGATCAGACGGACACGGGGGACCCTGATGGCGTCGTTGATGCGCGTCGTATCCCGGTTGCTGGGACGGACGGGCTCGATCGGCCGGCGCCTAGGCCTCAAAGACAGATCACCAAGCGGGGCTTACTCCTCCTCGAGTCGATGTCATGCCGCGGCCCGATCCTCGTCGCGTTCGACTCGGTTGAACCCCACGCGGGCGCGTGGCCCGGGAGGTGAGGAACGGGTCCGCTCCTGCTTTTCCAGAGCTCAAAGCGTAGCAAGCTTTGCGACGAAGTCCTCGAGGCTCAGGGTCTCCTGGGCCCCTCCCCGCTCGCGGACGGCGAGGCTCTCCTCGCTCTCCCGTTCGCCGTAGACGATCGCGAACGGGATCTTCTCCAGCTCGGCCTCCCGGATGCGCTTGCCGATCGTCTCGGTCGGCTCGTCCACGTCGACGCGATAGTCGAGCTCCTTCAGCCGGAGCGCGATCGTCTGGGCGCCGTCGCGGTGCGCCTCGCCGACCGGCAGGATCCGCACCTGCACGGGCGCGAGCCAGAAGGGGAAGGCGCCGCCGTAATGCTCGATGAGGATCCCGATGAAGCGCTCGAGCGAGCCCAGCAGGGCCCGGTGGATGACGTATGGGGTGTGCTCGACGTTGTCCGGGCCCATGTAGGTGAGGCCGAAGTTCTGCGGCATCTGGGCATCGAGCTGGATCGTCCCCATTTGCCATGAGCGGCCGAGGACGTCCGTCATGTGCAGGTCGATCTTCGGGCCGTAGAACGCGCCGTCCCCCTCGTTCACGACGTAGTCGATCTTCCGCTTCGCCAGCGCTGCCTGGAGGGCCCCCTCGGTAAAGTCCCATTCCTCGTCGCTCCCGAGCTTCTTCTCGGGGCGCGTCGAGAGCTCGAATCGCGCCTCCATCTCGAAGAGGTCGTAGAGGAAGGCGGCGTAGTCGAGGCAGCCGAAGATCTCGTCCTCGATCTGGTCCTGGGTACAGAAGATGTGCGCGTCGTCCTGGGTGATGTGCTTCACGCGCAGGAGCCCGTGCAAGGTGCCCCCGAGCTCGTCGCGGTGCAGCGTCGAGGACTCCGCGTAGCGGAACGGCAGCTCGCGGTACGACCGGAGCTGTGAGCCGAAGAGCAACATGTGGCCGGGGCAGTTCATCGGCTTGAGCGCGAACTCCCGTTCGTCGCCGTGGGACGTCGTGAAGAACATGTGCTCGCGGTAGTTGTCGTAGTGCCCGGACGTGACATAGGTCTCGACGTCGTAGAGGAGCGGCGTCTTTACCTCGACGTATCCGCGCAGGAGGTTCTCCCGCCGGCGGAGGTCCTCGAGCACGTTCCAGATCACCATCCCCTTCGGATGCCAGAACGGCGACCCTGGCGATTGCTCCGCAAGATGGAAGAGGTCGAGCTGGTTTCCCAGCCTGCGGTGATCGCGCTTGCGCGCTTCCTCCAGCCGCGCGAGATGCGCGTCGAGATCCTTCTGGTCGTAGAAGGCCGTGCCGTAGATGCGCGTGAGCTGCGGGTTCTTCGAGTCGCCGCGCCAGTACGCCCCCGCGAGCCCGGTCAGCTTCAGCGCCTTGATCGGCTTCGAGTTCTGCAGATGAGGCCCGCGGCAGAGATCGGTGAAGTCGCCCTGCGTGTACAGAGAGATGTCGCCCTCGGCGGTGTCGACGAGCTCGAGCTTGTACGGCTCGTTCTCGGCGGCGAATCGCTCCCGCGCCTCGGCGCGCGAGATTTCCTCGCGGGTCCACTCGCGCCCCTCGGCGAGCTCCCGCTGGACCTCGGCCTCGATCCCCGGCAGATCCTCCTCACGGATGGGCTCCGGGAAGTCGAAGTCGTAGTAGAAGCCGTTCTCGATCGGAGGCCCGATCGCGACCTTCACGCCCGGGTACAGACGGCGGACGGCTTCCGCGACCAGGTGCGCCGACGAATGGCGCAGCACCGCGAGCGCGTCCGGGTCGTGCTTGTCGCGCGTCGTCAGGATCTGGATCGGCTCGCCATCCTGGAGGGGGATACGAAGGTCCTGTACGCGCCCGTCCGCGCGCACGAGGACCGCCTGTTCGGCCAGCTTCGGACCGATGGCGCGCGCGGCGTCGAGACCCGTCGCGCCGTCGGGAAGTTCGAGCTCGGATGCGTCCGGCAACAGCACCTTCATCGTCGTCGACAAGGATATGCACGCCGGAATGAACCCGGAAAGCATGTTTGAATCGAGACGCCCTCCGCAAAAAGATTTCCAACTAGCGAAGGAATTCGCGTAACAGAGGATGAAAACGTCCGATGGTGGGCGCATACTGCGCACTGTCGTTGCCACCGAACTCGCCCAATAGGAGGAGGCAGATGGCGACAAGAAAGAGGACCGGGACGAAGCGGACGGCCGCGAAGCGGTCGACTGCGAAGCGCCGGCCCGCCGCAAAGCGGACAACCGCCAAGCGGACCACGGCCAAGCGGACGACCGCCAAGCGGAAGACCGCGACCAAGCGCAAGAGCACCGCGAAGCGGAAGACCGCTGCGAAGCGGACGACCGCCAAGCGGAAGACCGCAACCAAGCGGAAGAGCACGGCGAAGCGGAAGACCGCAACGAAGCGGAAGTCGACCGCGAAGCGGAAGACCGCTGCGAAGCGGACGACCGCCAAGCGGAAGACCGCAACCAAGCGGAAGACCGCAACGAAGCGGAAGAGCACCGCCAAGCGGAAGACCGCTGCGAAGCGGACGACCGCGAAGCGGAGCACCGCGAAGCGTCGTCCCGCGAAGCGGAAGGCTGCGGCGAAGCGCCGCACCAGTCGCAAGAGCTGAGGGCTGAGCTAACTCGAGCTCTTGCAATCCCCACGCGTGACGAGTCGGAATAACGTCCTCCGACTCGGCGGAGACAAGCGTAAGAGGGCCCCTTCGGGGGCCCTCTTCGTGTCGCGCGGAGAAAGAATCGCCGCCGCCGGCCATCTCACTTCCGAGTGGCTGGAGTTGCGGCATACGGCGGCCCGTTCGGGCCGGCGCAGGCGGAGCGCCTCCTCTGGCGCGCAGGCTTCGGGCCGCGGCGCGGTGAGGCGCAGGCGCTCGCCCGGCTCGGGCTCGACGGCGCCGTCCACGCGCTGACGTATCCGGGGCTCGAGCACCTCGTCGGGCACAGTCCGCGCGACGAGAAGGGACGACCGCTGGCGCCGTACGACGCGTGGGGTCACGACCATCTCTGGTGGCTCGACCGCATGGTGCGCACGTCGCGTCCGCTCGTCGAGCGCATGGCGCTCGTCTGGCACGACTGGTTCGCGACGTCGAACGACGGCGTCGGCTCGCAGCGGTTGATGCTCAATCAGAACGAGCTCTTCCGGGAGCGCGGGCTCGGCTCCTTCCACGAGCTCCTGCTCGACGTCACGCGCGACCCGGCGATGCTGCTGTGGCTCAACGGGAGCGACAACTCGAAGTACTCGCCGAACGAGAACTACGGCCGCGAGATGATGGAACTCTTCACGCTCGGCGCCGGCCGCGGGTACGGCGAGGAGGACGTGCGGCAGAACGCCCGCGCGCTCACCGGCTTCCGCAACGACTGGAAGCCGAACGTCGGCGACGTCGACTTCCGCTACGACCCGAAGTACCACGACACGGGGATCAAGACGCTCTTCCGGAAACGCGGAACCTGGACGTGGCGCGACTCGTGCAGCCTCTGCGTCACGCACCCCGATCACGCATCCTTCTTCGTGCAGAAGCTCTGGAGCTACTTCGTGCCGGCGCCGCCCGACGCCGCCACCGCGAGCGCGCTGCAGCAGCTCTACGTCCAGGGCAGCCATGAGATCCGGCCGGTCGTCGCCGCGATCCTCAAGCATCCAGCGCTGTACGAGGGACCGCGTCCGGTGAAGTCGCCTGTCGTCTACACGGCGGGCCTCCTCCGCCGGCTCGGCCGCGGCATCGACACGAGTGCGTGGGTGTGGCTCGACTCGATGTCGGGGCAGCAACTCTTCTATCCCCCGAACGTCGGCGGCTGGGACGACACGCGGTGGCTCGACACGGCGACGTGGCGCGGCCGGTGGTGGATCGCGCAGGAGGCGCTCGATCCGTACGCTCTCGACCCCGGCAAGAAGCCGCAGCCGGACGACGCGGGGAAGCTCATCCAGGCCGCGCTCCACTTCTGGCGCAATCCCTCGCTCGCGGCCGGGTCGACGAACGCGCTACAGCAGTTCACACGCAACGCGCTCGCCGACGCGAAGGGCGAGAAGTGGAAGCAGCAGCAGTACCCGCCGATGGTGCTCAACGCGCTGCGCCACCTGATCGCGACGTCCCCCGACTTCCAGGCCGCATGAGCGACTGTCTCCATTGCGACGGACTGTCGCGGTCGCGCATGCTGCATCGCGCGATCGCGGAGGCCGGGCGCGGGCTGCCGTCGATCGAGCCGGGCATGCCGCTGCCGGCCGGTACGGGGATGTCGCGCCGCTCGTTCATCGCCGGCGGCCTCGGGGCGGCGCTCGCGGTGTACGGCGGGTCGCGGCTTGGGCTCTCCGCGTTCGAGGAAGGCATCGCCGCGGCGGCGACGTCGTCCAATCAGGTGCTCGTCTCCGTCTTCCTCGAGGGCGGCGCCGACGGATTGTCGATCCTCTCGCCGCAGGGTGATCCGCTGTACCAGAAGCTCCGCCCCAAGCTCGCGCTCGCGGGCGGGACGCCGCTCGTCGAGGACGGGCGCCTCTTCTGGCACCCCGCCGCGGGCGGGATCGCGCAGCTGTACGGCGAGCAGAAGGTGACCGTCATGCCGGCGGTCGGCTACACGCACCCCGACCAGTCGCACTTCACCTCACGCCACTACTGGGAGGTCGGCGCGACGGACACGCACATCAACACCGGCTGGCTCGGGCGCTACCTCGACGTCGTCGGGACGGCGGACAACCCGCTGCAGGGCGTCTCGTTCGACGACACCCTCGCCCCCGCGCTCGCGACCGCGAAGGTGCCGGTCGCCGCCATCTCCGCACCCGATCAGTACGACTTCTATTCCAACCGGGTGTGGGGCGAGGTCGAGCAGCGCATGCTCGAGTCGTTTGGCCTCTTCGGCGGCGTCGCGACACAGGTCGACCGGCTCCGGAACCAGCTGCTTCCATTCCACGCGCAGGACGACGGCACGCCCGGCTTCACGAGCCCGGTGCCGTATCCGACGTCGGACGACGACTTCCCGAAGAAGCTCGCGGGGCTCGCGGCGATGATCGCGGCGGGGCTCCCGCTGCGCGTCGTCGCCGTCTCCGCACCGGGCGAGTACGACACGCACTCGAACGAGGCCGGCGCGCTCTCCGACGGGCTGCAGTTGACCGCCGACTCGCTGCTCGCGTTCCAGCGCGACCTCGAAGCGCGAGGCGTCGCCGATCGCGTGCTCGTGCACGTGTGGTCGGAGTTCGGCCGTCGGGCCGAGGAGAACGGCGACCAGGGAACGGATCACGGTGCGGCCGGCGCCGGGTTCCTCATCGGCACGCGCGCGGCCGGACAGATGGTGGGCGAGTTCCCCGGCCTCGCCGACAAGACCGGGCTCGACGACAACGGCAACCTCATCGAGACCGCGGATTTCCGGGCCGTCTACTCGGCGCTGCTCGAGCAGTGGCTCGATACGGATGCGGCGGCGATCATCCCCTCCGCGAAGACCTTCCCTCGGCCGACGCTGGTGAAGGCATGATCGCCGTCGCGCCTCCCCCCGCACGTGTGCAGGTGGTGGCGCAGGAGTTCTCGTTCGTCCTGTCCCGACAGTGGATCCGCGCCGGCACGGCGATCATCGAGCTGCGGAACGCGGGCGAGGACGCGCACGACCTGCGCATGCGCCGCGTCGGCGGCACGCGCGTGTACGCGTGGCCGGTGACGCAGGCAGGCGCCGTCGTGGACGAGACGGTCAAGCTCGTCCCCGGCCGCTATCTCCTGTACTGCAGCATCGCCGACCACCGCGCCCTCGGCATGTCGGCCGTCCTCATGGTCCGGCGCTAGCGCGCGCGAACGGGGAAGGAGCGCCGCTCCGGCCCGACGTACTCGGCCGACGGCCGGATGATCTTGTTGTCCGCGTGCTGCTCGAGCACGTGCGCCGCCTGGCCCGCGATGCGGCTCGCGGCGAACAGCGGCGTGAACAGATCGGTCGGCACGCCGAGGTACGTGTACACCGACGCCGAGTACAGGTCGACGTTCGGATAGAGCCCCTTCTCCTCGAAGACGGTTCGCTCGGCCGCCTCGGTGATCGCGTACCAGTTCGGGTCGCCGGCGTCCTCGGAGAACTCGTGCGAGATCCGCTTGAGGATGATTGCCCGCGGGTCGTACGCGCGGTACAGAGGGTGGCCGAAGCCGTACAGCTTCTCCTTGCGCTCGAGCATGCCGTGCACCTCGTTCGGCGTCCGCTCCGCCGATCCGAACTTTTGGAAGAGCTTCATCGCGGCCTCGTTCGCGCCGCCGTGCAGTGGGCCGCTGAGCGCTGCGATGCCGCCGACAATGGCCGCGTGCACGTCCGCGCCAGTGCCGGCGACGACGCGCGCCGTGAACGTCGACGCGTTCATCTCGTGCTCTGCGTGCAGGATCATGGCGACGTCGAACGCGCGGGCGGCCTGCTCGCTCGGCGCCTCTCCGTGCAGCATCGTCAGGAAGTTCTCCGCGTACGACAGGCTCTGATCGGGATCGACCGGATCGAGGCCCTGCCGGCGCCGGTGGTAGCGCCCGACGATCGTCGGCGCCTGCGCGATCAGCCGCGCGGCCTTCCGCACCTCAGCCTTCGGGTCGTTCGCGTCCCGGTCGGGGTCGGTGAACGCGAGCGCGGAAACGGCGGTGCGCAGCATGTCCATCGGCAGCGCAGCCGTCGCCGAGCGGTCGACGATCTGCTCGACGTGCGGCGGCAGGTCGCGCTTCGCCAGCTCCTCGCGCCACCGGTCGAGCTCGTCCGCCGACGGCAGCTCGCCGTGCAGGAGGAGGTACGCGACCTCCTCGTACGTCGAGTGCTCCGCGAGGTCGGCGATGTCATAGCCCCTGTACATGAGCACGCCCTCGTCCGGGTCGATGGACGAGACGGCCGACTGGGCGACTACGACGCCGGAGAGCTGGACGGACTTCTTCGGAGCCATTCGGCGGGTCACGATAGCGGCGCGGCAGGCAGCTCGATCCGAAAGGTCGCGCCGCCTCCGTCCGAGCGCGCGCTGACCGTGCCGCCGTGGGCACGCGCGACCGCCGCCACGATCGAGAGCCCGAGCCCGACACCGCCGCTCGCGCGCGAGCGAGACGCATCCGCGCGGTAGAAGCGCTCGAAGATCCGGTCGAGCTCGTCCCGCGTCAAGCCCGGCCCGCTGTCCGACACCTCGATGACCGCGCTCTGTCCCTCGCGCGCGACCACGACGCGCGCCGGCGAGCCGGACGGCGTGTGCGACCGGACGTTGGAGAGGAGGTTGTCGACGATCTGCCGGAGCCCGTCGCGGTCGCCGAGCACGACGACGGGCTTCGCGTCGAGCTCGAGCGGCCGCTCGGGATCGAGCGCGCGTGCGGCGTCGACCGCCTCGTGCACGAGCACGTCCAGCTGCACGCGGTCCCGCTCGAGCGGACGCCCTTCGTCGAGCCGCGCGAGAAGGAGGAGATCCTCGACGAGGACGGACATGCGTTCCGCCTCGCGCGTGATGCCGCTCATCGAGCGAGCGAGATCCTCAGGCCTACTCTGCGCGCCGCGGGAGAACAGCTCTGCGTACGCACGAACCGCCGCGAGCGGCGTGCGCAGCTCGTGCGACGCGTCGGCGACGAACCGGCGGAGGCGTACGTCGGAAGCCTCGATCCGGCCGAGCATCTCGTTGATCGCGTGGCCTACGCGGCCTACCTCGGTGCGCTCGTTGTCGACCTCGACGCGGTGCGAGAGATCGCCGGCCGTGATCGCCGTCGCGGTCCGCTCGATCTCGCGCAGCGGACGCAGGCCGAGGCGGACGATCCAGAGAGAGAGCGCGACGAGCGCGGCGAGCACTGCGGCCGTCACGAGAAGCTCGATCACGAGCAGACGGTGCAGCGTGTTGTCCTCGCTCGACAGCGGCGCGGCGATGAGTAGCACGTAATGCGGGAAGTCGCCCTCGATCGAGGCGCGTACGCGAAAGCGCGTCGACCCGTCCTGCGACGACACCGTGAGGAACCGAACGTGGTCGCCCTCGCGTGTGTTCGCCCGCACCGGCAGCGAGATCGACTTCGGGACGTCGGGTGGCGACGCTGCTTTCGCGCCGAGGAACGGCCTAGCGCAGTTCCACCGACGGTACACCACGCCGCTTAACCCGCGGATCTCGACACAGTCGTTCG
The DNA here is from genome assembly GCA_036560805.1 of Gaiellaceae bacterium. Classification (GTDB taxonomy): domain Bacteria; phylum Actinomycetota; class Thermoleophilia; order Gaiellales; family Gaiellaceae; genus Palsa-739. The sequence goes on along the minus strand of DATBQM010000058.1, from coordinate 26,012 downwards.
GCACCGTCGCGTCTTCGGGGCCGCGGTCCGGCTCGTGGCCGAACACCGCGTTCTCGACGCCGGGGTGCACCTGGTTCAACGTGCTGTCGACACGGTCGAGCAGGAACGAGCGCAGCGACGAGTACGTCGCCACGTCGGCGGCGACCAGGCCGATCGCCGCAAGCACGATCACGCCGAGGACGAGCCGCGTGCGAAGGGACATCAGCCCTCGCCGAGCTCGAGCATGTAGCCCGCCTGCCGCACGGTGCGGATCACCGGTGGCCCGTACTTGTTCAGCTTGCGCCGCAGGTAGCTGACGTACGTCTCGACGACGTTCGAGTTGCCGCCGAAGTCGTAGCGCCACACGTTCTGGAGGATCTGGTGCTTCGAGAGCACGCGGCGTGGATTGAGCATGAAGTAGCGCAACAGGTTGAACTCGGTCCCCGTCAGCTCGACGCGCGTTTCACCGCGGAACACTTCGTGACGCTGCTCGTCGAGCGTCAGGTCGGCGAACCGAAGCACATCCCCCGGGAGCTCGCTCTGCGTGCGACGCAGGATCGCCTGCACGCGCGCGACGATCTCCGCGAGGCTGAACGGCTTCGTCACGTAGTCGTCGCCGCCGACCCGGAGCGCCTCGACCTTGTTCTCGACCGCGTCCTTGGCGGTGAGGAAGAGGATCGCGCTCCTGAAGCCGCGCTCGCGCATTCGCCGCCCGACCTCGATCCCGTCCAGGTCGGGGAGCATCCAGTCGAGCACGACGAGATCGGGCTCACGCTCGGCCACGAGGCGCAGGGCCTCGCGTCCCGCGGTGGCCTCCTCGACCTCGAATCCCTCGTAGCGAAGCGCTGTCGCGACCGCGTCCACGATCGAAGGCTCGTCGTCGACGACCAGGATTCGCTGCGTTCCCATGGTTTCAGCCTCCCACTGGTTCCTGTGAGTCGGCTGTGAATTATTCGGGCTGCTGATCGTCCGGGGCGAGAAGGTCGGCGTATTCCGGATGGCGGCGCATGTACGCCGCCACGAACGGGCAGACGGGCACGACGCGCAGGCCGCGTTCGCGCATGTCGTCGAGGGCGCCCTTGACGAGCTCCGTGCCGAGGCCGCGCCGCTTCGGCTCGACCTCCGTGTGCACGAGCGCGAGCGCGCCAGGAACCCGCCGGTAGCGGATTTCGCCTGCCAGCTCCTCATCGTCGAAAAGCTCATAGCGGAGCTCGGTGGGGTTGTCGATGACGCGGAGGCTCACGCCTCGAGCGTAGACGTTCCGTAGCCTTATGACGTGGAGACGTCGCTAGCACCGCAGCCGCGGCTGCTGCACCTGTCGCTCGTGGTCGGCAGCAACCTGCTCGACCCGTCCGGAGCAAAGCTCGGTCGCGTCGACGACCTGATCGTCCGCCTCGGCGAGGAGGAGTATCCACCGGTCATCGGGTTGCTCGCGTCGGTCGCCGGACGACAGGTGTTCGTCCGTGCCGAGGACGTGGACGACATCGCCCAGGGCCGCGTCACCCTCCGCGCCGTCCAGCTCGACCTGCGCCCGTTCGAGCGGCGCGTGCAGGAGGTCCTGCTGAAGAAGGACGTCCTCGACCGGCAGCTGATCAACGTCGACGGCGCACGCCTCGTGCGCTCGAACGACATCGAGCTCGCACGGCTCGAAGGCTGGTATCGCGTTGTCGGCGTCGACGTCGGCCTCCGCGGACTGCTCCGACGCGTCGTCCCGCGTGCGCTCGCACGGAGCGTCGGCACGAGCGACTTCCTCGACTGGGCGTCCGTCGAGCCGTTCACAGGGCACGTGCCGACCGTGCGGCTGCGTGTGCCCCATCCGAAGCTCGCGCGACTGCATCCCGCGCAGCTCGCCGACCTCGTCGAGGCAGCGTCGCACTCGGAGGGGCAGGAGATCCTCGGCGCCGTCGGCGACGACCCCGAGCTCGAGGCCGACGTCTTCGAGGAGCTCGAGGCGGGACACCAGCTCGAGTTCATCGAGGACCGCTCCGACGAGGGGATCGCCGACGTCCTCACGCGCATGGAGGCCGACGACGCCGCCGACCTCGTCGCCGATCTGCCGGAGGAGCGGCGCGAAGAGATCGTACGGCTCCTGCCGCTCGGCCAGCGCCGTCGCGTGCGCGCGCTTCTCGGCTACGACCCGGCGACAGCAGGTGGCCTCATGAGCCCGGAGTACATCTGCATGTACTCACAGGCGAGCCCCGCGGAGGCGATCGACCGCGTCCGCACGTCGCGGACGTCGGCCGAGGCGGTCGCGTGGATCTACGTCATGAACACGCACAAGCGCCTCGTCGGCGCCGCCGCGCTCGTCGACCTCATTCGCGCCGACCCGCAGACGACACTGGGCGAGATCGCAGGCGTGCCGCAGCGCGTGCGACCGGATGCCGACCTCGAGGAGATCGCACGTCTCATGACCGACTACGACCTCACCGTCGTGCCCGTCGTCGACGACGAGGAGCGGCTGCTCGGCGTCATCACCGTCGACGACGTGCTCGAGCTGATCCTCCCGCGAGGATGGCGGAGGCAGTTCGGCCTCTTCGGCGAGGAATGAGTCGTAGACTTCCGGGCGTGACGAGGCCCACGATCCAGATAGACGATGGCGCGCTCAGTACGCGCCGCCACCGCGCAGGTCCGCGACCGGGTGCTCTCCGGCCGCGTTCGGCTGCGTCCGCGTAGCCGGCTCGCCGCCCGCCTCGTCCCACTCCTCGCGATCCTCGGCCCCGGCCTGATCGCCGCGAACGCCGGCAACGACGCCGGCGGCATCGCCACATACGCCTCCGTCGGCGCAAAGTACGGCTACGACCTCCTCTGGATGATGGTCGTGATCACCGTCTCGCTGATCGTCGTCCAGGAGATGGCGGCGCGGATGGGCGCGGTGACCGGCAAGGGGCTCGCCGAGCTGATCCGCGAGCAGTACGGCGTCCGTTGGTCGCTGTTCGCGACGCTCTCGGTGCTCGTCGCGAACCTCGGCATCTGCATCAGCGAGTTCGTCGGCATCGGCGCAGCGCTGAGCCTCGCCGGCGTGCCCTTCCAGGTATCCGTGCCGATCGCCGCCGTCGCCGTGTGGCTGCTGCTCGTGCGGGGCTCGTACAAGGTCGCGGAGCGGATCTTCGTGTTGATGACGATTCCGTTCTTCGCCTATCCGATCGCTGCGATTCTCGCCCGGCCGCACTGGGGCGCAGTCGGCAAAGCGATCGTCGTGCCGCACGTCCAGCTCAACTCGGGCTACCTCTTCCTGTTCATCGCGACCGCCGGAACGACGATCACGCCGTTCATGCAGCTGTACGTCCAGTCGGCGGTGGTCGAGCGCGGCATCGGTCCGGACGAGTTGAAGGCCGAGCGCATCGAGGTCGTCTCCGGCTCGATCTTCGCCAACCTCATCGCCTGCTTCATCATCATCGCGACGGGCGCGACGCTCTTCGTCCACGGTCACCACACGGTCAACAACGCCGCCGACGCCGCGAAGGCGCTCGCCCCGTTCGCGGGGCGCTTCGCGGAAGTGCTCTTCGCGGTCGGCCTGCTCGGCGCCAGCCTGCTCGCCGCCGCCATCCTCCCCGTCACCGCCGCGTACGTCGTCTCGGAGACGTTCGGATTCGAGAAGGGGATGAAGCACCGTCCGCGGGAGGCGCCGGTCTTCGTCGGCGTCGTCACGGTCCTCATCGCCATCGGGACGCTCGTCGCGGTCGTGCCGGGCATCCCCGTGATCTCGCTGCTCGTCGGGGTGCAGGTGGTGAACGGCGTCCTGCTGCCGATCACGCTCTTCTTCGTCTGGCGGTTGGCGGCGAACCGCGAGCTGATGGGCGACTACGCGAACGGCCGCACGTTCAACGTGCTGGCGGGTCTCACCGTCGTCGCGACGTCGAGCCTCTCGATCCTCTTGCTCGCAGTGACCCTGGCCGGCGGCTAGAGCTCAGCCCTTGATCGCGCCGCCGAGGCCGGAGCCTCGAAGGAACGTGCGCTGGAACACGAGGAAGCCTGCGATGGGGACGAGGCACGCGATGAACATCGCGGCGAGGAAGACACCGAGCGACGTCTGCGCCTCGATCGACGGCAGCCGCACCGACAGCGGCTGCTCGTTCGGGTTCGTCAGCACGAGCAGGGGCCAGAGGAAGTCCTTCCACGACGCGAGCACGGCGAAGATCGAGACGACGCCGAGGATCGGCTTCGACATCGGGAGCACGATCGACCAGAAGAGCCGGAACGGCCCCGCGCCGTCGATGCGCGCAGCCTCGAAGATCTCCCGCGGCAGGTTGTCGAAGAACCGCCGCATGAGAACGACGTTGAATGCGCTCGCTCCGGCGGGCAGCCAGATGGCCCAGTAGCTGTCGATGAGCGACGAGTGGACAAGCGGCACGCGCACGATCTCGATGTACAGCGGGACGAGGAGCACGACGCCGGGAATGAAGAGCGTCGCCAGCATGAGGCCGTTGATGAGGGACGCGTACCGCGGGCGCAGAACCGAGAGCGCAAAGCCACCGGTCGTCGCGACGAGAAGCTGCGCCGCCCAGTACCCGAGCGCGATGACGATCGTGTTCCAGAAGTAGCGGCCGACGTGCACCGTCGACCACGCCTCCCGCAGGTTGCTCCACGCGGCCCCGTGCCGGAAGAGAGACACCGGGTGGGTGATCGTGTCGAGCGTCGGCGTGATCGCCGACTTCGCGAGCCAGAGGATCGGACCGAGGCCGACGACGACGAGACCGACGAGCAGCAGCCACTGCAGCGCGCTGAGGCCGAAGCGAATGCTCGGCTTCCGCCACTCGGCCGGCGAGATGATCCCGCTTCCGCCTTCGCCGTCCGTCACCGCGAGCTCCAGGAGCGGGTCGCGCGGAGGTATATGAGCGAGAAGAGCGCGAGAAACACCGCGAGCATGAGGCTGAGCGCGGTCGCCTTCCCGTAGTCGCCTCCGAGCGAGTTGCCGAATGCGTAGTTGAAGATGAGCAGGAGCACCGTCAGCGTCGAGTTCGCAGGGCCGCCGGATGTGAACAGGTACGGCTCGAGGAAGACCTGCGCCGTCCCGATGATCTGGAGGATCAGCGTCACGAGCAGGACGCCGCGCAGCTGCGGCAGCGTCACATGCCAGACCTTTCGGAGGATCCCGGCTCCGTCGACGGACGCAGCCTCGTACAGCTCCGTCTGCACGCCGGTGAGCGCAGCGAGGTAGATGATCACCGTCGCGCCCGCGTTCGCCCAGGTCGACTCGAGCACGAGCGACGGCATCGCCCACTGCTGCGATTGGAGCCAGGGATACGGCCCGAGCCCGACCCATCCGAGCACGGTGTTGAAGACGCCCGTCGAGCTCGCGTCGTAGAAGAACTTCCACAGCAGCACCGCCACGACGGGCGGGATCACGACTGGCAGGTACGCGAGTGCGCTGAAGATCCCGCGGCGCTTGCGCACCTCGCTCATCAACACGGCCGCGATCAGCGGGATCGGATAGCCGAAGACGAGCGCGAGCCCGGCGAAGTACGCTGTGTTCTTCACCGCGACCGGGAAGAGCGGGTCGTGCCACACGGCCTTGAAGTTCGCGAACCCGACCCACGTCGCCGGCTGCACGAGGTTCGTGTGCTGAAGCGACATGACGACCGTCCGCACGATCGGGTACCAGGAGAAGGCCCCGAAGACGAACAGCAGCGGGATGAGGAACACGACCGTCGACAGCCCGCCGCCGCGCACCCACGTGATGGGCGTGCGCCGCGGGACCCCCGACCTGCGAGAGAGCCCGCGCTTCGTGAACGCGGGCTCTCTCAATTGATCCAGCACGGACAAGCTCAGTCCGTTATGCGCCCTGCGAGATCGCCTGCTGAGCCTCGCTGGTCGCCTGCTGGAGCATCTGGACGACGTTCGTGTCCTTGTTCGTCAGCACGGCTTCGACGACCGCGTCGAGCGCGTGGTACACGCTCTGCGTGGACGCCTCCGGCTCGGGAATGAGGTTCTCCGAGAAGATGCCGGTCAGGAACGGCTTCATCTGCGCGATCGGCACGTTGATGTACGGCTTGATCCACGTTTGCGAAATATCGTACAACCGCTTGTTGAAGAGCGGCAACGCGGGAACGCCGACGGGCTGCTTGTTCGCAACGAGCGTCTGCGCGTTGCGGATGGCCTGCGTCTTGCTGATCTGCGGCTCCTCGTAGAAGAAGCTCATCCACTTCACGGCCGCTGCGAGCTGTGCCTTGTTCGCGTCGGGCCGTACCGCGGCGAGCGTCCCGCCGCCGAGCACGCCTGCGTTCTTGTTGTGCGCGAGCGGGATCGGCGCAATGCCGTAGATCGACGGATTGACGTTGTACGCCTGGACGAGGTTCGTGTAGATGTCCGAACCGCTGACGTACATGCCGACCGTGCCGGCGGCGAAGGCCTGGTTGATGTCACCCCAGCTGTAGGAGAAGTTGGAGCCCATCGAGTTGTCCGTCCAGCGCATCGCCTTCAGCATGTTCAGCGCCTGGATCGTGTACTTGTTGTCCAGGGTCGCCTTTGCGCTCGTGCCGCTGCCCGTCTCCATGCGGCCACCGAGCGAGTAGACGACTGTCGTCAGGATCCAACCGGCCGTGTTGTCGTCCTTCGCCATCTCGACGTAGCCGGGCTTTCCGGTCCTCGCCGTGATCTGCTTCGCGTCCGCGCGGACCTGCGCCCACGTCGTCGGCGGCTTATTCGGGTTGAGCCCTGCCTCCGCGAACAACGCGCGGTTGTAATGGAGCGCCTGCGCGTACGCGCCCTTCGGCAGAGCGACGACCTGACCCTTCGCGTCCGTGCCCTCAGCGATGACCGCCGGGTTGAACTCCTTGAAGTACGAGAGCTTCTGAGCGTACGGCGTGAGATCGGCGAGCTGGCCGTTGTCGCCGAGTGTGCGCGCGTCGGTGAACGGCACCTCGAACACGGTCGGAAGCGTTCTCGCCGCGAGCTTCGCCGCGAAGGTCGGCCCCGTCCACTGGTACTCGACCGGCTTCACCGTGATCCCGGGGTTCGCCTTCTCGAACTGCGCGACCTGCGAGTTGAACTGGTTGACCGCCGCCTGGGTGCTTCCCGGGATGAGCGACGCGACGCTGATGGTGACGCTGCTCGACCGCGAGCCGAGAGCGGCTGCCGTCGCGCACAAAGCCACCAGGCCGGCGACCGCGACGGCGGTGGCAATCCTCCGTAGGGATTTCATCGTCCTTCCTCTCCTTGACCTAGTGGATTCAACAACCAGACCGTCGTGTCCTGGGAAACCACACCTCCTTCGAGGTCGTTGCTGGCAATGAGGATCTCCGCGCCCGGCGGCAGCGCCACCGGCTCGGAGCCGAAGTTGACGAGACAGGCGAACTCGCCGCGCGCGAATGCCACGACGTCGTCGCCGGAGGGAATCCATGTGAACGCGCCTGCGCCCCATGGCGTCGTCTTGCGCACCCGCAGGCCGGCGCGATAGAGCGAGAGCATCGAGGAGGCGTCCTTCGACTCAGCCTCGACGGTGAGCGGCGCCCAGTCCTCGGGCTGGTCGAGCCACGGGCGCGCGGCGCCGTTCTCGCTGAAGCCGTAGGGCGGGCGATCGCCGGACCACGGGATGGGAATGCGGCAGCCGTCGCGGCCGGGATCGACCCCGCCGGAGCGATGCCACATCGGATCCTGCTTCCGCTCGGAGGGGATGTCCTCCACCTCCGGCAGCCCGAGCTCCTCTCCCTGGTAGACGTACAGCGAGCCGGGGAGCGCCATCGCGAGGAGCGCAGCCGCGCGCGCGCGGCGCGTCCCGCGCGCGAGATCGGTGGGTGTCCCGGCGCGCTTCGACTCGAATGCGAACGAGCTGTCCGCGCGGCCATACCGCGTCACCGGCCGCGTCACGTCATGGTTCGACAGCACCCAGGTCGCGGGGGCATCGACGGGCGCGTGTGCGGCGAGCGCGATGTCGATCGACTCGCGCATGCGATCTGCCTCCCACGGGCAGCCGAGGAAGTCGAAGTTGAACGCCGTGTGCAGCTCGTCGGGACGCAGATAGCGCGCCAAGCGGTCCGCGTCCGGGAGCCAGATCTCGCCGACGAGCACACGCTGCTCGGCGTACTCGTCCGCGATCGCGCGCCAGCGGCGGTAGATGTCGTGCAGCGCGTCGCGGTCGGAGAACGGATGCTCGCCGGGCCCGGCATGCGGGACCTCCTCGGCGAGCTCCGGGTCCTTGACGAGCAGCGCGGCCGAGTCGATGCGAACGCCGGCGGCTCCGCGGCCGAACCAGAAGCGCAGGACGTCCTCGTGCTCCGCCGACACGTCGGGGTGCGTCCAGTTCAGATCCGGCTGCTCGGGCGTGAACAGGTGGAGGTACCACTCGCCGTCTTCAGTGCGGGTCCACGCCGACCCGCCGAAGATCGACTGCCAACCGTTCGGCGGCGAGTCGCCGTCCGCGCCCGAGCCGGGCCGGAACCAGAAGCGCGCGCGCTCGGGTGACCCGGGCGCCGATGCGAGCGCCGCCCGAAACCACGGGTGCTGGTCGGACACGTGGTTCGGGACGATGTCCACGATCGTCCGGATGCCGAGCGCGCGCGCCTCACCGATCAGACGCTCCGCCTCGAGGAGGGTGCCGAACGCGGGGTCGATCGAGCGGTAGTCGGAGATGTCGTACCCGCTGTCCGCCATAGGTGACGGGTACCACGGGTTGAACCAGAGGGCGTCGACGCCGAGGTCGCGCAGATACGGAAGCCGCTCGCGCACGCCGGCGAGGTCGCCGATCCCGTCGCCGTTCGCGTCGGCGAAGCTCCGGACGTAGACCTGGTAGACGACCGCCTCGCGCCACCAACCGGCGCGAGCAGTCCGTTCCTCCTGCGTGGCGCCGGTCTCGGCCTCGCGCACCTCCATGGCGCGGGAGCTTGCCACACTCGACAAAGAATTGCAAGATCTGGATTCAATCTTGCAAGAAACTTGCAAGATTTAGTCCCGGCCGGCTGCGCTCCTCAGCGACGCGACCGCCGCGATCGGGCCGGTTGAGCCGCGGACGACGAGCTCGGGCGCGAAGAGGAGCTCCTCGCTCGAGACCGGCGCACCGCCGATCTGGCTCATGAGCGTCGCCACCGCGCCGCGGCCCATCGCCTCGATCGGCTGGCGCACGGTCGTCAGCGGCGGGTCGGTGCAGCTCATGAAGAGGGAGTCGTCGAAGCCGACGACGGAGACGTCGCCGGGCACGTCGAAGCCGTCCCGCCGGGCGCCGCGGATGACGCCGAGCGCCATGACGTCGCTCGCACAGATGACGGCGGTCGCGCCTCGGCGAAGCACCCGCGATCCGGCGGCCTGGCCGCCCTCCATCGAGAACATGCCGCGCTCGACGAGCTCCGCGTCGCCCCCCAGCTCCTGGAACGCGGCGAGCTTGCGCGCAGACGGGACGTGGTCGGCCGCGCCGAGCACCATCCCGATGCGCTCGTGGCCGAGGAAACGCAGGTGCTGGACGGCCTGCTCGACCGCGCTGCGGTCGTCGACGGAGATGCGCGGGAAGCCGAGGTCGTCGTAGGCCGCGTTCACGAGCACCGCCGGGAGCCCGCGCTCGCGCAGGCGGACGTAGTGCTCGTGGTCGGCCGCGGCCTGCGCGTACAGGCCGCCGGAGAAGATGACGCCCGAGACCTGGTGCTCGAGGAGCATGTCCACGTAGTCCGCCTCGGAGATGCCGGCCGAGGTGCGCGTGCACAGCACCGGGGTGAAGCCGCGCTTGGCGAGCGCGTCGGCGACCACCTCGGCGAAGGCCGGGAAGATCGGGTTCTGTAGCTCGGGGAGCACGAGCCCGACGAGGCGGGCTCGCTCGCCGCGAAGCTGGGTCGGACGCTCGTAGCCGAGCACGTCGAGGGCGGTGAGGACGAGCTCCTGGGTCGCCTTCGCGACGCCAGGCTTCTGGTTGAGGACACGGCTGACGGTCGCCTCGCTGACGCCCGCGTACTTCGCGACCTCGGCCAGCCTGCGCGCCATGCCGTCAGGTTATCGCAAGAATCCGACAGCCCCTACTTGCTGCACACGGGCGCCGTTGATTTGCGGGCCTCAGCCGCCTGCACCGAAGCCTCGTTCGGGTCGTAGCTCTCCGTGCCCCCGAGCTGCTCCGTGCAGGTCCAGCCGGCCCCCGTGACCTTGAGGGTGATCAACCCCTGATGCCCCGACGGTCCCTGTTTGGAGTGGTCGCACGTGTAGGGCGGGATGATGCCCGGGCTGGGGTGATGCCAGATGAAGGGCGGCTCGTCGGTCATCGGCTCTAGGGCGGCGAGCACCTGCTCGAACGGCTTGGAGACACCGACGCCCGCATTGTCGCAGCCGGGGTCCTCATTTGGAGCGGGGTTCGCGTCCGTCCCCTGTTTCGTCCCGCAGCCGCTATCGATGCACGTGATCTTCAACGTCCAGCTCGCCGTCAGCTTGGGGAGCGTCCCTTCGAACTTCCACCTCGACCAGTCGACCTTGTACGTCGTCTCGAACTTCTTCGGATCGAACACGGCCCTGATCCGGCCGATCTTGAACGGCGCGATTGCGGATGCTCCCGTCAGTTCTTCAAGAGCCCCAACCGCGCGTTTCTTCAGGCTGATTGCCAGGTCGACCTGTTTCACGAGTCGGCCGTCGTGGAGATCCTTCTCCTCGTCGATCTTCTCCGCGCGGGCAATGTCGGAGAGCACAGGTGCGTCCGCGGAGACAAGGTCGACCGATTCCAGCTCCTTGTACACACGGGCCAGCTCCCGTGCTGCACTCCGGAGACTCTCCGTTGCAGCTTCAGGGGATCGGGACTCGAGCTCCTTGGCATGTTGTTCGGACTCGATCGCAGTCTCGAGCCCGGAGATCGCATTCTCGAGCGTCCCGTGGTTGTCTCCCGTAGAAGCCGGGACGACCACCAAGAATGCGAGCAGGACGGCGAGAACAGCAAAGGGACGCACGCGGAATCTCCAGTCTCTGCTCGGCACAACGAGCCGTCAAGCTCGCGGATCTAGCGGCCGAACCGAGCTTCTTCTTCGGCCGTGCGCTCGGCCGTCGGCAACAGCTCGAGCCGCTCGTCCGGGATCGGATCTCCGCTCTCGATCGAGAGGCCGTACGTTCCGGCCGCGAGGCGCGCCTCCGCCCTTTCGATGGCTTCGAGCTGGTCGCGGAGGTCGTCGGACAGTCCCTCGTCCAGCTCGTCGATGTACGTGTCCGAGGCGAGATTCGCCGGATCCTCGTCGTCGGACTCCTCGCCGTCGTCCTGGTGGGCAAGCCGCTTGAGCGACCGCTCGACGCGGGCGCGCTCTAGTGCGAGGAGGTCGCGGGCGCGATCGGGATCCATACGCGGGACCCTATCGATCCGCGTCGAGCCGCGCGGCTTCGAGATCGAGGTCGCGCTGCACCCGCTGCATGACGTTGTCGTCGATCACGCGCTCGTTTCGGAGGTGGATGAGCGCGGTCTGCTCGGCGGCGATGAGCTCGCGCATGACGCGCTGGTATGCGACCGAACGCTCTTCGATCGCACCGTCGTCCTCTTCGTCGAAACGTGCACGGAAACGGTTGGCACGGAAGGAGAACGCGCCGCGCAGCCGCTCGGCTGTGTCCTCGAGCACGGCGCCGTCGGCGACGAGCTCCTCGAGCCGGGCGAGCGCCGCCTCGGCCGCCTTGATCCGCGCCTTCGCGTCCTCGCGATTGACGGCGCCGTCGTCGTGCGCGTCGACGGCCTGGATGATGGCCGGCAGCGTCAGCCCCTGGACGACGAGCGTCGCGACGATCACCGCGAAGGTGAGGAAGACGATCAGCTGCCGGTCCGGGAAGTTGGTCGGAAGGGCGAGCGCCGCCACGAGCGACACCGCGCCGCGCATGCCCGACCACGAGATGATCACCGGGTACTGCCAGGGCGGATAGGGGTCGTTCTCCCTGATTCTCCGAGAGAGGTAGCGCGGCACGTACGCGAAGATCGGCACCCAGACGATGCGCGTCACGATCACCGCGGCGCACACGAGCAGCGCGTAGCCGGTGAGCCGCGGCGTCGAGAGGCCCGAGAGCGCGTCGACGATGCGGCGCAGCTGGAGCCCGACGAGGATGAACACCAGTGTGTTCACGAGGAAGACGAAGATGTCCCAGAACGCGTCGCCCGCGAGCCGCGTGCGCTCGTTCGTCAGCTCCGGCGTGTACCAGCCCATGTACACGCCGACTGTCACGGCCGCGAGAACGCCCGAGACGCCGATCGCGGTTGCCGGCAGATACGCGAAGTAGCCGCTGAGAACGGCGAGGGCGACCTCGACCGGCGGGTTGTCGAGGCGGCGGCGCACCTTCCGCACGACCCAGCCGACTGCGAGGCCGACCGCAATGCCGCCGATGACGTTGAGCACGATCCTCCCCGACGTGTCGAGGAGCGAGAACGTCCCGCCGATTGCGGCGCCGAGCGCAGCCTTGTACAGGACGAGGGCGGTTCCGTCGTTGACGAGGCTCTCGCCTTCGACGAGCGAGACGATCCGTCGCGGCGCGCCGACCCGGGACATGATCTCGGTCGCGGCGAGCGCATCGGTCGGCGACACGATCGCGCCGAGCGTGAAGGCGACGGCCCACGAGAGCCCCAACCACTCGTGCGCGACGACGGCGACGACGGCCATCGTCGTCCCGACGAGCCCGAAGGCGAGGAACGAGATCGGCCGCTTGTTCTTCCGCAGCTCCCGCAAGGACGTGAAGAACGCGCCCGAGTAGAGCAGCGGCGGCAGTACGGCGACGAGGATGACGTCCGGCGGCAGCGAGATCTGCGGCAGGCCCGGAATGAAGCCCATGACGACGCCGCCGAGCACGAGCAGAATCGGCAGCGGCATGCGCAGCGTCGGCGCGAGCGCGAGGAGCGCGCCGACGGCGACCAGCAGCGCGAGGAGCTCGAGATCTTGGTGGGCGCCGAAATGCAGGGCGGAAGCTTAACCCTGCAAATACGCGAGAACGGCCAGCACGCGGCGGTGATCCTCGGCCGAGGGCGGCAGCCGCAGCTTCGTGAAGATGTTCGCCACGTGCTTCTCGACAGCGCCGACGGTCAGGACGAGCTGCGCGGCGATGGCGGCGTTCGAGCGGCCTTCGGCCATGAGGCCGAGCACCTCGAGCTCGCGCGGCGAGAGCACGTCGAGCGTGCTGCGCCGGGAGAGGAGCTGCGAGACCACTTCCGGGTCGAGCGCGGTGCCGCCGGCGGCGACGCGTCGCACGGCGGCGACGAAATCGTCCACGTCCATGATGCGGTCCTTGAGCAGGTACCCGAGGCCGCCGCGGCCGTCCGCGAGCAGCTCGGCCGCGTACGCCGGCTCGACGTACTGCGAGACGATCAGCACGGCCGTGTCCGGCGCGCGCTCGCGCAGCGTCAGCGCTGCGCGCACGCCCTCGTCGCGGAACGTCGGCGGAAGCCGCACGTCGACGATGGCGACGTCCGGCCGCTCGAGCAGCACGGCGGTGACGAGCGTGTCGCCGTCCGCTACGGCGCCGACGACGTCGAACCCGTTGTCGCGCAGGAGGCGCGTGAGGCCGTCGCGCAGGAGCGCGAGATCCTCCGCGATCACGACTCGCAGGGAATCACCGCCCTGATCGTCGTCGGCCCGCCGGCCGGGCTGATCACTTCGAGCGTGCCGTCGAGCGCCTCGACCCGGCGGGCGAGCCCGCTGAGCCCGCCGCCGTTGCGATTCGCACCGCCGACGCCGTCGTCCACGACCTCGGCGACGAGCGTTCCGCCGTCCTCGTGCACGTCGATCGCGACATGTTCGGCGTTCGCGTGCTTGCCCACGTTCGCGAGCGCCTCCGCGACGACGAAGTAGGCGGCCGTCTCCACCGCTTTCGGCGGCCTCCGCTGCACGTCGACGGCGACGTCGACGCGCACGGGAGTGCGGTCGGCGATCGCCGCGATCGCGGCCTCGAGGCCGCGGTCCGCGAGCACGGGCGGGTGGATCCCGCGCGCGAGGCTTCGCAGCTCCTGTAGCGCCTCGCGTGTTCCCTGCCGCGCCTCGGCGAGCAATTCCTTCGCTGCCGCCGGATCGGATGCGAGCTTCTGCTCCGCCATACCGAGGCTCATGCCGAGCGCGACGAGGCGCGCCTGCGCGCCGTCGTGCAGGTCACGCTCGATGCGCTCCAGCTCCGACTCCTGCTGGTCGACCGCGCCGGCGCGCGTCGTCTCGAGCACGGAGATGCGGTCGCCACGACGCGTCAGCTCGACGATCGCACGCACACCGAACGTGAGCGCGAGCACGATGATCGGCCACCTCGGCCAGAAGTAGCCGCGGCTCGTGACCGCCCAGACGAACGTGAAGAAGACGGCGATGCTGGCCGCGATGCCGGCGTTCTTCGCCAAGCTCCGGGCCGGCACGGCCATCCACGCATGGATGGCGAGCGGCAGACCGAGCGCAATCATCGGCCACTCCGGCCAGAAGTAGCCGCGGCTCGTAACCGCCCACACGACAGTCAGGAACACGATGAGCACGCCGTACGCGAGGGCGTGCACCTTGAGCGCCGGCCTGAGATCCGTCGTGCCCGAGCCCATGTCGCCGAGCAGCGTACGGACGAGGAACCGCCATCCGGCGGCGATCGGCCGGATCAACGCGAGTGCAACGGCGAGGCCGGCGATCCCGGCCGGCACACACACGAGTGCGCGGCCGAGCGTGTCCACAGGCCATTCGCCGAACAGCCGGAAATTCGTCCAGCGGTACCAGATCGGCATCGCGACGAGACCGAGCGAGGCCGCGATGAGCGCCCACTCCGCGACCGCGATCCCGAAGCCGACGGAGAGGCGGACGAGCAGGTACGCCTGCTGCCGCCAGAAGGCCGCGTCGCGCAGGACGTTCAGGCCCCTCCGCCAGAAGCCGCCGGGACCGGGCGACGTCACCGGCGGCTGCGCGGAGGTTCCGAGCAACGCGTTCGCGAGCTCCGCGTCGAGCCGCGCGACGCCGCCGACGGCGACGCGGAACGCGACGAGCGCGGGGACGACGAGCGGCGTGATCGCGAGCGTGGCGACGAGCACCCACCCCGCGATCAGCGCCGCGAGCCCGATCCCGGCGAGCGGGACGACCGCCAGCAGGAAGATCAGCGTCGTCAGCGTGCGCTTCGTCACGCCGTCTCCACGGCCCGCACGTGCGGCCGGGGAAGCCAGTGCAAGCTGCGCGGGAGGTACCAGTTCCACTTGCCGAGCAGCTTCATCGTCGCCGGCAGCAGCACCGCGCGCACGATCGTCGCGTCGAGGAGCACCGCGACGGCGAGGCCGACACCCATCTGCTTCATGTCGAGCACCGACAGCGACGCGAAGATCGAGAACACGGCGACCATCACGAGCGCCGCGCTCGTCACGGTTCCCGCCGTCGAGCGGATGCCGCGCTCCACCGCCTCGTCGGTCGGCATGCCTGCGTCGACGAGCTCCTTGATGCGGCTGAGGATGAACACGTGGTAGTCCATCGACAGGCCGAACAGCACCGTGAATAGGAACAGCGGCAGCCATGTCACGATCGCGCCGTTCGAGTGGAAGCCGAGCAGCCCCTGCAGGTGGCCGTCCTGGAAGATCCAGACGAGCACGCCATAGGCGGCGCCGACCGACAGCAGGTTGAGCACGATCGCCTTGATCGGGATGACGATCGACCTGAACGTGACCAGTAGGAGCAGGAACGCGAGGCCGAGGACGAACGCGAACACGAGCGGAGCGTGCGTGCGGTTGGTCGCGTTGAAGTCGACGTCCCCTGCGGTCTCGCCCGTGACGGGAGCCGTGGTCAGGCCGCGCAGTGTCGAGAGCGCGTGGGCGGACACCGCGTCGTTGCCGTTGCCGACGAGCGGGATGGAGACCTTCTCGACCGTGTGCGCGGGGTTGGTCAAGGTGCGGATCGGCTTCTTCATCACGCCGGATGCGAGCGCGCGGGTGCGGAGGCGGGCGATCTCCCCCTGCACGCGCCTTGCCCGCACGTCGGGCGCCGAGAAGACGACGACCGCCGGCGACGACGAGCCGGGGAACGCCTTCTGCATGGTGTGGTACGTCTGCACGATCTTCAGGTTGCGCGGCAGGTCGTTCGGGCTCAGCAGTTTCGTGTGCATGCCGAGGGCGGGCACGGCCAGCGCGGCGAGGAACGCCGCGGAGAGGGCGGCAGCGATCGCGGGGTGGCGGAGCGCCGGCTTGAGGATCGCCGCCCAGATGCGCGAGTCGGTGCGCGCTCGCTGCCGCCGCCGCAGCCGTCCCCATTCGAGGCGGTCGCCGAGCTTCGAGAGCAGAGCGGGCAGAACGGTGAGGGAGCCGACCATCGACACGAACACGACGATCATCGCGCCGATCCCGATCGACGTGAAGACGCCCGAGCCGGCGAAGAGCAGTCCGGCCATCGCGACGAGCACGGTCGCGCCGGAGACGAGCACCGCCTGGCCGGAGGTCGCCGCCGCCCGGTGGACGGCCTCACGGCCTTCGTGGCCGGCGGCGCGCTCCTCCCGCTCGCGCTTCACGTAGAAGAGCGAGTAGTCGACGCCGACGGCCATGCCGATGAGCAGGATGACCGAGCTCGTCGCGCCGGACGCGTGCGCCACGTGGCTGACGAGATTCGACAGCCCGACAGATGCGAGCACGGCGGAGAAAGCGAGCAGGACCGGGACGCCGGCGGCGACGAAGGCGCCGAAGGCGAGCAGCAGGATGAGGAACGTGATCGGCAGCGACATCTTCTCCGCGCGGGAGAAGTCCTTGCCGATGGTCGCGTTGAGTGCGCGATTCGCGCTCGCGTCGCCGAGCTCCTCGACGATGAACGACGGATGCGCTTTCTGCACGCGCGCCACCGCGTCGAGCACGGGTTGCACGCGTTGGTCGGCGGTGTCGCCGTTGCCGCGCAGGTCGAACTGGACGAGGAGCGAGCGCCCGTCCTTCGAACGGACCGGCGCCTTGACCTTCTTCACGTCGGTGCGTGCACGGAGCATCGCCGAGACGTCGCGGGTGACGGTGTCGGGGCGCGCCGTGGCCTTCGACTGGACGATCACGGCCTCGGTGGCGACATTCGCGAAGCCCGCGCCCGCGAGGATGCGTTCGGCCCGGGCCGTCTCCCCCGTCGAGTTCTCGGCGTCGGTCAGCTGCTTCGAGCCGGCGATCGTGCCGAGCGCGACCGCGGCGATGACGAGCGCGAGCCACCCGACGGTGGCCGTCTTCCAGTGCGCGGCGCTCCAGCGCCCCGCGCGTGCTGCCAGATTCCGGTGCATTTCGCCTCCCAGGCGGGTGGTTGACCTCACATCTCGAGGCTGCCTGGGTCGACTGGGCGGGACAATCCGGCGCCCCGGCGTCTGCGGGGGGTGCTACCACCAGGGCTTGTGATCGAGCATCCGGCCTCCGTCGTCCTCGTCGTCCTGGTTGGAGACGAGATCGTGTGCGTCCGCTGCTCGAGCTCCCGGCCGGGAAGATGGAGACGGGCGAGACGACGCGACAGGCGGCGGATCGCGAGCTGGCCGAGGAGTGCGGTCTCGCCGTCGCCGCGTGGGAGGAGATCGAGCTCGTACGGATGCCGCTGGAGCACGCGTTCGCGGCGCTGGAGGCCGCGGGATCCGTGGCCGCGCTCGGCCTCTGGATGCGACACTACGGATGATGGAGCTCGACCAGGGCTACGTCTGGATCACGACGCGGAAGCTGAAGCCCGGCACGCGTGACGAGTTCAGCCGCTCCTGGAGGCCGAGCGACTTCCCGCCGGGGATGCTGCGCGCGTACGAGTTGACCTCGCCGGACGGCAACGAGGTCGTCGGCATCTCCGTGTGGGACTCCGCGGAGTCGCGCGACGAGTACCGCAAGTCGGACGTCGAGTCGCAGCGCCGCGCGGCAATGGCGCCGTACGTGCTCGAGGAGCAGTCCGGCTTCTACCTCGGCCGCGAGCTCAAGATCCCGAAGAGTTGAGGCGCGCCAGCCCGCGCGCGACGCGCGCGGATGCGCGCGCGAGCTCGGCGGCCGCCTCCGCGTCGCCGGCGACGGCGGAGCTCAACTTGTCGGCCGCGCGCAGCGCGATCGCGACGACTTCGTCGGCGAGATTCGCGATCTGCTCCGGGACGCGGACGATCTCCGCCCGGGTCGCGGCGTTGCGGTCGGCCATGAATGCCGCATACGCAGCCGCGTCCTCGTCACCGAGCCGCACGAGCTCGAGCGCGAGCTCGCGCGCGCGCGCCGCCGCTTCCTCGTCCTCGGCGTAGCGCGACGCGAGCTCCGCGAGCGCGGCCCCCAGCGCACCCGTGAGCGCCACCGCGGCGCCGCTCGCCGGCGCCGGCGTCCGCTCGCCGAGCGCGGCGAGCAGCTCAGCGACTCGCAGCTCGCTCAGCATGGCGATAGAACTCCGCGCGAATCGGCGCGAGCGGTGTGTCGCCCTTGATCAGATCCGCCGCCTTCTCAGCCACCATCATCACGGGCGCGTAGATGTTCCCGTTCGGCACGAACGGAAAGACGGACGCGTCGACGACGCGCAACCCGTCGAGCCCGTGCACGCGCAGCGAGTGCGGATCGACAACGGCGCCCATCGCGCACGTGCACGAGGGGTGGAGCGCAGTCTCCGCATCGCGCGCGACCCAGTCGAGCACCTCCTCATCCGTCGTCACCGACGGGCCGGGCGACGTCTCGCCCCCGTTATACGGGTCGAATGCGGGCTGGTCGAGGATGTTCCGCGCAACGCGGATCGCCTCGACCCACTCGCGCCGATCCTGATCGGTCGACAGGTAGTTGAAGCGGATCGCGGGCTTTACGCGCGGGTC
This sequence comes from Gaiellaceae bacterium, assembly GCA_036560805.1. Classification (GTDB taxonomy): domain Bacteria; phylum Actinomycetota; class Thermoleophilia; order Gaiellales; family Gaiellaceae; genus Palsa-739. The sequence continues at coordinate 7,415 of DATBQM010000058.1, read as the reverse complement.
GTCGCTGACGATCTTCACCGAGCCGCGCGCATCCGAGTACATCGGGCCGACGTGCACCTGGTACCCGTGCGCCGCCGCCGGCGCCGTGCCGTCGTAGCGGATGGCCAAAGGCAGGAAGTGGAACATCAGATTGGGATACGCGACCTCGTCGTTCGAACGCACGAAGCCACCGGCCTCGAAATGGTTGGACGCACCCGGCCCGTCGCGGAAGAACAGCCAGCGCGCGCCGATGTACGGCCGCTTCCACTTCTTCAAGGCCGGCTGCATCGACACCGGCTGCGTCGACTCGTGCTGGACGTACACCTCGAGATGGTCCTGGAGGTTCTCGCCGACCGGGAGATCCTCGACGTGCCCGGAGAGCTGCAGCAGCTGCGGCGAGTTGATTGCGCCGCCGCACAGGATCACCTCGCCCGCGCGCACGACGTCGCCGCCGCTGATCTCGACGCCGACCGCGCGCGTCCCCTCGAACACGATCCGGTTCACGAACGTCAGGCAGCGCACCTCGAGGTTCGGGCGATCCATCACCGGATGGAGATACGCACGCGCCGCGCTCAGCCGCCGGCCGCGCCAGATCGTCCGGTCGAACGCCGCGAACCCCTCCTGCTTGTACCCGTTGACGTCGCTCGTCAGCTCGTAGCCGGCCTGCTGAACCGCTTCGAAGAACGCGCCGAAGAGCGGCGACGACGCCGGCCCGCGCTCGAGCACGATCGGCCCGTCCCCGCCGCGCCACTCGTCGGCGCCGGCGAGGCACGTCTCCATCTTCCTGAAGTACGGGAGGCAGTGCGCGTAGTCCCACTCCTCGATCCCCCAGCGCTCGTAGTCGAGCGGATTGCCGCGCTGGAAGATCATCCCGTTGATCGAGCTCGAGCCGCCGAGGATCTTGCCGCGCGCGTGGTAGATGCGTCTGCCGTTCATGTGCGGCTCCGGCTCCGACTCGTACATCCAGTCGTAGCGCTCGTTGCCGATCGGGAACGCGAGCGCGGCCGGCATGTGGATGAACGGATCCCACAGGTGGTCCGGGCGCCCCGCCTCGAGGACGAGCACGCGCGTCGACGCGTCCTCAGTGAGTCGCGCGGCGAGCGCGCACCCGGCGGAGCCGCCGCCGACGATGAGGTAGTCGTACGTCATTGCGAGATCACGATCGTCTGCAGCTCGCTGAATGCCTCCATCGGCGCGGAGCCTCCGACTCGGCCGATGCCGGGACGGCCGCCGAAGGGAAGGTGCGCTTCCCAGTAGTTGGACGACTCGTTGATGTTCACCCAGCCCGTCTTCACGGCATCCGCGTAGCGCAGCCCCTTCGCGAGGTCGCGCGTGAAGATCGCCGACAGCAACCCGTATGGCGACGCGTTCGTCAGGTCGATCGCCTGCTCGAGCGACTCGATCTCGACGACGGGCGCGACCGGCCCGAACGTCTCCTCAGTGGCGACGAGCGCATCCATGGGCACGCCGTCGAGCACGGTCGGCTGCCAGTACAGATCGGTCGGGAAGCCGGACGCGCGCGCGCCGCCGTGCACGACCTCCGCCCCGCGCTTCACCGCGTCGGCGACGTGCTCGTCCATCTTCGCGGCGACGCCTTCGTTGTTCAGTGGCCCCATCGTCGTGCCGTCGGCGAACGGGTCGCCGAGGACGACATCGCTCACGCGCTCGATGAGCTTCGCGACGAACTCCGCGCGCACGTCGCGGTGGACGAGCAGCCGTTCGCCTGCCGTACAGCTCTGGCCGGCGCACAGGAAGCACGCCGTCACCGTCGCCTCGGCGGCGAGGTCGAGGTCGGCGTCGTCGAGCACGACGACCGGCCCGTTGCCGCCGAGCTCGAGCACCGCCGCCTTGCCCGCGGCCGCTTCTGCGACGCGGCGCCCCGTCTCGGTCGAGCCGATGAAGCCGACGCCGTGCGTGCCCGGGTTGCGCGCGATCTCGTCCCCGACGACGGCGCCGGGACCGGTGACGAGGTTGAAGACGCCCGGCGGCAAGTCGGCCTCGGCAACGCACTCGGCGAGCGCGATGGCCGCGACCGCCGTCGTCGACGCCGGCGTCCACACGACGGTGTTCCCCGCGGCGAGCGCGGGCGCGATCAGCTCCGCCGGCATCGTGTACGGCCAGTTCCACGGCGTGATCACGCCGATGACCCCGCGCGGCCGGCGCACGAGCAGGACGCGCTTGCCCGCCGACATGGAGTTGGCGAGCCGGCCCTCGAGCCGCTTGCCGTCCTCGGCGGCGTTGCGCCAGTACTGGACGAGCTCCTCCACCTCGTCGCGGGACTCCGCGAGCGGCTTGCCCTGGTCGAGCGTGAGCGCGTGCACGAGCGCGTCGTGCCGCTTCTCCACCTCGTCGGCGACGCGGTTCAAGAACGCCGCACGCTCGAACGGGCTCAGCCGTGCCCACGCGGGCGCCGCCTCGTTCGCGGCCGCGATCGCGCGCTGCGCGTCCTCGCGGCCGCCGTTCTGGACGGCGCCGATCTTCTCGCCGGTGGCCGGCGACTCCGCGTGGAAGACCTCGCCCGATGCGGCGAGCACCCATTCACCCGCGATGAACATCAATCACCCAGTTCCGTGCGCCGCCGGTCGACGTACGCCTTCAGCTCGGCTTCGAGCTCGTCGTCGATCGGCGGCTTCTCGTACTCCTCGAGCGTCTTCTTCCAGATGTCGGTCGCGCGCGTCGCCGTGTCACGGCCGCCGTTGCGGTTCCAGCGCTCGTAGTTCTCCGTCGAAGAAACCAAAGGCCGGTAGAAGCACTCGCGGAAGCGCTCGAGCGTGTGGGCGGCGCCGAGGAAGTGCCCGCCCTGCCCCACCTCCTGGTGCGCCGAGTACGCGAGCGTCTCCTCGTTGATCTCGAGCGGCTGGAACACCGCGTGCAGCATCCGCAGCGTCTCGACGTCGGTGACGAACTTCTCGTAGCAGGTGACGAGCGCCGACTCGAGCCAGCCCGCCGAGTGCATGACGAAGTTCGTGCCGGCAAGGAACGTCGGCCACAGCGACATCATCGACTCGTAGCCCGCCTGCGCGTCCACGACCTGCGACGACGTCAGCGCGCCGCCGCCGCGGAACGGCAGGTTGTAGTGGCGCGCGATCTGGCCCGTGCAGAAGAGGCCGACCGCCGACTCCGGCGTCCCGAACGCAGGCGAGCCCGACTGCATGTCGGTGTTCGAGAGGAACGAGCCGAAGACGACCGGGCAGCCGGGCCGGATCGTCTGCACGAGCGCGATCCCCGCGAGCGCCTCCGCCACCTGCTGCGCGAGCGTGGCCGCGACGGAGACGGGCGACATCGCGCCCATCAGCAGGAACGGAGTGACCACCGTCGCCTGCCCCGCCTTCGCATACTCGATGAGCGCCGACAGCATGCGGTCGTCGTAGCGCAGCGGCGAGTTGACGTTGATGAGCGAGATGATCGCCGGCGTCTTCTCGAGCGAGTCCTTGCCGAAGATCATCTCCGCCATCGCGATCGTGTCGCGCGCATTCGGTCCGGAGGTGACCGATCCCATGAACGGCTTGTCCGACAGCGTCGTCAGCGCGTACACCATGTCGAGGTGGCGCGAGTCGAGCGGCAAGTCGTTCGGCTCGCAGATCGTGCCGCCCGGCGAGTCGAGCTGCGGGAACGACTGCGCGAGCTTGACGAAGTTCTGGAAGTCGTCATAGGTCGCGTCGCGGCGCTCGAGGCCTTCGCGCACGAACGGGCAGCCGTAGACCGCGGAGAAGACCATGTGCTTGCCGCCGATGTGCACGGTCCGCTCGGAGTTGCGCGCCTGCAAGTCGAACTCCGGCGGTGCCTTCGCCACCTGCTCGAGGATCCAGTCCGGGTCGAACTTGACGAGCTCGCCCTCGACGTTCTGGCCCGCGGCCCTGAAGACTTCGAGCGCCTCTTCGTACAGGAACTCGATCCCGAGCTCGCTGACGATGCGGCGCCACCCGCGCTCCAGCTCCTGGAGCGCGAAGTCGTCGAGGATCTCGTACCGCGGCATCTCGTTGATCAGCACAGAAGCTTCTCCAGTTCTCGTTCGAGCCCGATGGCACCAGTCTCTCGCACCTCGAGCGGCAGTTGCAGGAGTGCGGCCGCATGTTCCGCGCCCGCGCGCAGCTCCGGCGTCGGCTCCTGCGCGAGCCACACGCACGTCTCGTAGTTGCGGAAGTAGTCGTCGCGCAGCTCCGGGTGCCGGTCGAGGCCGAGCCCGCGCCACACGACGCGGTCGAAGCTGCGGACGAGGAAGTCGGTGAGGAAGTAGGTCGCCGGCTCGTGCTCGGCGCCGTACACCTCGTAGCAGTGCGCGCCCGCGAGGCGGTCGAAGCCGGCGAGGTCGGCACCGCAGTGCGCGTACGCGACGACGACCTCGTCGCCGTTCGCGGCCTCCTCGACCGCCGCGCGGATCCGCTCAGGCCTGTTGTGCAGCTCCGGCGGCACCGGGCGAACCTCGACGTCCCAGCCGCGGCGGGCCGCAATCTGCTTGACGTGGACGGCGAGCGCGCCGCAGCTGACGACGACCTTCGTCATCCGGGGAACCTCAGCTGGTCGATGAACAGGTCGTTGAAGTCGGCGCGGCCGGAGAGCTCGACGTACTCGACCTCGTCGAGGATCGCGTTCGCCGCCGCGCGCTCGGTGACCGACAGCGCCGCGATCTTCGCGCCCTCCCCGGCGACGTTCCCGGCCGAGACGATGCGCACGAGCGGCAGCTTCGGCACGAGGCCGATCTTCACCGCGCTCGCCGCGCTGAGATAGGAGCCGAACGAGCCGCCGAGCAGCACCTGTGCGATCTCCTCCGGCTCGACGCCGAGGTCGCGGCAGAGGATGTTCCAGCCCGTCGCGATCGATGCCTTCGCGAACTGGAGCTCACGCACGTCGCGCTGCGAGAGATAGACGTCGTCGGAGAGGTAGAAGACGTTCTCCTCGCCGATCTTCGCGAAGCGCTCCGATGTCTCGAGGATGAAGCGCCCGGAGTGGTCGAGCATCCCGGCGCCGACGAGCTCCGCGACCGCGTCGACGAGGCCGGAGCCGCACATGCCGACGGGGACGACGTCGCCGATGACGGTCAGCTCGACTTCGCCGTCCACGATCTTCACGCCCTCGATGGCGCCGTCGGCGGCGCGCATGCCGCAGCGGATCTGCGCCGCCTCGAACGCAGGCCCGGCGGGAGCCGCGGTCGCAAGCGTCTTGGCGGACGAGCCGAGCACGATCTCCGAGTTCGTGCCGACGTCGATGAACAGTCGTACGCGGCGGTCGAGCGTGATGCCCGTCGCGAGGATGCCGGCGACGATGTCGGGCCCGACGTACGCACCGAGCGCTGGGAACGTCACCGCGGGCGCGCGCCGATGGACGGTGACGCCGAAGTCGGCCGCCGTCGCGTCCGGCATGCGCCGTGCGACGACGGTGAACGGCGCCATCGACAGCGGCTCCGGGTCGATGCCGAGCGCGATCTGGATCATCGTTTGGTTGCCGGCGACGACGATCTCGTACACCTCGGCGGGATCGACGTCCGCCTCCGCGCACACCTCGTCGGTGAGCTGCTGGAGCGTCTCGTGCGCGTGCCGTTGCAGGCGTTCGAGCGCGTCGTCCTCCATCATGATCGCCGAGATCCGGGAGATGACGTCTGCGCCGAACGGCTGCTGCGAGTTCAGGATCGACCGCACCGCCTTCGGCAGTCCCGTCTCCAGGTCGAGCAGCGTCGCGACGACCGTCGTCGTTCCGAGGTCGAAGGCGATCGCGTGGCGGCTCGCGCTCGTGTCGCCCTCTTCCACGTCGATGAGCACGTCGTCTGCGAGGACGGCGGTCACCTTCCAGTCCGCGCGGCGCAGCATGCCTCCGAGCTCGCGCACGATGCCGAGCGGGACGCGCAGCTCGACGTCGTCCATCGCCGCGAGCAGGCGCTCGAGATCCGACTGCTGGTCCTCGAGGGTGGACTCGACGAGCTCGACGTAGCGTTTCTGCACCGCGGGCCGGAGGATGACGTGGCGCCCGACGCCGACGAGCGCGGCCTTCGGGCGGGTCTGCAGCGGCGGCACTTCGATCGTCAAGTCCTCCAGCGTGTTCGCGCGGCACGCGAGGCGCCAGCCGCTCTTCAGCTCGTCGATCGTGAATGCGCGCGGATCGACCGGACTGATCGGCGCGTTCCCGGAGACGACCTTGACCTTGCACTTCTTGCACGTGCCGTGGCCGCCGCACGTGGAGTCGATGGCGACGCCGTTCCAGCTGGCGGCGTCGAAGATCGTGGTGCCGGCGAGCACGCGCGCCTCCTTGACGGCGCGATCCTCGCCCGACTGGAGGAAACGCAGGCGGACGCGGTCGGGGTGCTGCTCCTCCGGGAGGTCGACGACGGCGCTCACGTCGCTGCTGCGGCCTGCTTCTCGCGGTACATGCGGATCCAGGTGGTGCCCCACTCGTCGCGGCCGAGCAGGAAGTCGGTTGCGCGGACGGCCTCGACCATCTCCGGCCGGCGCGAGTCCATGATCGCGCTCGTCAATCCGTGGCTCTGCGCCACGGCGAGGAATGCCGCTCCGAGCGTGTGACGGCCGGGCAGGCCGAACGACGTGTTGCCGGCGCCGCAGGTGGTGTTCACGCCGAGCTCGTCGCGCAACAGGTGCAGCGTCTCGATGAAGAGCGTAACGGCGCGCGGCTCCGCGCCGATCGGCATCGCGAGCGGGTCGATGATCACGTCCTCGGGAGGGATGCCGTGGTCGCCGGCGACGGAGACGATCTTCTTCGCGATCTCGACGCGACGCTCCGGCTCCATCGGGATGTCCTCCGCGTTCGCGAGCCCGATGACGGCCGCACCGTGGCGCGCGACGATGGGCAGGATCGCCTCCAGCCGCTCGTCCTCGCCCGTGACGGAGTTGACGAGCGCCTTGCCATGGTAGGCGGCGAGGCCGGCCTCGAGCGCCTCGATGACGGACGAGTCGATGCAGAGCGGGACGTCGGTCAGGCCTTGCACGAGCGGGATCGCAGCGCCCATGAGCGCGATTTCGTCGGCGAGCGGGTCACCGACGTTGACGTCGAGCATGTCGGCGCCGCCCGCGAGCTGCTGCGCGACGTCGATCTCGAGCTGGGAGAGGTCACCAGCCTGGAGCTGCGCCTGGAATGTCTTGCGCCCGGTCGGGTTGATCCGCTCGCCGATGACGCAGAACGGCTGGTCGGGGCCGATGACGACCGTTCTAGACGGCGACTGGACGACTGTCTGCACGTGTCTCCCTCGTTGGTATGCCGAGTCGTTGGCAGAGGCGGGCGATGCCGGCCTCGCGGCGGAAGCTGATGAGGTGGAGGCCGGCGACGCCGGGCAGCGAGCGTGCGCGTTCTGCGAGCTCGCACGCGACCTCGAAGCATTCGGCCTCGGGATCGGCGGCGCGCTCGCAGCGCTCGATGATCGCGGCCGGGACTTCGATCCCGGGGACGTGCTCGTCGATGTAGCGGAGCGCGCCCGGCGAGCGGACGAGGCA
>DATBQM010000057.1:0-29067 GCA_036560805.1 Gaiellaceae bacterium | reverse complement strand
GTGCGATCTCGCGGGCGGGGACGACGCGCCGATTGGCGCTGTCCCGCCGCGTGCGGATGCGGCCGTCACGATCCCAGCGCCGTAGCGTGTCCAGGCTGATGCCGAGCGCGTCCGCGGCCTCGCGCGCCGTGTACACATTCTTCGCCACGGCTCAATACTACTGCATAGGCAATACCTATGTGGGTCGCGGGTTCCGGATCCCGACGGCCCCGATCAGGCCGCCCGCGACAAGCAGGACGCAGACCGCGAGCATCGTGTGATGGAACCCGCGCATGGTCAGCTGATCGGCGCCTCCGGCGGCCGCGATGCCGAGCACGGCGACCGCGATGAGCCCGGCCACGCGCGCGACGGCGTTGTTCACGCCCGACGCGACGCCGGCGTCGCCAGGCCCTGCGTCTGCGAGCACGGTCGTCGTCAGCGGCGCGACCGTGAGCGAGAGACCGAGGGAGAAGCCGAGCAGCGCAGGGAGGAGATCGACCCAGTAGTTCACATGCGCCGGCATGCGCGCGAGCGCGATGAGCGAGACCCCCGCGACGATCGGCCCGATCGCCATGAACAGACGCGGGCCGAACTGCATCGACAGCCGGCCCGTGAAGCGCGACAGGAAGAACATGACGATCGTGATCGGGAGCGTCGCGAGACCTGCGCGGAACGGCGAATAGCCGGCGAACTCGAGCAGGAAGAGCGAGAGGAAGACGCTCAGTCCCGACAGCGCGCCGTACACCGCGAACGTCTCGATGTTCGTGACGGAGAAGTTCCGCAGCCGGAAGAGCCGCAGCGGCAGCATCGGCATCGGCGTGCGCAATTCGTACGCGACGAAGATTCCGAGCAGCGCAGCCCCTCCTGCGAGGGCGCCGGGAACGACCGGGTTGCTCCAGCCGAGATGCGGCTGCTCGATGAAGCCGGCGACGAGCAGGCCGAGGCCGGCGGCGCCCAGCACCGCACCGACGAAGTCGACGCGGATGTCCTCGCGCCGCTTCTGGCTGCGACCGCCGAGCCTGAGCGTCAGCGCCACGGTGACGAGCGCGATCGGCACGTTGATGAGGAAGATCACGCGCCAGTTCGAGACGCCGATGAGCCAGCCGCCGACGAGTGGCCCGATGACGAAGGACATCCCGCTCCACGCCGTCCACGTCCCGATGGCCGCGCCGCGCTCCGTGCCGGCGAACGTCGACGTGATCATCGCGAGCGAGGCGGGAGTCAGCAACGCGCCGGCGACGCCTTGGACGCCGCGGAAGACGATGAGCGACGTCGAGTCTGGGGCGACCGCGCAGAGCACCGACGCGAGGCCGAAGCTCGCCACGCCGAGTGTGAACACCCGCAGCTCGCCGAAGATGTCGCCGAGCGACCCGCCGACGAGGATGAGCGACCCGAGCGTCAGCAGGTACGCATCGACGACCCACTGCTGCGCCGCGAGCCCTCCGCCGAGGTCGCTCTCGATCGCGTGGAGCGCGACGTTGACGACCGAGCCGTCGATGAAAGCCATCGACGACCCCAGCACGCTCGCCACGAGTGTCCACCTTTTGACCCGGTCCATCTCCGTACTCCACCACAAAGGTGATCAGCGACAGCTCCGACGCCGCCTGCTCGACCCTCGCCGATCATGAAGCCATGACCTCGACGATTCTTCCTACCCTCGCCGCGGGCGCCATGATGCTCTGGGTCGGCCTGCGCAAGCGGAAGCTCGAGATCAAGCGCCGCCGGCGCTTTTAAGAACCGCGTAACACTCCACGCCGTACTCTCCAGGTATGGCGGATCAGCCCGAGCAGCCTCGGAAGTACGGCCGGGGCCTCTTCATCGCGACTGTCGCCAGCGGCCTGACCTCGCTCGCCTGGGGTAAGGCGGTCTGGGGCCAGGTGTCGAAGGTCGTTTCGCCGGTGGCGGGGACGCTCGCGCCGATCCTCCCGACACAAGGCTGGCGCATCTACACGGTGTCGGATCACATGCCGACATTCGACCCGGCCGCATGGACGATGAAAGTCGGCGGCCTCGTCGAGAAGCCGACGGCGCTGACGTACGCCCACCTGCGCGCGCTGCCGCGCGTCGAGCAGATCTCGACCTTCCATTGCGTCACCGGCTGGACGGTGCCGAACGTGCACTGGGCTGGAGTCCGCCTGTCGCACGTCTTCGACCTCGTGCGGCCGCTTCCCGAGGCGGGCGCGCTGCAGTTCGTCTCGGCCGAGGATCCGTACGTCGACTACCTGTCGATGCAGCAGGCGCTCCTGCCCGACGTGCTGCTCGCGTACGAGATGGACGGCAAGCCGCTGCCGCAGGAGCACGGCGCGCCGCTGCGGCTCGTCATCCCCGACATGTACGGCTACAAGAACGTGAAGTGGCTCGCCGGGATCAATCTCATCGCGCATCCCGAGTACGGATACTGGGAGCAGCTCGGCTACGACCAGGACGCATGGGTCGGCCGCTCCAACGGCTACAGCTCGTGATCCGCTACCTCCCGCGCTTCTCCCGCACCGAGCGGACCCTGCACTGGGTGAACGCCCTGTGCTTCTTGTGGCTGCTCGCGACGGGGCTCATCCTGTACCTGCCGAGCCTGTCCGTGCTCGTCCAGCGCCGGCCGCTGATCAAGGACATGCATTTCTGGGGCGGCGTCGGCTGGATCTCGCTACTCGCGTTCGTCGCCGTCGCGGGTGACCGCCGCGGACTCCTCCGCGCCGCGCGCGAGATCGAGCGCTTCGACCGCGACCGGCTCAACGTCGGCCAGAAGATCAACGCGATCCTCACTGCCGCGTTCACGATCCTCTTTGCCGTCTCCGGCTTTCTCCTCTGGCTCGGCGAGCGCAACACGCGCTACCGCTTCGCGAGCACCGTCGTCCTGCACGACGGCCTCATGTTCGCAGCGCTCGCGCTCTTCGTCGGCCACCTGTACCTCGCGGTTCTCCATCCCGCCACGCGTCATTCGCTGCGCGGGATGACCCGGGGGAGTGTTCGCGAGGACTGGGCTCGCGTCCACTACCCCGAGTGGTCCCGCCGGAGCTAGGAGGGCCTGGTGCCGAAGGTGACGGTGATCGACTTGGTGGTCGAGCCGCCGCTCGTGATCTTGAGCGTCGCCTTGTCACCCGGCTTGTAGTTGTTCACGACGGCGGTGAGGTCGTCGGACGTGGAGATGTGCTTCGCATCGACCGCGGTGATGACGTCACCGGCCTTCAGCCCGGCCTTGTCGGCGGGCGAGCCCGAGACGACGGAGCTGACCTTCGCGCCGCCGCTGTTGGAGGCGTCGGTCACCTGGATGCCCAGGTACGCGTGCTCGACCTTGCCGCCGGAGATGAGCGTGTCGGCGACGCTCTTGACGGTGTCGATCGGCGTCGAGAAGCCGACGCCCTCGCTGCCGTTCGAGTTGCTGTCGATCTGAACGTTCACGCCGACGACCTGGCCGTTCGCGTCGAGCAGCGGGCCGCCGGAGTTGCCGTGGTTGATCGGAGCGTCGGTCTGGATCGCGCCCGAGATCGAGAAGTTGTTCGGAGCGGTGATCGTCCGGTCGATCGCGCTGATGATGCCCGCGGTCATCGTCTCGGTCAGGCCGAACGGGCTGCCGATGGCGACGACCTCGTCGCCGGGCTGCAACGCGGCCGACGAGCCGATCGCGAGCGGATGGAGCTTGGACGAGGCGACGTCGACCTTGATCACGGCCGTGTCGGTCGAGTCGTCCTTGCCGACGAGCGTCGCGTTCGCGTTGGTGCCGTCCTTGAAGTGGACCTTGATCGAAGACGCGCCGTCGACGACGTGCGCTGCCGTGACGATGTCGCCCTTCGTGTCGTAGACGAATCCGGTGCCTTCGGCCTGCGTCTGCTGCTGGCCCAAGCCGAAGCCGCCGCCCGTCGAGTTCTCCGTGACGGTGATGTCGACGACGCCGGGCGTCGCCTCCTTGTAGATCTGGGTCAGGCTGGACGTCGTGGTCGTGTTCGCCGCAGGTTGGACCGTGGTGGCAGGCGCCACGACCGTGGCGGTCGCGGCCGGCGAGGAGCCGCCGCTGAGACCGGCGTAGATGCCGGCGCCGATCCCGCCCCCGAGGGCGAGGGCAACGGCCACCGGGCCCACCCGGTGGAGGAGCGTTTTCCTGTTCATGCCCTCATGGAAGCTGAAGTGCTTAGGAGTCGGATGAGAGGTCCTTTAAGAGTTGGTGAAAGGCACTCAAGTCCCGTGCCCGATCCGCCGATTGGTACGCCAGATGAGCTCCGACCCGGCTGTCATCGAGCGCTACGCCGCGGGCCTGCACCAGAAGGCCGAATCGCGGGTTCTGCGCCTCACGCTGCTCGGCCTCTTCGTCGGCGGCGCTCTCGGCGCGACCCCGACGATCGCCCCGCTGGTCTCGCACGTCCACAGTTGGGTTCCGCACCGCTTCGCCTACGCGGCGATCGTTTTCGGCCTCGCCGCCGGCGGCTATCTCGGCTTCCTGATCGGACAGTCTCGCGCGGTCGCGCTTCGCCTCCAGGCGAGCATGGCCGTGCATCAGGTCGAGATCGGACGCATGCTCCATCGCGTCGAGGCTCTGCGACTTCCCCTTCCTGCTGCGGCCTCCCTCCCAGCACCGGCGCCGGCGCCCGCACCGGCCCCCGTGGCTCTGCCCGCCCCGGCGCCGGTGGCCTCTCTTCCCGCGCCTCCGCCCGTTGCAGCGGCGCCTCCGGCGGCCGCCCCGGTACTGCCGCCCGTCGCGCCGGCTCCGATGCCGCCTGCCCTTCAGCCCTCGCTCGTCCCGCAGCTCACCGCCGTGCCGCCCGTGTTCGAGTGGCCCCAGCCGTCGCAGGACGCGACGGGCACGGGGGCCTAGATCGCAGCTCGCAGCGACGCGACGTAGTCGCGGAGCGCAGCGGGACCCTTCTCGGCTTCTTGCAACGCGCGTGAGCCGACGACGACCCCGTCCGCGAGCTCGGCCGCCGCACCTGCGTGCTCGGGCGTCGAGATCCCGAAGCCCGCGTAGATCGGCACCTCGACGAGGCGCCGCGCGCGCTCGACGAGACCGGGCAGCGCGGGAGACAGCTCCCCGCGCGCGCCGGTGGTGCCCGCGAGCGTGACGAGGTAGAGCCAGCCGTCGGTCTGCTCGCCCGCGAGCCGGATGCGGTCGTCCGTCGAGGTCGGCGCGACGAGCTGCACACGGCGCAGATCGGCGTGGTCGCCGGCCGGCAGGTCGGCGACGATCATGCTCGCGCCGCCGTGGCTCTCGACGGCTGCGGCGAATCGCTCCCAGCCGTACGCCTCGAGGATCGACGCGTAGGTCATAGGCACGAGCGGCGTCTCCGGCACGAGCTCGTGCGTACGCGCGAGCACGTCGAGGCACTGGCGCGTGCGCATCCCGCGTGCGAGTGCCCGCTCGGCGGCGCGCCGAACGACCGGGCCGTCGGCGAGCGGATCGGAAAACGGGAAGCCGAGCTCGACGATATCCGCGCCGCCCTCGACGGCGGCGCGTGCGAGCTCGGGCGTCTCCGGCTCCGCCATCAGATAGATGACGAGCGCCTTCACGGCTGCAAATGGCGGAGGGCTTCGGCGAGGTCCTTGTCGCCGCGCCCGGAGAGGCCGACGAGGACTAGCTCCTCGTCAAGTTCACGCGCGCGCGCGAGGGCGTGGGACGGCTCGAGCGCCGGGATGATCCCCTCGGCGCGCGCGAGATCGCGGAAGGCTGCAAGTGCCTCCTCGTCCGTTGCGCCGACGTACTCCACCCGGCCGATGTCTCGAAGGTACGCGTGCTCCGGCCCGACGCCCGGGTAGTCGAGCCCGGCCGAGATCGAGTGCGCATCGGCGATCTGGCCGTCCTCGTCCGCGAGCACGGACGAGCGGGCGCCGTGCAGCACGCCGGCGCGGCCCGTGCCGAGCGACGCCGCTCCGGCCGCCTCGACGCCGACGATCTTCACGTCCTCGTCCTCGAGGAAGGCGTAGAAGATGCCGATCGCGTTCGACCCGCCCCCGACGCAGGCGACCACCGCTTCCGGTAGCCGTCCCTCCGTGGCGAGGATCTGCTCGCGCGCCTCGTCGCCGAGCACACGCTGCAGATCCCGCACGATCTCCGGGTACGGCGCCGGCCCGACGCACGAGCCGATGAGGTAGTGCGTCGTCTCGACGTTCGTGATCCAGTCGCGAATCGCCTCGCTCGTCGCCTCCTTCAACGTCTTCGTGCCGAAGTCGACGGGACGCACCTCTGCGCCGAGCAGGCCCATGCGCTCGACGTTGGGCTGCTGGCGGCGCATGTCTTCCTCGCCCATGTAGACGACGCACTCGAGCCCGAAGCGCGCGCACACGGTCGCCGTGGCGACGCCGTGCTGTCCGGCGCCGGTCTCGGCGACGATGCGGTGCTTCCCGAGCCGCTGCGCGAGCACGGCCTGGCCGAGCGCGTTGTTCAACTTGTGTGCGCCGGTGTGGAGGAGATCTTCGCGCTTGAGATAGATGCGCTTGCCGGGCGCGAAGCGCTCGATCAACGTGAGGGGCGTCGGCCGACCCGCGTACGACGTGAGGAGGTGGCGGAGCTCCGCGTGGAACGCGTCGTCCTCCTTCGCGGCCTCCCAACCTGCCGTCAGCTCGTCGAGGGCGGGGATGAGCGTCTCCGGGACGTAGCGCCCGCCGTAGTCACCGAAGTTCATCGTGCCTCCTGGACGAATGCTCGAACTTTCTCGTGGTCCTTGATGCCGGGCTCGGACTCGAGCCGCGACGCAGCATCGACAGCCCACGGATGCACCGCGTCGATCGCGGCGCGGACGTTGTCCGGACCGAGCTTGCCGGCGAGCACCAGCCGGTCGTCGCCGCGCGCCTTGTGCCAGTGCTCGGGATCCTCGCCCTCCCACGGGAGATCGGCGACTCGCGCGACGACCTCGCCGTCGCGGTAGAGGACGGCGTCGCGTCCGCGCACCGCTCCCTCCTGGTGCGCATAGAGCTGCACGAGGTCGGCGCCGCGTTCCTCGGCCTCGCCGACGAACACCGAGACCGAGAGCACCGTGTCCGGAACGGCGAGAACGGCCGGCGCGCGGCGCGGCGAGCCCTCGGCGAAGATGAAGCCGGCCATGTCGGCGCCCGCGTCGACTGCGGCGTCGACGTCCTCCTGCCGCGTCAAGCCGCAGACCTTCACGAGCGGGCGGGATACGAGCTCCCGCAGCTTCGCGCCTGGATCGGCGGCGCGCATCAGCGACGTCCCGATGAGCACTGCATCTGCGCCGGCGAGCTCCGCCGCCGCGCCTTGTGCGCGCGAATGGATCGCGCTCTCCGCAATGACGACGTCGGCCCTCGCGCGGGCGACGAGCGCGAGTTGCGCCTCTCGGTCGATCGCGAACGTCGACAGATCGCGCGCGTTCACACCGACGATCCGCGCGTCCAGGCGATGTGCACGCTCGAGCTCGGCGTCGTCGTGCGCCTCGACGAGCGTGTCGAGGCCGATGCTCTCGGCGTAGCGCATGAGCTGCGCGGTCGTCGCATCGTCGAGGTCGCGGAGGATGAGGAGCGCGGCGTCGGCGCCGGCCTCGCGCAACTCGTGTAGGTGCTCCTCCGTCGAGAAGAAGCCCTTCGCGAGCAGAGGGACGTCCGTGACCGCACGCGCTGCGCGGAGATCGTCGATTGTCCCGGCGAAGCGCTCGTCCACGAGCACGGAGATCGCGTTCGCGCCGACGCGGGCGTAGGCGGGGACGATGTCTTCCACACGAGCATCGGGGCGGATGTCGCCCAGCGAGGGCGAGCGCCGCTTGAACTCCGCGATCGCGGCGAGGCCGGGCGTGGAGAGAGCGTCGCTAAAGCGCATTCGAGAACTCCACCAGCTCGTCGAGGCGCGCGGCGGCTTCTCCGGAGTCGATCGCCTCGCGCGCGCGCACGATCCCCTCGCGCAGGCTCTCGGCATGGCCGGCGGCGGCGATCCCGCCCGCGGCGTTGAGGATGACCGCAGAGCGGTGGCCGCCGTCCTGCCCCGCGAGCACCGCGCGCAGGGCGGCTGCGTTCGACGCCGGGTCGCCGCCACGGAGCTCGGCGGGGTCGCAGCGCTCGACGCCGAGGTCGAGCGGATCGAGCTCGTACTCGCGCACGGATCCGTTCTCCACCTCGCATACGAGGTTCGGCCCGCACGGCGAGAGCTCGTCGATGCCGCCTGCGCCGTGGACGACGTATGCGCGCTCCACTCCGAGCCGCACGAGGGCCTCGGCCAGCGTCCGCGTCAGCTCCGGCGAGTACACGCCGAGCATGAGCGCCCGCGCGCCGGCGGGATTCGTCAAGGGGCCGAGCACGTTGAACACGGTACGTGTCGCCAGCTCGCGACGGACCGGCGCAGCGTGCTTCATCGCCGGATGGTGCGCCTGCGCGAACAGGAACCCGAAGCCGAGCTCGTCGATCGACCGCTCGATGCGCTCCGGGGGCAACTCGAGTCGGAACCCGAGCGCCTCGAGCACGTCGGCCGCGCCGCTCGCCGAGGATGCAGCACGGTTTCCGTGCTTCGCGATCGCTGCGCCCGCGCCCGCTGCGACGAGGGCCGCGGCCGTCGAGATGTTGTAGGTGTTCGCACCGTCGCCGCCCGTGCCGACGATGTCGACGAGGTCGTCCCGCTTCGGATTGACGCGCAGGACGTGCTCGCGCATCGCCTCCGCGCAGCCTGCGATCTCGTCCGCCGTCTCGCCTTTCGTGCGCAGCGCGACCAGGAAACCGGCGATCTGCGCCGGCGTCGCCTCGCCGCGCATGATCGTCCGCATCGCCTCGCACGCCTCGTCGCGCGTGAGGTCGTGGCCGTCGAGCAGATGCGCGATCGTCGCCTGGATCACAGGTGCCCCTGGAGGAAGTTGCGCGCGAGCGCCGGCCCGTCCGGCGTGAGGACGGACTCCGGATGGAACTGGACGCCGACGATCGGCAGTTCCCGGTGGCGCACGGCCATCACTTCGCCGTCGTCCGCGTACGCCGTCGGCTCGAGGATGTCCGACAGGCGCGTCGCGGCGAGCGAGTGGTACCGGCCCGCGTCGAACGGCTGCGGCAGGCCGGCGAAGAGGCCGGTGCCGTCGTGCTGCACCGGGCTCGCCTTGCCGTGCAGCAGATCGCGGGCGTAGCCGACCTCGCCGCCGAAGACCTCGACGATCGCCTGGTGGCCGAGGCAGACGCCGAGTGTCGGCGTCGTCGGCCCGAGGCGCCGGATGATGTCCTCCGATGCGCCCGCACCGGCGGGACGGCCGGGGCCGGGAGAGACGACGAGCTGCGCCGGTGCCATCCGCTCCGCTTCGTCCGCGTCGATCTCGTCGTTGCGAAAGACGTTCACGTCCACGCCGAGCGCGCCGAACAGGTGCGCGAGGTTGTACGTGAACGAGTCGTAGTTGTCGATCAGCAGCATCATCGTTCAGCCAGCTCGATCGCAGCTTCGAGAGCCGCGAGCTTGTTGAGACATTCCTGGTGCTCTTCCTCCGGTATCGAATCCGCAACGATGCCGCCGCCCGCCTGCAAGTAGCAACTACCGTCACGAAAGACGAGCGTCCTGATCGCGATGCACGTGTCCATCGCACGGTCGGACGGAAAGACGTAGCCGACGGCGCCGGCGTAGATGCCGCGGCGATAGCCCTCCAGCTCCGAGATGATCTGCATCGCGCGCACCTTCGGCGCGCCGGAGACCGTCCCCGCGGGGAAGCACGCGCGCAGCAGCGAGAACGGCGTCTGGTCGTCGCGCAGCTCGCCCGCGACCTCGGAGACGAGATGTGTCACGTGCGAATACCGCTCCGGCTCCATGAAGCGCTCCACGCGCACCGAGCCAGGGACGCAGACGCGCGAGAGGTCGTTGCGTCCGAGGTCGACGAGCATGACGTGCTCGGCGCGATCCTTCTCCGACGAGAGCAGTGCCTCGGCGTCGCCCTCGCCCGGCGCGATCGTCCCCGCGATCGGGTTGAGCGTTGCGCGCGAGCCCTCGCATTTCACCACCGTCTCCGGCGACGAGCCGACGAGCGCAATGTCGTCGAGCTCGAGCAGGAACAGATACGGCGACGGGTTCACGCGCCGCAGCGCGCGATAGAGCTCGGCCGGCGACGCCGAGGTGGGGCGGACCGCTCGCTGCGCGACGACGACCTGGAAGACGTCGCCTTCGCGGATGTGCTCCTTCGCGCGCTCGACGCGGCGCAGGTGCTCGTCGCGGTCGGGATACCGCTGCAGCGGCCGGCTCGTTCCCGTTCCGCGCGGCAGCTCCGGCTGCGGCCCCTCGAGCGCCGCGCCGTCGCCGACGAGCACCTCCGCGACGCCGCGCGCGTGGTCGAACCGTACGAGCACGTCGGGCACGAGGAAGCGGCTCTCCGGGAAGTCCGGCCCCTCGGCCGGGAGCGGGACCGTCGGCTCGATCCGCGCAACCGCGTCATAGCCGAGGTATCCGACCACGGGCTCGCCGAGCAGCTCCGCCTCGTCGAAGCCGACGAGGCGCGAGCCGCGGCCGACGAACGAGTACCGGCCGAGCCGGCCGCGCTCGACCGACTCGAGGAGGAACGCGCCCCGGGCGCCCTCGCGCAGGCGGAGGTATGCCCCGAGCGGGGTCAGAAGGTCGGTTGCGATCACGGTTTCGGGCATGAAAAAGGCTCCTTCCGGAGCCGGTCGAGCGGAGGGGTCGTCTGCGCCTGCGTCAGCGCACGCTCCCGCCCCGCACTGAGCGCCAGGCCCACCAGCTGGAAGCGGAAGTCACAGCGCCCAGGGTAGGCGGAGCCCACGCTCGGGTCAAGCTAGACCCATTTGGACCATAGACAACTCGGGTGAAACGGTGGTACAAATGTCAAGCGAGACTGTGGCCATGCCCTGACTGCCGCAAGCAGGGGTGTGGGGGAAGTCTGCTCGGTCTCTGCGGCGCGGCCCGGCCTCTTGGACACCGGGCCGCTCGCATTTTCGGGGCGGCTACGCTGGCCGCATGAGCCGTACCGTCATCGTTTCCGCGGTCCGAACGCCGTTCGGGCGGCTCGGCGGAGGCCTTAAGCACCACGCAGCCACCGAGCTGGGAGCGGTCGCGATCCGCGCCGGCCTCGAGCGGGCCGGCATCGAGCCGGGCGAGGTCGAGTACGTGATCATGGGCCAGGTGCTGCAGGGCGGTGCCGGCCAGGCGCCTGCCCGCCAGGCCGCCGTCGCGGCGGGCATCCCGATCGAGGTGCCCGCGGACACGATCAACAAGGTCTGCGCCTCGTCCATCCGGGCCGTCGAGATTGCCGACTCGATGATCCGCGCCGGCGACGCCGACGTCGTCGTCACGGGCGGGATGGAGTCGATGTCGAACGCGCCGTACATCCTGAAGCAGGCGCGCTTCGGCTACCGGCTCGGCGACGGAACGCTCATCGACCTGATGACGCATGACGGGCTGACGTCGACGTTCGACAACCGGCACATGGTCGAGCAGGCGTCGTTCGTCTCCCGGGAACTCGGTATCTCGCGCGAGGACCAGGACCGGTGGGCGCTGCGCTCGCACGAGCGCGCGGCCGCAGCACAGGACGAGGGGCGCTTCGCCGACGAGATCGTCGCGGTCGGGGACGTGGACGCCGACGAAGGCGTTCGCCGCGACACGACCTACGAGAAGCTCGCGTCCCTCAATCCCGTGTTCGATCCAGAGGGGACGACCACCGCCGGCAACGCTCCGGGCGTGAACGACGGCGCCTCCTGCATCGTCGTCTGCTCGGAGGAGTTCGCGAAGCGGCGCGGGCTCGAGCCGCTCGCCACCGTCCTCGCGCAGGGCTACGTCGCCGATGACTTCGCGTACCTCGCGCGCACACCGGCGAAGGCGGGCGCGATGGCGCTCGAGCGTGCCGGCAAGACGATCGGGGACATCCACCGCGTAGAGATCAACGAGGCGTTCGCCTCCGTCGCGGCGAACTCGACGCGCATGCTCGGCGCCGACGAGGGGATCGTGAACGTGAACGGCGGCGCGGTCGCGCTCGGCCATCCGATCGGCGCGAGCGGCGGCCGCATCCTCGGGACGATGGTGCACGAGCTCCGTCGCAACGGCGGCGGGCTCGGTCTAGCCGCGATCTGCTCCGGCGGCGGCCAGGGCGACGCGCTCCTCATCGAGGTCTAAGGACCTGGTTGGAGACGCCCCGCGTACTAGGGGCATGCTCGCCAAACTCACACTCGCGCTATGCCTCCTCGGGGCGCTTGCCGCCGCTCCGGCCGCCGCCGGGGACGGTCCGATGTTCGTCAGCCAGGGCGGCGTCGGGGTCGTGCACGGGACCACGCGCTTCATCCCGGTCGGCGACGGCCAGGGGAACAACACGCAACTACTCGCCATCTCGACGCAGGACGGCACGGAGCAGAACCAGATCACGCTCGTCGGGCAGTGGGGTCTGCCGTCGACGCCGGCCGGCGCCACGGGCATCTCCCTCAACGGCCGCAGGATGATGCTCGCCGACACCTCGGCGGGCCAGACGTCGCCGAGCTTGTTCATGCTCGTCGACCCGTTGACCATGCGGATCGTCCGGGAGATCAGCTTGAAGGGCTGGTTCTCCTTCGACGCGATGTCGCCGGACGGCAAGAAGCTGTACTTCATCGAGTACACGCAGGGCGCATACAGCGGAGACCTGAGCCACTACATCGTGCGCGCGTACGACCTGAAGGCGAACCGGCTCGCGCCCGGACGCATCGCCGACCGCACGCAGAAAAGCTGGGTCATGCACGGGAGTCCAGTGACGCGCACGACGAGCACGGACGGCCGCTGGGTGTACACGCTGTACACGAATCCGAGCGGCTATCCGTTCATCCATGCGCTCGACACGGAGCGCGGCGTCGCGCACTGCATCGGGATCCCGATGACGAATCAGAACGGCATCTACAACATCGCGCTCGGGCTGCACGGGAAGACGTTGTCGGTGCACTGGCGCAGCGGACGGCCGTTCGTGAACGTGAACACGGCGACGTGGAGAGTGACGCCTGCACACCGCACCGGCTTCCCGTGGCTCTGGGTGGCCATCGCGGTTAGCCTCCTCGCATGCGTTTCGATCACGTCCTTGTGGTTGGCGCGGGACAAATGGGCGGTGGCATCGCGCAAGTGGTGGCCGCGTCCGGCCGCCGAGTCTCGCTCCACGACAGTTACCCCGGCGCCGTCGAGCGCGGCCTCGGGGCGATAGAGCGCAGCCTCACCAAGCTCGCGCAGAAAGGCGGTGCCGATCCGGCCGAGGTGCTCGGCCGGATCTCCGCCGTTCCCGAGCTCGTCGCCGCCGACCTGATGATCGAGGCGGTCGTCGAGGACGCGGACGTGAAGACCGACATCTTCCGCCGCGCGGACGAGCTGCTCCCGGCGGATGCGATCCTCGCGTCGAACACGTCCTCGATCCCGATCACGAGCCTGGCCGCCTCGACGCAGCGCCCCGACCGCGTCATCGGCATGCACTTCTTCAACCCGGTGCCCGTTCTGCAACTTGTCGAGGTGATCCGCGGCCGCGAGACCTCTGATCGGACGGCGCGCTCGATCGTCGAGCTTGCGGTCGACCTCGGGAAGACACCTGCCCAGGCGAACGACTTCCCCGGCTTCGTGTCGAACCGCATCCTGATGCCGTTCATCAACGAAGCCGTGTACGCCCTTCAGGACGGCGTCGCGGAGGCCGAGGCGATCGACACGGTCGCCAAGCTCGGCTTCGCCCACCCGATGGGGCCGCTCGCGCTCGCCGACCTCATCGGGCTCGACACCTGCGTCGCCATCATGGAAGTCCTCGAGCACGGCCTGGGCGACACGAAGTACGCCCCGTGCCCGCTCCTCCGCCAGTACGTGCAGGCCGGCCGCCTCGGCCGCAAGGCCGGGCGCGGGTTCTACGCGTACGAGTAACCCGTTCGGGGGACTCATCGGGACTGCCCAGGCTGCCGAAAGGCAATCGGGGGATATGAAGATCCTGCTGGTCGACGACGAGCCTGCACTTCGCGAGCTCCTGCGCGTCACGTTGGAGAGCGCCGAGGTGACGGTGGCCGAGGCCGGCTCCGTGCGCGAGGCACAGGCGGAGATCGCCGCGGACTCGCCCGACCTGATCGTCCTCGATCTGCGTATGCCGGGGATCGGCGGCACCGAGCTGTGCGCGCAGCTCAAGGCGGCTCCGGCGACGCGCGACATTCCCATCGTGCTGCTGACGGGCGCCGACGGTGACGAGGCCCGCCGCGCGCAGGATGCCGGCGCCGAGGCCCTTGTGCACAAGCCGTTCAGTCCGCTCGAGCTGCTCGCGGTGGTCGAGCGGCTGACGCAGAACGGCTCGCGGGTGCCGACGACGGTTTCGCGCGCGGTCGGACGTCCCGACGAGGAGGAGCTGCTGCTGTACGCGCGCGACCTCCGGCACATGCTCGGCGTCGAGCGCCGGCAGCGAGCGCTGCTCGAGAGCTCGTATCTCCAGACGGTCAGCGCGCTCGCGACGGCGCTCGAGTGGAAGGACACCGGGACGCATGACCATTCCCAGCGCGTCGTGCGCTACGCGCTCGAACTGCTGGCGGCGATCGACCCCCGGCTCGTGCAGCACGACCGCGGCATCGAGTACGGCTTCCTCCTGCACGACGTGGGCAAGATCGGAATCCCGGACGTGATCCTCAACAAGCCGGGGCCGCTTTCACCGCCGGAGCGGGCGCGCATGCAGCAGCACACGCTTCTCGGCGAGGAGATGCTCTCGGGTGTCGCGCTGCTGAAGGGCGAAGGCCTGCGTGTAGTCCGTTCGCATCACGAGCGCTGGGACGGCAGCGGCTACCCCGATCGCTTGCGTGGCGACGACACCCCGCTCGGTGCGCGCGTGTTCGCCGTCGCCGACACGCTCGACGCGATGACGAGCGACCGCCCGTACCGCCGTGCGCTCGGTTGGGCGGCTGCGTGCGAGGAGCTCGTCCTCGAGTCGGGCCGCCAGTTCGATCCCGTCGTCATCGAGGCGTTCCACGACTGCGAGCCGGCGCTCATCGCGGCGTATCGAGAGACGATCGCCGCCTAGGCGGGCAGGCCGCCGCTCTTCACGGCCGGCACCGGCACCTGTTCCCAGAGCACGATCTTCCCGCTGCGGACGACGAAGAGCGCGGCCGCCTTCTCACCGCGCGCCGCCGTGCACGTGTGCTTCGGCCGGTGACCGAGAACGAACGTCGCGGTCGCGCGGCTCCCGTTCACGGTGATGCGGATGATCTTCCCCGCGCACGGGAGCGACGCGTTGAACGCGCGCGCGAGCTGCGGCGTCGTCAGTCGCACCTCGAGCGGCCCCTGCAGGATGCGCGCGTTCGGCGCGAACAGCAGCGCGGCTGCGGCGTTGTCGTTCGCGTTCAGCGCCGAGCTCCACGAGCGGACGATGGCGGCGGGCGAGGGCGGGGGCGGAGCGGCGACCATGGTGGAACACTACGACTACGCTTCGGTCGTGGATTTCGAGCTGAGCTCGGAGCAGGCGGAGATCCAGGAGCTCGCCCGGGAGTTCGCGACCCGCGAGATCGAGCCGTACGCAGCCGAGTGGGATCGCGAGCACCGGTTCCCGCGCGAGCTCTTCGCGAAGCTGGCCGACCTCGGGCTCATGGGCGTCTGCGTCCCCGAGGAGTACGGCGGCGCCGGCGCCGACTTCCTCTCGTACGTTCTCGTGCTCGAGGAGCTCTCGCGCGCCGACGCGGGTGTCGGAGTGACCGTCGCCGTGCACACGAGCGCGGCGACGCTACCCGTGCTTGCGTTCGGCACCGACGAACAGAAGTCGCGCTTCGTTCCGCCGCTCGCGCGCGGCGAGCATCTCGGGGCGTTTGCGCTCACCGAGCCGGAGGCCGGCTCGGATGCCGGTGCGCTGCGCACGCGGGCAGAGCCCGACGGCGACGGCTGGCGCATCACCGGCTCGAAGCAGTGGATCACGAACGGGCGCTACGCGGGAACCTTCCTACTCTTCGCGCGCACCGACGAGCAGACGGCGGGCGCGCGCGGGGTGAGCGCGTTCCTCCTCGACGCCGATCACGTGCGCATCACGCGCGATGAGGAGAAGCTGGGGCTCAACTCGTCGGTCACGAACGACATCGTGGTCGAGGGCGTGCACGTAGGCCGAGACCGGCTGCTGCACGAGGAGAACCACGGCTTCCGCGTCGCGATGGCGACGCTCGACGGCGGCCGCATCGGCATTGCCGCGCAGGCGGTCGGCATCGCGCAGGCGGCCTACGACGTCGCGCGCGAGTACGCGAAGGAGCGGCACGCGTTCGGCCGGCCGATTTCCGACTTCCAGGCGATCCAGCACAAGCTCGCCGACATGGCGACGGAGATCGACGCTGCCCGGCTGCTCACGCACCGCGCGGCATGGCTGAGGCAGAACGACCTGCCGCACACGGAGGCGGGGGCGAAGGCGAAGTTGTTCGCGTCCGAGATGGCGCGCAGGCAGACCGGCGAGGCGATCCAGATCCTCGGCGGCTACGGGTATACGAAGGAGTTCCCCGTCGAGCGCTACTACCGCGACGCGAAGATCACGGAGATCTACGAGGGGACGAGCGAGATCCAGCGGCTCGTGATCGCTCGCGCGATCCTCAGCCATCTCCCCGCCGCCGTACGCTAGGCGCATGCGCGAGCGCGACGAGCCCGTCCGGCTGACGAAGATCTACACGCGCGGCGGCGATGCCGGCGAGACGAGCCTTGGCGACGGGTCGCGCGTCTCGAAGCTCGACCCGCGCATCCTCGCGTACGGCATGGTCGACGAGCTCAACTCGCACATCGGCGTCATCCTCGCGGCCGACCTTCCTCGCAAGTTGCGCACGCCGCTCGCGCGCATCCAGAACGAGCTTTTCGACCTCGGTGCCGACCTGTCCGTGCCGTGGACGGGGCCGGACGAGAAGCTGCGCGTCACGCCGGAGATGATCGTCGGGCTCGAGCGCGACTGCGACGAGCTGAACGGGCCGCTTCCGGAGCTGAAGAGCTTCGTCCTTCCCGGCGGAAGCGAGGCATCCGCGCGCCTGCACGTCGCGCGCACCGTCGCCCGCCGCGCCGAGCTCGCCTCACTGTCGGTCGAGGCGAATCCGCTCGTGCACATGTACCTGAACCGCGTCTCCGATCTGCTCTTCATCGCCGCGCGCGCTGCAAACGCGGCCGCGAGCACACCCGAGCCTCTCTGGAAGCCGGGCGGCGAGCGCTAGCCGCTGCAGAGCGTCGCGACGACCGTGCCCGTGCCGGCGTGCCCGGGATCGTTCTTGTAGCCCGAGTTCGTCTTCACGATCACGATCGCGACGGTGTTGCCCGAGATCTGCGAGCCGGATTTCGAGATCTTGCTCGACACGATCAGCGCCATGTACGCGGGGAGCGGGCCGGCGGGCGGGGGCGAGCTGTTGCCCGGATCCGTAGTCCACGTGCCGCCGCACTGGGGCGTCGGCGGGTTGAGCGCGAAGCCCTTGAACGAATCCGGCGCGCCGCCGCCGCCGAGCACGTTGATCTTCGACCATTGCGCGCCCCAGAAGGTTGCCGCGCCGGAGGCGCTCTTGTCGCCGACGACGAACGAGCCGCCGCCCGGAGCGAGCGCGTAGACGAGTACGGTCGTCGTGCCCGAGGACGGCGGATAGACGCGGTCGCCGCCGTAGCGCGCAGTCACTGCATACGAGCCCGGCTGCGAGAACGTTGCAGTGCACGAGGCCGCGCCCGCCGAAAGCGTCGCCGTGCAGAGCGTTGTACCGCCGTTCGAGAACGTCACCGTTCCGGTTGCGGTCGCCGGAGCGACTGTCGCGGTCAGCGTCGCGCCGGTCCCCACAAGCACGGGCGCGACCGGGCCTGCCTGCGTCGTGCTCGTGGCGGCGATGATGGTGAACGGCTTCGAGTCCGAGCTCCCCTGATGCGACGCGTCGCCGGCATAGGTCGCCTTCACCGCGTAGCTCGTGCCCGGAGGATCCGACAGCGTCACCGTGCACGATGCGCTGCCGCCGGAGAGCGTCCCCGAGCATTGCTGCGTTCCCAGGGTGAACGAGATCGGTGCGCCATTCGGCGCGCCTGTCACGTTCGCCGACAGTGTGGCCGTCGCGCCGTGCGTGCCCTGTGTCGTGCCCGTGTACGTCGTGGTGGTCGCCGTCGGCGCAGTGACGGTGAACGTGCCGGACGTCGAGCTCGCGGCGTAGTCCGCGTCCCCGCTGAACGAGGCCGTTACGGGGTGGGGACCAGCAGCCTGCGCGATCGTGATCTGGCATGAAGCTTGCCCGGCGCCGTTGGTCGTGCCGGAGCAGCTCTGCGTTCCCATCGTCAGTGTCACGGTCCGGCCTGGGAGCGCGACGCCGTCGGTGAGCATCGCGGAAAGCGTCGCCTGGCTCCCGTATGCCGCCGACGTGTCACCCGTGTAGTGGAGGCTGCTCGGGGCGGCGAACACGGTGAAGGGGCCGGAGGCGGTCGCTGGCTCCCAGTTGCCGTCGCCGGTGAAGGACGCCGTGACGGCGTATTGGCCTGCATCCTGTGCCAACCCGATCTGACACGAGGCGTTGCCCTGCGGGTCGGAGGCCCCGGTGCAGCTCTGCGTGCCCGCCGTCAGCGTGATCGTCTTGCCGCCGATCGCGCCGCCGCCGCCGTCCTGGAGATGGGCCGAGAGCGTCGCGGTCGAGTCGAACGCCGCGCTCGTGTCGCCCGTGTACGAGACCTGGTCGACGGCAGTGCCGGTCACGGCCGATGTGCTCACGAAGAACTGCGCGGCGACCGAGGTGGAGGACCCGATGCTGTTCGCGCTGTCGCCGAGATACCTCGCAACGACGACGTACGAGCCGGGAAGGAAGTTCTGCACGGAGAGCTGCGCGACGCCGTTCGCGTCCGTCTGCGCCTCGCCCTCGGACGTCAAGCTGGTCGCGTTCGGCCCGGCGGAGAAGGCGACGTTGCCGCCGGCCGGCACGGGCGCGCCGCCCGCCTCGGTCACGGTCGCGGAGAACGACGTCGCGTTGCCGCTCGGGAACGAGCTCGGGGTCGCGCTGACGGTCGTCGTCGTTGCGGTGCTCTGCGGCGCGAGCACGTGCAGCTCGAGCTGGCCTGCGATCGGGCTCGAGGCGGGGCTGCCGAGATAGGACGCGGTAACGATGTAGTCGCCGGGGACGAAGCCTTGGTACGTGAACGTGAGCGAGCCCGTCCCGTCGAGCTGGAGCGTGGCGAAATGGAACTGGCCGGAACCGCCCGCGGAGCCGGCTGAAAAGTCGACGAGGCCTGCAGCGACGCCGTTCGTGACTTGACCGTTCTGGTCGAGCACGTTGATGTGCACGTCGAACGTCACGGGCTGCCCTACCGTGACGGTCGCGGCGCTCTCGGTGAAGTTGATGCTCGTCTGCGGGGGGCTCGACGACGAGATCACGACGCTCGTGCCGGCGCTCGTGCCGGAGTTGAGGTAGAGCCCCGTGTTGTCGCTGTTGAACGTTGCCGTGATCACGAACGATCCCATGGGCAGGCTCGAGTCGACCATCGTCGCGACCGACTGGCCGGGCGTCGACGTCGGCACGACGGACGTCGAGGTCCCCAGCTGGAACGCCTGCGGGAGCCCGCCGACGATGTAGTTCGAATAGAAGTTGACCGAGCCCGTCGGACTGCCGTTCGTGCAGCCGGCGCCGGCAGTGACGGTGGCCGTATACGTGATCGGCGAGCCGGCCGGTGCCGTCGATGGGCTCGCGATCGGCGCGGAGATCGAGACGGTGCAGGCGGCGAGCGATGTCGCCGACGCCCCGCCGACGCCGCCGAACAGCGCAGCGACGGCTGCGACGAACGCAACCGCAGACAGTATGAACGCGCGCCTGCCGCAGGCCGCGCTCTTGGATGTCGCCGCAAAGGACATCACTGGAACGAGTGAAATGTAGCCCGGCCGCCGGGCGGCTTACAAGCGCACGAACGAGGGTCTTACCGGATTCATCCCTGGGCGCGCCACTGGAAGCCGATGACCGCGCTCTTTCCCTGGTCTGCGTTGCCTGCAGTACCGGGCAGGAAGAGCTCGATCTGGTACTGGATCGACTGGCCTGCGTTCAGCGTCGTCAGCGTCCAGAACTGGGTCGTCCACGAGAACAGGGTCGGGAAGCTCGCGGGCGGTGGCCCGCTGACGTCCCACACGCCCATGAGCAGGCCATCCGGCCCGTTCTGCCAGAGGTGGCTCGTCTGCGCGCCCGTCGCGCGGAACGCGAGCGTGTACGAGGCCCCCGTCGTGTTCGTGATCGTCATCACCTCGGTGACCGAGTCGCCCGGCGACGCGTTTGCGAGGGTGATCACGCATCCCGGCGCGGTGCTGTCGACCTCGATGCCGGGCACGCCGCAGCTGCCGGAGGCACACGTGCCGCCGGAGCAGCCGCCCCCGCCGCCACCACCGCCGCCACCCGTGGTGGTCGTCGTCGGCGTGGTCGTGGTCGTGCCGGTCGTCGTAGTCGTCGTGGTGGTGGGAGACGTAGTCGTCGTCGTCGGCGGCGGATGCCGCTTCGTCGTCGTTGTGGTGCCGCCGCTCCCGGCGGTCGTGGTGGTAGTTGTCGTTGCTCCATGGCCTTGTCGGCCTT
Source organism: Gaiellaceae bacterium (assembly GCA_036560805.1). Taxonomy (GTDB): domain Bacteria; phylum Actinomycetota; class Thermoleophilia; order Gaiellales; family Gaiellaceae; genus Palsa-739. Next base: position 8,721 of record DATBQM010000057.1, on the reverse strand, counting down.
GGTTTCCGCCGGGCAGCCCGCCGAAGCCCTGGTTCGCGGGCGGAACGTTGTTGTTCCCGGGCGTCGGCGGCGGCGGTGGCGGGATGGGGCCGTTGCCGTTGTCCGGCGGCGGGGTCGGGCCGCTCGGGTTGCCGGTGAACGTGAAGCTCTGCACCTTGCCGCCGGCCGCCTGCTGGAAGAGCGGGATCTGAGGCTTGTGCGTGCCGGGTGAGAGGACGTCATGGCCGCCGGTCGTGAGCGTCAGCCGGCCGATCGGCGCGGGGACGAACCCGCCCAGGTCGTCCTGGCGCTCGAAGGCGAGATACGCCTCGTCGCGCGTCGCCGCCATGATCACGCCCTGGCCGAGCGGGGCGAGGAGCGTCGCCTTCCCGTCCGGCCCGGTCAGAGGGTCCTCGTAGTCGAGCTTCAGCGGATAGGTCACGGGGTCGGGCCGTGCGATCTTCGGCGCCGCGTGCGCGAGCGCGGGAAGGGCGAGCGCCCCGATGAAGGCGACGACGAGCGCGACGCGCTTCACTCGAACCGCCGGCGACGCGCGAGTGCGACGCGGGCCCAGTAGCTCGCAAGGATCAACGCCGTGCAGATCAGCCCGATCGCGGCGTAGATGCTCACCATCCGCCCGGTGACGTTGCTGTCGTCCTCGAGCGAGACCCCCAGGACGGCGTCGGGTTGGTGGTCGACGATCAGCCGGCCGAGCTTCTCGCGATGATCGGCCCAGTTGTACCGCGTGACGATCGCGCCGCCGCCCATCAGCGTCTGCGCGACGTCCGAGCCGACCGGCTTCGGGTTGAAGCCTGCGCTCGTCGCGATCGGGTCGCCGATCGTGTCGTATGTCGTCAGCTCGACGCCCGTCTCCTGCGACAGCCGTCCGAGCACGTCGGCGAGCGGCGTCATCGCGAGCACCGCGCCGACCGGCTTCGTCCCGAGCACGATCGGGCTGATGGTCAGGAGCGTCGGGCCGCTGCGGTAGATGACGACCTCGCTGAAGCGTCCGCCGCGCGGACCGTGGATGCCGCTCAGCGAGAGCCGGAGCGCGCGCAGGCCCTTGCGTGAAGCGACCGGCGCCGGCGCGCCCTTGGACCGTACTGCGAGGAGGACGCGGCCGTCGGGGAGGACGAGGTCGATCATCGGCACCGTCGAGTTCGCCTGCAGCGGCGTGACGAGGCGGTTGAGCGCCGGGCCGTCGTGCGCGGCGAGCGCGGTCGCCACGCCCTGCGTGAATGCGACCGCGCGCGCCGCGGAGAGCTGCTCCGACTCGACGGCGATCAGTCCGGCGTCGGCATCCGCTCCGCCCTGGACGAGCCGGTTGTCGAGCGTCGCGCGTGCGCCTGCGGTGGCGCGCTGCCCGGCGAAGAACACGGTGAGGATCGCGACGAGGACGCCGATGCCGAGGTGCAGCTCCCGGCGCATGTACCAGCGTTCGCGCTGAGGCAGTTGGCCGGGGCGCGGCGCGCCGGGAGGGAAGTCTTCAGGCCAGGCGAGCCAAGGATCTTCGGTGATTGCCATGTGCAGACCTCAATACGTGATGATCGGGAAGCAGACGGCAGCCACGTTGCACTGGTTCACGGCGTACGCGTGGCCGGCGGGGCCGATGCTCGACGTGACGGTCGAGCCTGTCGCGGTGTAGGTGCCGTGCGTGCCTGCCGTGACAGCCGCTTTCCCGCCCGCGCCGCCGGGGCATCCCTTGAGCGTGACCTGCACGGTCGCTCCGCTCACGACCACGTTGGCGGCACCGCTCGTGTGCGTGCACGTGAAGGCCTTGGAGAAGGTGCCGGTGACCGTCCCGATGCCGGCGAACGTGACGCTTCCCAAGGCAACCACGACGTTGATGTCGCCGCCCGAGTAGGCCGGAGTGTGGTTGTAGCCGATCGTGAAGACCGTGTTCGTCTGCACCTGGCCGCCGCCGTTGTACGAGATGCTCGTCGGCACGAGCCCGACCTGAACAGCCGTGCCGACGTTCGTGGCCGTGTACCACGCGTTGTACGTGCTGCGGACCTGGTAGCAGATGTAGTGGCCGATATTCGCCGCTGGGACGTCCGAGCTCGTCCCCGCGTTCGCGCCGTCGATCGTCGCGATCGCGGCCCCGAGCGCGGTGCCGCCCGAGTAGAGCGCGTTCGAGTACGACGCGCCTGTGCAGTTCGCCGTCGCGCCCTGGTCGGCGAAGTAGACCTCTTCCGCATTGACACCGTGGTTCCCGGCTGTCCACGTGAAGTACTGGCCGTTCCCCGACGCGACGGGCACGTTGAACGCGCTCGGGCCGACGACCCAGCTGCCCTGGAAGACGGCGCTCGGGTTCTCCGTGTCCGCGGTGAAGATCGCGAGGGTCCCCGACTCATGCCCGTATGCGAGCGCGCCCCCGGCGATCAGCATGAGCAGGGCGGCGGAGGTGGCCCAGCTGCGGGCCTTACGGCTCACGCCGTCGTGCCTCTAGCGCGCTCCTGCCAGATCTCGTAGAGCGTGATCGCTCCCAGCAGGATCGCGGGGATGACGAGCAGCAGCAGACGCGCCAGGGTCGATTGCAGGTACACGAGTGCGTAGCCGACGCTGGGAAGGTGGAACATCGCGATCCACCCGGTGCCCACTGCGGGCACGCGCCAGTCGTCGGGCACGCCGTTCGCGTCACCCTTGGTGGTGAAGTACTCCCCGGTTGCGCTGTGGCCGATCTTGTAGACACGGTGCGTGACCTTCTCGTTCGTCGTGCCCGGCTTGTCGAAGACGATGACGTCCCCGACCTTCACCTTGGACGAATCGATCTTCTTGTAGAAGACGATCGAGCCCGTGGGGATGGTCGGCGACATCGATCCCGACCGGACGATGAGCGCCTGGTAGGGAAGGAAGCGCGGGCCGATGGTGACGGCGAGAAGGCCGAGCACGACCAGGGTGGCCGCGATCATCGCGAGCCAGCCGAGGATCTTGCCCACAAGACCGAGGGACGAGCGCTCCTGCACGGGTGCGGGGGCGTCCGGCTCCTGCGGCGTCGTCGGAGGCGACGTCGTCATCCTGCCGGAGATTATGTTCGTTTCTGCGGTCATCGTCCCTCTATCCGTCTCGACTACTGCATGTGCCAGACGAGTGACAGAGTCGCCGTTTCGCCCTGGAGCCCGTTCCCGGCGTCGATCGGCTCGGCGACCGCGATGCGGAAGTAGCGGGTCGTGCCGTGGGTGAGCGTGCCGAGCGAGAGGGTGTTCGACGAGGCGTGGTACTGGCCGAAGAAGCTCCCGAGCTCGTCGTCCTGGAACGTGCACGTGGCGACGGCCGACACCGGGAACACGCACGAGGTCTTGGGCGTGGTGAAACCCGAGGTCGTGTACTCCTGGATGAAGAAGTCGAGGCTTCCCGTCGGGCACGGGTTGTTCGTTCCCGGCAGGACGTTGGCCCCGAACGCGTCGCCTGGGCAGCACGGATTCGTAAGGCCCGTGACCGTCGCCCCGGCCGTGTTGCTCGCGTCGCATTTCGGCATGTAGGCGGAGAGCGTCGAGTCGAGCGTCGAGTTGATCGGGTTGCTGCCCGCGTCGAGGGCAGCGCTTGCAATGGCGACGTCGGCGTACGCGACCGTCGTCTGTGGCAGCGTCGGCGGCGTCGCCGTCGTGATCGGGTAGAGCTGCCCCGTCGAGAAGAGCGTCGTGCAGGTCGCGTTCACGTTCAGGTTCGCGGGGACAGCGTCGGAGTAGCACGTGCCGCCGTTGACGGTGTTGGTCATCACCATCGAGCCGCTCTGAAACGTCTGGTTCGAGTTGTTCGTCTGGCCGTTGAAGATCGCGTACGTCCCGCCGACCGTGAAGGTGCTGAGGATCCCGACGACGATCAGGCTCAGGAGCAGCTTCTTGATCGTCCGGCTGGACATGTCGCTACTGGCTGAGCTGCCAGCTCATCCCGAAGGTGGACTTGAGCGCCTGAATCGTGTTCTGCGCCGAGGCCGGACCGGGGATGACGATGCCGATGATGAAGTTGCGACTTGCCCCGTGCGCGAGGTCGATCGCGGCCAGTGGCGCGGTTCCGTTCGCGGTGACGGGCGTCAGCTCGATGTGCGACGTCGTCTTCGCGTTCTGGTCGAACTGGGAGATGGAGTGGGTTCCGTCCGAGGCGACGCGCTGGAGCGAGGTGAGGTCCGTGATCGTCGCGCTGTTGTCGTAGACGTTGTTCGCGCCGTAGCTCGTTCCGCACGTCGAGGTGAGGACGATGCTCGTCGCGCCGGCGTAGTAGTCGGCGCTCGCGGTGCACCATGCCTGGTTCCCGGCCTCGGTGAAGGCGATGTGGTCGCCGCTCTTGATGTTCCCGTTGAGCCCGCCGGCGGTGCCGATGGTGTACGTGCCTGCGGCGATCGTCGTGTTCGCGCTGAGCCCGCTCGGGACGACCGAGACCGGCAGGTCGCACATGCCGTTGGCGGAGGCGGCGCCGCTGCCCCACCAGCAGTAGTGCTTGCCGCCGGTCGTCTCCTGCACGAGGAGCATCGCGGTCGAGCAGAGCGGGTTGTTCGTCGTCGGGTTGAACCCGAGGTTCGTGATCTGCGTGTCGTAGCAGTTGGTGTTCGCCGCGCCCGTGTCGCTGCTCGTGTCCTCAACGGTCGCGCCGGCGGCGATCGCTCCGGTGGGCGCCGCGGCGTTGACGTTGACGGTCGTCGCGCCGGCCGCGGTGCTGCCGTTGGCAGTGAACGATTGCGACGTCCCGCTGTAGGTGACGACGATCGTGTCGCCGTTGCTGATCGACCCCTCGAGGCCGTTCGGGCCGCCCGAGGTCGAGAGCGTCAGCTGCGTGACGTTCCCGCCGGTCAGCGTCCAGCTGCTGAGGACGCCATTCGAGTACGGCGCGAACATGTACACCTTCGCGGCGTCGAGGGTGCCGGAGTTCGTGAGCGTGAGGGCTGCGGTGCTTCCGGCATAGACGCCCGGCTGAAGGTTCCCGTACGTTCCGAACGCGAAGAGCGTGTTGCAGTTGAAATTGACGTTGTCGTTCGCGGCGCCGGACTTCGACTCGCAAACGGGGTTCGCGTTGAAGGTGTTCTGGAGGAGCAGCGAGCCCGACGCGATCGTCTCGTTCGGGTTGCCCGTCTGCGCCGTGAAGCTCGAGAAGGTGCCGCCGCCGCCGAAGTAGGTGGCGAAGCCGATCGCCATCATGAAGAGGAGGGCGACGCGCGTCTTGTTGAGGCCCTTCTTGGCGGGACGCGGCGCGACAGCGGTCGTTGCTGCCTTCTGCCGCCGGGGGGCGAGGCTCTCGATCGCGACGAGGGCGGCCATGGTGAGCGCGAGGCCTGCGATCGCGATGCGGAAAATCGTGTTGTGGACGCTGCCCGTCGCCGCAACGGCGGCGAGTGTCCCGGCGAGCTGGACGGCCGCGAGCGCGATGAGGCGCTTCAGCAGGTCCCTCGCCGGAGCGCGCACGGGGCGCGGGGCGGACGGCGCGGCCTCGGCGACGACGTCCATCTTCTGCGCCGGGGTGGGCTCGGTGCCCTTCGCGGGCTCGACGCTGCGGGGAGCGGCGGAGCCGATGGAGGACGCGTTGAGCTTGAGTGTCTGGAGGTTCTTCATGGCGAGAGAGGGCCGGTGCCGCCGCCGCAGTCGGCGGCGGCACCGTTGTCCATTTGGCCGAACAGGAGCGGATCCGGCCTCGTGGTCATGTCCCTATGCCTCGAGGCTTCTTACTGCTCGAGGTTCCAGTCCATCGCGAACGTCACGGTGCGGTTCTGCAGCGTGTTGTCGTTCGTCACGCCCGGGTGGATCGTGATGACGTAGTAGCGGGTCGCGGCGGCCGCGAACGGGGCCGTGACGCCGCCGACCGTCAAGAGGTTCGTCGGCGCGGACGACGCCAGCGAGTACGTGCCGTCAGGCGCGTCGCACGCAGGCGGCGTCGTGGTCGTGCCGGCGGCGCAGGCGACGTTCGTCGTGTAGTTGCTCTGCGTCTCCTGGACTGTCACCCACATGGCGCTGCAGGCCGGGGGGGCACCGAACAGGATGTGCGAGCCCGTGACGGCGAAGTTGTCGCCCCACGTGCAGCCCGAGATGTCCCACTTCAGGTCGGTCGCTGCGAGCGTGCCCGCGTTGTTGAGCGCGAGGTGCGCCGTCGTGTCGCCGCCCTGGAGGTTGACGTTGCTGAAGAGCGTGGCGCAGACATCGGTGCCGCCGGCACCGGTGCCCGGAATGGTGTTGAGGGCGCCGGTCTCGGACTTGCAGGTCGTCGCGCCGTTCGTGTTGTGGAGGAACAGCGTTCCGGACGCGAACGTGTTGCCCGGGTTCGTGACCTGGGCGTTGAAGCTCGCGAAGGTACCCGAGCCGCCTCCGGCGGCTACGGCCACGAGGCCGACCGCCGTGAGAAGCATCAGGTACTGCTTGATGCGCTTCTTGGACATTGTGGTTGCTCCTTGATGGGGTCTGATTGTCATGCGGGCACGGCGGTCAGCAGCCGTGTCGGGCTACATGCCTCGCCTCTTCCGCGCCGCAAGTCGCAAAAGGGGCTTCCTGGCTTGTAGCAACGTGCTTTTGGGTCGTCAATCAATGGAGTGGGGTTCCTACCTTTTTCCTACTCGCTTGTTCCACGAAAGGTCACAAATCTCCTATCGGAGGCCTGAGCGGGCATCCACGTAGCCCGATAGGGGTAGGCGGCGGGTTTCCTACGTGTTTCCTACGAATGCGCCAAAAGGGGTAGACGGGACATCTACAGCCCGTCGTGTAAGTAACGCGGCGCGCGCGGGTGTATCAGGTTCGTTACGCCGCACGGCTCGACGCGACATCCACCTCAGGTGCGTGGAGAGCTGGGAGCCAAGGGCCGAGGGCGCGACCACACCCCGCAAGTCGAGGGAGCTCTGGGCCCAGGGCTTCCTCGTCTGGTCCGGCTCAGCCCTTGGCGTGCGAGTAGAACGAGTCGTCCACGACGATCTCGAGCATGTGCAGCCGGCGCACCTGCTGGAGGTTGATCGAGACGAAGGAATTGCCCTTGCGGTAGTTCAGCACGGGGCCCGAGAGCGATGCGACCTGCTTCCAGGACTGGAGATTCTTGAGGTAGAAGGCCTCGACGGTCGCCAGGCTCGCGCGCGCGGGCAGCGCGTAGATGTAGCGCGTCTGGTAGCCGACGACATTCGCTTTGCCGGCCGTGTAGCCGGTGGAGGCATGGGTCGTGAGCTTCGCGTGCGGGTAGAGCGGGACCTTGGCGAGCAGGCTGGAATTCGCTTTTTCGAAGTCGGCCGGCGTCCTCTTGCCGCCGCCACAGCCGGCGACGAGCAGGACAGCGATGCCGACGATGAGTGCCGCCCTACGCATCGCGGCCGAGTGTAGTCGAGACGGTCGGCGGCTCCATCGAGCTGCGTGACGCCGTCGGGAGCGCGGTGTCGTCGTCGAGCGTCGAGCGTAGCTTCGCGAGCGCACGGTGGAGCGCGACCTCGATGGTGTTCGTGCGCTCGCCGAACAGGCGCGCGATCTGCTTGGCCGTGAGGTCGGCGCCATAGCGGAGCGCGATGAGCTCTCGGGCGCGGTCGTCGAGCTGCAATACGGCGCTTTGCACACTGAGCCGCCGGACGGCATCCGAGTCGAGCTCGCCGGGCGCTTGTTGGTCGTACTCCGTGTCGGTCGTGGGCGGCCGTGCCGCGAAGATGTCGTCCACGCAGCGGCGCGCGATGCCGAGCAGCCAGGCGGCGGGCTCGCCCTTCCGCTTGTCATACGACTTCCGATAGCGCAGCGCGCGCTCGAACGTGTCGCTCGTCGCGTCTTCTGCATCGGGGCCGTCGCCGAGCCGGTACGCGGCATAGGCGTAGACACGCCGGATGAGCGGCACCGGGTTCTCGAGCGGGTCGGCGCGAATCATGGGCGGGTGTCGCCTCCGGGCGGAGGGAGCGATCGCCCGATGGCGGCAATCGACGGGTCGAGCGGGTTCAGGCGCTCTGCCGTGGCGAGCGCGGTCGTGCGTGTGCTCGAGCCGCTCACGCGCGCGAGATCGAGCCAGAGCGTCCAATCCCGGCTCTCCTTCGACACGGCGGTCTGCAGCGTCTGCGACGCCTCGAACGTCTGGCCGAGGCGGAATTGCGCGTCGCCGAGCAGCTGCAACGGCGTCGCCGACCACGGCGCAAGGAAGCGTGCGCGGCGGGCGTCGACGGCTGCGCGCGCGTAGTTCCCGGACTGAAGCGCGTTGCGCGCGGACGAAATGGCGAGGTTCCCGGCGAGGCCGAAGAACGCTGCGAGGGTGACGGTGGCGCCGAGCACGATGGGGAGGCTCCGCCACCGTCCTGCCCGACTGTCGGACCTTCCTGCGGCGAGCAATGCCCCTCCGCAAAGGAGCGCACCGAGGGTAACACCGCTCAGCTCCCAATCCCAGTCCACGGCCGCGTGCGCGAGGTACGCGACATATGCGGCGAGCGCGGCTGCCGCGAACGGCTCGCGGCGCGCGCGTCGGAACGCCGCGAGCGGCGCTGCGAGCGCCAGCCCGAGTAACACCATCCCGACGACACCGGTCTCTGCGAGTGTCTCGAGGTAGAGGTTGTGCGCGTCGACGACCTTCCAACTGGCGGGGCGATGCAGGAACCATTGCTGTTCGTACCCGCCGGGCCCGACCCCTGCGAGTGGGTGGTTCTCAAATGCGTGCAGCGCGACCCGCCACTGCGCGACGCGCCCCTTGCTCGACAGGCTGAAGAGCCGCTGGTTCAGGTTGCCGTTCGTCCTCGGCGGATTGCTCGAGATCGACCGATAGGCGCGATGCGCGACGGAGATCGGCGAGCCGTAGTGCGCGAACGCGCCAGCGATC
>DATBQM010000056.1:0-24708 GCA_036560805.1 Gaiellaceae bacterium | reverse complement strand
GCTCGCGGGCGTCATGACGACGCTCGGCTTCGCCGTCGCGTTCTCGATTCACGTACTCGATTAGAGCTCGTCGACCCATTTCTCGTGATGGCGCCGCGCCCAGTCGGCGTCGACCCAGCCGCGCGTCATCCCATTCAAAGCGTGCCGCGTCTTCGGATAGATCACCGCGAGGTAGAGATGGCCGAGGAAGATGAGCAGCGACACGTACGTCAGCCAGTCGTGCACGAGGATCGTGCCGGCAAGGCGGAACCGCGTGTTGCGCTCGCCGAGCCAGAGCAGCGTGCCCGTGACGGTGAACAGCACGGCGAACGCCGCCGTCACGATGGCGTTCACTTTCTGTCCCGCGTTGAGCCGCCCTTGCGGTCTGCGCCGACCGCGCAGCCAGGCTCGGTCGTCCGCGTCGAAGCGATCGATCTCGCGCGCGGTGCGTCTAAGCGCGCGGCGGTCGCCGACCACGACGATCAGCGCGAGCGCGACGATCCAGGCGACCGCGGTGTAGACGTGGATGTCCTTCAGCAGGGGCCGGCGGCCAACCGCCTCGGCGAGACTCGGCAGGTAGAGGCAGAGCCCCGAGCCGAGCAGGACGAGGAACGCCGCCGCGTGCACCCAGTGCACCGCGCGCTCCGTCCGGCCGAACCGCGCCAGCCGCCGCTCAGGAGCCGTAGCCATTCGACCTCCCGACCCAGGCGTTCTGGTCGTAGCCGAGCCCTTCCCAGTAACCGGTCGGCTGCTCGGCGACGAGCTCGATCCGCGTCAGCCACTTGACGCCCTTGTAGCCGTACATCTCGGGAATCACGACCCGCGCCGGCGAGCCATGCGGCCGCGACAACGGCTTGCCGCCGAGCTCGTACGCGAGCATCACGTCGGGAAGCAGCGCCTGCTTGAGAGTGAGTGAATCCGTGTACGGCACCTCCATGGACACGAACCGCAGAGCCTTCGCCTCGGGCAGCGGCTGCGCGAGCTCGAGCAGATGCTTGAGCCGCACGCCCGCCCAGTGCACGTTGTCGACCGTCCAGCCGGTGACGCAGTGGAACGTCGAGACCTGCTCGATGCGAGGGAGCGCGCGCAGATGCGCGTACGTCAGCGTCGTCGGCGTCTCGACGAGCCCACCCACGCGGAGCTGCCATGTGGCCGGGTCGAAGGTCGGCATGTGATCCGACACCGTGTAGATCCGCCAGCCCTGGGTCGGAAGGATGGGCGCGATCGTCCCTGCGATCGGCGAGACCACCTTCGACACATGGCCCCAGACGGACTTGCCCCAGGCGAGCGACGTCAGGCCGCCGGCGACCGTGACCAGGAACAGGCCGCGGCCGTACTTCCGCGGCTCCTGCTGACCTTCCATGACCGAAGAGTACGCCCCAGGTCGTTACGGGATCCTTAAATTGCCCCTATGGACCGGGTCGAGAGGTTGACGCTCGTCGCCAGCGTGCTCGGCTCGTCGATGGCCTTCATCGACGGCTCGGTCGTGAACGTCGCCCTGCACGCCATCGAGAGCGACCTCGGCGGCGGGCTCGCCGCGCAGCAATGGGTGGTCGACGCGTACCTGCTCACGCTCGGCTCGCTCATTCTCGTCGGCGGCTCGCTCGGCGACATCTTCGGCGAATTGCGCGTGTTCATGCTCGGAGTCGCGAGCTTCGGCGTCGCCTCGGTGCTGTGCGCGGTCGCTCCCGACTCGACGTCGCTCATCGTCTTTCGCGGGGTCCAGGGCGTCGCCGGCGCGCTGCTCACGCCGGCGTCGCTCGCGATGATCACGTCGACGTTCTCAGGCGCCGAGCGCGGAGCGGCGATCGGCACCTGGACCGCGTGGAGCGGGATCTCGTTCGTGATCGGGCCGCTCCTGGGCGGCTGGCTCATCGGCATCTCGAGCTGGCGCGTGATCTTCCTGATCAACGTGCCGATCGCGATCGTAACCGTCCTGCTGACGCTCAGTCTCGGCGGTCGCAGCCAGAAGCGGCGGGAGGATCTCCGCGTCGACTTCGTCGGCGCCGTGCTGTGCGCGGCCGGGCTCGGCCTGCTCGTTGCGGGGTTCATCGAACAGCCGCATCTCGGCTGGGGCGACCCGCTCGTGCCGGGCGCGCTCGCGGGCGGCGCCGTCCTGCTCGCGATCTTCGTCGCCTACGAGCTGCGGACGCTGCTGCCGATGCTGCCGCTGCGCCTCTTCCGCCTGCGGAACTTCTCCGTCACGAACGTCGAGACGTTCGCCGTGTACGGAGGGCTCTCGGGGTTGAGCGTCTTCCTGTCGCTCTTCCTGCTCGAGTTCTCCGGCTACTCGCCGTTCCGCGCGGGGCTCGCGACGCTGCCCATCACGATCGTCATGTTCTTCCTGTCCCGCTACACCGGCCGCCTCTCGATGCAGTACGGGCCGCGCCTCTTCATGGCCGTCGGGCCGATCGTCGCAGGCGCCTCGCTCGTCGCGCTCGCGCGCATGCCCGCGCACTTGAACTACTGGACAGACCTCCTCCCCCCGCTCCTCGGGTTTTCGGTCGGCCTCTCGCTCACGGTGGCGCCGCTGACGACAACGGTTCTGTCCGACGCCGGGCCAGGAGACGCCGGCGTCGCGTCGGGCGTGAACAACGCCGTCGCGCGCGTTGCGGGGCTCATCACGGTCGCCGTGCTCGGCATCGCGGCCGCCGGCCGGGGCGACCATCTCACCATGCACGGGTTCCACCACGCGATGCTCGCGGTGTGCGCGCTGCTCGTCGCCGGCGGGCTGATCGGCGCCGTAGGCATCCGTAATCCGACCGGAGGTGCTAACGTCGCATAGGCAATGCCTATGCAGGTTTTGACACGTGCTGGATTGCTCCGCCTGGGAGCTGCGGCGACTCTGGGCGTCGTCCCGCCCGACAGTGACCTGGCGTTCGCGCGGCTCCTGATTGCGACCGAGCTCCTCGCCGACGACTTCTACTCGCACGCGATCGGCGCGGGCGGGCCGGGTGCGTTGCACGAGGCGCGTGCGAACGAGCGGGCGCACTACAAGGGCCTCGCCGCACTGATGAACGCGGCCGGCCAGTCTCCGGCGAAGGCCGGCGACATCGACTTCTCGTATCCGGCGGGATCGTTCGCGAATGCAGGCTCGATCCGGACGCTCGGCGCAGCACTCGAGACGCTTCAGCTCGGCGCGTATCTCGGCGCCGCGGACGGGCTCGTGTCGGAGCCGCTTCGGGGGCTCGTCGCGCGCATCGGGGCGAACGAAGCGCAGCACCTGACGATCTTCGAGCCGTTTCATTCCTCCTTTCCCTCTGCATTGACGATCGAGCAAGCCTCCGACGCGCTAAGCCGATACACGGGCTGATGGCGAAGACGCGTTACACGGCGACCGAAGCGGCGCAGGCGTTGGGCATCAGCGTCGACACGCTGCGCCGCTGGGATCGCGAGGGCCGGATCAAGACCACGCGCGACGCGAACAACAAACGCTCCGTCAGCGCAAGCGAGATCAAGCGCCTGCGCGGGGACGACTCCCAGCACCTCAGCGCCCGCAACCGCTTTCGCGGCACCGTGCGAGAGGTGAGGGTGGACGGCCTGCTCGCGCAGGTGGAGATCACCGTCACCGAGCCGACGCGACTCGTCGCCATCATCACGCGCGACGCCGTGGAGGAGCTCGGGCTCAAGCCGGGGTCGCCGGCGACGGCGATTGTGAAGTCGACCTCGATCATGGTGGAGGGTTGATGCACGCGGCGCTTCTCCTCGCGAAGATCACGGTCTACGCAGCGGCGTCGCTGACGAACGTGTTCCCGCAGATCGACTCGTCGCCCCAGTACTCCTTCGGCGGCTCGAACACGCTCGCCGCGCAGATTCAGCTCGGCGCACCCGCGGATGTCTTCGCATCGGCAAACACGGCGCTGCCGCAGCAGCTCTTCCAGAAGGGCTTGTGCACGCAGCCGGTCGTCTTCACACGCAACACCCTCGTCCTGATCGTCCCGAAGTCGAATCCCGCCGGCATTCACAGCGTGTACGACCTGCAGAAGCCCGGCGTGAAACTCGACGTTGCAGCAACCGGCGTCCCGGTCGGCTCGTATACGCGCCAGATCCTCAAGAACATGGGGTTGACGGACGTGCTGAACAACGTCGTGAGCAACGAGACCGACGTCCGGGAAGTCCTCGCGAAGGTCTCGCTCGGAGAGGCGGATGCCGGCTTCGTCTATTCGACCGACGCCAAGACCGTGCCGGGGCAGGTCACAGTGTTGCGACTGCCCGCGTGGGCGCAGCCGAAGGTGCAGTACGGCATGTGCGTCGTCAAGGCGTCCCGCAACCCGGCGGCAGCGCAGGCGTTCGTGAAGAAGGTGCTGAGCAAGACCGGGCAGGCGAAGCTCCTCGCGGCGGGATTCCTGCCGCGGGTGAAGCCCAAGACGACGCCGTGATCCGGCGCGCGATCGTCGGGGCTGCAGCGCTCGCTGCGCTCACCTTCCTGGCGCTGCCGATCGTCGCGATCTTCGCGCGACTCTCCCTCCGCCACCTCTCGGGCGGGATCGTCACCGACGCGCTCGTCGTCAGCCTGAAGACGACGTTCGCGGCGCAGGCGCTCGTGCTCCTGCTCGGAACGCCGACGGCGTACCTCCTGGCGACGCATCGCTTCCGCGGACGGTCGCTCCTCGTCACGCTCGTCGAGCTTCCGATCGTGCTCCCGCCGGCGGTCGCCGGGATCGGACTGCTCGCGGCGTTCGGGCGGGCCGGTCTCCTGCACACGGGGCTTCCGTTCACGCAGACCGCCGTGATCGTCGCCGTCGCGTTCGTCTCCGGCCCCCTCTACGTCCGTCAGGCGATTGCGGCTTTCGAAGCGGTGGACGACACACTCGTGGCGGCGTCCCGCACGCTCGGCGCGGGGCCGGTGAAGACGTTCTTCCGCGTCGTCATTCCGCTCGCGCGCGGCGGGCTCGGCGCGGGCGAGGCGCTTGCTTTCGCGCGCGGGCTCGGCGAGTTCGGCGCGACCATCATGTTCGCCGGCAGCCTGCAGGGGGTCACGCAAACGCTGCCGCTCGCCGTCTACCAGGAGTTCGACGTGAACTTCAACGAGGCGCTCGCTCTCGGCGGCCTCCTCGTGCTCATCAGCGCAGTACTGCTCGTCACACTCAAATGGCTCGCCTCCTCCTCCACTTCGGTCTTCCGCTTCGCACCTTCGACCTCGAGCTGACGCTTCCGGTCGAGCGCACGGTCGCGCTCGTCGGGCCGTCGGGCGCGGGCAAGACGTCGGTGCTGCGCGTCGTCGCGGGCCTGCTTCGGCCGGCGCACGGCGGCGTCTCGCTCAACGGTGTGTCGTGGAACGGCGTACCGCCCGAAGAGCGGCGCGTGGGCTTCGTCTTCCAGGACTACGCACTGTTCCCGCACATGAGCGTGCGCGCCAACGTCGCGTACGCAGGGCCGGTCGGCGACCTGCTGGAGCGATTCCGGATCGCGCACTTGGCGGACGCACGGCCGCGCGAGCTCTCCGGCGGGGAGCGTCAGCGCGTCGCGCTCGCGCGCGCACTTGCGCGCCGTCCCGACGTGCTCCTGCTCGACGAGCCGCTCGCAGCGCTCGACGCGCACACGAAGGCTACGGTCAGGAGCGAGCTGCACGAGCTGCTGCGCGAGCTCGCGCTTCCCACGATCCTCGTCACGCACGACTATGAGGACGCAGCCGCGCTCGCCGACGAGGTCGGGGTGCTCGTCGACGGGAAGTTGCGGCAGGTCGCGGCGCCGGCGGAGCTCGTCGCGCGGCCGAGCGACGCATTCGTCGCATCGTTCACCGGGGCGAACCTCCTGCGCGGACGGGCCGTGCGCGGGGAGTTGACGGAGGTCGTACTCGAGGGTGGCGAGCGCGTCTTCTCCACCGACGAGGCAGACGGCGAGGTCGGCGTCGTCGTCTATCCGTGGGAAGTGTCGGTCGCGCGCGAGCCTGCGGACGACTCCGCGCTGAACGTCATCCGTGGCGAGGTCGGCTCGGTCGTGGAAATCGGAAACCGCGTCCGCGTCCGCGTCGGCCCGGTGACGGCCGAGGTGACGGCGTCGTCGGCGGAGCGGCTCGGCCTCGCCGGCGGCGGCGTCGCCTACGCGACGTTCAAGGCCACCGGCACGCGCCTCGTACCGCTCTAGCGCGGCTTCGCTTCGGGATACCGCTCGAGCCCGTCGCCCGGGAGCGGCTCCCACTCGCACGCGTAGTTCACATACGTGTGCCACTGCGGACGGATGTCGTGGCCGGGATCGAAGAGCCCGAGTCGAACGCTGCCGACCTCGCCCGTCTCGGGATAGAGGCTCCACAACGCGCTTCCGCACGACGAGCAGAAGCACTTCGCCCAGCCGTCCTCCGGCTTGTAGGCCTGCACGAGCTCCTCGCCCGCCAGCAGCCCGAACGACCCGGGAGCGAGCCGCGCCTGCGCAGACGCGGCGGTTCCCGTCCGCCGCTGGCACCGCGTGCAGTGGCAGTAGCCGGCGCTCGCCGGCTCGGCCGTCACCTCGAAACGGACGCCGCCGCACATGCAATGACCGGTGTACGGAGGCCCTGTCACCGCCCTTCACGATAATCAACGCGTGCGCACCACCGCGAAGGCCGACTACGCCGTCCGCGCCGCCGTCGAGCTCGCCGCCCACGGCGACGCCCCGGTGAGCGCCGAGCGTATCGCCGAGGCGCAGCAGATCCCGGTCAACTTCCTCGAGAACATCCTCCTGGACCTCCGGCGCGCGGGGATCGTGGAAAGTCGCCGCGGCGCCGCAGGCGGCTACCTGCTCGCGAAGCCGCCGAAGGAGATCGTCGTCGCCGACGTCGTCCGCGCCGTCGAAGGCCCGCTCGCGAGCGTGCGCGGCCTCTCCCCCGACTTGCTCGAGTACGAAGGCCCCGCCGAGCCGTTGCGCGACGTCTGGGTCGCCCTGCGCTCCGCCGTCCGCTCCGTGCTCGAGCACGTCACGCTCGCCGACATCGCGAGCGGGAAGCTGCCCGCACACGTGACGAAGCTCACGCGGGAACCGGACGCGTGGGTTCGCCGTTCTCGCTGAACGTCCGCTCGACCCGCGTCCGCACGTACACGATGTCGCCGGCCGCGAGCTCGAGCACCTCGGCCTCGTTCCGCGTCAGCTGCACATGCAGCCGCTCGCCGTCGTCGCGGACGAGGTCGGCGCGCACCTCGAAGCCGAGCCGGACGATCCGGTCGACCTGAGCTTCCTGCGCGGGGCCGTTCGGCTCGTGCGTGATCTCGATGTCGTGCGGCCGCACCCACGTCTCACCGATCCGGTTCACCGGCCCGACGAAGCTCATCACGAACGGATTCGCAGGCTGGTCGTACAGCTCGCGGGGCGGTGCAACCTGCTCGACGCGCGCGTTGTTCATGACGACGACGTTGTCGGCGACCTCGAGCGCCTCCTCCTGGTCGTGCGTGACGAAGATCGTCGTCACGTGCATCTCGTCGTGTAGCCGGAGGAGCCACTCGCGCAGCTCTTTCCGCACGCGCGCGTCGAGCGCGCCGAACGGCTCGTCCAGCAGCAGCACCTCCGGCTCGGCCGCCAGCGCACGCGCGAGCGCCATGCGCTGCCGCTGGCCGCCGGAGAGCTGCGACGGAAAGCGCTTGCCGAGCCCCTTCAGCTGGACGAGCTCGAGCAATTCGTGCACCCGCGCCTCGATCTCCTCCTTCTTCCGCCGCCGGATGGTCAGCCCGAACGCGATGTTGTCCCACACGGTCATGTGCGTGAACGGCGCGTAGTGCTGGAAGACGAAGCCGACACCGCGCTTCTGCGGCGCGAGCGCGGTCGCCTCCTTCCCCGAGATGAAGACCTCGCCCGCGTCCGGCGCCTCGAGACCGGCGATGACGCGCAGGAGCGTCGACTTGCCGCTGCCGCTCGGTCCGAGGAGCCCGGTCAGCGACCCGCTCTCGACCGAGACGGAGACGTCGTCGAGCGCGACGAACTCCCCGAACCGCTTCGTCACGTTACGTGCTTCGATCGCCACGCTTCACCACCGTCATGAGAAGGAGCGTCGTGATGGCGAGCAGCGCGAGCAGCACGGATGCCGCGTACGCGCCCGTCTGGTCGAAGTTCTCGTACGACGCCTGGACGTACTGCGTGAGGGTCTGCGTCCGCCCGGCGATGCCGCCGGAGACGATGCTGACGGCGCCGAATTCCCCGAGCGAGCGCGCGGTCGTCAGGACGACGCCGTAGGCGATCGCCCAGCGGATCGCCGGCAGGGTGATGCGCCGGAATGTCGTGACCGCGGACGCGCCGAGCGTGGCCGCTGCCTCCTCCTGCTGCGTCCCGATCTCCCGCAGGACCGGCACCACCTCGCGCACGACGAACGGCAGCGACACGAACGTCGTCGCGAGCACCATCGCCGGCAGCGCGAACAGCACCTGGACGCCGTGGCCCAGGAGCCAGTGCCCGAACCAGCCATCACGTCCGTACAGGAGATAGAGCGCAAGGCCGACGACGACCGGCGAAAGCGCGAGCGGCAGGTCGACGAGCGCGTTCACGAGGCCCATACCCGGAAGTCGGTGGCGGACGATCGCGATTGCGCAGAGGATGCCGAACGCCGTGTTGAGCGGCACGACGATCGCCGTGATCTCCACGGTCAGCTTGAGCGCGTGCACCGCGTCCGGGCTGGAGATCGCGGCCCAGAAGGGATGGAGGCCGTGCTCGAAGGCGCGCCAGAAGATGAGGCCCACCGGCGCGATCAGGATCACGGCGAGATATCCGAGCGATACGAAGCGGACGCCGTATCTAGCGGTCATGGCGCGTGGCCCAGCGGCGCATGCCGCCGATGCCTAGGAGAAGGGCGAACGAGATCACGAGCATGAGGATGGCGAGCGCGGACGCTCCCGTCGGGTCGTCGCTGTTGATGTGCTGGAAGACGTACAGCGACGCGACCTCGGTCTTGAAGGGGATGTTCCCGGCGATGAGGATGACGGCGCCGAACTCGCCGATCGCGCGCGCGAAAGCAAGGGCCACACCGGAGAGCAGCGCCGGCAGAAGGTGCGGGAAGACGATCCTCCGAAAGACGGTCATGCGGCCTGCGCCGAGCGACGCTGCTGCTTCCTCCATGTCGCGGTCGAGCTCGATCAGCACCGGCTGGACCGTGCGAACGACGAACGGCAGCGTCACGAAGAGCAGCGCCATTAGCACGCCCCAGCGCGTGTACGCGACGTTCACGCCCACGCCGCCCGTCGGCCCGTACAGCGCGAGCAGCGTGAGTCCCGCGACGATCGTCGGCAGGGCGAACGGCAGGTCGACGATCGCATTCACGAGCCGCTTCCCGTGGAAGTCGTCGCGCACGAGCGTCCACGCGAGCGCCGTCCCGGTGACGGCATTGATCGCGACGACGCCACCGGCGAGCTCGAATGTCAGCTCGAGCGCGGCGCGAGCCTCCCGGTTCCACGCCACCTGCCAGAAGTGGTGCCAGCCGCCCTCAGCCCCCTTCGCGACGACGGCCGCGAGGGGGATGAGGACGATGACGCTGAGATAGCCGAGCGCGATCCCGCTGGCGAGCGGGTAGCGGCGCGGCGCGTAGAACCGCTCAACCGCCTGTACTGACACCGAGCCCCTGTTCGATCTTCGCGACGATGCCGTTCGTCGGATCGAAGAACTGCGTGTTCACACGGGACCACCCGCCGAGATACGCAATCTTGAAGAGCTGCGGCCGCGGCGGAAACTGCGCAGCGAACTTCTTCTCGACGCTCGGGACGACGGAGCGGAAGCCGTTCTGCGCCCAGATCGTCTGCGCCGCCGGCGTGTACAGCCAGTTGACGAACTGCTTCGCGGCCGCGTAGTTCGAGCCGTTGACCGCTGCGAGCGGCGTCTCGATCTGCAGCGTCGCCTTCGGGATGAGATAGAAGACGGGCTTGCCCTGCGACTGCGCGAGCTTCGCGTCGCTCTCGTAGTCGAGCAGCACGTCGCCCTTGCCCGACAGGAACGTGTTGAGCGCGTTGCGCCCGCTCGTGTCCTGCGAGACGTTGTGCCGGAAGAGCTGCGCCAGGTACGCCTGCGCCTGTTTCGGCGTCTTGTGCTCGCGCAGCATGGCGCCGTACGCGGCCATGACGTCCCAGCGCGCGCCGCCGGAGCTGAACGGGTTCGGGAAGACGATCTGGACGCCGGGCTTGACGAGGTCGTCCCAGGTGCGAATGTGCTTCGGGTTCCCGTTCCGGAGCACGAAGACCACGACCGACTTGGAGACGACCCCGTGATACGGGTTCGCGTCCCATGTCTTCGCCACCTGGCCGGTCTGCACGAGCCGGTCCATGTCGGTGGTGATGGAGAAGTTGACGACGTCGGCGGGCAGGCCGGCCGCGACCGCGCGGCTCTGCGTCTCGGACGCACCGAACGAGGACTGGATCGTGACGCCCTGCCCCTGCGGCGTCGCCTCGTAGGCGGCGATGAGCTTGGGATAGACGGCGGTCGGGATCGAATAGGCGACGAGCGCCAACGCGTGTGCTAACAGAAGTGTTCTCATAGGATTTGTTGTATATCACAAACCCCCACAAGAGAGGGCCCCTTTCGGGGCCCTCTCGAAGCACGTCATGCGACGCTGACTACGCGACGACGCGGACGTTCGTTGCCTGCGGGCCCTTCGCGCCCTCGGTCGCTTCGAACTCGACCTTCGCGCCTTCGGACAGGCTCTTGAAGCCTTCGCCCGTGATGCCCGTGTGGTGCACGAACAGGTCCTTCGCGCCGTCCTCCGGGGTGATGAAGCCGTACCCCTTCTCGTCGCTGAACCACTTGACGGTACCGGTTGCCATATTGAACTCACCTCCCTGCCATGATCGCGAACAAGCTGGGAGGCGGTGAAGCTGCACTCCGGTACTCGTCCTTCGGTCTAGATCGCCGCATTCTACTACCACTTCGACCGACGTCCACGCCGGCTCGTGTACACGAGCTTCGGCCTGGCGACGGTCATTCCAGTGTTCTCGAACTGCTCTCCATGCCCGAGGCGGGCCGCGACGCGGCTGACGTCGGCCTGCTGCTCGGGAAGAACGAGAGTGCTGCCCCGCCCGGATGCGCCCGCGCGGCCGGTGCGGCCGACGCGGTGGACGTACCCCTTGTCGTCCTCCGGGGGGTCGAAGTTGATGACGTGGGCGATCGCCTCGAGGTCGAGGCCGCGGGCCGCGACGTCGGTGGCGACGAGCACGTTCACCTTGCCGGTGCTGAACTTCTCTAGCGCACGCTCGCGCTGGGGCTGCGACAGGTCGCCGTGCATCGCGACGACGGAGATGTCGCGGCGGGCGAGCTTCTGCGCGAGGCGGTCCGCCCCACGCTTCGTGCGAACGAAGACGAGCGACAGCCCAGGCTCGGCCTGGAGCAGCTCGACCAGCCGGTCGACCTTGTCCCCGGCCGTGACCGGGACGAAGTCGTGCTGGACGTCGCTGTCCTCCGCGTCCTGTTCGCGGCCGTTCTCGAAGCGGGCCGGAGCGTCGGTATAGGCGCGGGCGAGCTCGCCCACCTCACCGTCGAGCGTGGCGGAGAAGAGCATCGTCTGCCGCGCTTCGGGGAGGCGGCGCATGATCCGCTCGACCTGGGGCTTGAAGCCCATGTCGAGCATGCGGTCGGCCTCGTCGAGGACGAGCGTGCGAACCGCGTCGAGCGAGATGAGCTTCCGCTCGATGAGGTCCTGCAGGCGGCCCGGCGTCGCGACGACGATATGGGCGCCCTTGACGCGCTTCGCCTGCGCGGAGACCGGCGCCCCGCCGTACGCGGCGGCGACGCGAATGCCCCGCGCCTTTGCGAGTGGCTCGAGGTCTTCGCAGACCTGGAGCGCGAGCTCACGCGTAGGGACGAGCACGAGGGCGGCCGGCAACTTGCCGTCCACGGGCGCCCGCTCGACGAGCGGGATGCCGAATGCGAGTGTCTTCCCAGACCCGGTCGGCGACTTCGCGAGGATATCGCGGCCGCCTAGCGCGTCCGGGAGGACGAGAGACTGGATACGAAACGGCCCGACGATGCCGCGGTCCGCGAGCGCCTGCTCGACGGCCGCGCTCACGCCGAGCGCGCCAAATGAGTGCTGCATGTAGTTGTTCGACTCCTTTTTGATGAAGCGGATCGAGATCACACGACTCGAAACCGCCAAAGGAGGAACGAGAAGCTGAAATCTCACGGGACGGCCCTGTTGCCGTCCGTGAAATCAGCGTAGCAGACGTTCTCCCGCACGGATGGGCATGGCTAGCCGGTTGGCCGGCGGCGTCAGGGGGCAGGCCCAGCGGTCGTCGTACGAGCAGGAGGGGTTGTAGGCGAAGTTGAAGTCGAGGACGAGGCGGCCGTCCACCGCGCCGAGGTCCGATCCCTTGACCGTGTCTAGGAGGTAGCGGCCGGCCCCGTAGGTCACCGTGCCGCGGGTCGCGTCCGCGAACGGGAGGAAGACGCCGCCCCCGTAACCCTCGAGCCAGTACAGGTCGAGCGCGCCGAGCTCGAAGCGGACGACGGCGAACCGCCGGAAGGGGAAACCGTCGATCTCGATCGCGACCTCCTCGGCCGGCTCGACGTCCCCGAGGAAGCGGAGCGCCGGGTCGTAGTCGAAGTACGAGAGGGACGTGTAGCCGGGCGAGGGGGATTGCGGGTGGTCGCGGAAGAGCTCAGCGCGCACAGCCTTCCACCGCTCCCAGCCTGCGCGCGGCTCCGAGGCACGTACTTCCGCGTACAGGTCGAAGATCCGCCGCTTCCAGTCGAGCAGCTCGAGCTCGTTCACACGGCTTCCATGAGGCCCTCGGTCGTACGGCGCAGGGGCACCTCCCGCAAGAACCACGTCAGTACGAATGCGAGCCCGGAAACGACGGCGCCGACGAGGAACATCGGGTGGAGCGCGTTCGAGAACGCGTGCACGTACAGCGCGTGCACGTGCGGCGGCAGAGCGTTCACCGCCTTCGGCGTCGCCGAGCTCGGGCCGCGCACGCCGGGCGGGAGCGTCTTCGCGAGGTTCTTCTTCAGCTGGTTCGAGAAGATCGCGCCGAACGCTGCGATGCCGACGGAGCCGCCGATCTGACGGAACATGATCGAGCCCGAGGTTGCGACGCCCATCACCCGCGGCTCGACGGCGTTCTGGACCGCGAGCACGAGCACCTGCATCACCATCCCGAGGCCGAAGCCGATCACGAGCACGTAGAGCGAGGTCGTCAGCGTCGTCGTGCGGACGTTCAGCAGCGTCAGCAGCGCCATCCCGACCGTGGCGATGGCGGTGCCGACGATCGGGAAGGGCCGGTAGCGACCGGTGCGCGAGATGATCTGCCCGCCGACGATGGACGTAATGAGGAGCCCCGCCATCATCGGTGTCAGCTGCAGGCCCGAGCTCGTCGGATTCCGTCCGCGCACGATCTGGAGGAAGAGCGGAAGGAAGGTGATCGATCCGAAGAGTGCGACGCCGATGATGAATCCGACCGCCGAGCTGACGACGAAGATGCGGTTGCGGAAGAGCGAGAGAGGCAGGATCGGCTCGGAAGCGCGCCGCTCCGCGTACGGGAACAGCACGAGCATCACGATGCCGGCGATCCCGAGCACGACGATTTGAGGCGAGCCCCAACCGTAGGTGGTCCCGCCGAGGCTCGTCAGGAGGACGAGGCACGCGAGGCCGCCGGCGAGCAGCGCGGCGCCGAGATAATCGATCGCGTGCTGCACGCGCTCCGCCGGCGCGTGGAACGTCGCACCGATGACGACGAACGCGATCACGCCGACCGGCAGGTTGACGTAGAAGATCCATCGCCACGAGAGGTTGTCGACGAAGAACCCGCCGATCAGCGGCCCGATGACGGTCGCAACGCCGAACACTCCGCCGAAGAGCCCCTGGTACCGGCCGCGATCGCGCGGCGGGATGATGTCCCCGATCACCGCGATCGCGACGACGACGAGGCCGCCGGCGCCGAGCCCCTGCAGTGCGCGGAACGAGATCAGCTCGGCCATGTTCTGCGCGATCCCGCACAGCGCCGAGCCGACGAGGAAGATGACGATCGCCGCCTGGATGACGATCTTGCGGCCGTACAGATCGCCGAACTTCCCGTAGAGGGGACCCGAGACGGTGGATGTGAGCAGATACGCCGTCACGACCCACGACAGATGTGAGAGGCCGCCGAGATCGCCGACGATCGTCGGCAGCGCGGTCGAGACGATCGTCTGGTCGAGTGCCGCCAGCAGCACAACGAGCATGAGGGCGCTGAAGATGACGCGTTTCCGCGGAGCCCCGGTCGCCGTCGGCATAGTTGCAGCATGCCGAAAGTCGAGAAGTCAGAACAGCAGTGGAGCGAGGAACTGACGCCGGAGCAGTTCCACGTCCTTCGTCAGAAGGGAACCGAGGCGCCGTTCACCGGTGAGTACGACCACACATTCGAGCCGGGCACGTACGTCTGCGCCGGCTGCGGCGCGCAGCTCTTCGAGTCGGATGCGAAGTACGACTCGGGCTGTGGCTGGCCGGCGTTCTCAGCGCCGGCGGGCGAGGACTCGGTCGAAGAGGAGACCGACGGGAGCCACGGCATGGTGCGCACCGAGGTGCTGTGCGCGCGCTGCGGCGGACACCTCGGGCACGTTTTCCCGGACGGGCCGCACCCGACGGGACAGCGCTACTGCATCAACTCCGCCGCGCTGAAGCTCGAGGAGAAGTAGACGGCGTCTACCGCTCGCGGTACACGATGCGGCCGCGCGTCAGATCGTATGGCGAGAGCTCGACCTTGATGCGGTCGCCCGGGTTGATCCTGATGCGGTAACGGCGCATGCGGCCGGAGGTGTAACCGAGGGTCTCGTGGCCGTTGTCGAGCGCGATGCGGTGCATGCCGCTCTTGAACGACTCCATCACCTCGCCCTCGAGCTCGATCTTTTCCTCTTTATTGGCCATGTGCCTTTCCACGGTAGCCGATGAGTTCGGCCGTCGCCCGTCGTCTGCACTTCGATGGCAGTCGATCTCGGGACCGTGGACGCGCTCGCGCGGCTTCGCCTGGCGGGAAAACGGCTCGGATTCGAGGTTCGGCCGATCCCGACGGAGGAGCTCGTCGAGCTGCTCGATCTCCTCGGCCTAGTCGAGGTGTTCTGGCAGACCGAAGAGCGGGAAGAGCCCCTCGGTGTTCAGGAAGAAGGTGAGCTCGGAGATGCGCCCGCCTGACGTCTCGAGCACCTGCAGCGCCCACGGCGCGTAGCCGCCGTCCGGGTCGATCTTGTACTGGCCGAACGCGGGCGCACCGTTCGCGGTGCGGACGGGGATTACGCGCGAGCCCTTGCATTCGATCCCCGGCCCGAACCACCAGGTGAAGATGTCGTCGCGCCCGGCGATCCACATGTCGAACGGAGGCATCGACTGGATCGCGTCCTCGCGCAGGAGATCGGTGAGCTTGTCGATGTCGTACGCCTCGAACGCCTCGACGTAGCGCTCCAGCAGCTCCGCGTCGACGTCGGGCGTCTCGACCGGCTGCACGTTCGCGGTAGCAAGGGTTGCGCGTGCGCGCTGGAGCGCGCTGTTCACCGAGGCGACCGACGTGTCGAGCAGCTCGGCGGCCTCCGACGACTGCCACTTGAGGACTTCGCAGAGGATGAGGACAGCGCGCTGGCGCGGCGGAAGATGCTGAAGCGCAGCGACGAACGCGAGCCGGATGGTCTCGTGCTCGACGGCCGCGTCCGCCGGATCGGGCATCGGCTCGATCCAGGTGATCTCCGTCGGAATGTTGAGGTTCTCGAACAACGGCTCCTGCGCCGGGCCGAGATCCATCGGGCGCGCGCGGCGCTTGCCGGCCTTGATCATGTCGAGGCAGACGTTCGTCGCGATGCGGTAGAGCCATGAGCGGAGTGCCGCCCGGCCTTCGAAGCGCTCGATGTTCCGCCAAGCGCGGACGAGCGTGTCCTGCACCGCGTCCTCGGCATCGAACGGCGAGCCGAGCATGCGGTAGCAGTACGCCGTGAGCTCGGAGCGATGCTGCTCCAGCTCGCCGAATGCGGGCGTCACCCCGACCTGCGACTCCACGAGGCTCATCCTAGAGACGGACTGCGCCTCTAGGCGAAACTCATCGGTAGACGGCGAGGAACACGAGCACCTGCGCGCCCTGCGGCGCGCCGCTGCCCGGGAGCGGCGACTGCTGGACGACCTTGCCGGCCTGGCTGCGCGGCTCCGCGAGCTTGACGTAGATCAGGCGCAGGTGAGAGCCGTTGATCCGGGCGAGCGCTTGCTGGAGCGTCGAGCCGACAACGTTCGGGACCTGCTCGGTCGTCGGGCTCTGGCCGCTCGAGATGTTGATCTGAAGGTGCGAGTGGTACGGCACCGTGGCGCCCTGGGGCTTCGCCTGCGCCTCGACCGTGCCGAGCGGATCGCTGCTGGGCACGAAGACGAGGCTCGGGAGGATGCCCGCCTGCGCGAGCGCCTGCACGGCGGCCGGCTCCTCCTGGCTCGAGACGTCGGGCACGGTGGCGGTCTGCGGCTGCGACGACGATGCCGTTGTAGTTGCGGTCGTGGCCGTCGTCTGGCCGGCGCCGGGCGCCGTGACGACCGAGAGGGTGACGAGGCCGGTCTTGGCGAGCTTCTTTCCCGCCTTCGGCGCCTGGTCGACGACCGTGCCCGCGGGCTTCCCGGCCATCGTCACGGACGTCGTCGCCGCGCGTAGTCCGAGCCCGCTGAGGCTCGTGCGCGCATTCGCAACCGGCAGTCCGACAAGGTTGGGCACGGCGATCTTCGTCACGCCGGTCGAGACGACGAGCGTCACCGGCGTCTTCGCCGTCAGTGCGGACGCCTGCGCCGGGCGCTGCGAGACAACGGTCCCGCGCGGTTGGGGAGACTGATGCAGCACGACCGTCGCCGACACGTGCATGCGTTGCATTCGCGCGACGGCGGCCTGCTGCGTCAGGCCGACGAGCGGAGGCATCGCCCTCGTCTGCGGCGTCTTCGCCTTGGCGACGGTGGTGACGACGACGGTCGTCGGAGGCGCCGCAGAGTGATGGTTGTGCCGATGGTGAAGGTAGTACGCAGCCCCGGCCACGAGGAGCACCAGCACGAGCAGCGCGAGGAGACCGGCGGCGAGATGGTCGTCGTACCACCGCCGCGCGCCCGGGGGCGGGCCGCCGACCCCGACGAGCGTCTCCGACCCGGCGACGCTCGGCTGAAGCCTCTCGTCGGGAACGGGCCAATCCTGTGGAGCGCGCTGCCTCGGCATCGCCGGTAGAACGCCAATCCGCCTCGCACGGATGCGGTAGTCAGGCCGGTACTTAGTACCGGCACGAATCCGTGACGCAACTGCCACGCCGTCGGCGCACCAACGGGTCGATCGTTGTTAGGGATGCCGCGTCGAGCGCGAGATACCGGAGCCGGGCTCTTCCACATCTACACCCATTGCGTCTGGGTGACCCGCGAGCTCTATCGCCGAGACGAGGATCGGCTGGAGTTCCTCCGCGGCCTTGCGCGTGTCACGGGAAAGGTCGGATGGACATGTCTCGCGTATTGCCTGATGACGTCGCACTACCACCTGATCGTCGACGTCACCGAGGGGATGCTCCCCAAGGCGATGCATTCCCTGAACCTGCCGTACGCCCGGAACTTCAACCGGCAATACGGACTCCGCGGACATCTCCAGTTCGAGCCGTACGGCGCCCGCCGCATCGTCGGCGACGCAGACCTCGCGTACAGGTTCAAGTACGTGGCGAATAATCCAGTGGAGGCTGGCCTCTGCGAGAAGCCTGGTGACTGGCTCTGGAGCAGCTACGCCGGCACCGTGGGTATGGCCCTGCCGGCCACATTCGTCGATCCAGGACGCATCCTTCGGTGCTTCGCGTGGCCTGACGAGGACCCAGAGGCGGCCCTTCGCCGCTACGTCGAGAGCCCGTGACGATTTCGTGCGAGTACTAAGTACCGGCCGTTTCGGAGAGTCGTGACGATCTCGTGCGGGTGCTTCGTGTACGGGCCCGTCAGTCGAAGCCGAGCTCGTCGAGCGAGCGATGCAGCTCGGCGGCGTCCTCGTACACGCGGAATGCGCCCGCCGCGAGGAGCTCGTCGGCGCCGTAGCCGCCGCTGAGCAGGCCGATGCTGAGCATGCGCGCCCGCCGCGCCGCGAGCAGGTCCCATACTGCATCGCCGACGACGTAGCAATCGATCGCATCCACGCCGAGCGCCTCCTGGCACTTCAGGAACAGGCCAGGATCGGGCTTCGCCCGCGCGACGTCGCCGCGGTCGATCACCACCGTTTCGACGCCGACGCCGAGCGCCTCGAGGGAGGCGTCGATCTCCGGATGCCGCCCCGACGTTGCGATGCCGTGCACGATGCCGCGCCGACGCAGCTCCGCGAGCAGCTCCACCGCACCGGGGAGTGGCCGCCGCTCCGGCAGCAGCCCGCGGAAGATCTCGCCGTGCCGGCGCTGGATCTCCTCGCTCTCCTCTGTCGTCAGCTCCCGCCCTACCTCGCGCGCGACCGCGCGCGCGAACAACCCGCCGCTCATTCCGATGCGCCGGTGGATGCGCCACCCGTCGATCGGCATGTTCGCCTCGGCAAGCGCGCACTGCCACGCGAACACGTGCGCGTACACGGTGTCGATGAGCGTCCCGTCGAGATCGAAGATGAGCGCGAGCGGCACGCAGCCGAGACTAACCGGCGGCTGCGCGACGCGCCTGGAGCCGTTCGCTCGCAGCGCCCACGAGGGCGAGCGGCTCGTCTCCGTCCTGCGGATGGAACGCCCAACCGAACGTCGCGTCGCCGAGCTTCCGCTCGAGGTCGCAGGCGATGTCGCTCGCCTCCTGCGGCGTCAGCGATCCGGTCACGACCGCGAGCCGGTGCGGACCGACACGGCCGACGTCGCTCTCGCCGTCGAGCGCAGCTGCCAGCGTTCTCAGCGCGTCGCGAAGCGCCGACTCCGAGGACGGCGCCGTCTCGCCCACGAGGACGGCGAACGGCCAGTGCGCCTCGGCCCGCTCCGCTATCCGCGCCTGGATGCCGTCCGCCGTGATCGCGCCGGTCTCGAGCTCTCGGCGTGCGAGCCCGAGGACGGCGTCGAGCACGTGCAGCGACTCGGCGAGCATCCGCCGGCCGCGGCCGGCGAAATAGCCGACGGCGAAGCCCGCGAAGGTGAACCCCACCAGTCGGATGACGAGCGGCTCGACGGTCTCGGCGAAGAGGTTGCCATGGAGGGCCGCGGCGATCGCGCAGAGCAACGTCGCGAGGACTCCTGCGCCGACACCGCCCGCCGCACCGCCCGCAAGACCGACCAGCACGACCGCGAGATAGAAGCCTTGCGAGATGCCCAGCCCCGGGCGCCCGTACGCGACGAGGAGCACGAACACGACGGCGTACACGAGGAGGGCGGTCGCCTCCAGCCGCCGCGGAACCGAAACCCGCGCGAGCAACTCAGCCACGACGAGAACCCTGCCGTTTCCGGCTGCCGAACACAAATAGGGACGCGATGCTAGGCAGAAACGACGTAGCGGCTGTCGCGAGCCGCCGCGACGCGGAGCAGGAGATCGTGGAGCGCCGCGCGCTGATCCTCATCGAGCGGTCCGAGGAACTCGTCCTCGATCCTGCGGACCATCTTCCGGAATGCAGCGAGCTGCCGCTTTCCCGCCGCCGCCAGGCTGACCATCTGCCGCCGGCGATCGTTCGGGTCGCGGCGCCGTTCGATCATGCCGCGCTCCTCCAATCCGTCCAGGAGCGAGACGAGCTGGCTCGGATCGAATTGCAGCGCCTGGGCGATCGCCGCCTGCGTCGTCCGGGGCGCCTCGTCGAGGAGGGCCAGGATCGAGTAGTGGTAGCCGCTGAACCCGCCCCGCTCGAATTCCTCCATCGTCTGCGCCTTCAGGCTCAATCCGAGCCTCGCCAGAAGGAACCCGGGGCTCGCGACCAGCTCGGCCGGGAGGCAGTTGGTCGGAATCTCAGTGTTCATTGCGGAATAAGTGTAGCGCAGGATCGTTTGCTGTGTATATCGTGGTCACAGTAAACGATTTGGGGAGACATTCGATGAGTCGTAACATTGTAGGGCCGGACAACAAGCGTTGGTTCGGCCTGGCCGTGCTCGTGGCGGCCCAGTTCATGGTCGTCCTCGACATCGCGATCGTCAACGTCGCGCTGCCGACGATCAAGACCGACCTCCACTTCAGCCAGGAGAGCCTGCAGTGGGTGATCACCGCCTACTCCATCCTCTTCGGTGGCGTCCTCCTGCTCGGCGGCCGGATGGCCGACCTGCTCGGCCGGCGCCGCATGTTCATGGCGGGACTGACGCTCTTCACGGTCAGCTCGCTCCTAGACGGATTCGCCTGGTCCGAGAGCTCGCTGATCGCGTTCCGCGCGGCACAGGGCCTCGGCGCGGCGCTGCTCGCGCCGGCCGCCCTCTCGATCCTGACGACGACGTTCGAGGAAGGACGCGAGCGGAACCTCGCGCTCGGCATCTGGGGCGCGGTCTCCGGGAGCGGCGCCGCCGCAGGCGTTCTCCTCGGCGGCGCGCTCACGAGTGCGTTCAGCTGGTCGTGGATCTTCTTCGTGAACGTCCCCGTCGGCGTGCTCGTGCTCGCCCTCAGCCCGCTCCTGCTGCGCGAGAGCAAGGCGGCGCTGGATCACCGCCACTTCGACGTCGCCGGCGCGAGCACCATCACCGGCGGACTGATGCTGCTCGTGTACGCGCTCACGCGCGCCAGCCAGCACGGCTGGGCGACGGCCACAACGGCAGGTCTCCTCGCGGCGTCCGCAGCACTGGTCGGCGCGTTCGTCGTGGTCGAGCTCCGTTCGCCTGCCCCGCTGCTGCCGCTGCGGATCTTCCGCCTGCGGACGCTGTCGGGCTCGAACACCGCGGCGTTGCTCTCGGGCGCGGCGATCTTCTCGCAGTTCTTCCTGCTGACGCTGTACATGCAGCAGGTGCTGCATTACTCGGCGCTCCAGACCGGCGCCGCATACATCACGTTCACGCTCGCGATCATCGTCTTCTCCGGCGTGGCGCAGGCGGTCGTGACGAGGATCGGGATCCGCCGGGTGCTTCCGGTCGGCCTGTTGCTCGCAACGGGCGGACTGCTGCTCTACACCCGCCTGCCGGTGCAGGGGCGCTACTTCTGGGATCTGTTCCCCGCGTTCCTCGTCGGCGGCATCGGGATGGCGTTCGCGTTCGTGCCGATGTCGATTGGTGCGCTCGCCGGCGTCGGCAAGCGCGACGCAGGCGTTGCGTCGGGCCTGCTGAACACGTCGCAGCAGATCGGCGGGGCGATCGGCGTCGCCATCGCCACCACGATCGCGACGACGTACACGGCCCGATACGCCACGCATCATCACGTCGGCTCCCTCGCGCCGGCTGCGCTCACGCACGGGTTCGTGATCGCGTTCTACGTGCTCGCAGGCATCTCCCTCGCCGGCAGCCTCCTGTCCGCCGCGCTCATCGAGTCGCAGCCCGCGGAGGTAGAGGAAGAGGCGTCGGTCGCGCTCCCGGAGGCGGCCTGATGACTGACGACCGCCGCAGGTACCAACGGGACGTCGAACGGCTGCTCGAGCAGATCCGGGAGCGCGTCCGCGAGCTTCAGCTCCTCAAGGTTCGCGGCGCACGCGGCCCGGTGCTCCAAGACCCGAAGCGCGAACTGAAGCAAGCACGGAAGGAGCTGGCGGCCCTCGTGGCCGCCAGCTCCCACTGACGCTCCAAAACGGTGTGGTTACATAGCGCCGATGGCGGCGACGGATCCGGTCGAATTCGGCGTCGGGGCCGCGTGCCGGATCGACGTGCCGGCCCACTCGCGGAAGATCGCCGAGGTCGCTGTCGGGCTCGATCCCGAGGGAGTCGGCGTCGACGTCGCGCGCCGCCGTGCGTACGTCGCGTGCTCGCGCAGCGACTGGGTGACCGTCGTCGATCTCGAGAGGCACGAGGCGATTGCCCGGGTGCCCGTCGGCGCGGAGCCGATCGATCTCGTCTTCGACCCGCCCACCGATCGGATCTTCACCGCCGATGCGCACGCCGACTCGGTGTCGGTCGTCGACGCAGAGACGCTGACGCTCGCCGCGACGATTCCGGTCGGCGGCTATCCATCCGGGCTCGCGTACGACGCCGAGAGCCGACGTCTGTACGTCGGCAACTCGCTCGGTGGGACGATGAGCGTCATCGACGTCGACACGCTCGAGACGGTTGCGACCGTCGAAGCGGAGATCGGCGCAGGGGCCATCGAGCTCGACCGAGAGCGCCGGGTCATCCTCTGCGTCAACTTCATCGCCGCGTCCGTGACACTGATCGATGCCGACACGAACGAGCCATTCGGGCGCATCGAGGTCGGCACCGGTGCGTGTGCCGTCGGGGTCGTGCCCGAGCGCGGCGAGGCGTTCGTCGTCAACTCCGTCGCCGGCACGGTCAACCGCATCGACGTCGCCGACGCTCGCGTGATCGAGGAGCTGCGCGTCGGCGAGGCGCCCGTCGGCCTCACGGTCGCGCCGGCGCACGACCGCATCTACGTCAGCAACCGCGGCGCGGGGACGGTGAGCGTGCTCGGAGTCGCCGACGGCGCGGAATGGACGCAGATTCCCGTCGGGGACGGCCCCGGCGGCGTCACCGTCGACCCGTACGACGGGCGACTGCTGGTCGCCGACGCGGGCGGCGGAACGCTGACGATCGTCGAGGACTTGCTCGCGGGACGGCCTCCTTCCCCCGCGCTCGAGGAGCAGTCGGCGCTCGTCGGGACGCCGCTCCCGGAGTTCACCCTCGTCGACCTGCGCACGGGCGCGATGCGCTCGAGCCGCGAGTGGGCGGAGAAGCGCTATATCGTCAATTTCTTCGCCAGCTGGTGAGGACCGTGCAACGCCGAAGCGCCGTTCCTCGAGGAACTGCGCCGCGCCGAGCGAGACCGGTCGGGCCTCGACGTCATCCACATCGACATTTGGGAAGGTTCAGACCCGAGGCCCGAGGTGGAGCGGTTCTGCGAGATGTGGGGGCTCCAGGGCACGGTCCTGCTCGACGAGACGGGTGAGTACGCGCGCTCGCTCGGCGTGCGCGGCGTTCCGACGAATCTCGTGATCGACGTGGACGGAACCGTGCGCGCGTTCGGCGTCAGCCGGCTGGACGAGCTTCACCGGGCCATCGACGAGATGCTGCAGCGGCGCTAGCGGTCGCGACGTCGCGCGGGTACGTCCGCCGCGCGCGGAAGAGCAGGTACGCGCTCGCGGCGAGCGGGGCGAGCATGACGACGAACGTCCACTGCAGTCCGCCCCGCCCGCCGCCGAACACGTGGTCGCTGACGGCACCGAAGAGCAGCGGCGCCAACGCCTGCGCGAGCGAGCGCAGCAGCGTGCGCACCGCCTCCGCACGTCCCCAGAGGAGCGGCGGCATGATGTCGAGCCGCGCCGCGTCGAGCGGCGGGTTCTGCGCCGAGAGGACGAGAACGGCACCGATCAGATACGGCACCGCTTGCGTCGCGCTGCGCGTGAAGAGCGCGGGCGCGAACAACACGGGCGTCAGTGCCGCCGCTCCGATGGCAACGTAGAGCCGTCCGTTCAGGCGGCCGCGGCGCAGGAGCCGGTCGCCGAGCGCGCCGCCTGCGAGCACGCCGGCGACGGCGCCGACGCCGATGACGAGCAGGAGGAGGTTCGCGAGCGCCTGGCCGATGTCGTATTGCTCCTTCGCGAACTCGGTGCCGAACGTCTGCACGCCGGCCAGGAAGTAGTAGCCGAGGGCGCTCGCGGCGATGAGATAGATGTTCGTGCGAATCCGGAGGACGTAGCGCGTCGCCGTGATGATGTTCATGCGGCGTGCGTCGCGCTCGAGCACGAGCTCAGGATCGGGCTCGAGCCCGCGTTCGCGCGCGAGCCGCTGAGCATCCGTCTCGTGCAGCACCGGCGCCGCGTCCTCGGGCGGCTCTTGCCCCTCATGTGCGAGCACGCCCCGGCCACCGCGGCGCGGCTCCGGAAGGCGCGCGACGAACACCGAGAGCACGAGCGCGGGAAGCGCGAGGATGACGAAGGCGGCGCGCCACGACGCCGCCGCGATGTCGCCCGTGACGGCGAAGCCGAAGCCGGCGCCGAGCAGCTCGCCGGTGAGGATGTATCCGTAGACGCGCCCGCGCTCTGCGCCACCGAAGTAGTCGCCGACGAGCGAGGCGATCATCGGGCCCGCCGCAGCGGTCACTGCACCGAGGAAGACGCGCGCGACGAGCAGGTCGTGGAAGTTCGAGACCGACGCGCTCCACAGCATCGCGACCGCCCACAGGACGATCGTGATCGCGAGCGTCGTCGTGCGCCGCACCCGGTCGGCGAGGACGCCGAACGGAAGGCTGGCGATCGCGCCGACGAGCGACGTCGTGGCGACGAGGAGCCCGATGTCCGTGTTGCTGATGTGCAGGCCGTGCCGGAGCTCGGTTGCGGACGCGCCGACCGTGGAGACGTCCGCCGCGCTCAGGCCGAGGATGCACGCGAGCACGACGATGACCCGCGTCCGCTCCCGGCCGCCGAGCGCGACCGTCAGGCGGTTGGCGCCTGCCTCGGCGACCACGCCCGCGAGCGCGGCGATTCCCCCGAGAACTGAGCGGCGCGAGTCCTTGCTCATCGCGCCCATTGTGCGAGAGTGCGACCGTGGACGACGCCGTGATCTCCGTTCGGGGCTTGCAGAAGCGCTACGGCGCCACGGAAGCCGTCGCGGGGATCGACCTCGAGATCCACCGCGGCGAGATCTTCGCCTTCCTCGGCCCGAACGGCGCCGGGAAGACGACGACCATCCGCCTCCTGCTGCGCCTCCTGCGTCCGACCGCCGGACGGGCCTGGATCATGGGCGTGCCGGCGGAGGACGTCGCCCGCGCGCACGAGCACGTCGGCTACGTCTCCGGCGACGTCGCGCTGTGGCCGCAGCTGACTGGCGTCGAGGTGCTGCACCTGCTCGGCA
>DATBQM010000055.1:0-43644 GCA_036560805.1 Gaiellaceae bacterium | reverse complement strand
CTACGGGGTCGGGAAGATCGGTGACATCTTCGCGGGCTGCGACGTCGACGAGTCCTACCCGACGAAGTCGAACGTCGAGGGCATCCAGAAGACCGAGGAGCTCCTGCGCGCGATCGACGACGGGCTGGTGTTCACGAACCTCGTCGAGACCGATTCGCTTTGGGGTCATCGCAACGACCCGGTGAACTTCCACCGGTGCCTGCAGGACTTCGACCGGAGGCTGCCGGACATTCTCGACGCGCTCCGGCCGAACGACCTGTTGATCCTCACCTCCGATCACGGCTGCGACCCGACGACGCCGTCGACCGACCACTCGCGCGAGCACGCGATGCTGCTCGCGTACGTCGCGGGACGGAATGCCGCCGGCCAGATCCACGAAGGCGAGTTCGCCGACGTCGGCGCGACCGTGAACGCGTGGCTCAAGGGCAAGGCGCCGTCGCGCGGGATTCCGGGCCAGCCGATCCTCACGCCTTGAGCGCGTTGAACGACCCCGAGGCCGTTCGGCGCGAGTACGCCGACGAATCGCGCTTCGCGGTGCGTGCGGGCGCGTGGGCGCGCTCGGAAGGGCCGAGCGCGGTGGAGATGAGCAGGGCGGCCGTTGCAGAGGTCGCGCCGCAGCGCGTCCTCGAAGTGGGTTGCGGCCGGGGCGAGGCCGCCGAATGGATCGCGCGCGAGACCGGCGCGGAGGTCGTCGCCGTCGACCAGTCGGAGCGGATGGTCGAGCTGACGCGAGCGCGCGGCGTCGACGCCCGTATAGGCGACGTCCAGGAGCTTCCGTTCGAGGACGGATCGTTCGACGTCGTCCTCGCGGCGTGGATGCTGTACCACGTCGCCGATCTCGATCGCGGGCTGAGTGAGGTCGCCCGCGTGCTTCGTCGCGGCGGCCGGCTCGTCGCCGTCACGAACTCGAGGCAGCACGTCAAGGAGTTGAAGGAGCTCATGGGCTCGACGTCGACGTTCGCGTTCGATGCGGAGAACGGCGCGGAGACTCTTGGCCGGCACTTCTCGTCGGTCGAGCGGCGCGACGCGTTCGGGTTCGCGACCTTCGAGCCGAACGAGGCGATCGCCTACATCGAGGCGTCGTCGTGGCTCCGGCGCAACCGCCCGCTTCCAACGCTCACGGAGCCGATCCGCGTCACGAAGGCGCCGGTCGTCTTCGTCGCCACGAAATGAGCCGCATCGTCGAGCTGATCCAGCGAAAACGCGACGGGGAGGAGCTGTCCGCCGCGGAGATCGACGAGCTCGTTCTCGGCGACGTGCCCGACTACCAGCTCGCGGCCTTCATGATGGCGGTGTTCTTCAGGGGTCTCTCGAGCAGCGAGACGTTCGCGCTAACGGACGCGATGGTGCGGAGCGGAGCGCAGATCCATCTCGGCAAGGAGCTCGGCCGGCGTGTCGTCGACAAGCACTCGACCGGCGGCGTAGGGGACAAGGCGACGCTCGCCGTCGGCCCCGTCGTCGCCGCCTGCGACGTGCCGTTCGGCAAGATGAGCGGCCGCGGGCTCGGTCACACGGGCGGGACGCTGGACAAGCTCGAGTCCATTCCGGGCTTCCGCGTCGAGCTCTCCACCGAGGAGTTCATCGCTCAGGTGCGCGACGTCGGCATGGCGGTCGTCGGGCAGTCGGCGGATCTCGTCCCCGCGGACAAGAAGCTCTACGGGCTGCGGGACGTGACGGCGACCGTCGACAACGTCTCGCTCATCGCGGCGAGCATCATGTCGAAGAAGATCGCGTCGGGGGCGGACGCGGTCGTGCTCGACGTGAAGGTGGGCGAGGGCGCGTTCATGAAGTCGCTCGCCGATGCGGAGGTGCTCGCCGAGGCGATGATCGCGCTCGGCCGTCACGCGGGCCTCGACGTCGTGTGCGAGCTCACCGACATGAGCCAGCCGCTGGGGGAGGCGGTCGGCAACGCGCTCGAGGTGCGCGAGGCGCTCGCGACGCTGAAGGGCGAAGGGCCTGGCGATCTGGAGGAGCTCGTGGTCGAGTCGTGCGCACACCTGCTGGAGCTCTCGGACCTCGGCGTCGATCTCGACGAGGGCCGCCGGCGGGCACGGGAAACGATCGCGGACGGCTCGGCCGTCGAGGCGTACGAGCGGTGGATTCGCGCGCAGGGCGGGGATCCCGACGAGTCGGCGCTGCCGAAGGCGCCTGCAATCGCCGAGGCGTTCGCTCCCCGCGACGGCTACGTCCAGCGTCTCTCCGCGATCGAGATCGGTGTGGAGGCGCTGCATCTCGGTGCAGGCCGCGCGTTGAAGGACGACGCCATCGATCACGCGGTCGGCATCGTGTGCAAGAAGAAGCGCGGCGACACAGTCGAGGAGGGCGAGCCGCTCGCCGAAATCCACGCGCGCGACGCGCAGACTGCATCCGGCGCCGCAGAGCGCGTCCGCGCGGCTTACGTCATCGGAGACGAGCCCCCGCGCGCCGTGCCGATCGTCCTCCAGACGCTCGCGTAGACCGACCGGTGGCAGCCACGAAAACGTGTGTGTGCCAACTTTGTGCCAGTTCCCATGGAGGCGTGACGCCGTGACACCTCCGTGCGACCTTCGTATCGGTGGCAGCCACCGGTCTGATGCCTGAGCTCCCCGAGGTCGAGACCGAGCGGGGACGGCTCGCCGCCGCGATCGCAGGCAAGCGCATCGCCGCCGCGCGTATCGACGACGCCCGCCTCACGCGCCCGGAGGATCCGCAGCTCGTTGCGGACCGGCTCAGCGGCGATCGCGTCGACGCCGTCGAGCGCCGGGGCAAGTACATCGTCGTGCGGCTCGAAAGCGGCCACGCGCTCCTCGTCCACCTGCGCATGACCGGCGGCTTTCGCTACGCGCCCGCAACGCACGAGCGCGCCGTGCTCGAGCTCGAGGACGGCAGCCGCGTTGCGTACCGCGACACGCGCCGCTTCGGCACCTGGCTCCTCGCGGAGGAGGACGACGCCGAGCACGTGCTCGCCGTGAAGAACGGCCCCGAGCCCCTCGATCGCGGCTTCACCACGGACTTCCTCGCGAGCCGTCTCGCCGGTCGCAAAGCGCCGCTCAAGGCGGCGATCCTCGACCAGCGCACGGTCGCGGGCCTGGGGAACATCTACGCCGACGAGGCTCTGTGGCATGCGCGCCTCCACCCGCTCCGGCCGGCCGGTGAGCTGGCGCGCGAGGAGATCGCGACGCTACGCGACGGCATCCGCAAGGCGCTGAAGCTGGGGATCAGCCGTCAGGGCGCCGATCTCGGCGACGGTGCCTACGCCGGCGGCCGCATGCAGGACGAGTTCCGCGCGTACGGCCGCGAGGGCGAGCCGTGCAGCCGCTGCGGGACGCCGATCGTGAAGACGCGCGCCGGCGGACGCGGCACGTGGTACTGCCCGACCTGTCAGGCGGCGAGCCGGCCGTCGCGGTCGAGCCGCCACAGCTCGGTGTAGCCGCCGATCGGCCGGCCATCGATCACGATCTGCGGAACGGTCCAGCCGCCGGTCAGCTCCATCAGCTTCTGCCGGAACGCGGGATCGTCGTCGTCGAGCTTGATCTCCTCGTATGGGATGCCGCGAGCGTCGAGCAGCGTCTTCGCCCGGACGCAGTACCCGCACCACGTCGTGGTGTACATCTGAATGAGCACGTCCTCGGACTTCAACGAGAGAACGCTTCGATCCGTTCCCCGACGGGGAGCCGGACGCGGAACGTCGTGCCCAGGCCCGGCGCGCTCTCGACCTCGATCGAGCCATGGTGCGCGTCAACGATCGCCTTCGTGATCGTCAGCCCTAGCCCCGTGCCGGGAACGGCGCGCGCGCTCGCCTCGCGGCTGCGGAAGAACGGATCGAACAGCCGTTCGCGGTCGGCGTCCGAGACGCCTCCGCCCGTGTCGGCAACCTCGAATACCGCATCGCGTCCCCGCACGGCGGCGTGAACCGTCACGCGGCCGCCTTCCGGAGTGAACTTGATGGCGTTCGAGATGAGGTTGTCGAGCATCTGCGCGAGCCTCGTCGGATCGCCGGCGACGGTTCCGCCCGAACCGGGCTCGACGCGCAGGATCACGCCGCGCGCGTCCGCCGATGGTCGCGCCGACTCGGCGGCGTGGGCGGCGAGCGCAGCGATATCGATGTCGGCGAGCTCGAGCGCGAGCGGCCCGCGTTCGGTTTCCGCGACGAGCAAGAGGTCGCCGACGAGCTCGACGAGCCGGCTCGTGCTCCGCTGCACGATCTCGAGGTACGAGTGT
Source organism: Gaiellaceae bacterium (assembly GCA_036560805.1). GTDB lineage: Bacteria > Actinomycetota > Thermoleophilia > Gaiellales > Gaiellaceae > Palsa-739. Next base: position 39,444 of record DATBQM010000055.1, on the reverse strand, counting down.
TGCTCGGAGGTGAGGTCTCCGCTGTCCTCGTCGACGAGCAGCTCGAGGTAGCCGATGATCGACGTGAGCGGCGTGCGCAGCTCGTGGGAGACGACGGCGACGAACTCGTCGCGCAGCCGCATCAGCTCCTCGGCGCGCGCAGCGTTGTCCCGGTCGATCAGGCCCGAGCGGCGCTCGAGCTCGAACAGCCACAGGAGCGTGAGCACGAGCAGGGCGGCAACGACGATGAGGCCGGCGACGGCCTCGCGGGCAGCCGTCGTCGCGTGGCGGAATGCCCGCGATTGGCCCGCGATCTCGGACTCGATCGCCCGCTCGAACGCGCGGCTCGTCGACGGATGCCGGAGGTAGGCGAGATAGCTCGTTCGGAGACGCGCTGCCTCGACGGGGTTGTTCTGGAGGATGTCGGCGTAGGCCGAGCGCACGCCCGGCAGGTGGTGCTCGAGCACCTCCGTTTCGAGGCGCTGCGTCCGGATCGTCTGATGCTCGATGTCGGCTCCATGGTGGATCCGGAAGCCGCTGAGCGCGCCCAGGGCGAACGTAAGGAGCAGCGCCGCCGAGATGAGCACGTACGAGAGCTTGTGGATATGTCGCCGCAGGACCCCGATGCTCTCAGCTTACGCAGACCTGCCCCGTGCGTACACTCGAAGCGTGCCCCGCTCGATCAAGACGGAGGCCGTCGTCCTGCGGTCGATCCGCTTCGGAGAGGCCGATCGCGTCCTCCACCTGTACACGCTCGACCGCGGCCGGGTCGGCGCAGTCGCGAAGGGCGTCCGCAAGACGACGTCGCGGTTCGGCGCGCGCCTCGAACCGCTCTCGCACGTCGAGGTCATGCTCCATCAGGGCTCCGGCGAGCTGCACACCGTCACGGGCGTGCACCTCCTGCATCCGCATCACGCGGCGCGGGAGGAGTACTACCGGCTCTCGGTCGGGCTCATCGGCGCCGAGGCGATGCTCCGCCTCTTCACGGAGCAGGAGGCGAACCCGCGGGCGTTCACCGCGCTGACGCGCTTCCTCGAGCTACTCGACGAGGCGCCGCACGCGGCCGAGCGTCCCGCGCTCGACCCGCTCGTGCTCTCGTTCCAGCTGAAGCTGCTCTGGGTGTCCGGCTACCTGCCGCACCTGACGAGCTGCGCCGAGTGCGGCGCGGCCGATGCGACCCTTGTCGGCTACTCGCCGCGCGCGGGCGGCGCCGTGTGCAGCGCATGCGCGGCGCAGTCCGAGGCGCTCGCGCTCAGCCCGGAGGGGATCCGCGCGATGGAGACGCTCCTCGCGACACCGCTGGCCGACGCGAGTGCGGCCAAGCTGACCGAGCGCTCCGCACGCGACGCGCTGCGGCTCATCCAGGCGTCGTACGAGTACCACGGCGGGTTCCGACTGCGAACACTCTCCGCGTGAAGCGGGACCTCGGGGATGGATACGAGCTCGACGACGACCCCGGCAGGGTCGACGTCGACGGTGTTCACGCATACATCTCGCAGTCGTACTGGGCGACGGGCAGGCCACGCGCGGAGATGGAACGGCTCGTGCGGGAGGCGCAACGCGTCGTCGGCCTGTACAAGAACGGCGAGCAGGTCGGCTTCTGCCGCGCTGCGAGCGATGGCATGTCGTTCGCCTATCTCGCCGACGTGTACGTCCTCGAAGAGCATCGCGGCCGAGGGCTCGGCCTCGAGCTCGTGCGCGAGATGGTGGAGAACGGCCCGTACGCGAGCCGCAAGTGGCTCCTGCATACGCGCGACATGCACCGCCTGTACGCGAAGCTCGGCTTCGGGCCTCCGTCGGAGCGGGTTATGGAGCGATCGTGAAGACCCTGAAGTGCAGCGAACCGCGCTCGCACACCGGCGTCGGCGGCTGAATCGGCGCGTCGAGCGTGCCGCCGCCGGGAGCGGTGACGCGCAGGACGGTGGCGGTCGGCTGGCACTGACCGGGCGCGTTGTCGCCGGTCCCGTTCACGTCAGGTGAGAAGCGCGCTTCGGCAGCTGCCGACTGGCCGTGCTGGAGCGAGACCTTCGGCGGGTTCACGGACACGGGCGGCTCGGCGGAGGGCGCAGTCGGCAGTGCGGTCCCGGTCGTTCCGAGGAGTTGCACCTGCGGGATACCGGCGACGTAGCAGGCCGTCGCGCCCGTGTTCGTGAGCGTCAACGTGTACGAGATCTGGCCGGCTCCGGGGCTGCCGGGCACGACGTCGAAGCTTCCCTGCAGACTGCCGGCCGCGCACGGGGCGGAGGCGGCGAGCGGGGTCGTCGTCGTCCCGGTCCGGGTAGTCGTGATCGTGACGGTGCGCACGTGTGTGACCGTGTTTGTGACCGTGACCGTCTTCGTCGCGCCGCAGCCTGCGAGCGCGAGCACGACGAGGATGAGGAGCGCGGCTCTCACGCCTTGGGTGTTCGCCATGGGCGGTCCAGTGCCTCCTCGAGCCACGCTCGCACGCTCGCGAGCGGGAGCCGCTCCTGCGCGAGGGAGTCGCGGTCGCGTACCGTCACCGTGTCGTCCTCGAGCGTCTGGTCGTCGATCGTGAATGCGAACGGCGTACCGATCTCGTCCTGCCGGCGGTAGCGCCGCCCGATCTGGCCGCTGTCGTCGTACTCGACCATGAAGCGCTTGCGCAAATCGTCGAGGAGTCCGCGCGCCTTCCCGACCATGTCCGCGTTGCGCGGGATGAGCGGCAGGATCGCCGCCTTGATCGGTGCGATCGCCGGATGGAGCCGAAGCACTGTGCGGTCGCGATCGGCGACGACCTCTTCGTCGTACGCATCGATCAGCAGCGCGAGGAACGTCCGGTCGGGGCCGCCCGCCGGCTCGATCACATTCGGCGTGTAACGCTCACCGCCCTCGCCGACGTACTCGAGCTTCGTGCCCGAGCTGTCGGTGTGTTGCGTCAGGTCGAAGTCGCCGCGGTTGGCGATCCCCTCGAGCTCGGACCATCCGATGGGGTAGAGATACTCGATGTCGCTCGCCGCGCGTGCGTAATGTGCGAGCTCGTCCGCTTCGTGGGGACGGACGCGCAGATGGCTTTCTCGAAGGCCGTAGCGCACATACCACGCGCGGCGTTGCTCTATCCAGTACGTGAACCACTCGTCCGCCTCCTGCGGCGGGACGAAGAACTCCATCTCCATCTGCTCGAACTCGCGCGTGCGGAAGAGGAAGTTCCCCGGCGTGATCTCGTTGCGGAATGACTTGCCGATCTGCGCTATGCCGAACGGCGGCTTGCGCCGTGCGAGCTGGAGGACGTTCTTGAAGTTGATGAATATGCCCTGCGCCGTCTCCGGGCGGAGATAGGCGATCGAGCTGGTGTCCTCGAGTGCGCCGACCTGCGTCTTGAACATGAGGTTGAACTCGCGCGCCGCGGTGAGATCGCAGTCCGGCGTCTCGCCCGGGTGCTTCGACGGCTTGCGGCCACAGCTCGACTGCTCCAGCTGGTCGGCGCGGAACCGCAGCTTGCACGTGCGGCAGTCGACGAGCGGGTCGGTGAAGCCGCCGACGTGGCCCGACGCCTCCCAGACGCGCGGGTTGAGGATGATCGCGGAGTCGATGGCGACGATGTCCTCGCGCTCCTGGACCATCGCCTCGAGCCAGCGCGCCTTGATGTTGTTCTTCATCAGGACGCCGTAGTGGCCGTAGTCGTACGCCGAGCCGAGCCCGCCGTAGATCTCGGACGAGGGGAAGACGAAGCCGCGGCGGCGCGACAGCGAGACGATCTTGTCCATGGTGACCTCGACCACGCGCCGAGGTTACCTGGCTAGGCTCCTCGCCATGCCGGCCATCCCCGTCGAGCTGCACGTCGTCTCCGACGCGACCGGCGAGACGGCGGCGCGCCTCGTGCAAGCGCTCGAAGCGCAGTTCCCGGACCAGGACTTCGTCGAGATCCGGCATCCGCGCGTCGAGTCCGAGGACGACCTCCAGCTCGCGGTCAACCGCATGCGCGGACGCCCGGCGGTGGTGGTGTACACGCTCGTCCAGCCGGAGCTGCGCGAGGCGATGCGGACGCTGTGCCGTCGCGCGAGGCTCCATTACTGCGACCTGCTCGGGCATCCGATCGAGGCGGTCGCACGCGTCTCCGGCATGACGGCGAAGATGACGCCGGGCTCGCGGCCGCCGCTGAACTCGGCCTACTTCAAGCGGATGGAGGCGATCGAGTTCGCAGTGCGCTTCGACGACGGCGTCGGGCGCGGGCTCCAAGACGCCGACGTCGTGCTCGTCGGCGTCTCGCGCACGTCGAAGACTCCGCTGTCCATCTACCTCGGCTACCTCGGGTACAAGGCCGCGAATGTGCCGGTCGTGAAGTCGATCGAGCCACCGAAGGAGCTCTTCGACATCGAACCCGGAAAGATCGTCGGCCTCACGATCGACCCGAACCGGCTCGCGGAGATCCGCCGCGCGCGCGTGCGAACGATGGGCGCGCGCAATCGCCAGTACGCGGAGCTGACGGAGATCTACGAGGAGCTCGACCAGGCGTCGAAATTGCATCGCAAGCTCGGCTGCCCGGTGATCGACATCTCCGAGCTGTCCATCGAGGAGACGGCGCACCGCATCCTGCGCGTCGTCGCGGAGCGAAGCGATGCGTAACGAGAAGGGCCACGTCCCGATCCGGTACTGGATCCTGTGGTGGTCGCTGATCGTCGTCGCTGACTTCGTCTTCTACGTCCTGCTGACGCCGATCTGGATCAGCCTGCGCGTCGTCGCGTGGCTCGCGGAGTTCCGAGCGCGCAGGAAGCCCTAGAGCACGCGCGCCGGCAGCGGCGTCTCGCCGTCGGGGCCGACGCGATACCCGCCTGCGCCGGGGGCCGACGCGATCACCTCGACGAGCTCGGTGCCGATGTAGTGCGCAGCGGCCGCATCGTCGAGCGCGATCCCGGCCGGGAACCCGTTCGCGACGAGCTCCGTGTACACGGGCCGCCGGCGCTCCTCGCCGTCGTAGTGCGGGCACGCGCTGCCGGGGAGAAAACCGAGGCCGTCGCGCATTCCGTCGAGCTGCGGCCCGAACGAGTCCGTGACGCCTGCCTCGAACCAGCAGATCATCCCGGCGCTCCACCCGGCGAGCACGATGCCGGACTCCCATGCCTCGCGCAGGATGCGGTCGAAGCCGTGCACGCGCCAGACGGCGAGCATGTTCGCGGTGTTGCCGCCGCATACGAGGATGACGTCCGAGCCGAGGGCGAGCTCGCGCAGATCCTCGGGCGGCCAGGGATAGAACGTGAGGTCGGTCAGCTCGCCAGGGAGCTCGAGCGGGTCGCCGTGCTGAGGGCTCGCCGTCCGGTCGACGAGGACGCGCGGGCCGCGCGCGAGCGCGAGGGTGTTTTCCCAGACGGCAATGCCGGGGAAGCCACCCATGCCCACGATGTGCCGTGATTGACTATCGCCGCCCATGAGCCGGTACGTATACGACTTCGACGAGCCGTCGGATGGCGGAAGGGATCTCCTCGGCGGCAAGGGCATCGGGCTCGCCGAGATGACCCAGCTCGGGATCCCCGTCCCGGCCGGGTTCACGATCACGACCGACGCCTGCCGCGCCTACATGCGCGAGGGCGGCCTGCCGAGGGGCCTCGAGGAGGAGATTGCCGAGCACATCGCGCGCCTGGAGGAGAGATCGGGCAAGCGATTCGGCGATCCGGCCGACCCGCTGCTCGTGTCGGTGCGCTCGGGCGCCGCCGTCTCGATGCCCGGGATGATGGACACGATTCTCAACGTCGGCCTCGACGACGTCGCCGTCCGAGGCCTCGCCCGCATGACTGGGAACGAGGCCTTTGCCGAGGACTGCTACCGCCGGCTCGTCCAGATGTTCGGCGAGACGGTCGACGGCGTCGAGTTCGGCCGCGCGCAACCGAACCTGCGCGAGGCCGCGGAGATCTACGAGCGCGAAACGGGTCGCAGCTTCCCGCAGGATGCGCGCGAGCAGCTGCGTCGAGCGGTGGTTGCGGTGTTCGAGTCGTGGAACACGCCGCGTGCGCAGGTGTACCGGCACACATACGGCATCCCCGACGACATCGGTACCGCTGTCAACGTCGTGCAGATGGTGTTCGGGAACAAGGGCGAGACGTCGGCGACGGGTGTGTGCTTCACGCGCAACCCCTCTACGGGCGAGCAGGGCGTGTACGGCGAGTACCTCGTCAACGCGCAGGGCGAGGACGTCGTCGCCGGCATCCGCACGCCACAGCCGTTGGAAGAGATGGCGCAGCGGCTCCCGGATGCATACGCGCAGCTCCTCGACACGATGGCGCGGCTCGAGCAGCACTACCGCGACATGCAGGACATCGAGTTCACCATCGAGGACGGCAAGCTCTTCCTGCTCCAGACGCGGTCGGCGAAGCGGACGGCAGCTGCATCGCTCAAGGCCGCGGTCGACATGACTGCGGAGTCGCTGATCACCCGTGACGAGGCGATCGCGCGGATCGACCCGACGCAGCTCGACCAGTTGCTGCATCCGATGCTCGACCCGTCGGCAGAGTTCGAGGTCGCGGCACGTGGGCTGAATGCGTCGCCCGGCGCTGCGTCCGGGAAGATCGTGCTCGACGCCGACACGGCCGCCGAGCGCGGCAAGGGCGGCGAAGCGGTCATCCTCGTTCGCTGGGAGACGACGCCCGACGACATCCACGGGCTCATCCAGTCGCAGGGCGTGCTCACCGCGCACGGTGGCATGACCTCGCACGCCGCGGTCGTCGCGCGCGGCATGGGCAAGCCGTGCGTCGCCGGCTGCGAGGGACTGCAGATCGACGTCGACGCGAAGACCGTGCGACTCGGCGAGCACGTGCTGCGCGAGGGCGACGTCATCACCATCGACGGCGGCACGGGCCGCGTGATCGTCGGAAGGGTCCCGCTCGTCCCGCCTGCGATCAACGAGGACTTCGAGACGATCCTCGGCTGGGCTGACGAGGTGCGCCGCCTGAAGGTGCGCGCGAACGCGGACAACGCGGGAGACGCGGCGAAGGCTCGGGAGTTCGGCGCGGAGGGCATCGGCCTGTGCCGCACCGAGCACATGTTCTTCGGCGACGAGCGGCTGCCGGTCGTGCAGGAGATGATCCTCGCCTCCGACGAGGCCGGCCGGCGCGAGGCGCTCGACCGGCTGCTCCCGTTCCAGCAGGCCGACTTCGAGGCGATCTTCGACGCGATGGCCGGACTGCCGGTCACCATCCGCCTCCTCGACCCGCCGCTGCACGAGTTCCTGCCGCCGCTCGAGGAGGCGACGGACGAGCGCATGCGCAGCCGGATCAAGGCGCTGACCGAGGCCAATCCCATGCTCGGCACGCGCGGCTGCCGCCTCGGCATCCAGTGGCCCGAGGTCTACGAGATGCAGGTTCGCGCGATCGCGCGGGCCGCGAAGGCGGTGCAGGACCAGCCGCTCGTCGAGATCATGCACCCGCTCGTCGGCTTCGCCGAAGAGCTGCGCCGTCTGCGCGAGCTGACGGAGCAGGTGATGGCCGAAGAAGCGCCCGAGATCGAGTACACGTGCGGCACGATGATCGAGCTGCCGCGCGCGGCGCTCCGCGCGGACGAGATCGCCGACTACGCCGACTTCTTCTCGTTCGGCACGAACGACCTCACGCAGACGACGCTCGGAATGTCGCGCGACGACGCCGAGGGCAAGTTCCTCACGTTCTACCTCGAGGACGGAGTGATCGAGCGCAACCCGTTCGAGACGCTCGACCAGGGCGGCGTCGGCGAGCTCATGCGCATCGCCGTCGAGCGCGGCCGCGGCGCGAAGAAGGAGATCAAGCTCGGGATCTGCGGCGAGCACGGCGGCGACCCCGCGTCGGTGGAGTTCTGCCACGGGCTCGGGCTCGATTACGTCAGCTGCTCCCCGTACCGCGTCCCGGTGGCGAGGCTCGCCGCAGCCCAAGCGGTGCTGAAGCAGTCTCGCCGCGCCGAGTACGTCTCCGCCGGCGGCTAGCTCGGCGGCCAGAGGCCGCGGACGCGCCAGTACGAGATCGCGAGGCTGGCCGCGACGATAACGAGAAGGCCGATGACGCCCTGTATCTGCAGCCGTCCACGACTTGCGCGCCGCGAGCCCCAGCTCGCAAACGCGAGCGCGCAGAGGACACCTCCGACGACGCCGCCGATATGGCCGCCGATCGAGATGTTCCCGCCCAGGCCGTTGAAGGCGAAGTTGATGACGAGGTTGAGGAGGATGAGGGTCAGCGCTTGGCCGGCGAAGCGGCCGGTGACCTGCCACTCGAGGATCATCATCGCCCCGAGGACGCCGAAGATTGCGCCGGACGCTCCGACGACCGGCGTCGTGGGCGACCAGAGGAGCGCGCCGGCGGATCCGGCCAGCCCAGAGACGAAGTACAGGAGCAGGTATCGGGTATGCCCGAGGAAGAGCTCGACCGGGCGTCCGATCGCCCACAGCGCATACATGTTGAACGCGATGTGCACCACGAAGCCGTGCAGGAACATGGCCGTGACGAGCCGCCACCAGTCGCCGCGGTCGACGTACGGCCCGTACAGGATCCACTTGTCGTAGAGCGAGCCGCCGGGGCTGTTCAGCCCAGCGCCCTGGACGGCGGTGACGAGGTACACGAGGACGTTCACCGCGATCAGCGCATACGTGACTCGCGCGGCGAGGACGCGCGTTGTAGAGCGCGGCACCTTCGGCGGGCTGATGAGCTTGCGTCGCGCGGTGCCGCCCGCGTGGTCGGGGCAGCGGATCCCGACAGGCGCCATCGTCATGCACTCGGTGCAGATGGGACGTCCGCACTCCGAGCAGGAGAGGCCGGTCTCGCGGTCGGGATGGCGGTAACAGGTCGGCATGCGGGCACTAGGGTAGTCGGGTGCGCGTTCACGTCGCGTTCACTCCGGGAGAGCAGACACCTGCAACGGTCGGCATCGTCGTCGACGTCCTGCGGGCGACCTCGACGATGACGCAGGCATTGGCGGCCGGTTACACACGCGTGCTTTGCTGCGCGGAGATCGAGGATGCGCGGGCGCTCGCGGTGAGTGCGGGCGACGTGAAGCTCGCCGGCGAGCGCCGGCTCGAGCACATCGAGGGGTTCGACTTCGGGAACTCGCCGCGCGAGCTGGCGGGTGCGCCGGCAGCCGAGACGCTGATCCTGACGACGACGAACGGGACGCGGCTGCTCGTCGCCGCGGCCGCGCGCTTCGAGCAGGTCTTCGTCGGCTCTCTCCTCAATCTGGGCGCGGTCGCGGCCGCGGCGCGCGAGACCGGGGAGGACGTCGCGGTGCTGTGCGCGGGCGTTCTCGGCGAGCTCGCCCTCGACGACGCGTATTGCGCGGGGCGCATCGTCGCCGCGCTCGGCGGCGACCACATGGACTCGGCGGCCGCGGCTGCGCGGCTCGCGGCGAGCTTTCCGGACTCGCAGGCGGGCCTGGGGGCGAGCCGGAGCGCGCGGAACCTGCGGAAGCACGGCCTCGAGGAGGACATCGAGTGGTGCGCGCGCGAGAGCGCGCTCGACGTCGTGCCCCGCTTCGTCCAGATGGTCGGCCCGGCAGCGGAGGTCGCGCTTTGATTGGATTCCAGCCGGGGTCGGATGGAACGTTTCGCAGGTGCCCACGCGCGGCTCGATCGCGCACAGGAGCAGACGCAGGTTCTCCACGCGGAGTTCCAGGAGTTCGCTGCGCGCTCGCCGCACGCCGCCCGTGAGATCTACGACGCGGAGACAGGTAGAAAGCGCGCCGAGTACCTCGTGCTCGAGGAGTTTCCCGACGCGTGGTCGGCAGTCGTCGGCGAGATCGCGTACGACCTGCGGTCGGCGCTCGACCACGCCGTCTACGACCTGACGTGCATCGAGAGCAGCGGCCCGCTCGGTCAGACCGCTTTCCCGATCTTCGAGGACGAGGCGCGCTACGACGAGCTGACGACGCGCGGCGAGCCCGCTCTTGGAAGCGGCGTGTTCAAGATCCGCGGCGTCAACCAGTACGCGAAGGCTGCGATCAGGAGCCTGCAGCCGTTCGAGGCGCGGAAGGCGACGCCGTTCGACGAGCCGGCGCTCAGCCTGCTCGGCGAGCTGAGCGCGGTCGACCGGCAGCGGACGATCCCGTTGTGCCGCCTGCGCTGGACCGGAAGCACGATCCGCAGCCGGAGGCCCGTGCGCGACCTCCAGTTCCACTGGGAGTCGACGCTCGAGAACGGTGCCGTGCTCGCGACGTGGTCGCCGACGGGCGCGCTCGACGGGCTCGACATGGAGATCGACCTCGACTTCGACGTCGGCTTCGGCGTGGGTGAGCCGGCCCCGAGCCGGTTCCAGGGGCGGCCGGTGATCGAGATCCTCGAGCGGGTCGGGGACGCGGTCGCCGAGACGGTCAGAGTGCTCGAGGCGACGGTTCGCCTGGCGGTGCCAGTAGGAGGTTTTCGGACAGGTTGACAGGGGAACGGGTGTTCGTATAGAACATACGTTCCCATGATCGCCTGCCTCTCCATCCCCGGCTTCGACCTCAAGGCGGCTTTGCGCAAGTCACCCTCCCTTGCGCTCCGCCCGGCGGCGCTTGCGCCTGAGCCGGGTGGCGAGCCGCTCATCGGGGCTGTGACGGCGGCGGCCGAGGCGGCGGGCGTGCGTCCGCGGATGCGCCTGGGCGAGGCGCTGGCAACGGCACCGCGGCTCGTGCTCGTCGAACCCGACCCGGCCGCCGCCGAGCAGGCGTGGGAGGACGTCGTCCGCTCGCTCGAGGACGCAGGCTTCGCCGTCGAGCCCGCCGCGCCGGGCATCGCGTACTTCGAGACGAGCGGGGTCGAGCGGCTGTACGGCGGCCTCGAGCCCGCCCTCCGGCGTGCGCTCTCCGCCGTCGGGTCGGCATGGGATGCGCGTCTCGGCGCGGCCGGACGGCGCTTCACCGCGCTCGCGGCTGCGTCGGTCGCGAAGCCGGGGCAGCTGCTCGTCGTGCGCGACGAGGAGGTGGGGCGCTTCCTCGCGCCGCTGCCGCTGACACTGCTGCCGCTCGACCGGCAGCGCCACGAAGAGCTCGAAGCGCTCGGAGTTCGCAGGCTTGGACAGCTTGCCGGGCTCCCGGGTGGCGCCGTCGCCGAACGTCTGGGGCCGGACGGCCGGCGCGCCTGGAGCCTGGCGAGAGGCGGGGCGGCCGCGCGCGTGCGCGGTCGCCGGCCGCCGGCCGAGCTCGCCGAGACGCTCGCGTTCCCGGAGGCGGTCGCGAACGAGCTGACGCTGCGGCGCGCGCTCGGTGCGCTCATCGAGACGGCTTTGGCGCGGCCCGAGCGCCGCGATCGCTTCGTCCGCAAGGTCGCGCTCACCGCTGGCATCGTCGGCGGCGGATCCTGGCGGCGGACGCTGACCCTGCGTGAGCCGAGCGCCGACGCCGGCCGCATCCGCGTCGCGCTCGCTTCCAAACTCGCCGAGCTACCCGGCCCGGTGACCGAGCTACGGCTCGAGCTCGTCGAGCTGACCGAGCCCGCCGGCCGCCAGCTGGAACTGCTCGCCGCCGGCGCCGAGGATCGTCGCCGCTTGAGCGACGGGCTCCGCCAGGTCCGCGCGAGCACCGGTTCCGGTTCCGTCTGCACCGTCGTGGAGGTTGCGCCGTGGTCGCGCATTCCGGAGACACGAGCGCTGTTCGTACCGCGGGACGACTGAACGCGCCGCGCCCGGCGCGCGTCCAGGTCCGCATCGACGGCGTGCCGTGCGAGGTCAACCACCAGCCGGTCGCCGTGCTGCGTGAAGAGTGGCGTGTGCTCGACCGCTGGTGGACCGAGGAACCGGTACTGCGCCGCTACTTCGAGGTCGTGCTCGAGAGCGGCGAGAACACCGTCGTCTTCCACGACGGCTCAGGCGGAGGCTGGTTCACCCAGCGCGGCGCTTAGAACGTGAACAGGTCGTACAGATCGCTGAGCGACGCGAGCCCGTCGCGCGGCGGCGCGGGCGCTCCGCCGGCCTGATAGTCCGCGCCGCTCGGCGTCGACGAGTCGAACGCGTGGTTCCTCGACGCGAGCGTCGGGAGTCCGAACACCCGCTCGATGAACTTGAGCGTCGACGTGTGGTCCGCCGGTTTCGCCGACTTCACGACGCCCCTTCGCCCGTGCGGCGAGATCACCCAGAGCGGCACCCGCACGCCGAGCCCGAACGCATCGAGCTTCGGCGGCGCGACGTGGTCGAAGTAACCGCCGTGCTCGTCATACGTCAGGAGATACGCAGACGAGCGCCACGCCTTGGAGCGACGAAGCGCGCCGATGAGCTCCTTCTGCAGCTCCATCCCGACAGAGACGTTCGCCGGCGGATGCTCGTCGAGGTGCTGGGAGAAGCTCGGGACGATCCACGACACCTGAGGCAGCGTTCCTCGGGCACAGTCGGCGAGATAGTCGTGCTTCGTGGCGACGGTGCGCGGGTCGTGCGCCCAGCGGCTCCAGAAGACGGCGACGTTGTCCGTGTCGAAGATCGGATCGGCGCCGACCATGTAGATCTTCCAGGTGATGTGCGCCTCGTCGAGCAGGTCGAGGATGATCGGCCACCGCTTCGAGTCGAAGATCCCGGTGCCGTATCGACCGTTCGTCGTTATGCCTCCGGACGTGCCTGACATGAGGTAGAAGCGATTCGGCCACGTTGGCCCGAGCGCCGAGCAGAAGTAGTTCGCGCACAGCGCCGAGTCGGCGAACAGGCCGTAGTAGAACGGGAGCTCTTTCGCGGTGTAGTACCCGATCCCGGTCGGCCCACTCGATCTGTAGAAGCCGTCCATCTTGCCGCCGTCGACCTGGGCGTGAACGCTCGCCCAGTCATGTGGCACATCGGGAGTGGAGAGCGCCGTCAGCTCGCTCGGTGTATGCCGGTGCCCACTCGCGTCCGGCTGTGTGTAACCGGACGGCGGCCCGAATCCTCGTGCTTGCACTGCGGGCGCGTAGCCGAAGTAGTGGTCGAACGACCGGTTCTCCTGGCACGCGACCACGATGTGCTCGATCGGAACCTTCTGTCTGCGCGTCGGCTTCGCCCCCGGGAGGCCGGCAAGCGCAGCGCCGGCGACGGCTGTGCGCTCGAGGAACGTCCGCCGCGTGAGCGTGTTTCGCATCTGTGCGCGACCCTACTCGAGCGCTGCGCGCAGCGCGTGCGCAGCAGCCTCCGGGTCGTCCGCGTCGCGAATCGCGCGCACCACCGCGACTCCGGGCGCGCCCGCGGCCACCACATCTGCGACGTTCGAAAGATCGATTCCGCCGATCGCGAACCATGGGATGGTCACGCGCGCCGCGGCGGCGCGCACGAGCTCGGCGCCGCCGGCGACGGAGTCGGTCTTCGTCGGCGTCGCGAACACCGCGCCGACGCCGAGGTAGTCGGCGCCGGCGATTGCGTCCAGCTGCGCCTCCGTCTCGATCGAGAGGCCGACGAGCCGGTCATCGCCGACCGCTGCTCGCGCCGCCGCCACGGAGGCGTCCGACTGGCCGACGTGCACACCGTCCGCGCCGCACGCGGCTGCGAGGTCGGGCCGGTCGTTCAGGACGAAAAGCGCTCCATACGCCGCGCACGCCTGCCGGTAAACCTTCGCCGCTTCGAAGAGCTCGTCGTCGGGCAGACGCTTGTCCCGGAGCTGGACGACGTCGACGCCACCGCGGAGCGCAGCCTCGAGCACGGCGGCCGGCGCCGTGCCGTCGAGCACGAGGTACAGCCGGGACTCAGCAAGTCTTAACCGTCGATTCATCCGCTGAAGCCTAGGGTGGCGAAGTGCTCGGACTGCTCGCAGCCTTCGCCAGCGCGGCATCGATCCTGACGTCGCCTCTACCGGGCGCGCTTCTCGTCGCCGACCGCGGCAACGACCGCATGCTCCTGGTCGACGCGAAGCATCACATCCTGTGGCACTTCCCGACGGCAGCCGACCTCGCGAAAGGAGTCCACCTGAACTTCAACGACGATGGGTTCGTCGAGCCGGGAGGGAAGGCGATCGTCTCCAACGAGGAGGAGGCGCACACGATCGTCTCCGTGAACATCAAGACGCACGCGCGCGTGCACTTGTACGGCACGCCCGGCGTGCGCGGCAGCGGGCCGAACGAGCTGAACACCCCCGACGATGCGTACGTCCTTCCGAACGGATTGCTGACGGTCGCCGACGCCTACAACTGCCGCATCCTCTTCATTCGGTCGCACCGGATCGTGCGCCAGTTCGGTACGACCGGCGTGTGCCGGCACGATCCACCGAGGTATCTCGGTGCCGTGAACGGCGACACGCCGCTGCCGGACGGCGGCGTGCTCGTCTCCGAGATCCAGGGCTCGTGGATCGACGACATCTCCGCGAGCGGGCATCTCCGCTGGGATGTGCAGGCGCCGGTGTCCTATCCCTCCGACCCGCAGCCGCTTCCGGGCGGACGGATCCTCCTCGCCGATTATGCGAGCCCCGGCGCCGTGCTCGTCATCAACCGCCGCGGCAAGGTGCTCTGGCGCTACGGGCCGAGCGCGGGAGTGGGGGCACTCGACCACCCGTCGCTCGCGATGATCCTCCCGAACGGGAACATCGCCGTGAACGACGACTTCAAGGATCGCGTCGTCGTCATCGATCCCAGGAAGAACCGGATCGTGTGGCAGTACGGCCACGCGAACCTCCCCGGCCGCGGCGCCGGCTTCCTGAACACGCCGGACGGGCTCGACTTCGTCCCGCTCGGGGCCGGGAACGTGCCGCTCTGGGCCGCCGTCCACCATCCCTAGTAGCAAGCGAACGTATGTTCGTATAGCGTAGGGCGGTGGCCTACGCCGAGCTCCATGCGCACTCGGCGTACTCGTTCCTCGACGGGGCGTCGCAGCCGGAGGAGCTCGCCGCCCACGCCGCGGAGCTCGGCTACGAGGCGCTCGCGCTCACCGACCACGACGGTGTCTACGGATCCCTCGAGTTCGCGCACGCAGCGAAGCACTTCGGCGTCCGGCCGATCACCGGCGCGGAGGTGACGCTCGCCGGGGGCGCGCACGTCACGCTCCTCGTCGAGACGGCCGCGGGCTACGCGAACCTCTGCCGGCTGCTCACCGCCGCGCACGCACACACGCGCGACTCAACGGGCCGCGAGCCGTCGCCACCTGCGCTCGAGCAGGCGCTGCTCGAGGAGCTGAACGACGGGCTCGTCTGCCTGTCCGGCTGCGCCCGCGACGGGCTCGCCGTGCACTATCCGAACGCAGCCGCACGGCTCGCTGCCGCGTTCGGCCGCGACCGCTTCTTCGTCGAGCTGCAGCGGCCGTACGAACGCGGCGACGCGCGCCGCAATGCCGCGCTGCGTGACCTCGCCGAATCGCTCCATGTGCACACGGTCGTGACGGGAGACGTGCACGCGCACGACGTCCGCCGCACTTCGCTGCAGGACGTGCTCGTCGCAATCCGCTGCCGCACCTCGCTCGACGGCTGCGAACGGGAGCGGCGCGGCAACCACGAGTGCGTTCTCGCCGCGCCGGCCGACATGCTCGAGCGCTTCCCCGGCGACCGCGACGCGGTCGCCCGCACGAGCGAGCTCGCGGAGCGGCTCGAGTTCGACCTCACGCAGGAGCTCGGCTACCGCTATCCCGACTTCTCGGACGGCGTCGATCCCGCGATTGCGCAGCTGACCCGCATCTGCAATGACGCGTTCGCCGAGCGCTACGGCTCCGACCGGGTTGCGAGAGCACGTCTCGACGACGAGCTCGCGCTCATCGACGAGCTCGGCCTCGCCGGTTTCTTCCTCCTGCACTGGGAGGTGCTGGAGCTGGCGCGAGAGGTCGCGCTCGAGGTGCGCGGCCCCGGGTCGATGCGGCATCTCCTGCCGCCGGGACGCGGGCGCGGCTCTTCGGTCGGCTCGCTCGTCTGCTACCTGACAGGCCTCTCGCACGTCGACCCGGTGCAGGCGAACCTCTCGCTCGGCCGCTTCATCAACCGCGAGCTCGTGTCGGTCCCCGACATCGATCTCGACTTCCCGCGGGACATCCGCGAGAAGCTCATCGTCCGCGTCACCGAGCGCTACGGCCGCGAGCACGCGGCGCTCGTCGCGACTTTCGCGACATACCGCTCGCGCGGCGCCATCCGCGACGTGGGCAAGGCGCTCGGCCTGCCGTACGCCGATCTCGAGCGCCTGGCCAGGCTCACCGACGGCTGGAACGCCGCGCGCGTCGCCGAGGAGGTGGCCATGCTCCCGGACGCAGAGCAGAAGCTCGCCTCGCCGCGCTGGCGTGCGTTCGCGGAGCTGTGCACCGAGATCGGCGGCCTCCCGCGTCACATCTCGCAGCATCCGGGCGGGATGGTCATCTCGACGCGGCCGCTCGTCGAGCTCGTGCCCGTGCAGCCCGCGGCGATGGCGGGGCGGCAGATGTGCCAGTGGGACAAGGACTCGTGCGCGGATGCAGGCTTTCTCAAGATCGACCTGCTCGGCCTCGGGATGCTGTCGGCCGTCGAGGAGTGCATCGACACGATCGCGCGTACGCGCGGAAGGAAGATCGACCTCTCGCGCATCCCGCTCGACGATCCCGACGTGTTCGCCGAGATCCAGGCGGCGGACACCGTCGGCTGCTTCCAGATCGAGAGCCGCGCGCAGATGCAGACGATCCTGCGCACGCGGCCGGAGAACCTCGACGACATCACGATCCAGGTCGCGCTCGTCCGGCCGGGGCCGATCCAGGGCAAGGCCGTGCATCCGTACATCGAGCGGCGGCAGAAGCTGCGCGAGGACCCGAGCTACGAGCCGCCTGCCGACCATCCGCTGCTGAGGAAGCCGCTGCGCGAGACGCTCGGCGTCGTCGTCTTCCAGGATCAGGTGCTCGACGTCGCCATCCATCTCGCGGGCTTCACCATCGGCGAGGCGGAGGGACTGCGGCGCGCGATGAGCCGCAAGCGCTCGCACGCGGCGCTCGAGTCGTACCGCGAGCGCTTCGTCGCCGGTGCGCTCGCGAACGGCGTCGACGACGCCACCGCGAACATGGTGTACGACAAGCTCGTCGCGTTCTCCGGCTTCGGCTTCCCGAAGTCGCACTCGGCCGCGTTCGGGCTGCTCGCGTACCAGTCAGCGTGGTTGCGTCATCACTACTACCCCGAGCTCCTTGCTGCGCTGCTCAATGCGCAGCCGATGGGCTTCTATCCGCCGGCGACACTCGTCCGCGACGGCCAGCGCCACGGCGTCGAGACGCGGCCCCCGGACGTGAACCGCAGCGAGGTCAGCTGCACGATCGAGGACGGTGCCGTGCGCGTCGGGCTCAAGTACGTGCTGGGCGTGGGGGAGGACGATGCGGCGGAAGTCGTGAACGGTCGTCCCTATGCCTCCGTCCGCGAGCTCGCGCAGCAGACCCAGCTCTCCGCCGACGAGCTGCGGGCACTGGTCGAGTCGGGCGCGTGCGACTGCTTCGGCCTGCGACGCCGCGAGCTCCTGTGGCAGCTCGGCCTCGTGCCGCGCGCGCAGACGGTGCCGGGCTCGGGCGGCGAGGAGAAGCAGCTCGCGCTTCCGCTCGATCCGACGGTGGCGACGCCCGATCTCCCGGAGCCGTCGACGTGGGAGAAAGTGCTGGCCGACTACCGCACGACGAGCCTGTCGATCGGCGTCCACCCGGTCGAGCTCATGCGCCCGCACCTGCCGCCGGGAACGATCTCGAGCGTCGAGCTGCGCGACCGGCCGAACCGTTCCAACGTCCAGGTGGCGGGGATGGTCGTCGCCCGCCAGCGTCCCTCGACCGCCAACGGCGTCGTCTTCATGCTCCTCGAGGACGAGTTCGCGCAGATCAACCTCATCGTCCTGCCGCAGGTCTACGACCGCTTCCGCGGCGTCGTCCGGGGCGAGCCGCTGCTCCTCGCCCGCGGCCGCTTCGAGCAGGTCGACCGCAACCGGAACGTCGTCGTCGACGAGCTCGTCTCGCTCGCGCCGCTCGCCCGCGAGCTCACCGAAGGAGCCGATGTGCACGGCTCCCTCCCAGCCGCCCATCACTTCGGGCACCGTTAGTCCGTTAGCAGAGCATGAAACGCAAGGACGGGTTCGTACCCATCGGCGCCTATGCCGCGATCGGCGACGGCCGCACGGTCGCGCTCGTGGCGTCCGACGGCTCCATCGACTTCCTTTCGCTGCCGGACATGCACTCGCCGACGACGTTCGCGGCGCTCCTCGATCCGGACCGGGGTGGACGCTTCGTGCTCGCGCCGACCGGTTCGTTCGAGGCCGAGCGCCGCTATCTCGATCGGACGAACGTGCTCGAGACGACGTACACGACCAAGCACGGCGCCGTCCGCGTCACCGAAGCGCTGACGCTGCATGACGGCGGCCTCGTTCCGTGGGTCGAGATCGCACGCCGCGTTGAGGGCCTCGCGGGTGAGGTGGAGATGGAATGGCGCGTCGAGCCGCGCTTCGACTGGGGCCGCGTCGATCCGGCGATCGAGCGGCGGCGCGGGTCCTTCGTCGCGAGCGGCGCCGGCATCGCGCTCGGCGTGCACGCGTGGGATGCGGGCGAGCCGGAGTGCGACGGCGACGCGGTGTGCGGGTCGTTCGTCGCCCGGGCCGGGGAGCCGGCGCTGCTCGCGGTGTGCGCGACGCAGGATGAGCCGATACCTGTCCCCGACCGAGCCGCGGTCGAGCGGCGCCTCGAGCAGACGGCCGAGGTGTGGCGCCGCTGGCTCGACGAGTGGGAGTACGACGGCCCGTGGGCCGAGCACGTCGCACGGAGCGCACTCGCGCTCAAGTTGCTGGTGTACGCGCCGAACGGCGCCATCGTGGCGGCGCCGACGACGTCGTTGCCGGAACACATCGGCGGAGACAAGAACTACGACTACCGCTACATGTGGGTGCGCGACACGTCGTACACCCTCGATGCATTCATCCGGCTCGGTTTGCCGGAACAGGTGCACGAGTCCTTCTCCTGCCTGCTCCGCGCGGTCCGGTGCACGGCGCCGGAGCTGAGGCCGTTCTACACCCTCGAAGGCGGCGAGCCGAAGCGGCGCGAAGAGCTGCCACTTCGCGGCTATCGCGACTCGCGTCCCGTCCGGTACGGCAATGCGGCCGGGCACCAGCTTCAGCTCGATGCCTGGGGCGACCTGCTGGAGACGACGTCGCTCTACGTCGGGCACGGAAACACACTCGACGCCGGCACCGCGAAGATGCTCGCCGGCTGCCTCGACCGGGCGGCGATCGTGTGGCAGGACGCCGACTCCGGCATCTGGGAGCTCGAGGACCACCGGCACTACACGTCGTCGAAGATGGGCGCCTGGCTCGCGTTCGATCGCGCGCTCGACCTCGCGGAGCACGGCGAGCTCCCGGACGAACATGCGAACCACTGGCGGAAGCAGCGTGACGCGGCGCAAGCCTTCGTCGAGGCGCGCTGCTGGTCGGAGGAGACCGGTGCCTACGTCGAGTACGCGGGCGGCGACTCGCTCGATGCCTCCGTTCTCCGGGGCGCGCGCATGGGGTGGGGGAAGGTCTCGCCCGAGCGGTTCGCCCGCACGATCGACACCGTACGCGAGCAGCTCGACGCGGGCGACAGGCTGCTCTACCGCACGACGCGCGAGCGCGGAACCGAAGGAGCCTTCCTCGCGTGCTCCTTCTGGCTCGCGTCCGCTCTCGCGCGGACGGGCCGCGCCGACGAGGCCGCCGAGCTCTTCGAGCAGGTGATCGAGGTGGCAAACGACGTCGGCCTGCTCTCCGAGCAGATCGATCCGTCGTCACACGAGCTGCTGGGGAACTTCCCTCAGGGCCTCAGCCATCTGACGCTCATCAATGCTGCGTGCGCGATTCGCGATGCGCATGCCGACGATGCATCGGCGACGGCAGGTGCTGCAGCACGTTGAACGCCGAATTGACGAGCGCGAGATGCGTGAACGCCTGTGGGAAGTTGCCGAGCAGGCGCTTCGATCGCGGGTCGTATTCCTCTGCCAGCAGCCCGACGTCGTTGGCAAGGCCGACGAGGCGGTCGAAGAGCGCCACAGCCTCGTCGCTCCGGCCGAGCAGCTCGAGGCAGTCGACGAGCCAGAACGAGCACGGCAGGAAGACGCCCTCACCGGGAGGGAGCCCGTCGACGTCGCTTTCCTTCGTGCGATAGCGGAGCACCAAGCCGTCGACGACTAGGTTCTTCTGAATCGCCGCAACGGTGCCGCGAATCTTCGGGTCGGACGCCGGCAGGAAGCCGACGAGCGGGATGAGGAGGAGGCTCGCGTCCAGCTCCTTCGACCCATACGACTGCACGAACGATCCGAGCTCCTCGTCGAAACCCTTCGCGCACACGTCGGCGTGGATCTCGTCGCGTAGCGCCCGCCAGTGCTCGACCGGCCCGTCGACCGCATGCTCCTCGACCGACCGTACGGCGCGGTCGAACGCGACCCAGGCCATGACCTTCGAGTGGACGAAGTGCTGCCGCTCGCCGCGGATCTCCCAGATGCCCTCGTCCGGCTCGCGCCAGATCTCCTCGAGGTGGTTCATCAGCACCTTCTGCAGGTCCCATGGGTTCTTCTGGAACTCGAGCCCGTGCACGCGGGCCTGGTAGAGCGCGTCCACCACCTCGCCGAACACGTCGATCTGCAACTGCTCGCTCGCGGC
Source organism: Gaiellaceae bacterium (assembly GCA_036560805.1). GTDB lineage: Bacteria > Actinomycetota > Thermoleophilia > Gaiellales > Gaiellaceae > Palsa-739. Next base: position 19,058 of record DATBQM010000055.1, on the reverse strand, counting down.
GTTGCCAATCCGAACGGGCGCCGACCCTTCGTAGCCGGCGAGCCACGGCAACTCGAGCTCGGTGAGGCGCCGCTCGCCGGCGACGCCGTACATCACCTGGATGTCGGCGGGATCGCCGGCGACGGCGCGTACCAGCCACGTGCGCCATGCGCGCGCCTCCTCCTCGTAATCAGCGTGCAGGAAGGCGAGCAACGTCAGCGTCGCGTCGCGCAGCCAGCAATAGCGGTAGTCCCAGTTGCGTACGCCGCCGATCCACTCCGGCAGCGACGTCGTCGGCGCGGCCACGATCCCGCCGGTCGGCTCGTAGGTGAGCGCCTTGAGCACGACGAGCGAACGGACGATCACCGCGCGCCACTCGTCCGGGATGTCCGCCTTGCACGCCCCGACCCACTGACGCCAGAACTCGTCGGTGTCGGTGAGCGCGTCCTCCGGGTCGGTCGCCGGCGGAAGGTCGCCGTGCGACGGGAACCAGGTGAGGGCGAACGGCACGCGCTCGCCCGCCTCGACCGTGAACGTCGAGACAGTACGGAGGTTTTCGCCCCGCGTGGGCGCGTCGGTGCGGAAGCAGAGGCCGTCGGGGCCGGCGACAGCGACGCGAGCGTGATCGATGCGCCGTAACCACGGGACGATGTGCCCGTAGTCGAAGCGGATGACGAGCTCCGAGCGCATCTCCACGCTGCCCCGGATGCCCTCCACGATGCGCACGACGTTCGGCGCACTGTCGCGCGGCGGCATGAAGTCGTAGACGCGCACGGCGCCGTCGTCGTTCTCCCACGTCGTCTCGAGGATGAGGGTGTCACCGCGGTATTGACGCGACGTCGTGCCGCCGGCCGTCGGCGCGAGCAGCCAGCGGCCGTTCTCGGCGTCACCGAGCAGCGCGGCGAAGCAGGCGCCGGAGTCGAAGCGGGGGAAGCAGAGCCAGTCGATCGAACCGCCGCGTTCGACGAGGGCGGCGGTCTCCAGGTCGCCGATCATCGCGTAGTCCTCTATGAGAGCCATCGCCACCGCCTCCGGGCCGCACGTTCGAAGACGGATTCGTACTCCGTCGCGTCGTCGTCGTCGAGAGTACGCGCGAAGCGGTCGCGCATGTCCGCGAGCGCGTCCTTCAGCGCGTCGACGACGTCCATGTAGTCGCCGTAAGCCTCTTCGGCGTGCTCGCGGCCGGCGCCGTCGTACTTCTCCTTCATCTCCTGCACCTCCGCGAGGAGGCCTCCCGCCTCGTCCTCGGCGAAGACGTCGAGCTGCCGCGAGACGAGGTCGGCGAACCGCCTGCGGAACATCACGCGATCTCCTGGTACAGCGCGAGGTGGGCTTGCGCCGACGCGTCCCAGGTCAGCTCCGCGCGCGCACGCTGTGCGCCGGCGCGAAACGGCTCGGGATTGCCCAGCACCTCCCGGATCGCCGCGGCGAGCCCGTCGACGTCGCCGGGGGCGACGACCTTGCCGGCGCCGAAGCGGCGCACGGGGTCGGCGACACCGCCGACGTCGTACGCGATCGCTGGGACGCCCGCGCCCAGCGCGCGCAAGAGGGCGCCGCTCTGGTCGAGCTCGGGCCGGTACGGAAAGACCGCGACGGTCGCGTCACCGAGCGCACGGTCGAGCTCGGCGTCGGACAAGTAGCCGAGCCGCCACTCGACGTGGTCGCTCCGATACGCATCGATCGGCTCGAGGGGATCCCCGGCGACGAGCAGCCTCGCGCCCGCCCGACCTGTCGCCTCGACCGCGTCGCCCAGACCCTTGTATGCCCGGATGACGCCGAGCGCCAGCACCGTCCGGCCGTCGTCGCGCCGCTCCGGCTCGCTCGGAAACACGGGATGGGGGATGACCGTCGCCTCGACGTCGAGGTCGGCGAGCGCCTCACGTCCGCGCTCGCTGTGCACGACGACGCGATCGAAACGCGCGAGCAGATCGCGCCACAGCCGCTGCTTCGCGGCGGTCCGCCGCGGTAGAAGGTCGTGCGCGGTGAAGACGGACGGTACGCGCGGCCGCAGGAGACGAGCATCGAGCTCGGGAACGAGCCACTGCATGTGGAGCACATCCGCACGCCGGCGGTTCAGCGACGCGACGCCGAAGGGATGCTCTGCGACCTTCAGCGGTACCCGCAGCGGCGAGCGGCCGAACAGTCGCGACGAGAGGGGGTAGTAGGGCTCGCTGCGGAGGTAGCCCTCCGGCGCGGGGGCGTCGCCGAAACGAAAGCGCGAGGTGACGAGCTCGACGTCGGCGCCGGCGCGCGCGAGCGCGGATGCGAGCTCGTGGTCGTACGGCGGCGTGAACGCCGGAGGGTCTGCCAGCACGACGTGCACGGGCCTAGGCTACGCGCGTGGCCCTCCTCGTACGCACGTGGAATCTCTTCCACGGCAACGCCGTCCCGCCCCAACGTGGGGCGTATCTCCAGGAGATGGTCGAGCTCGTCGCGGCCGACGGCCCCGATGTCGTCTGCCTCCAAGAGGTGCCGGCGTGGGCGTTGGGCCACCTCGAGAGATGGAGCGGGATGCACGCGTTCGGTGCCATTGGAGCCCAGCCACTCCTGGGCAGCGCCGAGCTCGGCCGGAGGATCACCGACCTCCATCACGGCATCCTTCGATCGGCCGTGACCGGCGAAGGGCTCGCGATCCTCCTGTCGCCCTCGCTCGTGGTTGCCGAAGAACACCGCGAGCGCATCGGCCCAAACCGCGTCCTCCTCGGCGTGACGCTCGAGGATGGGACCTTGGTCGGCGATTTCCACGTCACGGGCGGCGCCGTCGCGGCGGAGCAGTTCCGCACCGTCGTGCGCCTCGCCGGCGACGGCCCGGCGATCCTCGCCGGCGACGTCAACCTCAAGCCGCCGTACGAGCTCGACGGCTTCTCCGAGCCGCTCGCCGCGAGCATCGACCAGATCCTCGTGCGCGGGCTTCCCTCGACGCCGCCGGTCGCCTGGCCGGCCGAACGGCGTCGCGTCGACGGCCGCCTCCTCTCCGATCACGCTCCCGTGGAGACGACCGTCGGGTGACGTTCGAGGAAGCACGCGCGCAGTTCCCGGTGCTCGACCGCCTGGCGTACCTCAACGCCGGGACGAACGGCCCGCTCGCGCGGTCGACCGTCGAGGCGATAGTCGAGGAGACCACCGCGGATCTCGAGCGCGGACGCGGCGGCGCTGCCTACTACGAACGCATGCTCGCGCTCCGCGACGAGGTGCGCGCGGGCTTTGCAGCCGTCCTCGGCGTCGAGCCGGGCTCGATCGCGCTCGTCGACTCGACGTCGCGCGGCTGCATGACGGTCCTCACCGGGCTCGGGCTGACCGCCGGCGACGAGGTCGTCACCACCGACCAGGAGCACTTCGGTCTGCTCGGGCCGCTCCATGCGACGGGCGCGCGCGTCGTCCTCTGCGATGCGGACGAGGAGGCGATCCTCGCGGCGGTGACGCCGCGCACGCGCCTCGTCGCGACGTCGCACGTGTTGTGGACGACCGGCCGCCGCCTCGACCTCGCACGGATCCGCAGCGAGAGCGGGGTGCCGCTGCTCGCGGACGGTGCTCAGGGAGCGGGAGCGATCTCAGTCGATCCCACCACGGTCGACTTCTACACCGTGTCCGGGCAGAAATGGCTGTGTGCGCCCGATCCTGCCGGCGCGCTCTACGTGCGCGATCCCGAAAGCCTGCGCGTCGCCATGCCGTCGTACTTCGCGCAGGAGTCGTACGAGCACAGCGGCGCCTTCGTCGCGAAGGACGGTGCGCTGCGGTTCGACAGTGGCTGGATCGGGCCGCCTGCTCTGCGTGGGATCGCCGCTGCGCTCGCCGTCCACCCGGACTGGCGTTATGAGCGCGCCGCCGCGACTGCAGCTCGCTGCGCGGAACTGCTCGCACCGCACGTCGAGGTCGTCACGCCGCCCGGTCACTCGACGCTCGTCTCGTTCCGCCCGAACGGCGATCCGGCGGAGCTCGTGACCGCGCTCTACGAGACCGGCGTCGTCGTGCGTGAGCTGCCGGGCCGCAACCTCGTGCGCGCGTCCGTCGGCTGGTGGACGAACGAGGACGACCTGCAGCGTCTTGCCGTCGGCTTAGCCGGGTAGTCCGAGCTCGGCCGCGATCGGCTGCAGCGCCTCGACCACCGTACGGATGTGATCGTCGAGGTCGACGCCGAGCTCCTCGGCGCCTTTGTAGACGTCCTCGCGGTGCACGCCCGCCGCGAACGACGGCTGCTTCAACTTCTTGCGCACCGACTTCGGCTCGAGCCCGTCGAGGCCGTTCGGGCGGACGCGCGCACACGCGTGCACGAAGCCCGAGAGCTCGTCGCAGGCGAAGAGGGCCTTCTTCAGCGGCGTGTCGCGCGGGAGGCCGAGATGCTCGGCGTGCGAGAGCACGGTGTCGACGACGACCTCCGAGTAGCCCTCCTCGCGGAGGATGGGAGCCCCGTCCTGCGGGTGCTTGTCGAGCGTCGGGTGCATCTCGTAGTCGAAGTCGTGGAGGAGCGCCGCAACGCGCCAGAGCTCCTCGTCCGCGCCCATCTTGCGGGCGTACGCTGCCGTCGACGCCTCGACCGCGAGCGCGTGGCGCAGCAGGGACTCGCCCTTCGTGTACTTCGTGAGCGTCTGCCAGGCCTGTTCGCGAGTGGGCTCGGACACCGCCGCTACATTACCGCCCTATGGCAGTGGCTCCAGCCGTCGCCGATGCGTTCTCGATCGAAGGCTCCCGCCCGCTGAGCGGGACTATCCGTGTTGCCGGGAACAAGAACGGCGCGCTTCCGATCCTCGCCGCCACGCTCCTGACCAACGAGCCCGTCTCGCTGTCGAACGTACCGCGCATCCGGGATGTGGACACGATGCTCGACCTGCTCGCCGATCTCGGAGCGGACGCGGGGTGGACGGGTCAGAACGAGGTCCGAGTGCACGCGGCGAACGTGAGCAAGTCGCGCCCGGACCCGCAGTTGTGCGCTCGCATGCGCGCCTCGTTCCTGCTCGCTGGCCCACTGCTCGCGCGCTTCGGAGAGGCGACGATGCCGCCGCCCGGCGGCGACGTCATCGGTCGCCGCCGGCTCGACCCGCACATGCACGCATTCGCCGAGCTCGGCGCGGCGATCGACGGCGACCGTGTATACGAGATGCGTGCCGAGCACCTGCGCGGCGCACACGTCTTCCTCGACGAGGCGAGCGTGATGGCGACCGAGAACACCGTGATGGCGGCGGTACTGGCGGAGGGCGAGACCGTGCTCGGGAATGCAGCGTGCGAGCCTCATGTCCAGGACCTGTGCCGCTTCCTCGTCTCGCTCGGCGCTCACATCGAGGGGATCGAGTCGAACGTGCTGCGCATCCACGGTGTCAAGAGCCTCGGCGGCGGCTCCTGGTCGATCGGGCCCGACCACATCGAGGTCGGCAGCTTCATCGGCATGGCCGCGATCACGGGCGGCGACGTCACGGTCGAAGGCGCCGACCCGAAGGATCTCGTCTCCATCAAGCCGGCGTTCGAGCGCCTCGGCGTGCGCATGGAGATCCGCGAGCAGAGCGTGCACGTGCCGTCGCGGCAGCAGCTCGTGATCCAAGACGACCTAGGCGGGATGATCCCGAAGATCGAGGACGGCCCGTGGCCGGCGTTCCCGTCCGACCTCACGTCGATCGCGATCACCGTCGCCACGCAGGCGTTCGGCACCGTCCTCATGTTCGAGAAGATGTTCGAGAACCGGCTGTTCTTCACGGACAAGCTGATCTCGATGGGCGCGCGGATCATCCTCTGCGATCCACACCGCGCCGTCGTCACCGGGCCGACCCAGCTCGTCGGCCAGCGGATGGAGAGTCCCGACATCCGCGCCGGCATGGCGATGCTGCTCGCGGCGCTCACCGCCGAGGGCCGTTCGACCATCGGCGCGATCCACCAGATCGACAAGGGCTACGAGCGCATCGACGAGCGCTTGCGCGCACTCGGCGCGTCGATCGAGCGCGTCGAAGTCTCCGTCTAGCTGTCGGAGAGACTGCGCGCGCGCGCCACGGCGGCTACGGCGTCGACGACGCCGTAGCCGAGCTCGGGGGTCCAGGTTCCGTGCCCGGACGCGGTCTGCTCGAGGACGTGCGCGACCCCGAGCGCGGTCAGAGCCGGATTCGCCGCCCACACGAGCGCGGCGGCGCCCGACACCTCGGCGGCAGCGAACGACGTCCCGCTCCCGTAGCCGTACCGGCCGCGGCCGAGCGCGCCGTACACGGCGACGCCGGGCGCGGCGATGGAAATCCACGAACCGCTGCCGGAGAACGCCGCGTGGCGGCCGCCATGCTCCGACGCGGCGACGACGAGGCCGCTGCCGCCCACGCCGTCCGAGCCGACGGGCTGCACGAGCGCAGCCGGGTACTCGACGGGGTTGCCCATGCCGTGGTCGTTGCCGGCTGCTGTGACGACGAGCACGTCGCGGGTGACGGCGAAGCGGATAGCCGCGCGCTCGGTCTTCGACGTGCTCGGGCCGCCGATGCTGAGGTTGATGATCCGTGCGCCGTGCCGGACCGCGTACCTGATGGCGATCGACTCGGCGGCGTCGGTGAAGGCGCCGCTCGAGCTTCCCGCCTTGATCAAGAGGAGCCGTGCGTCTCCGCCGTACGCGGCGGCGATCGAGGTCACGAACGTGCCGTGGCCGTTCGCATCCTGGACGTCCGACGTTCCCGTGCGCGCGTCGTACGAGCCCGACTTCCGTGCCGCGATCTCGGGCACGGAAACGTCGGCGCCGGTGTCGATGACGGCGATCTCGACATGCGCTGCCGCACGCATCACTCCGGGCGGGATGCCCGTCTCGTCGATGCCCCCGAGCTGCCAGCCGGTTCCGGCCGCAACTGCGAGCGCAGCGGCGACTGCGGCCGCTGGAAGCACGTGCCGACGCTAACGGGTTGAGACCGGCGCCGACCATGGGCCGCGCGGCCCATCTTGAGGTCGGTGAGACCTATAGTGTCGACGCGTGAACGCGGCAGGGCGTAGCGGCATCCGTGTCGACCCGCGCGGGGAGGGCTCGGCGAACGTCGAGACCGGCCTTCCGGTTCTCGACAGCCTGCTCGAGCGGCTCGCCGAGTACGCATCGTTCGACCTTGCACTGGAAGTCGAGCCGGGCGCGGCGGAAGCCGAGGTGGCCGAAGCGGGAAGCGCGCTCGGCCGCGCGCTCGCGGGCCCACTGCGCGAAGGCCGCGGCTGGGGCTCCGGCTTCATGACCTCTGCGGAGGCGCTCGCGAGCGTGGCGCTCGAGGTGTCCGACACCCCGCTCCTCGTCTCGAACGTCGACCTCACGCAGGCGCGCATCGGCGGGCTCGGCACAGATGTCGCACGCCGCTTCCTCGAGCGCTTCGCCGAAGGCGCGGGCATGACGTTGCACGTGCGCCTCCTGAACGGAACCGACACACAGCACGTGCTCGATGCGATCTTCAAGGCGCTCGGCGTCGCACTCGCAGGCGCGTGCTCGGAGAAAGGAGCAGCGCATGAGTGACAAGAAGGCCGTGCGCACCGAGGCGGCGCCTGCGCCGTTTCAGGGCGCGCCCTACTCGCAGGCGATTCGTGCGGGCGGATTCGTGTTCGTCTCGGGTCAGGTCGCACTGAAGCCCGGAGCGAAAGAGCTGAGCGGCGGGTCGATCGAGGAACAGACCGAGCAGGTGCTCGCGAACCTCGGGGCGATCCTCGAGGCGGCCGGCACGAGCCTCGAACGGCTCGTGAAGACAACCGTCTTCCTCCAGAACCTCGACGACTTCCAGGGCATGAACAGCGTCTACGCGAAGCACGTCGGCGACACGCCGCCGGCGCGTTCGACCGTCGAGGTGGCGAAGCTCCCGACCGGCGCGCTCGTCGAGATCGAAGCGATCGCTGCAATCTGAGTGATCCGCGAGATCGAGGACTACGTCCGCTCGCTTGGCCTCGACGCATATCTCGTCGGCGGTGCGGTCCGTGACGAGCTCCTCGGGCTCGAGTCGAAGGACGCGGACTTCCTCGTCCCAGGCGTCGACACGGACACGCTGCGCGAAGCGCTGGCGCCGCACGGACGCGTCGAGGACCTCGTCGTCGCCGACCGCCTCGTCGGCGTGCGCCTCCATCCGAGCGACAAGCGCATCAGATCCCTGGCTCCCGCCGGCATCGAGTTCGCGCCACCGCGCAAGGAGGTGAGCACCGGCCCGGGCCGGCACGACTTCGAGATCGTCGCCGACGCGTCGCTCTCGGTGGAGGACGACATGCGCCGCCGCGACTTCACCGTCAACGCGATGGCGCGCCGGCTCGCGGACGGCGCAGTCGTCGACCCGCTCGGCGGGCGCGCCGACCTAGAGCACCGCACCCTCCGCGCGGTGTCAGACACGAGCTTCGCCGAGGATCCGCTGAGGCTCGTGCGCGCGTTGCGATTCATCTCACAGCTCGGCTTCGAGCTCGCCGAGGAGACACGGCGGCAGATGGAGGAGGAGGCCCCCGCAGTGAAACTCGTGTCCGGCGAGCGAATCGGCGGCGGTCTCACCGCCGACGGGATGGGGGAGCTCTCGAAGCTCCTGGTCGGCGCGCGCCCGGCGGAAGCGCTGCGCATCGCGCGCGACACCGGCGTCCTCGTCGAGCTCATTCCCGAGTTCGGCCCCGCACGTCACCTGACGGATCACATCTTTGGCGTCGTGCAGGAGACGTCGGACGCCGGCGACGTGCTTGCCGTGCGACTGGCCGCGCTCTTCCACGACGTCGGCAAGCCGCTCGACTCGAGCCCGCGCGGGCATGCACAGGTGGCCGCCGAGATCGCACGCGAGACGATGAATCGCTTTCGCTATCCAACGAAGCTCGCGCGGCGCGTCGTCTCGATCGTGCGCGAGCATCCCTACCGCGCCGAGGACCGGCCGAAGACGCCGCGCGAAGCTCGCCGGTTCCTCCTCGAGCACGGCGACGAGCTCGCGTTCGACGTCGTCGCGATGCGCCTCGCCGACCTGCGGGCGAAGAACCGCGATGCGAGCGGCCTCGAAGAGCTCCGCGAGTTGCTCGAGCAGGAGATGTCGAGCACGCACCACCTCCGGAATCTCGCCGTCGACGGGGACGACCTCATCGCGCTCGGTTTCCTGCCCGGCCCCGATCTCGGCCGCGCCCTTCAGGCGCTGCTCGAGTATGTCGTCGACCATCCCGAGACGAACACCCGCGACGAGCTCGTCGCTCGGGCGAAGACGATGCTGCCGTGAGTGGACGGTTGGCGGCTCTCGCTGTGATCGAGTGGGATGCGCCCGGCCCGTACCGCGTCGCATTCTCGACGCGTGAAGGCGGCGTGAGCGAAAGCGCGTTCGCGTCGCTCAACCTCGGCATCCGCACGGAAGACGACCCGGCCTGCGTCGTCGAGAACCGTCGGCGGCTGTGCGAGGCCGTCGGCGCCGATCCCGATGCCGCCACGATGGCGTGGCAGCGCCACGGAGCGACGGTAACCCGTGCGCAGTCGCGTGGGATCGTCACGCCCGGGACGGTGTACGACCACTGCGACGGCCTCTGGAGCGACGAGCGCGGCCGCGCGATGCTGCTCATCACCGCCGACTGCGTGCCCGTCGCGATCACGCGAAGACCGGAGCCGGGAGTGCGCCCAGCCGTCGCGGTTCTGCACGTCGGCTGGCGCGGGCTCCTCGCCGGCATCGTCGCCGAGGGCATACGCGCGCTCGGCCCGGGCAAGCTCGCCGCGGTCGTCGGCCCGGCGATCGGCCCGTGCTGCTACGAGGTGGGGGAGGAGGTTGCAGTTCCCGCGCGCGAGGCCTTCGGAGCGGACGTCGCCGTCGGCGGGACGCTCGATCTCTGGACGTGCGTCGAGCGTGCGCTGCGTGCAGCAGGCTGCGAGCACGTCGACCGAATCGACACGTGTACCTCATGCCATGCCGACCGCTTCTTCTCGCACCGCCGCGATCTCGGACGCACGGGCCGTCAGGGAGTGATCGCGTACGTCACCTGACGCGGTCCGTGAGCGCTACGAGCGCATCGCCGAGCAGGTCGGGCCGCGCGTGACCGTCGTCGCCGCGACGAAGTACGTCTCGGTGGGCGATATGGCCGTCCTCGCCGAAGCTGGTGTGCCTGTCGTCGGCGAGAACCGCGCACAGGACATGGAGGCGAAGCATGCGCGCTACGGCGGCGCTTTTCGCTGGCACTTCATCGGCCACCTGCAGAGCCGCAAAGCAAAGGTCGTCAACGCGATCTGCGAGCTCTGCCACTCGCTCGACTCGGAGTCGGCTGCACAGCGGCTGACGATCCCGGCGCTCGTCGAGGTGAACCTCTCCGGCGAGCCGACGAAGTCGGGCGTGCCGCCGGAGGAGCTGCCGGCGTTCCTGCAGAACTATCCAGACGTGCGTGGGTTGATGACGATGCCGCCCGCGACCGGCGATCCCGAGGCCTCCCGGCCCTACTTCAGGCGCCTGCGGGAGCTTGCTGAGCTGCACGGGCTGCCCGAGCTGTCGATGGGAACGAGCCAGGACTATGTCGTCGCCGTCGAGGAAGGAGCGACGCTCGTCCGGGTGGGCTCAATCCTCTGGCGGGGGTAACATCCGCGCAACCATGGCCTTCGCCGACGTCTGGAACCGCACCCTCGTCTACTTCGGGATCGCCGAAGAGGAAGACTGGGACGAGGACGGCTACGTCACGGACGAGGAGCTCCAGCGCGCCTACGCGGAGCGCCCGAACGTCCGCCGCCTGCCGCACCGGCGCGGCCGCCGAGAGGAGTTCGACGACTGGACGGATCCCGAGTCGGCCGCGAATGCCCGGACGAGCATCCTCCGGCCGGCGCCCGAGCCGCGCAGGCTCCGTGGGGTCGAGAGCGTCCCGAGCCCCGGAGCGGTGCGCGTGCACCTAGTCCTGCCGCGCAGCTTCAACGACGCCCAGCAGATCGCCGACCGCTTCAAGGAGGGGATGCCCGTCATCCTCAACCTGCAGGGCTCAGACCAGGAGCTCGCGAAGCGGCTCATCGACTTCGGCAGCGGTCTGACCTATGCGATGGACGGTGGCATGCAGCGCGTCGCCGACAAGGTCTTCCTCCTGACACCGCGCAACGTCGAGGTCTCCGCCGAGGAGCGCGCCCGCATGCTCGAGCGCGGCGGATTCTTTAATCAGGCCTGAAGCTGACGCTTCAGGCCTGGGAGAGGTTCCCGCTTCGCGGGAGCGCTCGCCGTCGAGCTCGTATGAGCTTGAGCGTCGGTTTCGTGCTGCGCGTCCGGCATCGCTTGTTCTGGGCGGCTTGTAGGAAAAGCCACTCTCAGGGCGAACGCGCTCTCGATGGGCGTGGCAGCCACTCTCACCGTGCTCTCATCCGCGATCTCGGAGGCGGAGACGTTCATCAACGTCTTCGTCACGATCTACACGCTCGTGATCCTGCTCTACATCATCACGAGCTGGCTGCGGCTGCCCTACTCGCCTTGGCTCAACCGGATCCAGCGCTTCCTCTACGACGTGTCGGAGCCCTACCTGCGGATCTTTCGCCGGTTCCTGCCGTCGTTCGGCCCGCTCGACTTGTCTCCGATGATCGGAGTCATCGTCTTATGGCTCCTCGACCGGGTGCTGATCACGGTGCTGAACCGCTTCAACTAGAGAGGGGAAGAAGAGATGGCACTCACACCAGTCGAGATCCTCCATATGACGCCGGGCACCGGCTTCTTCGGATACAAGCGAGCGGCGACCGACCGGCTGCTCGCGGAGATCGTCGCGAGCTTCGAAGACGTGTGGCGCGAGCGCGCCGACCTCGCAGACAAGGTCGAGCAGCTCGAGTCCGATCTCGTTCGCTACCGCGAGCTCGAGGCGCTCCTGCGCACGACGCTCGTGTCGGCCGAGCGCGCGTCGCAGGACCTGAAGGAACAGGCGCGCAAGGAAGCGGAGCTCATCCTGAGCGAGGCCCACGCGGAAGCACGCGCGGTGCAGCGCCGTGCGGTTTCGGAGAACGAGCGGCTCATCACCGAGACGCGGCTGCTGCGCGAGCGGCTCCGCATGGTGCTCGAGCTCGTCGACGACGCGGAGAACACGCTGCACGGTCACGGCCGCGAGCCGAAGGCCGCCTGAGATAGCCCGGACTACACTGGGGCCATGCGTGTGCGGTTGCACGTCAGCCTTCGGTTTCGCGGCGATCGTTTCGGGCCACGACGCGCGGGCAGAAAGGCTCGGCGGTGAACGAGTCTCTGCGGCGTGACGTGGATGTGAGGGTCGGGTCGTCGACGGACGCGCTCACGCCCATCTCGGTCGCCGAGCGGTCGCTCCGCGCAGGGCCGGTCCAATGGCTCGGCCTCGCCGCCATCGCGCTCGCCGCGGTCGCGGCCGACCAGCTGACGAAGCACATCGTCACGGGCCACCTCGCGCTCGACGACGGAATCCACGTCGTCGGGCCGTTCTGGATCCATCACGTGCAGAACTCGGGCATCGCGTTCGGCCTGTTCTCGAGCGCGACGCCGATCGTCATCGTCCTCACCGGAATCGCGATCGCATGGATGCTCCTGTTCTTCGCCCGGTCGGGAGCACGCCATCCGGTGCTCCCGGTCGCGCTCGGTCTCGTCATCGGCGGAAGCTCGTCGAACCTCCTCGACCGCGTACGGCTCGGGTACGTGACCGACTTCCTCGACCTCCGCTACTGGCCTGCGTTCAATCTCGCCGACAGCTTCATCGTCGTCGGCGTCGCGATCCTGCTCGGGACGCTGCTCGCCTCGGAGCGCATCCCGCGCAGTCGTGGCCGCCGTGACGCGCCTGCGCGTTCCTGAGAGCGCGGCCGGCGAGCGGCTCGACCGCTTCCTCGCCACGCTTCCCGAGATCGGCTCGCGCGCAGTTGCAGAGCGGCTCGTGCGCGACGGCGGCGTTCTCGTCGACGGCAGCGCACTGTCGAAGAGCACGAGGCTCGCGGGCGGGGAGGAGCTCGAGTTCGAGGCTCCCGGACCGGTGACGAGCACGCTCGAGCCCGAGCAGATGGAGCTCGTCGTGCCATACGAGGACGAGCATCTCCTGATCGTTGACAAGCCGGCCGGCATCGTCGTCCATCCGGCGCCGGGTCACGCGCAGGGAACGCTCGTGCACGGACTGCTCGCGTACGACGTCGAGGGCGGCGACGAGCCGGAGCGCCCGGGAATCGTCCACCGCCTCGACCGCGACACGTCCGGCCTCATGGTCGTCGCGCGCTCGCCCGAGGCGCACCGTCGCCTGCAGGAGATGGTGCAGGCACGCGAGCTCACGCGCGAGTACCTCGCGCTCGTCGTGGGGCGCCCGCGGTCACGGCGCGGGACGATCGAGGCACCGATCGGGCGCGACCGCAACGACGCGCTCCGCCACTCGCTCGACACCGACACGCCGCGCGACGCCGTGACGCACTTCGAGGTGGAGGAGCTCCTCCCACGGCACGCGCTGCTCCGCGTGCGGCTGGAAACGGGGCGGACGCACCAGATCCGCGTGCATCTGGCGGCGATCGACCTTCCGGTGGCGGGCGACCCGCTGTACGGTCGCGCAGACCTCGGCCTCGAGCGGCAGTTCCTCCATGCCGCGCGGCTCGCCTTCCCCCATCCGTTCACGGGCGCGGAGGTCGACGTGAGCTCGGCGCTACCGACCGATCTTGGAGCCGCCCTCGAGGCGGCGAGAGCTCAGTAGAGCCCTTCGCGACGCGCGTACCGCTCGGCGCGCTTGCGGTCGTACGTCTCTGCGTCGAGCGAGGGATCGGCGACCGCACGGAGGATCGCGCCCGGGCTCGGAAGCTCGGAGCGATCCACATGGTGTTCCGGATTCCAGAGATCGGACCGGACGAGGGCCTTGGAGCAGGAGCGTCCGTTCGTCGAGGGTGCGCACGAAGCCGGCAGGATCGCCGCGCGGCGATACGTCGAGGCCTCCGTCCGGCCTGGCTGTGGCGACGCAGACGAACGGCGACCGCTCGACGAATTCCCGCGTCAGGTCGTTCAGCCGGTCGGCGACCTTCGCCGCAACCAGGGCCGTGGGCGCGCCGATCAGCTCCCGCAGGCGAGGCTCGTCCCGGACCGGCTCGACCGGTCGAGCATACAAACGGCTACCCTTTTGCCTGCAAACCGTCCCGACTCCCCGGCGGCTCGACCGCGAACGCAGGTGCCGGCCCATGAGGCCGGTGCGCCGCGGCACCGCCGGCGCAGTACCCGAAAACCAACCTGGAAGGAGCACCATGCCCGTTGCCTCCATGCGCGAGCTGCTGGAGGCCGGAGTTCACTTCGGCCACCAGACGCGACGCTGGAATCCGAAGATGCGCCGCTTCATCTTCACCGAGCGGTCCGGCATCTACATCATCGACTTGACGCAGACGAGCGAGCACCTCGAGGAGGCCGCCCAGTTCGTCCGCAACCTCGCCGAGCGGAACGGCACCGTCCTGTTCGTCGGCACGAAGAAGCAGGCGCAGGACGCCGTCGAGAACGAGGCGAAGCGCGTCGGTATGCCGTACGTCAACCACCGCTGGCTCGGCGGCCTGCTCACGAACTGGCGGACGATCTCCGACCGGATCGAGCGGTTGCACGAGATGCGCCGCCTGCGCGACGAGGGTCAGCTCGCCCTCCTCCCTGCGAAGGAGCGCATCGCGATGGGGGCCGAGCTGGAGAAGCTCGAGGCGAACCTCGGCGGCGTCGCCGACATGCGTCGTCAGCCGGACGCCATCTTCATCATCGACCTCAAGAAGGAGGCGCTCGCCGTGCGCGAGGCGCGCCGGCTGAACATGCCGGTCGTCGCGCTCGTCGACACGAACTGCGATCCCGACGAGGCCGACTACATCATCCCCGGCAACGACGACGCCATCCGCTCGTGCACGCTCATCGCCAAGGTGATCGCCGACGCGATCGAGCAGGGCAAGCAAAAGATCGCGGTCAAGGAGTTCAAGCCGGCAGCGACGAACGGCGCCGAAGCCGAGGCTCCGGTGTCCGACACAGAAACGGTGCCTGACACCGAGACCGAGACGGAGACGGCTGAGGTCGAGCAGTGACCGCACTGATCTCCGCATCGCTCGTCAAGGAGCTCCGTGAGCGCACGGGCGCGGGGATGATGGACTGCAAGCGCGCGCTCCAGGAGACGAACGGCGACATGGATGCAGCGATCGTCCTCCTGCGCGAGAAGGGGATGGCGAACGCTGCGAAGCGCGCGGGCCGTGAGACGACCGAGGGCAAGGTCGGCTACCGCCTGGCCGAGGACGGCTCGAAGGGGACGATGGTCGCGGTCGGCTGCGAGACCGAGCCGGTCTCGAACAACGACGAGTTCCTCGCCTACGCGAAGAAGGTGCTCGACGTCGTCGACGCGAAGGGCCTCGGCGCCGAGAGCGAGCTGGAAGAGGAGCGCGTGACGCTGTCCGGGAAGCTCGGCGAGAACATCGTCGTCGTCGGGGGCGCCCGGTTCGAGGCGGTCGAAGGCGCGCGCATCTCCGCGTACGCGCATCCGCCCGCGCACAAGTTCGGCGCCCTCATTCATCTGCGCGGCGGTGACGACGAACTCGGCCGCAAGATCGGGATGCAGATCGTCTCGCTCCGGCCGCGCTGGATCGGACGCGAGGACGTCCCCGGCGACCTCGTGACGGCGGAGCGGGAGATCTACCTCAACTCGGACGAGGTGCAGTCGAAGCCCGAACAGGCGCGCGACAAGATCGTCGAAGGGATGCTGAACAAGCGATTCTTCGGTGCGAACGTCCTCGTCGACCAAGAGTGGATTCACGACTCCTCGAAGACCGTCGGCCAGGCGCTGAAGGAGGCCGGCGCCGAGGTGCTCGAGTTCGAGCTCTTCGCGCTCTCCGCGCGGTGAGCACGAGCACTCGAGAAACGGCGGACCCCGCGCGCACCGAGAGCGGCGGCTTCCATCGCGTGCTCCTGAAGCTCTCGGGCGAGGCGCTGATGGGTGACCGCGACTACGGCATCGACGTCGGCGTCGTCCGGAGCCTCGCGCACGAGATCGCTGCCGTCCACGACTCCGGCGTCGAGGTGGCGATCGTCGTCGGGGGCGGGAACTTCTATCGTGGCCTTGCCGCCGCAGCCGAGGGGATGGAGCGCGCGACCGCCGACTACGCCGGCATGCTCGCGACGCTGCTCAACGCGCTCGCACTTCAGGACGCGCTCGAGCGCCAGGACGCGGACACACGCGTGCAGTCGGCGCTTGCCGTCGCCGAGGTCGCCGAGCCGTACATCCGGCGACGCGCCATCCGTCACCTCGAGAAGCGCCGCATCGTCATCTTCGGAGCCGGGACCGGCAACCCATTCTTCACGACGGACACTGCGGCGTCGCTCCGCGCGCTCGAGATCGGCGCGGACGCTCTTCTCATGGCGAAGAACGGCGTTGCCGGCGTGTACGACGGCGATCCGAACGTCGATCCAGCCGCGCGGTTCATCCCACAGCTCACACACCTCGAAGCGATCGAGCGTGGACTGCGCGTGATGGACACGACCGCGCTCTCGCTGTGCATGGACAACAACCTGACGATCCACGTCTTCGAGCTCGCGGAGGGCAACATCGCGCGTGTGGTCGCGGGCGAGCGGATCGGTACCGTCATCGAAACGCGCTAGGAGGATCGGATGGCCACGGTCGACGAGCTGATCAAGGTGGCGGAAGACCGGATGAACAAGTCGGTCGAGCACTCCAAGACGGAGTTCAACACCGTGCGCACCGGCCGCGCGTCGGCGTCGCTGCTCGACCGCATCGAGGTCGACTACTACGGCACGAAGACGCCGCTCAAGCAGCTGGCCACCATCGGGGTGCCCGAGGCGCGAATGCTCACCATCCAGCCGTTCGACCCGAGTTCGATTCGCAACATCGAGAAGGCGATCCAGGAATCCGACCTCGGTTTGACGCCGTCGAACGACGGCAAGCTCATTCGGCTGCCGATCCCACAGCTCACCGAAGAACGGCGCAAGGATCTCGTGAAGGTCGTGCGCGGGCTCGCAGAGGAGCACCGGGTTGCCGTACGCGAGATCCGGCGTGACGCGATGCGCCACCTGAAGGAGCTCGTCGACAGCGGCGACGTCGGGGCGGACGACGAGCATCGTGCCGAGGAGCGAGTCCAGAAGCTCACCGACGACCACACGAAGCAGATCGACGATCTATTGAGGCACAAAGAAGCGGAGGTCATGGAGGTCTGACCGCCACCGACCTCCTCACCGAGATTCCGCGCGCCGTCGCCATCGTCATGGACGGCAACGGCCGTTGGGCCGCCGCGCACGGCGTCGACGTCGCGGAGGGCCATCGCGCGGGCTCGCGCGCGCTACGGCCGGTGGTCGAGACCGCGATCGACGTCGGCGTCGGGTCCCTCGCCGTGTACGCGTTCTCGACGGAGAACTGGACACGTTCCGAGGACGAGGTCTCCGCGCTGATGGAGATCTTCGGAGAGTCGATCGACCGTGAGCTGCACGACCTCGCACAGGAAGGCGTCCACACGCAGTTCGTCGGCCGCCGCGATCGTGCGCCGGAGTGGCTGCGGGAGAAGATGGAAGAGCTCGAGCGGGCGACCCTCGCCGCGAGGCGGCTTCATCTGTGGATCGCGTTCGACTACGGCGGGCGCGCCGAGATCGTGGAAGCCGCGCGCCGGCTCGCCGGCGCGGGCGGCCCGTTCGACGAGGATGCGTTCGCCGGATATCTGTACGCGCCGGCGATGCCGGATCCGGATCTCGTCATCCGGACCTCGGGCGAGCACCGCATCTCGAACTTCCTGCTCTGGCAGTCCGCGTACGCCGAGTACGTGTTCACCGACACCCTTTGGCCCGATTTCGGCCCGGAGGAATTTCGCAGCGCGTTGGAGGACTACGCGCAGCGACGCCGCAGATTCGGCGGACGATGAACAACTTCATCTCCCGCGTCCTGGTGGGCATCATCGGCCTGCCGGTCGTGCTCGGCCTCGTGTGGCTCGGCGGCTGGTGGCTGGCCGCGCTCGTGCTCCTCGCGAGCCTCGTCGCCGTGCACGAGTTCGTCACCGTTGCCCGCCCGTTGCGCCCGCTCGCACCGGCTCTCTATCTCGGGGTCACGCTGTCGCTCGTCCTGGCGCAGACGAGCGGCACCGCCTGGATGCTCGGCGGGATGCTCGCGACCTTCGTGTTCGCGTTCGCGGCGAGTGCGCTCGCGAAGACGCGCGCACCGTCGACCGTTGCGATCGCCGCCACGGTGCTCGGGGCGGGATGGATCGGATTCGGCCTCGGCCATCTACTCCTGCTGCGCGACGTACACCAGCACGGGCGGCTACTCACGTTCGCCGTCCTGCTCACCGTGTGGGCGGCCGACACGTTCGCGTACTTCGGCGGCCGGCTGCTGGGGCGGCACAAGCTCGCGCCGTCGCTCTCGCCGGGGAAGACGTGGGAGGGGTTCGTCATCGGCTCGCTCGCCGGCGTCTTCGTCTCGTTCGTCGCGCTGTACGACACGCGGCACACCTATCTCAGCATCTGGCAAGCGGTCGTGCTCGGGATCGTCGTCGTGCTCGCGTCCGTCGCCGGCGACCTGTTCGAGTCGATGCTGAAGCGCGACATGCAGGTCAAGGACACGGGGCGGTTGCTGGGAGGGCACGGCGGGATCCTCGACCGAGTGGACGCGCTGCTGTTCGCAGGGCCGGCCGCGTACTACCTCGTCCTCGGCCTCGGCCACGCATAGGCACACTGGGCGCATGAGGCGAGTCGCCCTCCTCGGCGCCACGGGGTCGATCGGGCGCCAGGCGATCGAGATCGTCGAGGCGCATCCCGAGCTCGAGCTGTGCGCAGCGGCGTCCGGGTCGTCGCCGCTCGACGACGTCGACGCGCCGCTCAAGCAGGTCGGCGGCGATGTCACCGAGCTGCTCGACCAGGCCGAGCCCGACGTCGTCCTCAACGCCGTCGTCGGCTTCGCCGGCATCCACGCGACGCTGTGGGCGCTCGAGCGCGGCGTCGACCTCGCGCTCGCGAACAAGGAAAGCCTGGTCGCGGCCGGCGAGCTCGCGCTTGCGGCGCAACGCAGGGGCGGCGGCCGGATCCTCCCGGTCGACAGCGAGCACTCGGCGCTCTTCCAGTGCCTCGAAGGTCGCGCGCCCGATCAGGTGGACACGCTCGTCCTCACCGGATCGGGCGGCCCGTTCCGCGGGCGCACGCGCGACGAGCTCACCGCCGTTACGCCGGAGGAGGCGCTCGCGCACCCGACGTGGCGCATGGGCCCGAAGATCACCGTCGACTCCGCCACGC
>DATBQM010000054.1:0-32636 GCA_036560805.1 Gaiellaceae bacterium | reverse complement strand
ACTCACATCGCCTTCATGGGCTCTCACTTCGGGAGGGAATAGATGAGGACCATCGCTAGGGCCGCGACGATGCTCGCGGCCGTCATCGCATTCGTCGGCGCCGTTGGAACCCAGGCG
This sequence comes from Gaiellaceae bacterium, assembly GCA_036560805.1. Classification (GTDB taxonomy): domain Bacteria; phylum Actinomycetota; class Thermoleophilia; order Gaiellales; family Gaiellaceae; genus Palsa-739. The sequence goes on along the minus strand of DATBQM010000054.1, from coordinate 32,519 downwards.
CCGGCCCATGCCTCGACCACCCCGCTCACCAACGCCAAGCACTTCTTCTGGGCGCCCGGCCAGAACCCGGCCGGCACCGTCGCCGACGCGGCGGCGAACGACCTGATCTACCACGGCGGCAACGCCGGCTCGGGCGCGATCGGCGTCGAGCAGAAGCCGGCGGTGTACCTCATCTGGTGGGGCCCACAATGGTCGCAGGGCTTCACCACGGGAGACACGAACGGGAAGCTCTACTCGAGCAAGACGCTGCAGACGTATCTCCAGTCGTTCTTCGGAGGCGTCGGAGGCAGCGGTTGGGCGAACATCCAGACGCAGTACTGCAACGGCGCGCTCCCGGGCTCGACGACATGCGTCGGCAGCACCGGGTACGTCACGAACCCGCTGCACCAGCTGAAGGGCGTGTGGACCGATCCGACGCCCGTCCCGAGCGACATCATCGCGTCCGGTCTTGCCCAGAACCTCGTCGACGACCCGATCGCGCAGGAAGCGATGCGCGCGTCGGCGCACTTCCACTATGACCCGCAGGCGACGTACATCATCCTGACGCCGCCGTCGACGATCGCGACGGGCCAGCCCGTCTACTGCGGGTACCACACGCAGACGTCGAGCGTCGACGGGCTCGGCAACCCGTACCGCATCCAGTACGCGTTCATCCCGTGGCTGAACACGAACTGGCCCGGCCTCGGCACGAGCGGGTGCGGAATGCACAACGTGAACGCGACGAGCAACGCGTTCGGCAACGGCGTGTTCGACGGCTGGTCGATCGTCACCGGCCATGAGTACGCCGAGGCGGTCACCGACCCGGACAACGTCGCCTCGAATCAGGACGGCTGGAACGACGCGCAAGGGAACGAGAACGGCGACAAGTGCGCGTGGCTGAACACGCAGAACATCTCGCTTGCCGGACACGCATTCGCGGTGCAGCCCCTGTGGAGCAACGAGGCGTTCGACGCGACCGGTAACGGCTGCGTCGTCACGCGGTAGCGCTCTCGTTTCGGTGGAGGGGGATCCGGCGGCGGATTCCCCTCCACGGGCTTCAGGTGCATACTTCGTAGGGGACTCGACTGTCGGGGAGAGACAGTGAGATTGAGGTTCAGCAGGCGGCCGCGCCTGGGCCTTCGGCACTACGTCGACCAGACGGTCGTGCGCGTCTTGTTCCTGCGAATTGTCTTCCGCCGCTGAGCGTGGCTCAGGCGGCCGAATAGTGCTCGCGGGCGCGGTCGAGAACATTTGCCGCGAGCGGCGCGTTCTTCTCGCTGAGCCAGGCAAGGACGGCTTGTGCCCGCGGAATCGAATTGCGCGGGACGTTCTGCGCGACGTCGAGATAGATGCGCGCGGTTTCGATCGGGCCGACGACGTCCGCGAGCGCGTGGTCGACCGCCGTGCTGAGCCGGGCCGCGTCGTACGCCGGCTGGGCATGCGTGTGGACGTGGAAGACGGCGGGGAGCACTCCCGTCTGGACGGAAACGTCGAAGATGTCGAGCTGGTAGCCGCACAGCAGCGCAAAGCGGCGCGTCCGTGCGAGGTCGTTCCAGAGCTCCTCGAGCGCGATGGCCGCCGTTGCTTCCCCGCGTGCCCAGAGGATGTCGACCATCTCGCCGAAGGCGTGGATCGTCGTATCCGGGAACTGCGCCGCGACCTCGTCGACAAGCCCGCCGACCACAGCCTCGAACCGCACCGGGGACGGGAGCTCGCCTTCCATGAATGCGGCAAGCGTTTCTGCGGCGTCGCGGCAGATGAGGAGGCCGCCCTCCTCGAGCGCGACCGGGTCCAGCCCCCGCGCCCGGAGCTCTCCCTCGACCGCCTGGCGGTGGTCCGCGGTGGCGATGACGATGGCCGGTGCGTCGGCCGCGAGCCCCGCCTGGAGGAACCTGCCCACACCGTGCGCCAGGTCCTCGACGCCGTCGTAGACCTGGACCCCGTGGTCTCCCACGGCGGGACTGTCGATGAATGTCCGCCAGCTCACTGTGCCCTCGGCTCTCGCATACCCGTTTCGATCATATTTTGCACCTGCCTCTTCGGCTGGTCCCCGTCTTGCAGGATTTGTCTGCTATTCGGTTGATTGTGCGATCGCGATCGTCTGTTCGGGTTGGTCGGAGCGTCGGAAGCGGAAGGTGTTGCAGTCGGCGAGCTCGACGTCGGCGACGCGGACGCCGTGCATGCCGAGACCGAGCACTGCCGAGTCGCGGGCGGTCCACGTGCCGCCGTCGTCGACGCTGAACTCGAGACTGAATGGGTCGGTCCCTTCGATGACGAGCGAACGCCCGCGATCGAGCTGCGCGAAGGGGACTGCGTCACGCCAGAACCATGTCGCCGCACGCGGACACTCGCCGCCGTAGCGTGCCTTCACGACGTCGAGTAGCTCGACCGGGCTTCCCGTCGCGGTGGCGGAGAGCAGCTTCAGGAACTCGGCGTGTGCCCAGACGAGCGGCATCGCGCTTCCACTCGGCTTGCCCGGATAGAGGAATCGTTCGGGGATCGGGTCGCTGTCCCACACCTGCTCCGGCATGAGTCCGCCCGGTCCGGTCGTCCGGGTCATGGTGTTCAGATAGGGAAGCGGGTCCTTCCCGAGCAGCAGCTCGCCGTGGCCGCGCTCGCCGGCGAGGAGCGGCCACCCGCGGCCGATTCCCTGGCCGTCGAATGGACTCCCGTCTGCGTGCTCGCCGTAGCCGTCATCGGGATAGCGGTGGTAGACGGCCCCGTTCGGCGTCTCGACGCGCAGCATCGCGTCCACGACCTTGAGCGTGTCGATCAGCTTCGGGTCGCTCGCCTCGCGCAGTCCGAGCCGGGCGAGATAGAGGAAGTCAAGCCCGACGAGAGCCGAGGCGGCGACGGTCTCGCCGTCGCGGTTCTGCACTTGGACGCGGCCGCGCAGGCCTCCCTGCGCCGGCGGCGGGGCGATCCGCACGTAGTAGCCGCCGACGGCGTGCTGCTGCGCGAGGTCGCCGCCCTCGACGTACGTCCATTCTTCGATGCGCTCGTTCCAGCAGTCCGCCAGTTCGAGCGCATAGATGCGCTCGTCGCCGTCGAGCCAATCGGCTGCGGCGGCGAGGGCCGCGACCTCGACGGCGAGCGTGAAGGGGCTTGCGCCGGGGTTCTCCTCCCAGCGGTCCTGTGGGCTGATCGGCCCGTTGCGAGCGAGGTAGGACGCGGCACTCCGGACCATCGGCGCGACGCTCGGCCTCTCCGGCAGGCCGAGCTCGCGCGCCTTGCGTGCGAACACGATCGGGAAGCCGGCTTCGTCGAGCTGGATGCCGGTCCAGTACGGACTGCCGTCAGGGAAGAAGTTCTGCGACCAGTGCCCATCCGGGCTCTGCGTCGCGACGAGGTAGGAGAGCATCTCCATCGCACCCTCGAGATCCGAGAGCGCGAGCAGCGAGAGCCCGGTCTCGACGGTGTCCCTCGCCCAAACGAGGTGGTAGCCGCCCGCGTCGTTGTGCGAGTTCCCCCACGGGATCGACAGGCTGGCGACGGTCGCGCCGGGATACGTCCGGTCCTGGTGCGCCTTCAGCACCACGGCCGATCCCCACGCCTGCCGCTCGAGCTCCTTGTGCGCTGTCGCGGGCACCTGGATCCGTTCGTGCCACCGATTCCAGCCGTCGGTGAAGCGCTTCCGCACCGTTGCTGCACCTTCGACGAGCGACGAGTTCGCAAGTGTGTGCGCGCCCGTAGGCGACTCGCCGAAGCCGAGCGCGAGGACTCCGCTCTGGCCATCGAGCTCGCCGATGAGCGCGACGTTTCCGTTGGTTGCGCGCGCGAACTCCCAGGTCAGACGGCCGTTCGTATTGAAGTCCTGCCATCCGTCCGACGCGCCGACGTAGCCCGTGCTCGCGCGGGCAAAGCCCTGCTCCGCCATCAGGCAGAGACCATCGCCGGCACTGCCTTGCGCGAACAGCGCACCGTCCTCCGCCCAGGCCGTGTTGTCCCAGCCTGTTGCGCCGAGGTGGGGCGCAAGCAGCGGATACAACCGGTAGCCGGCGCCGGCGAGCTCGTAGGAGATCAGCAGCACGTCGCGGAGCGGATCGGGCAGGAACTCGAGGGTCAGCGTGTAGCGGTCGCCCTCGTGGACGACGCGTGGAAGCGGCAGGTACGCCTCCGGCGTGGTCACCTGGTACCGGTTGACGCGCTTGACCTCGAACCATTCCTCGTCGTCGGCCACGATGAAGCCGAGATCGCGAATCTGCGGCTCCCCGGTCGTCGGCCAGTAGACCTCGTTTACGATCCCGAGACCGATGGTCGCCCACAGCCTGCTCGGCCCGAGCCCGGTCGTCACGACGTCCTTCGCGCTCGCCGACCACGTGGGGCCGAGCCCCGGCGCGCCGAACGGTTCCGCTGACGCCATCGGGAGACGCTAGCTCAGGTGCCGAGCCAGGGGTCGTGCCAGCCGCCGTGGCCGGCGGCGAGCCGGTCGGCTGCGGCAGGGCCCCAGCTGCCGGACGCGTAGCTCTCGACAGGAGGCGGTGAGGTGAGCAGCGGCTGAACGATGCGCCAGCTCTCCTCGACGACGTCCTGGTCGGTGAAGAGGCTGCGGTCGCCGATCATGGCGGCGTGGAGGAGCACCTCGTACGGGGTTGCGCCCTCTCCGCCCTCCTGGGCGAACTCCATGTCGAGCGAGATCGGCTCGGGCCCCGCCGCATCGGCACGAAGCGCATCGACGACGAGCCGGATTCCCGTGGAAGGGTCGATCCGCACGATCAGCTGATTCGCCGCGGGCGGCCGCCTGCCATGGGTTGTGAACTCCAGCGGCGGTGCCTTGTGGAAGAGCATTCGCACCTCGGTCTGTGTGACCGGCAAGCGCTTACCGGTTCTGATCAAGAAGGGGACGCCCGACCAGCGCTCGTTCTCGACGTCGAGGCGCAGCGCGGCGTAGGTCTCGGTGGTCGAGTTCGGTTGCACACCGGCGACGGCGAGATAGCCGTCGTACTGGCCGCGCACGTAGCGGGCGGGCGTCGCGTCGGAGATCGCGCGCAGGACTGCCAGCTTGGCGGCGTCGAGCGTCTGCGCGTCAGGTGCGGCCGGTGGTTCCATCGCCGCGACCGCGAGGAGCTGCAGGAGATGGTTGACGACCACGTCGCGGAGCGCTCCGACCGGGTCGTAGAAGTGGCCGCGATCCTCGACGCCGAAGCTCTCCGCGAGAGTGAGCTGCACTGCCTGGACGTGATCGCTGTTCCAGATCGGAGCCAGCATTTTGTTCGCGAAACGCAGGTAGAGGAACTCCTGCAGGCCCATCTTCCCCAGGAAGTGATCGATCCTGTACAGGCGCGGCTCCTCTACGTAGCGGTGCAGCTCCGCGGCGAGCGCACGCGCCGAGGCGAGATCGTGGCCGAAGGGCTTCTCGACGACGACCCGTGCCTTCTCAGTGAGACCGACCTGGGCGAGGCCCTTGACGACCGTCGTGAAGAGCCCGGGCGGGACCTCGAGGTAGAAGACCGGCTGGGTGGCGCCGCCGACCGCCGACGCGACCCGCTCGAAGGTGCCGGGGTCGGTGAAGTCGCCACTCACGTAGCTCAGCCGGGCGGCGAAGCGGGCGAACGTCTTCTCGTCGATCGTTTCGCCTGCCGCTTCGATCGACTCCCGTGCGTGCGCACGTAACTGCTCGACCGTCCAGTCGTCGACCGCGACCCCGACGACAGGACAGTCGAGCAAGCCGCGCAGCTCGAGGCGGTACAGAGACCGAAACGTCATCACCCGCGCCAGATCGCCTGTGATGCCGAACACCACAAGTGCATCCGCGCGCGCCGACGAGCCGCTACCGGCCACGGCCAAACCTACTCGCATCGGCGCAACGTCCGTCTTGTACGCGTGTGATGGCGCGGAGGTTATGCGTGGGCGGCCGGACGCTGCGCCGTCGACCTGGTTCCACAGAGTGTGGATGAGCGGTCGTGGACGGTGTCGAGGAAGTCGGGGTTGGGAGGTCTTCGCAGATCCGGCGATGCCCCAACCGGGGTTCTCCCGCGCCGGCCGGAGTACCACTGGCTAGGGGGTCCGAGCACAGCGCAGGTCGGCGTCGAGCGAGCCGATCCGGTACTGCGCGAGCTTCGGCGCCACGCCGGTAAAGCCACCGCTCGTGCAGTTCTGTCGGGCCTGCGCGAGTGTTGCCTCGGTTCCGGCCACCCAGTCGGGCAGCTGGCGGTTGAAGGACGCCGGTGTTGTCTGCGCCGTCAGCCCCGTGATCTCCTTCCACTGGTCGCTGGTGGAATAGATTCCAATCGGTCCGGTCGCGCCGGCGTTGTGCAGGCCGGCGATGAAGCCCTGCAGCGCGGCGATGTTGAGCTGGTAGGTCCCGGCCCAGCTCAACGTCAGCTCGACGTCCAGCCACCACGGCGCGGTTTTGGCCGCGACCGGGTCGAGCGCGGCGACGAGGAAGTAGGAGTGAGCGGCGCGCTGCTCACCGTAGATGTACGAGCAGGAGTTGGTCAGCAGTCCGTTACAAGCACCGTATGCCGGCGCGGTGCCGGCGCTAGGCCAGTCCGCAACGTGATGACCGCCAGGGTTTCCGGTGTCGATGTACAGCGACAGGGGCGGCTGCGTCGGCCGCTTCTGCCCCGACGTGTCGCCCGCCCAGCGCAGCTCACCACCAACACATGGGTTTGCTTTGTTCGCCAGGCCGCCATTGACACCGACGATCCCGAAGAGCGGAGTCGACGGGTAGGAACCGGAACACTGCGGATACGAGACGTCATAACCGGTGGTCGGCGACGAGCGGCCCCTCACGATGACCAGCACCACAACGACGATGACCACAAACACCACCAGCGGCACCCACCGCGGTCGGAACCAGGAACGGCGGGCAGGCGACACTGCCGCCAAGCTACTGGGCGTGACTGCCGCACTGGACCCATCGGCCGCAGAAGTTGCCGCGAGCGCTCCCCACAGCCCCTTCCGCCTTTAGATCGACACCGACACGCGCGACTCGTCTATCGCTTGCGCGAGCTTCCCTTTCGCCCGACCGAGGCATACGCGATGGCTGCAAACGTGGGCGAACATTTGTCCCGTTGCCGCTTTCGTTGCGAGCCAGAGCATGCACGACGTGCTGCAAGTGACGATTTAGTGGCGCTTGCAGGGCTTTTGGGTATGGGCCGGGCTGGGATCGAACCAGCGACCTTGGGATTAAAAGTCCCCTGCTCTACCGACTGAGCTACCGGCCCGTGCGCCCGAGTGTACGTTCCCAGGCGTCGAGGAGCTGGTCGACGTTCCGCCGCTGCTCGTCGCTGAACTCGAAGCGCGCGACCAGGCGCCTCGCCTCGGCCGGGTCGTCGTTCTCGACCGCTGCCTCGAGGTGCTCGCGGAGCGGCGTCGGCTGCCGGAGCTGGCGCCGTAACCAGCGCATGAGGCTGACCTGAGCGGCTTCCACATGGGCGGTGACGGGATCGAACCGCCGACCCCCTGCTTGTAAGGCAGGTGCTCTCCCAGCTGAGCTAACCGCCCTGGCGTGATACACGGTACACATGGTCGATCGGAGCGACGTCCTTGCCCGTTTCCGCGAGATCTGCCTCGCCCTGCCGGAGACGAGCGAGCGACTGAGCCACGGCGCGCCGAGCTTCTTCATCCGCGGGAAGACGTGCTTCCTCATGCTGTTCGACGACCATCACGGCGACGGCCGCTTCGCGATCTGGTGCGCGGCGCCGCCCGGCGACCAGCAGCTGCTCGTCGACGCGGATCCGGAGAAGTTCTTCGTGCCGCCGTACGTCGGCCATCGCGGCTGGCTCGGCGTCCGCCTCGACCGGGGCCTCGACTGGGAGGAGCTCGCCGGCGTCGCCGAGGACGCGTACTGCACCGTTGCGCCGAAGAAGCTCGTCGATCAGTTGAACGGCTGATACCCCAGCGGGATTCGACTCGCACTGCGGGCGGCGCGCGCGCGGGGTGGCGTTAGGAGCTTTTTCGAGGAGTCGGGATGCGCTCTTGCCGCGCGCGCTGTGCTTTGACCCAGAAGTACTGCTTGGTGAGGTTGGGGATGTAGATGGCTGTCATCGAGATCCAGAGGATGGCTTCGAGGACGCCGCTGAGCGCCTGCAGCCAGTGCGGTCTCGCAACCTGAATGCAGACGACATTGATCGCGAAGACCACGCTGAGGATCGTCAGAAGAGCGATCCAGAAGGCGATCAAGAGTGGCGGAAACCGCATGGACTTCGAGTAGTGCCAACCCTCCTTTCGCATGAGGAACAACGACGGGAACATGAAGTCCTCGCCGAACCCGACGCGCCGTCGGAGTCCCTCCTCGATTTCCTCCGCATAGTGGGTCCGAAGGTTCGACGCGGCTTGAAGGAAGACGAGGAGGGCGAGCACGCCCAACATCGGCAGAGGGAAGATGGGCCAGACCCAGCCCGGGAGATCCTGAGGAGTGCTTCCTGACAGTTTCTCGAGGCTGACTGCGACAGCACCAGCAGTGACAACCACAACACCTAGAAGCGCGGCGGTCTGCTGCACGAACGACTGGTCGGCCGACCTGAGGTCCTGATGCTCCAGGAGCAAGAACTCCCAGCGACGCTCCTCCATCTCGTCCACCGACGGGAGTCTTCGCGACGGAGCGGACGTCGCGTGACTAAGCCCGCCCTCGCCTGTGATGCCCCCAGCGGGATTCGAACCCGCGCTACGGCCTTGAAAGGGCCGCGACCTGGACCGCTAGTCGATGGGGGCCGGGGAGTTGAGAATACCCGTGCCCCGCGGGGTCACTTCTTCGAGAGGCGCGCGAGCCTACGGCCTCGATCAGAAGAACATCAACCAGCGGGCGGTCGCGCCGCACGCGCAGTCCTTGTGCTTCACGGAGCACCTGCGGCAGCTCCAGTGCTCCCACCAGATCCACTTGAGGTGGTTCACCTCGAGCACGAAGAGCGCGACGATCCAGAGGAGGATTGCGGTGCGCGACACGCAGTCCACGGTATGGCCGAGGCGGCCTCGCGGCAATGGGCCGGGCGGCCCAAATAGGCCGCCCGCCGGTCCCAGTCAGTCGTTTGCGCCTACCAGCGGCGCATGCCTGGGCGCCCGATACCACCGGCGAACAGGCTGATCAGCCACACGAGGGCGACGATCGCCGCCACGATGAAGAGCCAATGAACGACGAATCCCGCCCCGAAAGCGGCGATGGCGAGAATCGCGAGTATGAGTAAGAGCACCATGCAGCTACAACGGCCGGGGAAAGTCCGGGGTTACGCGGGAAGGGGCTTGAAGACGAGGACGAGGTCGCCCGTCTGCGTCTGGGAAACGCCGTACGTGTAGACGCTCGATTCCATCGTCGAGTCGATGACGTGCACCTCGCGCGCGGGGATCGTCGCCGGGAGCGGGGTCTTCGAGGCCAGCGTCTGCTTGAGCGGCACCTTCAGCTCCGGCTTCAGCTCGGACTTCTGGAGGAGCACGGCGTATTGCGTCGCCGTCCCGTTCTTCGGCGGCATGAACGCGACGATGTTGTTGACGCCGCCGACGTACTTGAACGTGTAGAGCGCGAGCTCGAGGATCTCCCGGCGCACGAGCGTTCCCCGCGCGACCGACGGCGTCCCGGACGCGATCGAGCACGACGTCCCGAGGCCGCAGAGCGTGTACATCATGCTGTCGGACGACGAGACGGGGAGCACTTGGTCGGCGCTTCCCTTGAGGCCGCGCACTGCGTAGTAGTGGATCGGAAGCGTCGCGCCGCTCGATCCCGGAATGGACGGAGCCTTCGCGATCACGTCGACGAGCTGGTCGCCGTTCGGCAGCCGGTACGACTTGCCGACAGCGTCGGCGATCTGCTTCGCCGCGCCGAGGCCGCCGCCGCTCGGACGCCACGACGACCACGTGGGCGCAGGTGTGATTGCGCGACCTGCATAGATCACCACGAGGACGATCGCAACTGCGAGGACCCCGCCGAGCAGCCCGTAGATGAAGAGGAAGCGCGGACGATGGGGATAGGGCGCCGCACGCTCCGCCGGAGGCGCCGGAGCCGGCGTCGACGTCACCAGCCCGGTGCCGGTCACATCTGAGGCCACGTTTCCTCCTTCGTCCAGTCGATGGTCGGCTTCTCCAGCCCGACCGAATCGAGCAGGCGGTTGAGGTCGTCGCCGAAGATCTCCTTCTTCTCCTCCACCGCCGAGGCGATCTGCGCCACCTTGTCCTTGTTGTGCAGGACGAAGACGTACGCGATGACGAACGCCTGGCCGAGGAACTGGGCTGCGACCTTCTGCTTGAAGCGATCCTGGAGAACGGACGCGACCGGGTCGGAGTGGAAGTCGGCCGAGCCGCGCGTGCGGTTCATGAGGCGCATCCCGATGTGTTGCAGTCGCTCCTCGATCTTCTCGCGTTCCTCGTCGCTATGCCCGTTCAGCTCGAGCGGCAGCGGCTCCATGCCCCAGACACCGACCATGGTCGCGGCGCGCGCCGTCGCCTGGCCGAGATCGCCGCCGACGCCGCGCGAGTTCTCGCCGTAGAAGACGTGCTCGGCGGCCATCGCGCCGACGGTGTGGATCAGGTCGCCCGCCTCTTCGCTCTGCCAGCGGCTGAAGCGCTCCTCGCGGTCGAAGGTCTGGTGGTGGCCGAGCGAGCCTCCCCGCATGCGGATGGAGAGGCGGCTCGACTCGATCTCGGGGCGATACACGTGCGCCGTGGTCGCGTGGCCGGCCTCGTGGATCGCGACCGCGCGCGTCTCCCCGGGCGTGTACTTCACGCCGATGGCTGTGCCCGACTCGACCACCGTCATCGCGTCGACGAGGTGCTGCCACGTGAACGCGGTCTGACCCTCGTGGTGCGCGTTCGTGAGCGCCATCGAGCAGATCTGCTCGATCATCGCCGGCGAGTAGCCGTTCGTGATCCGCGCGATCTCATCGCGGCGTTCGGGCGAGTCGAGGTCGGGATCGTGCGAGACCTTGTCGAGGTACAGGTTGAAGATGTCTTTGCGGTCGTCCTTCGTCGGCGTGCGGAACCAGACGTGGCGGCCCATGCGGCCCGGGCGTGTCAGCGCCGGGTCGAGGCGCTCGAACGGCACGTTCGTCGCGCCGATGAAATAGATCTGCGCGCCGAGCGGACGGGGTTTGGGCAGCCGGAAGCTGACGCGGCCGATCCGGCGCGGGACGATGTAGATCGAATCGAGGAACGTGTTGATGCGGTTGGTGAAGAACCGGCGGAAGAACGGCGGGTTGTCGATGCCGTCCATCGTCACGAGCAGCTGGTTGAGCGCGAGCTGCCCCTGCCCGCCCATCATCCCGGGCATGATCCCCTGGTTGACGATGTTGTTCATCTTGTGGATCCATGCCGGATACGGGGAGCGGCGCTCGGGCGCGCGCAGGTTGAACATGTGTTCGCGCCAGGCGGAGCTCTCGTGGATGAGGTCGCCGCTCGAGTTGATCGCGCCGTACGGACCGTAGAAGGTCGGGTCCGCGCCGTCGAGCGGATTCATGTTGTTGCCCTGCAGGGCCTGTCGCCGCAAGCCGACGGCGTCGATCTCGTCGATGAAGACGATGCACTGGCCGCCCCACTTGCGCGCGAGGCGCTTGGCCTTGCGCGCGAGGAAGCGAACGATGAGCGCGTCGATGCCGATGAACGTCTGCGCGAAGCCCGAGCCCGGGATGGACACGAACGGCGAGTTGAACCCGGTCGCGATCGCCTTCGCGAGCATCGTCTTGCCGGTGCCCGGCGCGCCGAGGAAGAGCAGTCCTCGCTCGCGCTTGCCGCCGGCCAGCTCGAACGCCTCGCCGGACTGCCACAGCGTGACGATCCGCCGCACCTCTTCCTTCGCCTCGACCTGTCCGCGGACATCGTCGAGCTTCACGCCCCATTCGGCATCGCCGGGCTCGTAGCCGCGGATCTGGGAGATGCCCATGAGCATCATCGGACCCATGAAGATGAAGAAGTTGGCGAAGAACAGGAAGAAGACGAAGACGAGCTGAAGCAGGAGGGTTCTGTTGCGCAGCAGGTGGCCGATGCCCACGAGCGTGTGCAGTGCGGTGCCGGGCCACGTGCGGTGGGTCGCGTCGAACATGACCTGCCAGAGGAAGACGATCGTGACGAGGCCGGCGACCCAGATCCCGACGCGGTAGTAGAAGCGCCACGTCCAGGCGCGGCGCCGGTTGACCACGTCCTCCTCGCGCAGCCGCGCCTCCTCGGTGCCGAAGAGGCTCGGCCATGGGATCACCCGCCGGATGATGAGGTCGACGAGGCCCCGGAAGCCGATGACGACGAGCGCGGTGAGGACCAGCGACGCGACGACGGTGTGGTGCGCCGCGTGCCGGAACCAGAAATAGGCAGCGGGGCTCGTCAGAATCGCGATGAACGTCGCGATGCGCGCGAGCTTCCGCAGCTGCCCGGCGAGCGCGACCGACTCCTCGCTGGACCTAAGGGTCCCTGCTACGTCCGCAGTTGCCATGGATCTGCCAGTGTAGACGTCACCGTCACCGCTTTTGTTACGCCGATTTGGGCCTCTTAGATTTCTCTCAGGAAGACCGAGACCGGGCCTCCCGGTACCACCGCCCCTTGTATGCCGCGGCGGTTGTTCGGTTAGTCCTCGTGCTCGCCGTCTTCGCTGCCTTCACGTTCCTTTCGCTCGGCGGCCTCGGATGGTTCGGCAACGCGGTCGTCTGGGCGGTCGTCGTCCTCGCCGCGGTGAGCGTCGCCTCGCTGCCGTTCGACCTGTGGCGCGGCCTCGTGCGCGAGCGCCGGTTCGGCCTCTCGACGCAGACGCTCCGCGGGTGGCTCGCAGACAGGGCGAAGGGCGAGGCGATCGAGCTCGTGCTCGCCGGCGCCGTCTGGGGGTCGGCGATCGCGCTCGTGCACGCCTTCCCACGCTGGTGGCCGCTGCCCGCGGCGGCCGCGCTGGCGCTCTTCGTCCTCCTCATGTCGTTCGTCGCCCCGGTGGTGCTCGAGCCCGTCTTCAACCGGTTCCGCCCGCTCGAGGACGAGCGCCTCGCCGCGGAGCTGCGCGGGCTCGCCGAGCGAGCGGGTGTCCCCGTTCGCTCCGTGCTCGTCGCCGACGCGAGCCGGCGGACGACGCGGACGAACGCCTACGTCTCCGGCCTCGGGCCGACGCGCCGGGTCGTCGTGTGGGACACGCTGCTGGCCGACGCGGGGGAGTCGGAGCTGAAGCTGATCGTCGCGCACGAGCTCGGGCATCGCCGCGACCGGCACGTGCTCAAGGGCACGCTGCTCGGGATGGCGGGCGCGGCCGCACTCGTGCTCGTCCTGTGGGCTGCGCTCGGGACGCCTGCGCCCGGCGACTTCCCGCGCGCGGCGCTGCTCTTCACCGGCGTCGAGCTGCTCGCCCTTCCGATCCTCGCCGCGATCTCGCGCCGGTGGGAGCGCGCTGCCGACCGCTGCTCGCTCGAGCTGACCGGCGACCGCGAGGCGTTCGTCCGCGCGCACGTGTCGCTTGCGAGGAAGAATCTCAGCGACCTGGACCCGCCCAGACTGGCGTACCTCATGCTTTTCACGCACCCGACTCCAACGGAGCGTCTTGCACTCGCACGACGCTGATGGCCGCCGCCTGGGAATCGCGCTCGGGCTGATCCTCGCACTCATGGGCGGCGAGATCGCCGGCGGCGTCGTCGCGCACTCGCTCGCCTTGTATGCCGACGCGGGCCACATGCTCACCGACGCAGCCGCTCTCGCAGCTGCGCTCGTCGCGGCGGCGCTCGCATCCCGTCCCGCGGGCGGTGCGTGGACGTTCGGCTTGGGGCGCGCCGAGATCCTCGCGGCGCAAGGCAACGGGATCACGCTGCTCCTCGTCGCGCTCTGGATCGCCTACTCCGCAACGCGCCGGCTCATCGCTCCGCCGGCGGTGCACGGCGGGATTGTTCTCGTCGTCGCCCTCGCGGGCGTCGCCGTCAACCTCGTCGCGACGGTCGTGCTCTCCGGGGCCGACCGGACGAGCCTGAACATGCGTGGCGCGTTCCTGCACGTCGCGACCGACCTTGCGGCGTTCGTCGGGACCGCGATTGCGGGCGCGCTCGTCCTCGCCACCGGCTGGGATCGCTTCGACCCGATCGCGAGCCTCCTCGTCGCGGCGCTCATGGTGCGCGCGAGCTGGTCGCTCCTGCGCGACTCGGGCCGCATCTTCCTCGAAGCCGCTCCCTCCGATATCGACCCGGACGCCGTCGCCGCCGCGCTCGCCGCGGATCCCGACGTGGTGGAGGTGCACGACCTGCACGTGTGGACCGTGACGAGCGGATTCCCGGCGCTTGCGGCGCACGTCCTCGTCTCGCCGGGTGCCGACTGCCACGCAGCGCGGCGCCGACTCGAGCGCCTGCTCGAGGAGCGATTCGGCCTGAGGCACACGACGCTGCAGGTCGACCACGTCGCCAAGCGCTCGCAGGTCGTTAGCATCGAGCGCCGTGGGACTGAACGGTAAGACCGCGATCGTCACGGGCGCCTCATCCGGCTTCGGCCGGTCGACGGCGCGCATGCTGAAGGACGCCGGCGTCCGTGTCGCCGGCGGAGCCCGCCGCGTCGAGCGCCTGGACACGGAGATCGCGCTCGAGCTCGACGTGACCGACCCGGAGAGCAGCGAGCGCTTCGTCGCAGCCGCCCTCGAGCAGCTTGGCGGCGTCGACATCCTCATCAACAACGCCGGGCTCGCGCTCGGTCGTGCGCCGTTCGACGATTCGAGCGAGGAGGACGAGCGCACCGTCTTCGAGACGAACGTGAACGGGCTCGTGCGTATGACGCGCCTCTGCCTCCCGCACATCCGTGACGGCGGGCACATCGTCAATCTCGGCTCGATCGCCGGGCGGCAGGCGTACGAGAACGCGGCGACCTACGTGGCGTCGAAGTTCGCGGTGCGCGGCTTCACCTACGCGCTGCGCGAGGACCTGCTCGGACGGCCCATCCGCCTGACCACCGTCGACCCGGGCCTCGCGGAGACCGAGTTCTCCGTCGTCCGCTTCTACGGCGACAAGGAGAAGGCGGACGCCGTCTACAAGGGCGTCGACCCGCTCACGCCCGACGACATCGCGGAGTGCATCATGTTCGCGCTGACGCGCCCGTTCCACGTCAACGTCGACGAGATCGTCGTCAAGGCGCAGGCGCAGTCCTCGGGCGGCCGCATCATCCGCCACCCGTGAGGGTTGTAGTCGTCACCCGCATTCTTCCGGTCGCGCTCGGCTTCGACGCCGTGCTGCGCGGCGCGGGCCACGAGCCGGTCGGCCTGCTCACGATTCGCGACATGGAGAGCCGATACGGGTCGGAGTTCACGCTCGACGGGCTGCTGGGCGGGCTGCCTCCGGATCTCGACGTCGTCCTACCGGCGCGTCGTTCGGGAATCGCGCCGCTGCTCGCGTCTCTCCGCCCCGATCTCGTCGTCTGCATGGGCTTCCCGTGGAAGATCCCGCCGGATGCGCTCGCGGTCCCGCGGCTCGGGTGGCTGAACGGCCACCCGTCGCTGCTGCCACGCCATCGGGGCCCGGTGCCGGTCGCGTGGGCGATCCGCACCGGGGACGAGGACATCGGCATCACCTTCCACCGCATGGACGCGGAGCTCGACACCGGTCCGATCCTTGCGCAGGCCTCCTTCCCGCTCGGCGAGTACACCGTCCCGAACGAGCTCTACGAGCGCATGGGGCCGCTCGTGATGGAGACGCTTGCCACCGCACTTGCGCGGCTCGCCGCCGGCGACGAGGGAACCGCGCAGCCCAATGGCGGCGAGTACGAGGGTTTTCTCGTCGACGACGACGCGTGGCTCGATCTGTCGCGGCCGGCGCTCGAGCTCCACCGGCTCGTGTGGGCGTGGCGGTACACGGTGCCCGTCGGCGAGCTGACCGGGGCGCTCGTGGATCTCGACGGCGAGACGGTGCGCGTGCTCGCGTCGTCGGTGACCGAGATCGAGGGCGCGCGCCGACTGGACTGCGCCGACGGGCCCCTGTGGCTCGTCGAGGTCGAGCCGGCTCAGACGGTGGAGTGAGAGCTATCCACGCTGCTTCTCCGCCCAGCGTGCGAGACCGCGGTAGGACTGCCACAACGGCATTGCGACGTCGTACACGTCGGTGTCCTCGCCGGCGTTTGCGAGCTCGGCGCGCCCGTACTCGACGAACTCCTCCTCCGACGCGCCGCCGCGGACGAACTCGGACCAGTCGTATAGCTCCAGCCGCAGGTCGGCGAGATGGCGCTGCGGATCGTCGGCGATACCGAAGTGGATGAGTGCGAGCCGCTCCGGCGCCCGCCGTTCGATCTCGTCGATCGTGCGCTGCCACACCTCGAGGTCGAACTCGGGCGGCGGCGTCGGCGGCATCACGTAGCGCCCCGGCTGGATGCGCACGCCCGCCGCATCGCCCGCGTACAGCGTTCCGTCCTCGTCGAGATAGGAGACGTGGTGCGACGCGTGTCCGGGGGTGGGAAAACAGTCGAGCCCGACGACGGAGTCGCCGACGACGAGCACGT
This sequence comes from Gaiellaceae bacterium, assembly GCA_036560805.1. Classification (GTDB taxonomy): domain Bacteria; phylum Actinomycetota; class Thermoleophilia; order Gaiellales; family Gaiellaceae; genus Palsa-739. The sequence continues at coordinate 16,187 of DATBQM010000054.1, read as the reverse complement.
TCCCCTCGGGGACGGGCGTGAGCTCGCCCCACAGCGTGTCGAACGCGTCGCCGTACAGGCGGCGCGCGCTGCGCTCGAGCTTCGACGGGTCGACGAGATGCGGTGCGCCGATCCCGGAGACGTGGACCTGCAGCGCAGGGTGCTCGCGCACGAGCGCGCCCGCAGCGCCGGCGTGGTCGAGGTGGATGTGGCTGAGGAGGAGATGTCGAACGTCGATCAGCGCGAGCCCGTTCGCGGCGAGCCCCGCCTTCAGCGCGGCGATCGTCGTGCTCGGCCCGCAGTCGAAGAGCGCGGGGCCGTCCTCGGTGTCGATCAGGTAGCAGCCGATCGAGTGCGGGCGGCCCTGGTGGAGGAGGTCAAGCGGCGCGTTCACGGGCCGAGTCGAGGATCGCGTTGGCCTCGGAGCGGTTCCCCCAGCCGCGTGTCTCCGTCTTCTTCTCAGGTTCGAGGTCCTTGTAGCGCTGGAAGAAGTGCTCGATCTCGTCGCGCAGCTCGGCAGTGACGTCGTGCACGTCGCGAACGCGCTCGAACGACGGGTCTGCGAGCGGCACGCAGAGCACCTTCTCGTCCGGCCCTTTCTCGTCGCTCATGTGGAAGACTCCGATCGCGCGCACGCGGATGCGGCAGCCGGGGAACGTCGGCTCGGCGACGAGCACGAGCGCGTCGAGCGGATCGCCGTCCTCGGCCCGCGTCCCCTCGATGAAGCCGTAGTCGGCGGGGTACGACATCGAGGTGAAGAGGCGGCGGTCGAGCACGATGCCGCCGAGCTCCTCGTCCCACTCGTATTTGTTGCGCGAGCCGGACGGGATCTCGACGAAGACGACGGTCACGCGCGCACGGCCGCGACCGTCAGCGCGTGCTCGAGGTCGGCGATCAGGTCCTCGGGCGACTCGATGCCGACGGAGAGGCGGATGAGGTTCGGGGGCGCCGCGAAGGGCGCGGTCGCGGTGGCAGCGTGCGTCATGCGCGCGGGGACCTCGATCAGGCTCTCGACACCGCCGAGCGACTCCGCGAGCTGGAAGAGCTTCGTGCTCTTCGCGATCTCGGCCGCTTCCTCGGGCGACTCGGCGAGGAACGAGACCATCCCTCCGAAGTCGTGCATCTGCCGCGCCGCGATCGCGTGCCCCGGATGCGTTGGGAGGCCCGGGTAGTACACGTGCTCGACGTTGCGCGCGAGCCAGAGCGCGACCGCTGTCGCGTTCTCGCAGTGCTTCCGCATGCGAAGCGCGAGCGTCTTGATTCCGCGCAGCACGAGCCAGCAGTCGAACGGGCCGGGGACGGCGCCGAGCGACCTCTGCAGGAAGTAGAGGCGCTCCGCGATCGTCGGGTCGTTCGTCGCCGCAAACCCGCCGATCACGTCCGAGTGGCCGCCGAGGTACTTCGTCGTCGAGTGGACGACGATGTCGGCGCCGAGCTCGAGCGGCCGTTGCAGGTACGGGGTTGCGAACGTGTTGTCGACGACGAGCAGTGCGCCGGCCGCGTGCGCCGCGTCGGCGGCGGCACGGATGTCGACGATGTTCAACAAGGGGTTGGACGGCGTCTCGATCCAGACGATGCGGGTGTTGTCGTCGAGGTGGTCGCCGAGGTTCGCGAAGTCCGGCGCTGGGAGGTAGTCGAAGACGTAGCCCTTCGGCTCGTACACCTGCGAGGTCATCCGGTAGACGCCGCCGTAGACGTCGGCGATGAGGAGGACGCGTTGGCCCGGATCGACCAAGTGCATGAGCGTCGTCACCGCGCCCAGGCCGGACGAGAACGCGACCCCGTGCTCCGCCGATTCGAGCGACGCGAGGCACTGCTGCAGCGCAGTTCGCGTCGGGTTGTTGACGCGCGCGTAGTCGTAGCCCTTGTGCTCGCCGACGGCGTCCTGGACGAAGGTCGACGTCTGGTAGATCGGCGTGACGATCGCGCCGGTGGCCGGATCCGGCTCCTGGCCCTCGTGGATTGCGCGCGTCTCGAAGTCCATCAGGTCGATGCTAACCAGCGGGAGAGCTCGCGTAGCGGTTTCGTCACGGAAACCGGCCTGCCCTCCCACCAGACGCCGTTCACCGTCAGCTCGCGCGTCTTGCGGTTGTAGACGGGCTCGATCCTGCCGACGATGCGGTCGCCGCGCAGGATGGGGAGGACGTAGTACCCGTACTCGCGCTTCAGCTTCGGGACGTACATCTCGAGCCGGTAGTGGAAGTCCCACAGCGCCTCCGTCCGGGCGCGGTCGTGGATCAGCCGGTCGAACGGCGAGAGAAACGTGGCGCGGTTCGGGATGGCGCCGTCGACCGCGTCCGGGTGCGCGAGCCAGCGTCCCTTCTCGAGCTTCACGCCGAGTGCGCGGAACCGCTTCTCCCGGATGATCGCGTCGGCCTCGTTCCAGGAGAGCTTCTCCGTCTCGGGTGGGTACCAGCGCTCGGCAAGATCCCACACGCGCTGTCCCTGCTTGCGCCCGACGACCGCCACGTGCCCTCGAGCTGCGAGCACGTCGAGCATCAGCCCCATCTGGCGCGTGCCCCACCACTCGTGCCGCTCCTGGCCCTTGCGGCTCGAGTGCGTCTCGATGTCGCGGGAGAGGAGCGGACCGCGCCGCTCGAGCTCCCGGAGGACGTACCGTTTGAAGCTCGCGTTCTCGCGCAGGAACTCGTTGCCGGCCGGCTTGGCGTTGCGCATCCGCGCACGCAGCAGTGGCATGTCCTCGACGGGATAGACGAACGCGACCCACTCGACGAGCTTCTTTTCTTCCCAGAGCAGTCGGTCGAGCTCGGCGCGGTCGTATGCGCCGAGGCGGCTCCAGAGGACCAGGTACTGCGGCGGCGCGACGCTCGAGATCGGGTCGATCTGCAGGAAGCCGAGCCGGCGCACGGTGCCGAGGACGCTCTCGGCCGAGCCGTCCAGGAGCTGCGACCGGACCGCGATGCGACGTGCTTCTGCAACGCTCACTTCGATGGGATTCACGGCGTTCGTTCTACATCACCTGCCGCAGGCTCCGGCGCGTGTGCTCGAGGTCGGGTGCGGCGATCGCGGCGGCGTCGTCCCCGCGCTCGTCGACGCAGGCTACGACGTGATCGGCGTCGACCCGCGCGCGCCGGCGGGGCCGCGCTTCCGACAGACGGACTTCCGCGAGGTCGACGGCACGTTCGACGCGGTCGTCGCCGGCCGCGTCATCCACCATCTCGATCCACTCGGCGAGGCCGTCGACCGGCTCGCGTCGCTGGCGCCTCTCTTGATCGTCGACGAGTTCGCATGGGACCTCATCGATCCCGAGCTGCAGGCGTGGTACGACGCGGAGCGTCGCGCGCGGCCCGGTGCGAACGGGCCGCCGTCGGTCGAGCAGTGGCGCTGGAGGCATCCCGGCCTGCATCCGCACGACGTCCTGCTCGATGCGCTGCGCGCGCGATACGACGAGCGTGTGCTCGAGTGGGTGCCGTATTTCCACCACTGGCTCGGCGACGTCGAGTCGCCGGACCGAATCGGCTATCGCTGGATGGGAGTGAGCACGTCGACGACGCGCTCGGCTGCCTCGTCGCGATAGCCCGCGCCCAGCTTCGCCTCGAGGATCCCCGTGAGCTCGCCGGACTCGGCCAGCTCCTGGACGATGTCCGCGCCGCCGACGAGCTCGCCGCCGACGAAGACCTGCGGGATGGTCGGCCAGCCGGAGAGCGTCGAAAGCTCCTGCCGGATCGCCGGGTCGGGGAGGACGTCGACGGCCGTCACGGGCGCACCCGCATCGCGGAGCGCGCGCAGCGCGCGGTCGGAGTTGCCGCACATGATCATCTGCGGCGTTCCCTTCATGAACAGCGCGACCGGCTCCTGCGCGATCACGTCCTTGATCCGATCCGACAGCTCGCTCATCCTGCAGCCTCCCTCGTCTTGATCCGAAGCTCGTGAATGGTGCCGTCGCGCAGCGGCTCCGCGAGCGCCTCGTTCACGAGGCGATGCTGCTCGAGGAGCGACAGGCCGGCGAAGCGCGGCGTCGCGACGGTCACCTGGAAATGGTCGCCGCCGCCGGTGCGGTCCTCGACGCGCAGCTCGTTCGCCTCCGGGAAGGCAGAGCGGAGCAGTGTTTCGAGATGCTCGGCGGCCACGGATCCATGGTATGCGCGAGTACGTACCCTGTGGCGCGATGGAGCTCGGACTCTTTCCGCTCGGCATCGTCCTCCTGCCGACCGAGCGTGTGCCGCTGCACATCTTCGAGCCGCGCTACCGCGAGCTGATCGGCGAGTGCATGGAGCAGGAGGCCGAGTTCGGGCTCGTGTTCGCCGACGAGAACGGTGTGCGCGAGCTCGGGACGCGGGCGAGCGTCGACGAGGTGCTCGAGCAGTTCGACGACGGGCGTATGAACATCGTCGTCGAAGGCGGTGAGCGCTTTCGCGTCGAGAAGCTGACGCGCGGCCGCACGTTTATGACGGCCGAGGTCGCCCCCGTGGCGGATGACGGCAGCGAGCCCGGCGCCGATGCGGTCGCGCGGGCCATGGCGTCGTTCCGGGCGCTCGCCGCGTCTGCGGAAGCCGACGCGGGCGACGTCGACGAGGAGGCAGCCGGGCTCTCGTTCCGGCTCGCGGCGCAGGTAGAGCTCGCGCCCGAGTCGAAGCAGGAGCTACTGGAGCTGCGGTCGGAGGAGCGGCGGCTGGAGATGGTCGCCGAGCTGCTCGACGGCGTCCGTCAGGTGCTCATCGCGACCCGCGAACTGGGTGAGCGAGCAAAGAAGAACGGAAGCCGCCTGAGCTAGCGCCGGTGCGCGAGGAAGTCGAGGAGGTCGGACCGCGTTAGGACGCCGACCGGCTTCCCGTCGCGGGCGATGACGACGGCGTTCGTCCCGCCCTGGAGCGTTGCGAACATCTCTTCCATCGTCGCGGAGGCGTCGATGGCGGCGAGCGGCGGCTGCATGGCGGACGCGACGTCCTCGTGCAGCACGTCCGGGTTGACGAACACGCGCTCCAGCAGCGCGCGATCCTGGAGCGAGCCGATCACGTCCGCGAGCGACTCGCATTCGCCGTCGCGCACGACCGGCAGCTGCGAGATGCCGTAGCGCTGCATCGTGTCGATGCCCTCGCCGACCTTCTGGTGCGCCGAGATGGTGACGAGAGCCGGGAGCTGGCCCCCGTGCTTCGCGAGCAGCACCTCCTCCACCTGCGGGAGCGGCGCCTGGCGCTCGAGGAACCCGTGCTCCAGCATCCAGTTGTCGTCGTAGAACTTCGACAGGTAGTTGCGCCCCGAATCGGGGACGAGCATGAGCACGCGCTTGCCCGGGCCGAGTCGGCGCGCCAACTGGTCGGCCGCGACGAGCGTCGTCCCGGCCGAGCCGCCGGCGAGGATGCCCTCCTCGCGCGCGAGCCGCCGCGCCCACCTGAACGACTCCCGGTCTCCGACGCGGATCCATTCGTCGACGACGTCCGGATCCATCGTCTCCGGCCACGTGTCCTTGCCGATGCCTTCGACGAGATACGGATGGACGTCGCGCTCGTCCTTCGCCGTGTACACGGAGCCTTCGGGATCGGCCCCGACGATCAGCACCTCCGGCTTGTGCTCCTTGAAGAAGCGGCCGACGCCGCTGATCGTGCCGCCCGTGCCGACCGAGATGACGAGCGCGTCGATCTCCCCGCCGCCCGTCTGCTCCCAGATTTCCGGCCCGGTGACGCGGTAGTGCGCCTCGGGGTTGTTCATGTTCGAGTACTGGTCGGGCTTGTAACCGCCGGGGATCTCCTCGGCGAGCCGGTCGGACACGGAGTAGTAGCTCTCCGGCGAGTCGTGCTCGACCGCGGTCGGCGTGATCACGACCTCCGCGCCGTACGCGCGGAGGAGCGCGATCTTCTCCTGGCTCATCTTGTCGGGCATGACGAAGATGCAGCGGTAGCCCTTGATCGCCGCGGCGATCGCGAGGCCGACGCCGGTGTTGCCCGACGTCGGCTCGACGATCGTCCCTCCCGGGCGCAGCTTCCCCTCGCGCTCGGCCGCCTCGATCATCGGCAGGCCGATGCGATCCTTCACCGAGCCGCCGGGATTCAGGTACTCGAGCTTCGCGAGGATCTGTGCACCGTCCCGCGGGCTGAGCTTGTCGAGCCGCACGATCGGCGTCGCGCCGACGAGCTCGAGGATGGTCGGATACCGGCCTGACACCGGCCGAAGGGTATTGGCTCTAGGCCGTCGGCTGCGGCGCGCCCGCCTCGACGACCTCCGTGTCACGCACGAGCGCGAGCGCGGCCACGATGCCCGCCGCCGAGATCCCGGCCACGACCCAGAACGCGAGCGCATAGCCGTGCGTGAGCGCGGCGGCCTGCGAGCTGCCCGTGTGCAGGAGGTGCGTCGCACGCGAGACCGCGATGCTCGATGCGACTGCGACGCCGATCGCGCCGCCGACCTGCTGCGACGTGTTCAGCAAGCCCGATGCGAGCCCGGCGTCCTGCGGGCCGACGCCGGCGAGTGCGGCGATGGACACCGGGATGAACGCGAGCGCGAGCCCGAAGCCGAAGAGGAGGTAGCCGCCGAGCAGGTCGTGAACGTACGTCCCGTGCACCGGAATCTGCGTGTACCAGATTAGGGCGCCGGTGTTGAGCGCGAGCCCGACGGCCATGACGATGCGGGGCCCGATCTTCGTCGTCAGCCATTGCGCCAGTGCGGCGACGACGACCGTCGTCCCCGCGGTGGCGAGGAAGGTGACCCCGGTCTTCAGTGCCGAATAGTGGAGGACCCTCTGCACGTAGAGCGTCAAGAGGAAGAAGTCCGCGAAGATCGATGAGCCCAGCAGCACACCGACGATGTTCGCTCCGGCGAGCGTCCGGATCCTGAAGATCGAGAGCGGCATTAGCGGGCCCGGCACGCGGCTCTCCCACACGAGGAAGAACGCGATCAGCACCGCCGCCGCGATGATCAGGACGATCGTCTTCGCGTTGCCCCAGCCGTCGACGGGTGCCTTCGAGATCGCGTAGACGAGCAGCGCGAGCCCGGCGGTTACGGAGCTCGCGCCGATGACATCGAAGCCCTGTCGCACCGGGGCACGACTCTCTCGGACGACGCGCGGCGCGAGCACGAGCACGAGCGCGCCGACCGGAACGTTGACGAAGAAGATCCACTCCCAGCCCAGGTACTTCGTGAGGATGCCGCCGAAGAGAACGCCCGCGGCCGCGCCGCTGCCGCCCATGGCGCCCCAGATCCCGAGCGCCTTGTTGCGCTCCGCGCCTTCCTCGAACGTCGTCGTGATGATCGAGAGCGTGGACGGCGACACGACCGCTGCGCCGAATCCCTGCACCGCGCGCGCGGCGATGAGAACGCCGGTCGAGGTCGCGAGGCCGCACACGAGCGAGGCGGCCGAGAAGATCACGAGGCCGACGAGGAACATCCGCTTGCGCCCGAGGATGTCGCCCGCGCGGCCGCCGAGGAGGAGGAAGCCGCCGAACGTGATCGCGTACGCGGTGATGACCCACTGCAGACCGGTCTGCGAGAAGTGCAGGTGGCCGCCGATCGAAGGCAGCGCGACGTTCACGATCGAGACGTCGAGCACGGTCATGAAGAACGCGACGCAAACGAGTGCGAGCGCCTGCCAGCGGCGCGGGTCGGCGGTGGTCATTCCTCTCCTTCCGGTGACGTTCCCGTCAGTGTGAGTTTCTCGTCGGGGGCTGTGCGCAGGACTTGTTCGATATAGGACTTTGTCGCCCGCTGCAACCCGACGTCGCGGCCTGCGCGCTCGGACAGGAACCAGCGATGCTCGAGGATCTCGTGGAAGATCTCGGCCGCCGCGCGCTTGCCGAGCAGCTCCGGCGGGATCGATGCGATCGTCGGCTCGAAGACCTCGCTCAGCCAGCGGCCGGCCGCGGCGGTGTCGGACACCGGCGCGTCGCCTGTCCGCTCGAGGTACGCCTTGTACCGCGTCAGGTCGTTGAGCAGGCGCCGCGCCTGATTCTCCTGCGCGTCGAGCCCGGTCAGGCGCAGCAAGCGTCGCCGATGATGGCCCGGCTCCACCACCTTCGAGTGCAGCTTCAGATGCACCTCGCCGCCGTCGCTGACGAGCTCGACCTCCTCGACGTCGAAGCCGAGGTCGTTCAACCGGCGCAGGCGTTCCTCGAGCTTCTGCCCCTGCCCGACGGCGAAGACCTGCTCTTCGGTGAGCTCGGCCCACAGGCGCTCGTACCGTTCGCGCACGTCCTCGGCGAACGCCCACGGCTCGGCGACGACATCTCGCTCGAGCTCGGCGCTGAGGTCGTACAGCTCGCCCGTGATGTTCTCCTCCGCGATAGCGAGGTCGTGCCCGCGCTGTCCCTCAGAGAGGCGCTCGTGCAGCTCGCCCGTCTCCGCGTCGACAAGATGGGCGGAAAGCGCGCCGGCGTCGCGACGGAAGAGCGCGTTCGAGAGCGAGCAATCGCCCCAGAAGAAGCCGGCGAGATGGAGTCGCACGAGCAACTCAGCGAGCGCACCGCGGATGACGGCTTCTGGGGCCGGCAGCATCCGCCGGCCGAGGATGAGGCGATACGGGAGCGCGAACTCGAGCACACGCGTGATGACCACCGAATCGAGGTCGCCTCGCTCGACGACGAGCCCGACGGAGTCGACAGCAGGCACACCACGCTCGCCCAGATCGATGAGGAGCCGGTACTCGCGTTCGGCGATGCGCTGCGGCAGCTCCTTCAACGCGTAGTACGTCCCGTTCAGGTGGACGAACCGAACGACGTGGCGGCCGATGCCGCGCGCGACCTCGACAACCAGGTCCTCGGGCCATTCCTCGAGGGGCAGGCTCCACGGGAGGCCGAGGAACGCGCGCTGGTCCGCGCGGGCGACGAGGCGGAAGTGATCGCTAGTGGCGGAAATGGCGGCGGCCTGTGAACACCATCGTCGCACCCGCGTCGGCGACGGCGGCGATCACCTGGTCGTCGCGCCGCGACCCGCCCGGCTGGACGATCGCGCGGACGCCGCGCTCGAGGGCCAACTCCGGCCCGTCCGCGAACGGGAAGAAGGCGTCGGACGCGAGCACGGCCCCGCGCGTGTCGTGGCCGAGCTCGACGGCCTTGTCGAGCGCGATGCGCACCGCGTCCACTCGGCTCATCTGGCCGGCTCCGACGCCGATCGTGGCGAGGTCGGTCGCGATCACGATCGCGTTCGACAGCACGTGCTTGCACACACGCCAGGCGAAGACGAGGTCGCCCCACTGCTGCTCGTCGGGCGCGCCGGCGACGACCTGCCAGCCGTCGCGGTCCTCGATTTCGCTATCCGCGTCCTGCACCAAAATGCCGCCGAGTACGCGCTTCAGTGCACGCTGCTGCGCGAGCGGCCTGCGGCGCTCGCGGTCGACGAGCACGCGCGTGCCCTGCTTGCGCTGCAGCGCCTCGAGCGCGTCCTCGTCGTATCCGGGCGCGAACAGCACCTCGACGAACTGCTCGGCGAGCTTCGCGCCGAGCGGAGCGTCGACGTCGCGGTTGAGCACGACGATGCCGCCGTACGCGGACACGGGGTCGGAGGCGAGTGCCTTGTCGTACGCCTCCTCGATCGTCGCGCCGAGCGCGACGCCGCACGGGTTCGCATGCTTGACGATGACGCAGGCAGGCAGTGTGAACTCGCGGCAGACGAGTCGCGCGGCGGAGAGGTCGTTGAGGTTGTTGAACGAGAGCGCCTTGCCGTGCAGCTGCTCGACGCGTGAGAGCAGGTGCGCGCGCGCTCCGCGGTCGGCGTAGAACGCGGCGCGTTGGTGCGGGTTCTCGCCGTAGGAGAGGTCGAGCACCTTGTCGAATGCGAGCGCGAGCGTCTCGGGGAACGCCTCGCGCTCCGCGAACCATGTTGCGATCGCAGCCTCGTACGCCGCGGTGGTGGCGAACGCCTCGGCGGCGAGCTCGCGCCGGGTCTCCAGCGAGACCTCTCCGCGGGACCCGAGCTCGTCGAGGACGAAGCCGTACCGGTCGGGGCGGCAGACGGGGATGCAGTGCGCGAAGTTCTTCGCCGCGCCGCGCAGCATCGACGGCCCGCCGACGTCGATCATCTCGACGGCCTCCTCCTCCGTCACGCCCTGTCGCGCGGACACCTGCTCGAACGGATAGAGGTTGACGCAGACGAGGTCGAACGGCTCGATGCCCTGCTCCTCGAGCGTGGCCACATCCTCGGGGTGGTCGCGCCGCGCGAGGATTCCCGCGTGGATGCGCGGGTGCAGCGTCTTCACGCGCCCACCGAGCATCTCCGGCGAATCCGTGAGGGCCTCGACGTGGTCGACCTCGAGGCCGAGCTGCTCGAGATGGACAGCGGTGCCGCCGCTCGCGACGAACGACCAACCGAGGCGCGCGAGCCCGAGAGCGAACTCGTCGAGCCCCGTCTTGTCGTACGTCGAGATCAGCGCGCGCACAGCTCTCGCACCACCTTCGGCAGCAGCTGGTGCTCGACCGCCTTGATGCGCTCGTGCAGCGTCTCGGGCGTGTCGTCGGCGAGCACCGGAACGCGCTCCTGCGCGAGGATCGGGCCACTGTCGACACCGGTGTCGACGAGATGGACGGTCGCGCCGGATTCCGTCACGCCCGCGGCGAGCTGCTCCTCGACCGCGTGCGCGCCGGGAAAGCTCGGGAGCAGCGAGGGATGCACGTTGACGACCGCGTCGGGGAAGCCGTCCAGGAACGGTCTCGTGAGCAAGTGCATGTAGCCCGCGAGCACCACGAGCGTCACGCCGTGCTCGAGGAGCCAGTCGGCCATCGCCGCGTCTCGCGCCTCGCGGCCCTCGTAGTCGGCGAGCTCGAACGACGCGGTCGGGACGCTCGCGCGCGCGAGCGCGCGCGCGTCACGCTTGTTCGACGCGACCGCGACGATCGGCAGGCCGGCGTCGACCAGCGCCTGGAGGTTCGTGCCCTCGCCCGAGACGAGTACGCCGATCATGCGAGCGTGCCGATCACGAGCGCGCCCTCCGGCGCCTCAGGGACGACGGCGCACATGCCGATGCCGAGGTTGAACACGCGGCGCGCCTCGTCTTCCGCGACGCCGCGCTCCGCGATCCAGGCAAAGACGGGCGGCCGCTCCCACACGTCCCAGTCGATGCGGGCGTGCACGCCCTCGGGAAGGACGCGCGACAGGTTGCCCAGAATCCCGCCGCCGGTCACGTGCGCGAGCGCCTTTACGTCCGCACGGGCACGGAGGGCCCGCACCTCGTCGAGATAGAGGCGGTGCGGCGCGAGGAAATCGCGCGGGAGCTCGCCGAGTGTCCGCACGAGTGAGAAGCCGTTCGTGTGCAGTCCGCTGGACGGGAACCCGACGATCATGTCGCCCGGCGCGCAGCGCGAGCCGTCGATCAGGGTGTCGCGGTCGACGATGCCGACGCACGTGCCGGCGAAATCGAGCTCGTCGTCGCGGTACACGCCGGGCAGCTCTGCCGTTTCGCCGCCGATCAGTGCACAGCCGGCCGCGCGGCACACCTCGGCGGCGCCTTCCACGAGCTCAGCGACCTGTTCGAGCTCGACGTGCTCGGCCGCGACGTAGTCGAGGAGGAACAGCGGGTCGGCGCCGCTGCAGAGGACGTCGTCGATGCAGTGCGCCGCGAGGTCCATGCCGCCCCACCGCAGCGTCCCGGCCCGGCGGTGCAGCATCAGCTTCGAGCCGACGCTGTCGGTGGAGGCCGCGAGGAAGCGGCGCTCGTCGAGCGGAAAGAGGCCGGCGAAGAAGCCGAACCCGCGTGCGCCGGTCGACTCCACCGCCGCCCGCAGCCGTTCGACGACCGCGTCGGCGGTGGCGAGCGAGACGCCTGCCGCCTCGTACGTGCGTGTGTCCTTCGTCAAGAAGTCGAGTCTAGGCCGCGGCCTAGACGAACATCTCGGCTTCCAGCTCCGGCCGCCCCTGCGAGCCGCCGGGCGTGAAGCGGACGAGCGTCTCGCCGATCTCGACTTCGGCGCCGATTCGCTCGCAGTCGAGCAGCTGTGCGAGCGCCTGCGCCTTCCCCTCCGGGTCGTCCGACTTCAGGTGCAGCTCGGAGAGGCGGAGCCGGTCGGACTGTCCGAGGAGCTCGTCGATCCAGTCCCGTGGCGGATGGAGCTCGAGGCGGTAGCCCGCGTTCGTGGACACGAACGTCCGTCGGCCGCCGTGCTCCTGCACGCGTAGTGATCCCTCCTCCGCGCGCCCGAGCGCGCGCTCGAACTCGTCCTCGTCGAGCGCGAGGCCGAGATGGTCGACGCGCGGAAGCGGCCATTGCCCGGGTTGCACGACGACGTTGACGGCGCCGAGCTCGAGCTCGGAGAGGCGGAGCTTGAACCCGAGCGAGTCCAGCTCGGCCCACGAGATGCCCGGCTCGTACGACTGCAGGTCCTCTCCGATCCGCCCATGACGCGCGACGAGATCGAACCCCAGCTTGCCGATGTAGCGCGCCTCGACCTCGCGGACGCGGCTCGTGACGAGGTGGTAGTGGAACAGGTGCACCGGCAGGGGATGGTACGAGGACTCGTGCGGCGGACGACGAAGTCACGTTGGATCGCATGCGTTCCGGCGGCGTTCACCACGTCGACCTCGTCGTCTCCTCGATCGAGCGCAGCTTGCCGTTCTACCGCGACCTGCTCGGTCCGCTCGGCTGGCACGTCATCAGCGAGGTCGAGGGCGAGCGCGGCGAGACGATCTGGTACCTGAGCGGCCGCGGGACGTCGATCGGGCTGCGCGAAGCGCAGAGCGACGGCAAGGTCGACCGGTACGCGATCGGGCTCCACCACCTCGCCATCGAGGCAATGTCGCGCGCCGCGGTGGACGAGCGTGCGGAGTGGGTGCGCGACGCAGGCGGCGAGCTCGAGAGCGAGCCACAGGAGTACGCCTACCTGCCGGGGTACTACGCCGTGTTCTTCTACGACCCGGACGGAATCAAGCTCGAGATCCTGCACGTCCAGGATCTGGCCGCGTAGACGGCCGGTGGCAGCCACCAAAACGTCTGTGTCACAACTTCCACAATTCTTCTATGCGCGCGTGGTCTCGAAGCGGAGCTTCGCGTACTCGGCTGGCACCTCGGTCGGGTACCGGCGCGTGAGGCAAGCGCTGCACAGGTCGGACGCGGGGCGACTCGTCGCCTCGACGAGGCCCTCGTGCGAGAGGTACGCGAGCGACGTGGCGCCGATGAAGTCGCGGACCTCGTCGACCGTCTTCCCCGCCGCGACCATCTCCTCCGGGTCTGCGAGGTCGATGCCGTAGAAGCACTGCCCGATCACCGGCGGCGAGGAGATGCGCACGTGCACCTCCGCCGCGCCCGCGTCGAAGAGCATGCGGACGATCGCGCCGGTCGTGTTGCCGCGCACGATCGAATCGTCGACGACGACGACGCGCTTGCCGGCAACCTCCGCGAGCGGGTTGAACTTCAGCCGCACGCCGAGGCGGCGCAGCTCCTGGTCGGGCTGGATGAACGTCCGCCCGATGTAGCGGTTCTTGATCAGGCCCTCGCTGAAGGGGATGCCGAGCGCGCGCGAGAAGCCGATCGCGGCCGGCGTGCCCGAGTCCGGGATGGGGAGGACGAGATCCGCGTCGGCGGGCGCCTCCCGCGCGAGCCGCTCGCCCATGCGCACGCGCGCGCCGTGCACCTCGATGCCGGCGAGCCTCGTATCCGGCCGGGCCAAATAGAAGAACTCGAAAATGCACAGCGCACCCGCTTCGGGCGGATCGACCGCCTGCACCGAGCGCATCCCGTCGCCGTCGATGAGCACAACCTCGCCGCGCTCGACCTCGCGCACCAGGTCCGCGCCGACGAGGTCGAACGCGCACGTCTCCGACGCGACGACCCAGTCGTCGTTCACGCGCCCGAGCACGAGCGGCCGGAAGCCGTGCGGGTCTCGGAACGCGATCAGCGTCCCCTCCGAGAGCGCGACGACGGAGTACGCGCCCTCCAGCCTCCGCATCGCGCCAGCGACCGCGTCGTCGAGCGGTGCGTCGGCGTTCGCGATGAGCGCTGCGATCACCTCGCTGTCGGACGTGCCGTGCATCGACGCGCCTTCCGCGCGCAGCTCGTCGCGCACGGCGTCGGCGTTGACCAGGTTGCCGTTGTGGCCGAGCGCGACAGTGCGGTTACGCCCGTGCTGCACGAGCGGCTGCGCGTTCGCCCACTGCGACGATCCCGTCGTCGAATAGCGGGTGTGCCCGATCGCCACCTGCCCGCGCAGCCCGTGCAGCTTCTGCTCGTCGAACACCTGCGTGACGAGGCCGAGATCGCGCAGCGCCGTCAGTCGTCCGTGCTCGGAGACGGCGATGCCGGCGGACTCCTGGCCGCGGTGCTGCAACGAGAAGAGCCCGAAGTACGTCAGGCGCGCGACGTCGCGCTCGGGCGCGTACACGCCGAACACGCCGCACATCAGCGCACCTCGCCTATCTGCACGAAGCCGCGCGTGCCGAGCCGCGCGACGTTCTCCGCGGCGCACGCGAGGATCGCTGCGCCGGCGGTCGGCGCCTCCGGGAGCTCGACGTCGGCGTCGCGACCGCTCCAACGCGCCGCTTCGGCGACTGCGGCCGCGAGGCCGCTGCTGCCCACGTCGTGGCAGAGCGACAGGAGCGGCGCCGCCTTGCGCAGGAAGCGGATGAGCGAGGCCTCGGCGGCGAGGCTCTCCTCCGGCGCGGCTGCGAGGAGGACGATGTCGCCCTTCTGCCAGCCGGCGGGCACGAGCCGCACGTCGGCGACGATCCCGACGCAGCCGACGACGGGGGTCGGCGGGATCGAGCGGCCGTCGGTGTCGTTGTACAGCGAGACGTTGCCCGAGACGACGGGGATGCCGAGCGCATCCGCTGCCTGCGCGATCCCCTCGATCGCCTGCGCGAGCTCGTATCCGACCTCGGGCTTCTCGGGATTGCCGAAGTTGAGGCAGTCCGTGAGCCCGATCGGCTCGCCCCCGGTGCACGCGACGTTGCGCGCCGCGCCGAGCACGGCCTGCACCCCCGCCCTGAACGGATCCATCTCTCCCGGTCGCGGGCCCTGCAGCGAGACGGCGAGCCCGCGCAACGAGGGGCGCAGCCGCAGCACTGCCGCGTCGAGCCCTGGCCGCCGCACGGTGCGTGAGCCGACGAGCTGGTCGTACTGCTCCACCACCTCGGCGAAGGGCGCGCTCGCGCGATGCGTCTTCGGCGTCACCCACGAATCGGGCTTGCGCTGCTCGACCTCGTAGCGCGGGCACTCGTCCGTCAGGAAGCGCGCGGGGATCTCCCCGACGACCGCGTCGTCGTGGAACGCGCGCAGCAGCCCGGTGTCGGACACCTCGCCGATGACGGCGCTCTCGAGCTCCCATTTCGCGCACAGCGCGTGCACCGCGGCGATCATTTGCGGCCGGACGATCGCAACCATGCGCTCCTGCGATTCCGAGATCATGATTTCCCACGGCTCCATGCCCTCCTCGCGCAGCGGCACGCGGTCGAGGTGCACGTCGATGCCGGCGCCGTCGCCCGCCATCTCGCTGAGCGCGGACGCGAGCCCCGCGGCGCCGCAGTCCTGCAGCGACTCGACGAGCCCGGACTCGACGAGCTCGACAGACACCTCGATGAGCTTCTTCCCCGTGAACGGATCACCGACCTGCACCGACGGCCGCTTGTCGGGATCGTCCTCGCCGAGCTCCTGGCTCGCGAGCACGGAAGCGCCGCCGATGCCGTCGCGACCCGTCGTCGCACCGAACAGGACGACGGCGTTGCCCGGGCCGCTCGCCTTCGCCGTCTGCAGCCGGTGCGCGTCGAGTAGCCCGACGCACATGGCGTTGACGAGGCAGTTGCCGCGGTAGGCCTCGTCCCAGACCGTCTGGCCGCCGACGGTCGGCACGCCGACACAGTTCCCGTAGTGGCCGATGCCGGCGACGGCACGGTCGAAGTCGTGGCCGCCGTCGCCGAACCAAAGCCCGTCGAGGAGCGCGATCGGGCGTGCGCCCATCGCGATGATGTCGCGCAGGATCCCGCCGATCCCGGTCGCGGCGCCCTGGAACGGTTCGACGGCGGACGGATGGTTGTGCGACTCGACCTTGAATGCGACCGCAACGCCGTCGCCGAGGTCAAGCACACCGGCGTTCTCACCCGGTCCCTGCAGGACGCGGTCGCCGGCGGAAGGAAGCCGTCGCAGCAGCGGCGCCGAGTGCTTGTACCCGCAATGCTCGGACCAGAGGAGCGAGAAGACGGCGAGCTCGAAGTGGTTCGGGTCGCGGCCGAGAAGCTCCCGGATTCGATCGGCCTCCCAGTCGGTGAGACCAAGGGCGCGATGAAGCGGCTGATCCACGACCTGCGTCAGGCGATTCAGTCTAGCCCCTGATACAGATAGC
>DATBQM010000053.1:0-22088 GCA_036560805.1 Gaiellaceae bacterium | reverse complement strand
CCGGACGCCGACGTGGTCGAGCGCATCGAGGGCGATGCGCCGGTATGTCGTCAGCTTGCCGCCGGCCACGCTCACCATTCCGGACGGCCCCGCGGAGAAGACCGTCTCGCGCTTTGCACTCGCAGTCGCCTCGTCCCCGCCGGGCAGCACGCGCAGCCCGCAGAAGGTCGCGCGCACCGGGCCGATGTCCTCGACGCCTTCCGACGCCTCGCGGAGGATCTGGGCGACATCGTCGCCGGTGACCGCGACCGTCTCGGGCTCGCCGTCGTGCAGCTTGTCGGTCGTGCCGAGCAGGAGCATCCCCTCCCACGGCACCGCGAAGCTGACGCGCACCTTGTCGTGCGGAATCGTCAGCGCCGCGCTCCAGTCCTGTGCGCCGTCGACGAGCACATGCGCACCCTTGCTCAGGCGCATCGACGGCTTCGCGTGCTCGTCCTCGAGCAGGCGGACGCGGTCGACCCAAGGGCCCGCGGCGTTGACGACGCTACGCGCGTCGACGCCGATCGTGTGACCGTCCGCGCGTACCTCGAGGGGATGGACCCCGACGAGCTCCGCGTAATTGAGGACGACGGCGCCGCGCTCCTCGGCCGCGCGCAGGTTGGCGAGCGTCAGCCGCGAGTCGTTCGTCCACGCGTCCTCGTACAGCGCGCACGAGCGCAGGCCCGCGCCACGGAGCGGGGGCACCATCCGCTGCGCGCGGTCGAGGTCGACGAGGCCGTTCAGCTTCGCGCGCGCGAGCGTCGAATAGATGACGATCCCGGACTGCACGAACCACGGGCGGTAGGGGCCGTCCTCGTACAGCGGGAAGAGAAACGGCAGGCGGCGAACGAGATGCGGAGCGACGACGCGCATGAGCAGCCGCCGCTCATGGTGCGCCTCGCGCACGAGGCCGACGTCGCCGAGGCGCAGATAGCGCAGGCCCCCGTGCACGAGCTTCGAGGACGCGCTCGACGTCGCGCCGGCGAAGTCGCCTTTGTCCACGAGCGCCACCGAGAGGCCGTGCGCGGTCGCCGCCTCGGCGATCCCCGCGCCGACGATCCCGCCGCCGATCACGAGCAGATCGAAGCGCTGCGACCCGAGCCGCTCTAGTTGTTCGCTGCGATCCATAGGGGGTTCGTCCACGCGCGGCGTCCGTCGGCGTCCGCCACCTCGATCCGGCCGTACGGCACCTCGTAGGGCCGCTCGAGCCGCACTGCGGTGATGAGGCCGCGGTCATCGAGCGCGAGGATCTGCGAGTCCTTGGGGTACCCGAGCCGGCCGGCGTTCGCGCGCGCGCCGCGCGCGCGGCTGGAGACGAGCGTGACGCTCGCGGCGGGGCTGCACTCGACCGTCACGGCCGCGTCGTCCATTTCGACCCGATGGATGGACGGGCCGGTCGAGCCGTAGAAGCTCCCGGTTCGCAGCGCATCGAGCACGGCCGCCTGCGTCTTCTCCGCGGCGCGCACCATCGTCCAAGCGAAGCCGCTGTCGAACCCGGGATGGTGCGAGTCGTCGGTCGCGAGGGCGAAGAAGCTGCGGCCGCGCTCGAGCGCCTCGTCCCAGTGGACGGTCGAGTCGCCGCGGCCGATCTCGAGCTCGCAACCCGAGTTCCACACCTCGATCCCGAGCAGGCCCTCGCACGCCTCCCACTGGTCGGTGCGCAGGCCGCTCCAGTACGTGTGCGCGAGATAGGGGACGCCGCCGTTGGCCGCGATCCAGGAGACGACCTCCTGCAGCGGTGCGAACTCGTTCTCGGGGACGACGGGGTCGGCCTCGACTCCGAGCGCGAGCACGTGGGCGTCGTGCTCCGGGCCTCCGCACCAGGCGTTCAGTTCGACCGAAGGGATGACGAGCGTCTTCCGTGTCGAGCGTTCGTCCGTCCGCACCCAGTGGTCGGTGATGGCGAGGACGTCGTAGCCGGCCCATTCGTAGTGCCGGACCAGCTTGTCAGGGGGCAAATCCCCATCGGAGTTCGTTGTATGGGCGTGCAGCGCGCACCGAAGCCAGACGCCGCCCTCGGCGAACGCGGTCACGAAACCGAGCCTATCCCGTTACGGAGTGGCATCAACCATTGAATACCTAGGTCCTTATGTGTTAGCTACCAGACATTCACAATTCCATCCCGGGAGGGCAGATGGAGGATCACGAAGCGCAAGAGCTCGAGTTTTGGCAAAAGCTCCGCGAGGAGGGAATGAGCCGGACGCAGATGCTCAAGCGGAGCGTTGCGGCCGCTGCCGGTCTCACCGTTCTGACGACGCCGGGCCTTGCCATGGCACGCGGCATGGCAGCCGCGCCGCCGCTCAAGGGCAAGGGCTTCTCGATGAAAGAGATGATCGCCGAGGCGAAGAAGGAAGGCCACCTCAACACGATCGCGCTGCCGCCCGACTGGGCGAACTACGGCGAGATCATGTCCACGTTCTCGAAGAAGTACGGCATCCCCATCACGAACAACAACCCGGATGGGAGCTCAGCCGAGGAGAACCAGGCCGTGCAGTCGCTCCAGGGCGACTCGCGCGCACCCGACGTCGTCGACGACGGCCCCGCGTTCGCGATTTCCGGCACGGCACAGGGTCTCTTCGCGAAGTACTTCGTCAGCGAGTTCAGCACGATCCCGCGCGCGATGAAGGACACGCGCGGCTACTGGACCGGTGACTACTGGGGCGCGGTGTCGATCGGTTACAACGCCAATCTCATCTCGACGCCGCCGAAGACCTGGCAGGACCTGCTGAAGTCCGAGTACAAGGGCAAGGTCGCGCTCAACGGCAGCCCGCTCACGTCGGGCTCGGCCGTCGCGGGCGTCTTCGCCGCGGCTCTCGGCAACGGGGGGTCGCTCGGGAACGTCCAGGCCGGCATCGACCTCTTTGCGAAGATGAAGAGCAGCGGGAACTTCATCCCGGTGCAGTCGACGCCGCAGACGGTCGCGTCGGGCCAGACGCCGATCTCGATCGACTGGGACTACCTCAATCTCGGGTACGCGAAGGAGTTCCCGGCGGCGAACTGGAAGGTGACGATCCCGGCCGACGGCGTCTATGGCGCGTACTACGCACAGGCGATCAACGCGCACGCACCGCATCCGTGGGCGGCGCGGCTGTGGGAGGAGTTCCTCTACTCCGACCAGGGCCAGCTGCTCTGGCTCAAGGGGTACTCACACCCGGCGCGGTTCCAGGATCTCGCGAAGCGCAACGTGATCCCGAAGGCGCTCCTGACTGCTCTGCCGGACGCGAGCCTGTACGCGAAGGTGAAGTTTGCGACCTCGGGGCAGCAGACGGCTGCGAAGGCGCTCATCGCGCAGCAGTGGCCGAGCAAGGTCGGGTCGTAGCATCGCGAGCAGTGCTGCATCGGAGGCCCTCCGGCCGGACACCGCGTCCGGCCGGAGACGTCTCCCGCTCGCTTGGTTGGGGACGCTGCCGTTTTTTGCCTATGCGTTCGCCTTTTTGTTCCTGCCGGCTGGCCAGGTGCTCGTCGGCGCTTTCAAGGGCGAGCACGGCGGGTTCACCTTCTCGAACATCACCGGCCTCTTCCACCAGCCGTATATCGGGGCCTTTCAAAACAGCATCGAGCTGAGCGGCGTGACCGCCCTTGCGGGTGGCGTGTTCGGCGTCCTGATCGCATATGCCGCCATCCGCGACGGGACGCCGCGCTGGATCCGCTCGATGCTGACGACCTTCTCCGGCGTCGCGGCGAACTTCGGGGGCATCCCGCTCGCGTTCGCGTTCATCGCGACCCTCGGGTCGATCGGGATCGTGACGAAGTTCCTTCTCAATCAGCTGCACTACAACATCTATCTGCACGGCTTCTCGCTGTTCACGAAGACCGGTGTCGAGATCGTCTACCTCTACTTCCAGCTCCCGCTGATGATCCTCGTCATCTCGCCCGCCATCGACGGGCTCAAGCGGGAGTGGCGCGAGGCGGCGGCCAACCTCGGCGCGCGCCCGATCCAGTTCTGGCGCTACGTCGGCGTGCCCGTGCTCATGCCCTCGATCCTCGGCGCGATCATCCTGCTCTTCGGGAACGCGTTCGCCGCGTACGCGACGGCCTACAGCCTCGGATACAGCAACCTGATCACGGTCACGCTGGGCGCGTACTACCAGGGCAACGTGCTCTCGAACCCGCACTTCGCGCAGGCGATGGCGCTCGGCATGTTCGCCGTACTCGCCCTGATGATGGCGATCTACATCCCGCTGCTTCGCCGCGCGCAGAGGTGGGCGAAATGAGGTTGCGGATGCCGCGGATGGCGCCGTCGGCCTACATCTGGCTGTTCCTCGGCTTCGCGTATTTCTTCATCCCGCTGTTGGCGACGTTCCTGTTCAGCCTGGACAAGAACTCGACCGGCAAGTGCTGCACGCTGCACAGCTACGGCTGGGTCATCCACAACCCCGGCTTCTGGCACACGCTCAAGGTCTCGTTCCTCCTTGCCCTCGAGACGATCGCGATCAGCCTGGCGCTCTTCGTGCCGACGGTGTACTGGGTGCACCTGAAGGTGCCGAAGCTGCGACCGGTTCTCGCATTCATGGCGCTCATCCCGTTCGTCGTGCCGCCGATCGTGCTCGTCGTCGGGCTCCTCGACGTCTACCGCGGAACGCCGGCCTGGTTCTACGCCAAGCCGTGGGGCTTCCTCGTCGTCGCGTACGTGATCCTCGCGTTCCCGTACATGTTCTTCTCGCTCGACGCAGGATTCCGCTCGATCGACGTGCACACGCTGACGGAGGCATCGCACAGCCTCGGCGCGAGCTGGGTGACGACCCTGCTGAAGGTCATCCTGCCGAACATCCGCGCTGCGGCGCTCGCCGGCTCGTTCCTCGCGCTCGCCATTGTCATGGGCGAGTTCACGATCGCGAACCTCTCGCAGTTCTATACGTTCCCGATCTTCCTGCAATACGTGAACGAGACGCAGGCGTATCCCGCCGCGGCGCTCACGCTCATGAGCTTCGGCATCACGTGGGCGGCGATGCTGTCGCTGCTCTTCATCGGACGCAAACGCGGCCAGCGGGCCGCCTTCCTCACTGGAGCACGCTGATGGCGTACCTGGAACTGCAAGGGCTCGTGCGCGATTTCGGCACCGTCAAGGCGCTCGACGGCATCGAGATCAGCCTGGGGGAGGGCGAGTTCCTCTCGCTGCTCGGTCCGTCGGGATGCGGCAAGACGACAGCGCTGCGGCTCGTCGCCGGCTTCGACCGTCCCGACGCGGGGCGGATCGTCGTCGACGGCAAAGACGTGACGCGCGTCGCGCCCAACAAGCGCGATATGGGAATGGTGTTCCAGGCCTATTCGCTGTTCCCGAACATGTCGGCGCGCCAGAACGTCGAGTTCGGGCTGCGGATCCGCGGCAAAGAGCGCGGCGACAGGCGCAAGCGCGTCGACGACCTGCTCGAGCTCGTCGGCCTCGCCGCCGCGGGCGACCGCTATCCGTATCAGCTCTCCGGCGGGATGCAGCAGCGCGTCGCGCTCGCGCGCGCCCTTGCGATCGAGCCGCGCGTGCTCCTCCTCGACGAGCCGCTGTCGGCGCTCGACGCGAAGGTGCGCGTCCAGCTGCGCGAGGAGATCCGGCGCATCCAGCTCGAGCTCGGCATAACGACGCTGTACGTGACGCACGACCAGGAGGAGGCGCTGTCGGTGTCCGACCACGTCGCGGTCATGTATCGCGGACGCATCGAGCAGATGGGCGCGCCGGCGGAGATGTACAGCGCGCCGGCGACGCCGTTCGTGGCGGAGTTCATCGGCACCATGAACCGGCTCGAAGGGACCGTCGTCGATCCGTCGACCGGCGCGGTCGAGACCGGCGGCGTTACGCTTATCGTCGAAGCGGCGAAAGCGAAGCCGCGTGGCGCGCGCGTGCTCGTGCTCATCCGGCCGGAGACGGTCGAGGTCGCCGCCGCCAACGGCGCCGGCGCGAACACGATGACGGGTGAGGTGCTGACGCACACGTTCCTCGGCCCGGTCACAAGGCTGCGCATTACGAGCTCCGGCGCGAGCCTCATCGCCGATATGCCGACCGCGCGTGCGGCTGCTCTCCCGCCGGGCTCGAAGGTGGACGCGGCGCTGCCGGCGGCGGAAGCGCGCCTGCTCGACCTCACGGACGAGCCGCTGCCGGAAATAGCCGAAGAGCCAGCTCCGGTCGGTCGGTAAAGATTCCGCCCGCGCCGAGCGAGTCGAGCGCGCGCATGCGTCCCTGCTCGTTCACGGTGTAGACGAGCGGGACGAGCCCGAGCCGGCGCGCCGCCGCGAGGCCCCGGCCGGTGACGCGCGCGTCGTGGAACCCGGCCGCCCATGCGTCCCGCGCGCCGCGGATGGAGACCCCGAAGCCGACGTGCTGCACGGTGCGGAGGCCGGCCCGCATCGCCCGCGCCTCGACGAGCGCCTGCCGCTGGAACGAGATGAGCACGTCCTCCGCGCCGAGGAGCTTCACGGTGCGCGCGACGACGTTGTGGCGGCTGTACTGGCCGGGCGTCTTCAGCTCGACCATCGCGCGCGCGCGCCCGTGGATCAGGTCGAGCGCCTCCTCGAGCGTCGGATAGGAGCGGTTCCCGTGCGGACGGTCGTGCGTGACGACGAGCCGGCCGCCCGCGTCCGCGTGGACGTCGAGCTCGATCCATTCCACCCCTAGCTCGAGCGCCCGCTCGAATGCGCTGAACGTGTTCTCCGGGCGCTCGAACGAGGCGCCGCGGTGAGCTATGACAAGCAACGGCGGAGGACGTCGATGTCGAGGCGGTCGATCAGCTCGTCCGCCTGGGCGAGCCGGTGCGGCTCGAGCGTGCCTTGCATGGCGAGGACGCGGGCGACGCCAGCGGCCCGCGCCGAGGCGATGCCGGCCTCGGTGTCCTCGAAGACGGCCGCGTCGGCGGGGTCGACGCCGAGAATGCCGAGTGCCTTCACGTAGCCCTCCGGGTCGGGCTTGCCGTGGGCGACGTCGTCGGAGCTGACGATCGCGCGGAAGCACGGCGCGAGGCCGGCGGCCTCGACGACGGGCTCGATCTCGGCCAGTGCGGCGCCGGAGCAGATCGCGAGCGGGACGCGCTCGGCCGCGTGGCGGACGGCTTCGCGGACGTGGGCATGGACGGTTGAGCCGTCGGCGACGGCTGCGCGATAGCGGCGGACTCTCTCGTCGATGACGGCCTGCACGTCCGGATGCTCATTCCCGAGCCACGTGCGGACAATCTCCGGGTCCGAGAGGCCTGCGAGCCGGTCGAAGTAGTCCTGGGCCGACATCGGCTTTCCGTGCTCGGCGAACAGGTGCATGAAGATCTCGCACAGGACCGGCTCGTCGTCCGAGAGGGTGCCGTTGAAGTCGAAGACGACCGCCGCGATCGGCATGGTTGCACTGTATGCCGACCTCGGCACTCCTCCTCGCGCTTGCCGCAGCGTGCGTCCACGTGCTCTGGAACATTCTGCTCGCGCGCGCAAAGGACGTCGAGGCGGCGACCGCGGTCGCCGTTGTCGTGGCCGAGGTCGTCTTCCTTCCCGTCGCGATCGTCGTCTGGCATGCGCATCGCGCAGTGATTCCGTTCATCTTCGCGAGCGCCGCGCTCCAGCTCGTCTATTTCACGCTCCTGCCGATGGCGTACCGGCTGGCGGAGCTCTCGGTTGTGTACCCGATTGCGCGCGGAACGGCGCCCGTGCTCGTGCTCGTGATCGGCGTCGTCGCGCTCGGGCACACGACCTCGGCCGGCCAGGTCGCTGGAGTCTGCTTGGTCGGGATCGGCGTTCTGCTCGTCCGCGGCCTGGGACGTACGCCCGGGCGCGGCGTCCCGCTCGGGCTGCTGATTGCCTGCGTGATCGCGACGTACACCCTCGTCGACAAGGAGGGCGTGAAGCACGCGGGCGCCGTCCCGTACCTCGAGCTGACCATGCTCGGCCCGTGTCTCGTGTACTCGAGCGCGGTCGCGCGCATGAAAGGGCTGCGCGCGCTGCGCAATGCGTGGGGGCCGGCGACGGTCGTCGCGGGGATCGCGACCTTCGGCGCCTATGCACTCGTGCTGCTCGCCCTGCAACGGGCCGCTGCCGCTCCCGTCGCGGCGGTGCGGGAGACGAGCGTCGTCATCGCTGCGCTCCTCGCGCGGCGTGTACTCCGAGAAACGGTCGGGGCGCCTCGCATTGCGGGGGCGGCGGCCGTCGCGGGTGGCATCGCACTCCTGTCCTTGACGTAGGAAACGAACCCATTGACACGAACCCTGCGCCGTGGGTCAATCGAGGGCACCACTAACGGGAGGCGTAACCCAATGACCGAACTGTCCCGCGACGAGCAAGACCTCGCGCGGTTCGGCTACAAGCAGGAGCTCAAGCGCAGCCTTGGCGTCTTCAGCTCCTTCGCCGTCGCGTTCAGCTACATCTCGCCGTCCACCGGCATCTTCGCCCTGTTCTTCCTCGGGCTCACGACCATCGGCGGCGTCTTCATCTGGAGCTGGCCGATCGTCGCGATCGGGCAGCTGATCGTCGCCCTGGGCTTTGCGGAGTTGTCGAGCCATTACCCGGTCGCCGGCTCCGTCTTCCAGTGGACGAAGTACCTCGCCGGCAAGTCGTACTCGTGGTTCACCGGCTGGATCTATCTCTTCGCCGGCATCCTCACGGTCGCGTCGGTGTGCGCGACGCTGCCGGCCGCGCTGATTCCGGCCTTCAACAACATGGGCTGGAACCTCGCGAACGACCACTCGAACCAGCGCTGGATCGCGGCGATCACGCTCGCGATCATCACGGTCATGAACATCTTCGGCGTCCGACTGGTCGCGCTCGTGAACAACACGGGCGTGCTGTTCGAGATTCTCGGCATGGTCGTGTTCGCGTTCATCGTCGCGCTCTTCCATCGTCATCAGAGCGCCGGCGTGATCTTCCACACCAGCGGCACCACGCTGACGGGAGGGACGTTCCTCATCGCGATGTTCATGGCGCTGTACGTCATCTACGGCTTCGACACGGCGTCGACTCTTTCGGAAGAGACGAAGAGTCCGCGGACCGAGGCGCCGAAAGCCGTGATCGGTTCGGTCATCGGCGCATTCGTGATCGGCGGCATCTTCCTGTACGCGATGCTGCTCGGGATCCCGAACATGCACACGGCGATCGCACAGGGCTGGGGCCCGGCACAGATCATCGACGCGAACTTCAGCAACGCGTTCGCGACGGTGTTCCTGCTCGTCGTGTCGGCCGCGATCTTCGTCTGCTGCCTCGCGATCGAGACGGCGACGATCCGTCTCTGCTTCGGCATGGCGCGCGATGACGCACTTCCGGGCTCGCGCTACCTGAGCAAGGTGAAGAAGGAGCTGCACACGCCGATCTGGTCGTGCATCGTCATCGGCCTCCTGTCGGCGATCCCGTTCATCCAGTTCGCGGGCGTCGCGATCATTGCGATCGCGGCGACGGGCATGATCTACCTCAGCTACCTGATCGGGAACCTCGCCCTGTTCCGTGCCCGCCTGCGCGGCTGGCCGAAAACGAAGGCGCCGTTCTCGCTCGGACGCTGGGGCCTCCCGCTGACGGTGCTCGCGCTCGCCTACGGCGGCGGCATGTTGGTGAACATGATGTGGCCGCGCGCGGCGACGAACCCACGGCCGGCAACGGAAGCGCCTGCGCTGAACTTCCACTGGCACTGGTTGAACCACCTGCCGGTGCTGTGGAGCGTGCTCGGCGTGATCGTCATCGTCGGGGGCGTCTACTTCGCGCTCGTCCAACGGAACAAGCCTGCGCATCTTCAGGTGCCTGAAGAAGACGTCATGGAGCTACCGGTGCCGGTGCAGATCTAGTCGTCGCGTTGCACGTCCGAAAGCAACTGCTCGAACAGCGGGCCGTCGAGTTCCTCGACGGCCCGCTCGTATTTCTCCATCGCCCAGCCCCAGAAGTCGAAGTCGAGGTCGGAGATGCCGGCCTGGATCGAGCCCCACAGCGTCCAGCCGTACTTCGACATGAGGCCCCACAGCCGCGCGCGTGCGACCTTGTTGCGCAGCGGCCGCCCGTAGTACCGCGCGACGAGCTCGTCCAGCTGCGCGAGCGAGAGGTTCGACTCGCTCCACACGTTGCCGAGCTCGAAGGACGGCTCGTTGTTGCCGGAGTATTCGTAATCGATCAGGCGCATCTCGTCGCCGACGTCGATGAAGTTCTCCGCGAGCAGGTCGTTGTTGCAGGGGACTGTCGGCTCCGGGCGCACCCGCATCGCGCGCTCGATCTCGCGGATCTGCGGCTCGAACGCGTCGTACCGCTCCGGTAGTCGGTAGCCGCGCTCGCGGACGATGGCGCGATAGCGCGGCTGGATCTCGAACATGTCGAAGTCGTGCAGGAAGCGGCGGCCTCCGTGCAGGCGCCGGCACGCGTCCGCAGCCGTGCCGAGGCGGTCGCCGCGCCGCATCTTCTCGGCGTCCATCACCTCGCCCTCGAGGAAGCCGAGGACGAGCGCGTCGTGCTCCGGCAGCGCAGCGACGAACGGCGCGCCGACGCCGGTCTCCGCCGCCGCGACGGTGTTGTGCACCTCGTTCTCGCGGTCGATCGCGAGCAGGCTCGTGTCCTTGCCCGAGATCCGGACGACGAAGCAGCCGGCCGCGGTCGTCACCTTGTAATTCGTGTTCGTCAGCCCGCCGGTCAGCGGCTCGACAACCTGCGCATTGCGCAGCTCGGGGACAGCCTCGAGCACTTCCTCCAATGCCACGCGCCGATCCTATTAGGCTCGCAGCATGCCTCCTGAACGTGCCCGCGCCGTCGTCATCGGCGGCGGCGTCATCGGCTGCTCGTGCCTCTACCACCTGGCAAAGCAAGGCTGGACCGATTCCGTCCTCGTCGAGCAGTTCCAGCTCACGCACGGCTCGACGTGGCACTCGGCCGGGCTCGTCGGCCAGCTGCGCTCGTCGATCTCGCTGACGCGGATGATGCAGTACTCGGTCGGCCTGTACGCCGAGCTGAAGGAGCTGACCGGCAACGACCCGGGCTGGCACCAGCTCGGCGGCCTGCGGCTCGCGTCCTCGCAACCGCGGCTGGAGGAGATACGCCGTCAGGCCTCGTGGGCGAAGACGTTCGGGCTGCCGATGGAGATCGTCTCCGCGGACGAAGCGCAGGCCCTCTTCCCGCCGATGTCGACCGACGGCGTGCTCGCGGCGGCGTTCATCCCCGACGACGGATACCTGGACCCGTCGCAGCTGACGTTCGCGCTCTCCGACGGCGCGCGCCGGCTCGGCGCGCAGATCGAGGTGCGCACGCGCGTCACCGGCATCGAGACACGCGACGGCCGCGTCTGCGCAGTCGCGACCGACAAGGGCCGAATCGAGTGCGAGGTCGTCGTCGACGCGGCCGGCATGTACGCGCGCCAGGTGGCCGAGCTCGTCGGCGTCGACGTCCCGATGATCCCGTTCGGCCACCAGTACCTCGTCACCGAGCCGTTCGCCCGGCCGCTCGAGCCGCTGCCGACGCTGCGGGACCCGGACAATCTCATCTACTTCCGCACCGAGGTCGGCGGCCTCGTCATGGGCGGCTACGAGCGCAAGCCGGCGCCGTGGGCGATCGACGGCATCCCCGACGGCTTCGAGGCGAAGCTCCTCCCGCAGGAGTGGGAGCGCATGGAGGAGCTTTTCACGAACGCGATCCATCGCGTGCCGGCGATGGAGAACGCTGAGGTGAAGATGTTCTTCAACGGCCCGGAGGCGTTCACGCCGGACGCCGACTTCCTCCTCGGCGAGACGGATGTCCCCGGATTCTGGATCGCCGCCGGCGGCTGCGCGCACGGGCTCGCCGGCGCGGGCGGCGTCGGGAAGACGATGAGCGAGTGGATCGTCGACGGTCGTCCCGAGTGGGACGTGTGGCCGCTCGACTGGCGCCGCTTCGGCCGGCAATACCGCAGCCGCGCGTACACGCTCGCGCGCTCGTACGAGGCGCTGTCGCAGTACTACGACATCAAGTACCCGGGCGAGGAGCGCAAGGCCGGGCGGCCCCTTCGTATTTCACCGGCATATCAACGGCATATCGCGCTGGGCGCGTCCTTCGGGGAGAAGGGGGGCTGGGAGCGCGTCAACTGGTACGAATCGAATGCGGCGGGCGGCGACGAGTCGTTGCGGCCGCGCGGCTGGGCGGGCGCGAACTGGTCGCCGGCGATCGAGGTGGAGGCGCGCGCCGCGCGCGAAGGGATCGCGCTCTTCGACCAGTCGTCGTTCTCGAAGCTCGAGGTGCTCGGGCCGGGTGCGCTCGCGTTCCTCGAACGGCTGTGCGCGAACAAGATCGACCGGCCGGTCGGAACGATCGTGTACACGCAGCTCCTGAACGCGCGCGGCGGGATCGAGGCCGACCTCTCGGTCGTGCGGCGCGGGGAGGATCGCTTCATGCTCGTCACGGGAACTGCGTTCGGGACGCATGACCGCGCGTGGCTCGAGCGGAACATGCCGCGCGACGGCTCCGTCTACGTCAACGACGTGACGTCCGCGTTCGCCTGCCTCTGCCTGTGGGGGCCGAAGGTGCGCGACGTTCTCGAGTTCGACCATCCGTACATGACGGCGCGCGAGGTCACCGTGGGGAACGTCCCGTGCATCGCCTCGCGCGTGACGTACGTCGGCGAGCTCGGCTGGGAGCTGTACTGCCCCGCGGAGTACGGCGCGACGCTGTGGGACGCGCTTCACGCTGACGGCGTCACGCCCGGCGGCTATCGCGCAATCGAATCGCTGCGCTTGGAGAAGGGCTACCGCGCGTGGGGGAGCGATCTCACCGCGGAGACGACGCCGCTCGAGGCAGGCCTCGGCTTCGCTGTGAAGCGCGACAAGGGCGAGTTCATCGGACGCGACGCATTGCGCGAGCCGGCGCAGAAGCTCGTCTGCATCGTGCTCGACGATTCGCGCGCGGTCGCGCTCGGGTCGGAGCCCGTGCGCTCCGGCGACGAGATCGTCGGTCGCGTGACGAGCGGGGGCTACGGCTACGCCGTCGGCGCGAGCATCGTGTACGCGTACGTGCCGGTCGAACACTCCGCGGTCGGCACGCAGGTCGCGGTCGACATCTTCGGCGACTGGGTCGGTGGGGAGATCCGTGCCGATCCGCTGTACGACCCGAAGGGGGAACGCGTCCGCGCGTGACGCAAGTCGTCGTCATCGGCGGAGGGATCGCCGGGGTCAGCTGCGCGTACCACCTGGCGAAGGCGGGTGTGCGCGACGTCGTGCTCGTCGAGAAAGGGGAGCTGACGAGCGGCTCGACGCATCACGCCGCGGGGCTTGTCACGCAGTTCAACCCGTCCCCGACGATGATGCGCTTCCGCCGCTACAGCGTCGAGCTGTACAACGAGCTCGGCGTCTTCGAGCCGGTCGGGAGCGTGCGCATCGCCTCGAGCGAGGAGAGCTTCCTCGAGCTGTGCCGCGGAGTGAGCCGCGCGCGCGCGATCGGCCTCGACGCGGAGCTCGTCGGGCCCGAGGAAGCACGTCGCCATTTTCCGCAGATCTCTCCCGAGTCGCTCTTCGGCGCAGTCTGGATGCCGGGTGACGGCTACGTCGACCCGCACATCGCGTCGTACGCCGTCGCGTCGGCGGCGCGCGATCTCGGCGTCGACATCCGCACGCGCACACTCGTCACCGGCATCGACGTGCGCAACGGGCGCGTCGTCGCCGTCGACACCGAGCACGGTCCGATCGATTGCGAGGCGGTCGTGAACGCCGCCGGCATGTGGGCGCCGCGCGTTGCGCAGATGGTGGGCGCGTTCGCCTGCTCCATCCCGGTCGACCACCAGCACGTGGCGCTGCACGCGGTCGAAGGGCACGTGCTGCCGCACGACACGCCCTGCTTCCGCGACACCGACAACCTCGTGTACGGCAAGGCGGAGAGCGGCGGCGTCCTCTTCGGCGGGTACGAGCCAAACCCGGTCTCGCGCTGGGAGGGCGGCGTGCCGTGGGAGCACGGCGCGCGAGCGCTACCGGCCGACCACGCGCGCTTCGAGCAGCTGATGGCGGGCGCGGTGCGGCGGTTCCCGTTCCTCGACGACGCGGGACTGATTGCGCTCGTCTGCCATCCCGACGCGATGACGCCCGACGGGAACCCGCTGCTCGGACCGATGCCCGGCGTCGACGGGTTCTGGATGGCGGCCGGCCTCTCGCTCAACGGGTTCGGAGGCGCCGGCGGGCTCGGGAAGGCGCTCGCGGAGCTGTACACGGAGGGCGCGGCCGAGGTGGACGTGCAGCCCTATCGACCGTGGCGCTTCGGCGGGCCGTACCGGGACAGCGACTTCGCCGCCGCCGCTGCGCGCGAGGTCTACAAGTACTACTACCGGCTGAGGTACCCATACGACGTGTCTGAAGCGGGCAGGCCGAAGCGCCTGTCGCCGCTCTGTGCACGGACGGAGGCGCTCGGCGCGGTCTTCGGCACGAAGAACGGGTGGGAGCGGCCGGACTGGTTCCGCCCGGGTCAACGGGCGCGTCGCGCGAGCGAGGACCAGCGGCTCGTCGGGTGGGCGAAGCCAATCTGGTTCGATCGCGTGGCGGTCGAGCACGCGGCCATCCGCGAGCGGGCGGGGATACTCGACATGACCTCGTTCGGGAAGCTCGAGCTGTCCGAGCTCGACGTGCTCGAGCGCGTGTGCGGCGCGCGCATCGACCGGCCGGTCGGCTCGGTCGTGTACACGCAGCTGCTCGACGAGCGCGGCCGGATCGTCGGCGACGTGACGGTGACGCGGCTCACGGAGGATCGCTTCCGCGTCGTCACCGGTGCCGGCGCGGTCGAGAGCGATCGCGGCTTCCTCGAGCTGCACGGCGCGCGCGTCATGGACGTGACCGACGACTGGGCGGTGATCGGGCTGTGGGGGCCGGCCGTGCGCGGCGTGCTCGAGGACTTCCCGTTCCGCACTGCGCAGGAGATCGATGCCGGCGGCGTGCGCGTGCTCGCGCAGCGGATGACATACGTCGGTGAGTACGGCTACGAGCTGTACGTGGAGCCGGACGACGCGCCTGCCGTGTGGGACTTCCTCGTCGACACGCTCCAGCCCGAGCCGGTCGGCTATCTCGCGCTCGACTCGCTGCGTCTCGAGAAGGGCTACCGCTACTTCGGCACCGACTTGACGGCGTCGGATACGCCGTTCGACTCCGGGCTCGGTTTCGCGGTCGCGAAGGACAAGTGGTTCCAACTCGACCGCGAGCCGCCGACGATGCTGCGGACGCTCTTCGTCGGCGGGGAGGAGTACCTGACGCTGTACGGCGGCGAGGCCGTCCACCGCGACGGCAAAATGATCGGCCGCGTCCGTAGTGCCGCCTACGGCTTCACGGTGGGGCGCACTATCGCTCTGGCCAAGCTCCCATCCGGCCTGGCAGAGGGCGAGGCGGTCGAGGTGGACGTCATGGGCGATCTCGTGCCCGGGGTCATTTCGGCAACCGATCTACTTTCTCGCTAGCCTCCGGCTGGGTCTGGATGCACCGTTCGCTCAGCGAGTCGTACATGGAGATATTCAACGCGGCGATGACCGCGGCCGTCGACCGCGTGCGACAGCTTCCCGACGAGGAGATCGCGCGGCTGACGCGCTACTCGGGGGTCGTCGGCCTCGCCGCAGAGCACGTGAAGGCGTCGCGCACCGCGCAGAACCGCAAGACGGGCTGACCGTCGGGCCGGGACGCCGGTGCGCGATGATCGGCGACGTGCGCGAGCGCCGAGCCTTTGCCGTGCTCCTCACGCTCGCCGCCGTCGACGCGGCGTCGTACAGCGTGATCGCCCCGGTCCTGCCGCAAATCTCGAGGCAGCTCCATGCCGCGCCCGGAAAGATCGGCATCCTTGCGGCGGCGTTCTCGGCTGCGTCGATCCTCGGCTTCGCTGTTGCGGGCAGGCTCGTTCGCCGGACGACGACTCTCCGCCTCCTCGGGGTCTCGCTCCTCGTCATGGCCCTCGGCTCCCTCGGCTTCATCGTTGCATCGGGGTGGGCGGCGTATCTGACCGCACGCGCCGCGATGGGCTTCGCATCGGGCGGACTGTGGATCGGAATCGCGTTCGCGACGCTCGAACGATGGCCGGGCCAGGAGTACGTGCGCTTGAGCCGCGTGCTCGCCGCGTACTCGATTGGTGGCCTCGCCGGACCGGCGCTGGGCTCGATCGGCGGCATCCACGGGCCGTTCAGTGCATATCTCGCGCTCGCGTTGCTGGGCGTCATCGCGGTTTCGACGGTGACGCCGCTTCGAACCGACCACCGTTTCGAGGGCGACGGCGCGGCGCTTCGCGAGCGCGGCTTCTGGCTCGCCGCGGGCGGAATCGTCTTCGCGATGCTCGCGCTTGGCGTTGTCGAGGGCGTCCTTCCCTTGCACCTGGCGACACATCTCTCGCAGCCCGAGATCGGCGGCCTTTACGTCGGGATGTCGCTCCTCGTCGCAGTGAGCGCGGGAGCGTCGGGGTCATTGCGGCCGGCGCCGATCCTGCTCGCCTCGACCGTGCCAATCGTCCTGGGCCTCGGCCTCGTGGGGGCGACGTCGAGCGTGACGATCTGGCTGCTCGCGCTCGCGATCGCCGGGGTCGGTGTCGGCGCCGCCTACACCGGCTCACTCGGCGTTCTGATCGAAACGGTCGAGCCCCAACGCATCGTCACCGCCATGGTGATCTGGTCGCAACTCGCGCTCGTCGGATATCTCGTCGGACCGCTCGGCGGCGGCGGCCTGGCTCAGGCCTTCGGCTTCCGCACGATCGGGCTGGTCCCGCTCGCCGCCGCGCTTCTGCTCGTCGTCGCGTACGCGGTGGCGCGGGGCCCCCGAGACCGGGGGCCACGCACGGAGCTGCCTTAGGTTCCCGGAGCGGGCGGCGAGACCTTGGTCGAGGAGCCCGAAAGCCAGGACTTGACGAGTGCCTGGTGCGAGTTGACGAACAACGCCGCTGCAGCGGAGTTGCTCATGTGCTTCACGGCGAGGTTGTAGGACACCGAGTTCTGCTCGTCCGACGTCCAGTTGAACCGCTTGATGAAGCTCGCCACGGTCGGCGCCTGCTTCGGGAGTCCCGCCGCCATCACCTTGTACAGGTGGTATGGGGGATACGCGCAGTTGATCGCGGCCGGCTTCAACTTGCCGCACGCGGGAGTCCACGCAGGCAGCGAGACCTGCGAGAACTTGTAGATCGCGTTCTGATACTGCGGCGTGTACCAGTAGAAGAGGACCGGCTTCTTCGCCTTGTAGTCGGACTCGATCTCGGTCAGCTGCGCGGCCTCGGTGCCTGCGAAGACGACCTTGAGGTTGATCCCGAGGTTCTTCACGAGCGCCTGATCGTTGGTCACATAGCTCGGCGAGCCGTCGAGGAACTGGCCCTGCGGCGAAGACTGGGGCGTGACGAACATCTTCCAGTCCTTCTTCACGCCCTGCCATGTCTTGAGCTCCGGGTGCTGCTGCACGAGGTACGTCGGCACATACCAACCGATGTTGCCGTTGGGGCCTTCGAGGCCCGCATCGACGACCTTGTGGTTGCCCTTGACGTACTGGGCGTAGAGCGGCGAGTGGCCCCACACTTCCATGACGGCGGAGACCTTCCCTTGGACCATCGCCGGCCAGGCGGGGATCTCGTCGATCGTAAGCAGGTTGACGTTGTAGCCGAGGTTCTTCTCGATCACGTACTGGGCGACGACGTTGTTCGCGACCGATCCCTCCCACGAATTGTTCGCGAGAACGATCGTCGGCTTGCTCGCGCGACCGCCGCCATTCGCGGCGCCGGCGGTGATCGCGACGGCGACCAACCCGATCACTGCGACGACGACCGAAATCCTCCGGGCTTGCTTCATTGCACCCTCCTCGTTGTGTCCCTCATGACGTTGCCACCCGCCCACGATCCGGATTCGACTGGCTGAGCCGGTCGAGCACGATTCCCATCAAGACCATCGCCAGGCCCGCTGCCGCGCCCAGCCCGACCTCCGACCGGGAGAAACCCGTGACCACGTCGAGCCCGAGGCCACCGGCGCCGACGAGCCCCGCCACGACCACTTCGGCCATGACGAGAAGGATCGTCTGATTGACGGCCAACATCAAGTACGGCCGCGCGATCGGCAGCTCGACCTTGAACAAGAGCTGCCAGCGCGTCGATCCGAACGATTGCCCTGCTTCGAGGACGTCGTGCTGGACCGCGCGCAGGCCGAGCGTCGTCGCTCGCACCGCTGCAGGGAGGGCGTAGATGAACGAGGCGCTGACGCCCGCGACGTTCCCGACACCGAAGAGCGTCACCACAGGAATCAGGTAGACGAACGCCGGCAGTGTCTGCAAGAAGTCGAGGATCGGACGCAAGATCCGATCGACGCTCCGCCACCGGTACGCAGCGATGCCGAGCGGGATCCCGATGACGAGGTCGAGCACGAGTGAGACGACCACGAGGCTCAAGGTCTCCATCGCGTCGCTCCAGGCGACGAAGTTGTACGACGTCGTGCCCTGGAACGTGTAGCCGTTCGGCGCCTGCATGAGGCCCAGGAGGATCACGCATCCGGCGAGGAGGATGCCGCGCCGCCAGCCGCCGCGCGCCCAGCCGATCGTCCCGACGAGCGCCGCGACGAGGAACCACGGAACGTCGCCGAACCAGCGCTGCAGCGGGTTGAGCACGTGGAGCGTCAGGAAGGTCGAGATCGGCCCGGCGACCCCGGTGAATTCGTTCGTGACCCAGTTGAGGGCCGTCGTCATCTGGTCGACGAATGAGAAGCCCCAGCCGGCAGGCCAGTCGCCGAGCGCGAGGCCGTAACGCGCGACGAGGATCGCGACGAGGACGGCGCCCCACAGGCCGGCGTGCTGCCGCCGCGTCAGGTTGCGCAAGGACGCCGTGCGGTCTCGCGTCGCGCGCTGGCCGAACGCCGCCGAGCTGCGGTCGAGCCACATGGCCATCAACACGATGAGCAGTCCGGCGACGGCGCCCTCGCCGATCTGCTGCGTCTGAAGCGCGTTCAGCACCGGGTCGCCGAGCCCGCCTGCGCCGATGAGCGAGGCGATCACGACGATCGACAGCGCCATCATGATCACCTGGTTCAGCCCGAGCATGATCGCCTGCGCTGCGAGCGGCAACTGCACGTTTCGGAGGGTTTGCCCGCGCGTCGAGCCGAATGACTCCGCCGCCTCGATCACGTCTTTCTTGACGGAGCGGATGCCCAGCTCCGTGAAGCGCACGAGCGGAGGCACCGCGTAGATGAATGTCGCCACGATGCCGGCCGGGTTGCCGATCGAGAAGAGCACGACGATCGGCACGAGGTACGCGAACGCCGGGAGGATCTGCATGAGATCGAGCACCGGCCGAAGCGCCCTGCTCACCCTCGGCCAGATCGCGGAAGCGATACCGAGTGGGATGCCGACGATCGTCGAGAGGATGATCGCGACGGTCATCAACGCAAGCGTCGTCATCGCGCTCGGCCACATCTGCGAGATGCCGTTCGGGCCGCCGTTCGGGATCTGCAGGACGCCGAACGAACTGATGACGAGAGCCGAGAAGAGTGCGGTGCGCCAGGTGCCGACGATCCAGGCGAAGACCGTGGCGGCGCCGAGGACGCCGACCCACGTCATCCAGTGGAGAAGGTTGACGACGTCGTTCGTCGCGCTGTTCAGAAGATTGCCGAACCCGCTGACGATGTGGTGCAGGAAGAAGTTCGTGCTGTCGTTGTTCGTCACCCAGTTACTGAGGCTGTCGAACCAGCGCGGGACGCCGAGGTACCAGCCGGCCGGAAAGCCCGAATGGAAACCCTCGAGGGCGACCGCGACGATGCAGAGCGGGACTGCGACGAGGAGCGGCGCGGCCCACCGGGAGATGCGAACAGCGCTCGGGAGATGCAGCGTCGTCGCGGCCGGCGTGGACATCCCTATGCGGGCAGCTCTTCGGGGACCGACGGCTCCTCGCGGCCGGCGAGGACGTGGATGACCATACGTCGGTCGAGGATGCCGACGAGCTCGCCGCTCCCGTCCACGACGCCGATCGGCCCCTTGGCGCCGAACACGACCGGGAGCAACTCGCCGAGCCGCTGGTCATGCCGCACGACTTCGTCCGGCGTCTCGCCGCCGTGCGGCTGCGTCGCGAAAGCGGCCGTCAGCACCTTGCCGCGGGGGACGTCGCGCACGAACTCGCGGACGTAGTCGTCCGCGGGCGTTCCGACGATGTCGGCAGGTGTCCCGACCTGGACGAAGCGGCCGTCCTTCATGATCGCGATCCGGTCGCCGAGCTTCAGCGCTTCGTCGAGGTCGTGCGTGACGAAGATGACCGTCTTCTGCAAGCGTTCCTGCAGCCGCAGGACCTCGTCCTGCATCTCGCGACGGATCAGCGGGTCAAGGGCGGAGAACGCCTCGTCGAAGATCAGCACCTCCGGGTCGACCGCGAGAGCGCGGGCCAGGCCGACGCGCTGCTGCATGCCGCCGCTCAGCTGGTCGGGGTACGACGCCTCGACCGGGGCGAGACCGACTACGGCGAGCAGCTCCCGCGCGCGCACGTAGCGCTTGTCCCTGTCGATGCCTTGCACCTCGAGGCCGTACGCGACGTTGTCGATCACCTTGCGATGCGGGAAGAGCCCAAAGTGCTGGAACACCATCGCGACCTTCGTGCGGCGGAGCTCCCGCAGCTCCTTAGGCTGGGCGCCGAGCACGTCGTGCCCGCACAGGTCGATCGCGCCGGACGTCGGCTCGATTAGTCGCGTGATGCAGCGGACGAGCGTCGACTTTCCGCTTCCCGAGAGGCCCATTACGACGAAGACCTCCCCGCGGCGCACGTCGAACGTGATTTCGCGCGAGGCGACGGTGCACCCCGTCTTCGCCATCAGCTCGGCGCGCGGGAGGTCGACGTCGCCGCTCTCGATCGCCTTCGCCGCGTTCGGACCGAAGACCTTCCAGACGTCGCGGCAGGAGACTTGGGTCTCAGAAGAGGCCAATGGTCTTCCCATCGTCGTCGATGTCGACGTTCATGGCGGCCGGCGTCTTGCCGTACCCGGGCATCGTCTGCATGTCGCCGCACAGCGCGACGAGCCACCCCGCGCCCGTGTACGCGCGGATGTCGCGCACGGTAACCGTGAAGCCGGTCGGCGCATTCGCGAGCGTCGGGTCGTGCGAAAGCGAGAGATGCGTCTTTGCCATGCAAATCGGGAGCTTGTCGAAGCCGAGGCGCTCGAACTCCTCGATCTTCTTGCGCGCGGCGGGCTGGAGGAGGATGCCGTCGCCGCCGTACACGCGGGTCACGATCGCCTCGATCTTCCGCTCGATGGAGTCGTCCAGCGGATAGACCGGCGCAAAGTTCGACGGCTGCTCTGTCGCCGCGACGACCGCCTCCGCGAGCGCGGCCGCGCCTTCGCCGCCTTTCGCCACCGCCTCGTTCGCCTCCGCCGCGAACGCGCCGTTCGCGAGCGCGATCTGACGGATCTGCTCGATCTCCTCGTCCGTGTCGTTCGGGAAGCGGTTGACCGCGACGACGGCATTGAGCCCGAACTCGCGGATCGTCCCGAGGTGGCGGATCATGTTCGCCGACCCGGCCTCGATCGCCTCCGCGCCGCCGTCGGGATCGCCGCCGTGGTGCTTCAGCGCCTTCACCGTCGCGACGAGGACGACCGCGCTGGGTGTCAGATGCCCGACGCGGCAGACGATGTCCATGAACTTCTCCATCCCCATGTCCGCGCCGAAGCCGGACTCGGTGACGACGATGTCGCCGAGCTTCAGAGCGATCCGGTCCGAGACGAGGGAGTTGTTGCCATGCGCGATGTTCGCGAACGGGCCGCAGTGCACGAACGCGGGCTGCCCCTCGAGCGTCTGCACGAGGTTCGGCTTGATCGTCTCCTTCAGGAGGACGGTCATCGCGCCCGCCGCCCTCAACTGCTCGGCGGTGACGGGCTCGCCCTCGTACGTCGAGCCGACGGTGATCGCGCCCAGGCGCGCGCGCAGGTCGAAGAGGTCGCGCGCGACGGCGACGATCGCCATCACCTCGGATGCCGCGGTGATATCCCAGCCCGTTTGGCGCGGATAGCCGTTCGCGCGGCCGCCGAGACCGACGACGGTGTCGCGCAGCGCGCGGTCGTTGATGTCGACGCAGCGCCGCCACGAGATGGAGAGCGGATCGATGCCGAGCACGTTGCCGTGCAGCAGGTGCGCCTCGAGCATCGCCGCGAGGAGGTTGTTCGCCGCGCCGATCGCGTGGATGTCGCCCGTGAAGTGGAGGTTCATGTCCTCCATCGGGACGACCTGCGCGTAGCCGGCGCCGGCGGCGCCGCCCTTGATCCCGAACAC
>DATBQM010000052.1:0-69159 GCA_036560805.1 Gaiellaceae bacterium | reverse complement strand
TGTTCACCGCCGAGGGCTCGGTCTTCGCCGTATGGAAGACCTCGACGCCATCTCGTGGCCATCGGCCGAGCGGTAGTCGAGGTCGCCCGAACCTCCCTACACTTTCGGGGTGGCGACCACTCGTCCCCCAAAGGCGACAGAGCTCCGCTCGACGATCTCAGGGATCGAGAACGAGCCGCTCTACTCCCCCGAGAACGTCGAGGTAGACCCTGCCCGTGACCTCGGCGAACCGGGAGCGTTCCCGTTCACGCGCGGTGTGTACGAGACGATGTACCGGGGCCGCCTCTGGACGATGCGGCAGTTCGCGGGCTTCGGGACGGCCGAGGAGACGAACGAGCGCTTCCGCTACCTCCTCGAGCACGGACAGACGGGCCTCTCCACGGCGTTCGACATGCCGACGCTGATGGGGTACGACAGCGACCATCCGCGCTCGCTCGGCGAGGTCGGGCGCGAGGGCGTCGCGATCGACTCGCTCGACGACATGGAGACGCTCTTCGACGGTATCCCGCTCGGCGAGGTGTCGACGTCGATGACGATCAACGGGCCGGCGGCGATGCTGCTCGCGTTCTACGCGTGCGTCGGCGAGGAGCAGGGCGTGCCGATCGCAGCGCTGCGCGGCACGGTTCAGACGGACATCCTCAAGGAGTACATCGCGCAGAAGGAGTGGATCTTCCCGCCCGCGCCGTCCATGCGGCTCGTGGTCGACATGATCGAGTGGTGCACGACGGAGATGCCGCTCATGCACCCCGTCTCGATCTCCGGTTACCACATTCGCGAGGCGGGCTCGACGGCGGCGCAGGAGCTCGCGTTCACGCTCTCGGACGGGTTTGCGGTCGTCGAAGCGTGCCTCGAGCGCGGCCTCGACGTCGACTCGTTCGCGCCGCGCCTGAGCTTCTTCTTCAACGCGCATCTCGACTTCTTCGAGGAGATCGCGAAGTACCGCGCCGCGCGCCGTATCTGGGCGACGCAGATGCGGGACAAGTACGGCGCGAAGGATCCGCGCTCGCTGCTGATGCGCTTCCACACGCAGACCGCGGGCGTGTCGCTGACGGCGCAGCAGCCGGAGGTGAACATCGTCCGCACCGCGATCGAGGCGCTCGCCGCAGTGCTCGGCGGGACGCAGTCGCTGCACACGAACAGCTTCGACGAGGCGCTCGCGCTGCCGACCGAGGACGCGGTGCGCATCGCGCTGCGCACGCAGCAGGTGATCGCGCACGAGACCGGCGTCGTCAACACTTCCGACCCGCTCGGCGGTTCGTACTACCTCGAGCACCTCACGAACGAGCTCGAGCGGCAGGCATACGACTACTTCGACCGGATCGAGAAGCTCGGCGGCGTCATCCCCGCCATCGAGCAGAACTTTCAGCAGCGCGAGATCGCCGAGGCGTCGTTCCGCTACCAGGGAGAGGTCGAGCGCGGCGAGCGGATCGTCGTCGGCGTCAACCGCTACGAGCAGGAGGACGAGCAGCAGATCGAGATCCTCCGCATCGACCCGGCGCTCGAGGGGAAGCAGATCGCGCGCGTGCGCGCGGTGCGCGAGCGCCGCGATGCCGCCGCGGTCGAGGCGGCGCTGAAACGGCTCGAAGCCGATGCGGTGTCGGACACCAACCTCATGCCCGCGATCATGGATGCATCCCGCGTCTACGTGACGATGGGCGAGATGTGTGATGCGCTGCGGCACGTCTGGGGAACGTGGCGCGAAACGCCGGTCTTCTGACACACACCGGTCACAGTCGCCGCGGTACTCGTATGTGGCGTGAAGCGCATCGCAGTACTCCTGGTCATTCTCGCCGCGGCCCTCGCCGCGAACGCGGGATCCGCGCGCGCCGGCTGGTGCGGTGAGACAGCCGACGTCGCCTGCGACAGCTCGCTCGCGTACGTCGAATGCGCGGGCGGAACGATCTGGCTCATCGACCCGACGCTCGTCGACGCCGACCTCTTCGGCGAGATCACGTGCACGGGCGGCTACACGGTGCTGACGCCGCCGCCGCCGTCGTCGACGGAGACGGCGCCCGAGGAGCCATCCGGGCCGTACGACCTCGATCCGAACATGACCCCGGATCCATCCGAATACGTCGGAGAGGTGCAGTGTCCCGACGGCAGGATCTGGGCGGTCGCACGAGGCGACCGGTTCACGTGTCCCCCGTAGACTTCGGGGCATGGAGCGAAAGATCCGAGTCGTCGTCGCGAAGCCGGGCCTCGACGGACACGACCGCGGCGCGAAGATCGTCGCGCGCGCGCTACGCGACGCCGGCATGGAGGTCATCTACACGGGGCTCCACCAGACGCCGGAGCAGATCGTGGAGACGGCGATCCAGGAGGACGCCGACGCGGTCGGCATCTCGCTCCTGTCCGGCGCGCACATGACGCTCGTCCCGCGCATCCTCGACCTGCTGCGCGAGAACGGGGCGGAGGACGTCCTCGTCGTGCTCGGCGGCACGATCCCCGACGACGACGCCGACGAGCTGCGCAAGCAGGGTGTCGCCGCGGTGTTCGGGCCGGGGGCGCCGACGACCGCCATCGTCGAGTTCCTCTCGAGCGCGGTCCCTGCTTGATCGATGTCGCCCGCGACGGCGCGATTGCCGTCGTGACGATCGATCGCCGGGACGCGCTCAACGCGCTCGACGTCGCGACGCTCACCGAGCTGCGCGACCGGCTGCGCGAAGCGGGCTCCGATACCGATGTGCGCGCGGTCGTCCTCACGGGAGCGGGGGAGAAGGCGTTCGCAGCCGGCGCCGACATCAACTACATGAGCGGGCTCGACGCCGAGCAGGCGAAAGCATGGGGCGCGCTCGGCCACGAGACGACGGCGGAGCTCGAGAACATGCCGAAGCCCGCGATCGCGGCGATCAACGGCTTCGCCCTCGGCGGCGGTTGCGAGCTCGCGCTCGCATGCGATCTCCGTTATGCCTCGGCGCGAGCGAAGCTCGGCC
Organism: Gaiellaceae bacterium; assembly: GCA_036560805.1. GTDB lineage: Bacteria > Actinomycetota > Thermoleophilia > Gaiellales > Gaiellaceae > Palsa-739. The sequence continues at coordinate 66,226 of DATBQM010000052.1, read as the reverse complement.
AGCCGGAGATCAACCTCGCCATCGTCCCCGGTTGGGGCGGCACACAGCGATTGACGCGCGTGTGCGGCATCGGTGTCGCGAAGGACCTCATCTACACGGGGCGGACCGTGGACGCGGAGGAGGCGCTGCGCCTCGGGCTCGTGCACGAGATCGCCGACCCGGTGCTCGAGCGCGCTCTGGAGATCGCGCACTCGCTCGCGGAGAAGAGCGCCCGCGCACTCGCGCTCGCGAAGCGGCTCGTGAACATGGCGCCGGACGCGCTCGAGGCGGAGGCGCGCGAGTTCGGCGAGCTGTTCGGGAGCGCCGACGCGAAGGAGGGTCTCGCCGCCTTCGTCGAAAAGCGCCCACCTCGTTTCACGCGCGCGTAGGAGGAGTTCCCGCGTTCGAGGAGTAATCCGGAAGTCCATGCGCTTCCGGCTGGCACTGGCGGGAGCGCTCGCAGCGGGTCTGGCGGCACCCATGACGGCGAGCGCTTTGAATCCGCAGCACGCGGGGCTGCAGGTCGCCCTGCGCGCGCAGGGCCTGTACGACGGGCCGATCGACGCGATTGTCGGGCCGCGAACGGTCGCCGGGATCCGCGCGTTCCAGCGCACGCACGGGCTGAAGGTGACGGGCCTCGCCGACACGCGCATGCGGCGCGCGCTCGGGCCGTTCGGCACGCCGCTCTTCGGCGCGCGCACGATCTTGCGCGGCGAGTTCGGCTGGGACGTCGCCGTGCTCCAGTTCCTCCTCGTCCGCCACGGGATCGGCGTCCCGGTCAACGGCTACGTGGACGGGCCGACGGTGCGCGGCATTCGCCGCTATCAGCACGAGCTCCACCTCGCGCAGGACGGAATCGCAGGCCGCGCGACGTTCACCGCGCTCGGGCTGCAGACGCGCATCCCGGTCCGCGCTGCCGTCCGCGTGTCCATGCACTTGTACGTCGTGAAGCCGGGAGACTCCCTCACCGTCATCGCGCGCCGCTCGCACACGACGCTCGGCAGGATCGCGCGCCTGAACGGGCTGAATCCACAGCACTACCTGCTGGTCGGCGCGAAGCTGCGGCTGCCCGCGTCCGTTTCCGCGACGGATGTCGCCGCCACGGACGCCACCGCAGTGCGCGCGTCGCTCGACCAGTGGGCCGCGCACTTCGGCGTCGAACCGAGCCTCGCCCGCGCGCTCGCGTGGATGGAGTCCGGCTACCAGAACGACGTCGTCTCCTCGGTCGGCGCGCAGGGGATCATGCAGCTGCTGCCGTCCACCTGGAAGTACGTCGAGACCGTCCTCATCGGCCATCGCGTGCCACACACCGCCGAGGGGAACGTCGAGGTCGGCGTCACGCTCCTCCACCACCTGCTCGGGGTGTTCGGGGGCGACGAACGGCGGGCGCTCGCCGCCTGGTATCAAGGGGAGCGCTCGGTGCGCCAGGTCGGCGTCTACAAGGTGAGCAGGGTCTTCGTCGCCGATGTGGAGGCGCTGAAGGCACGGATGTGACGACGCTCGGCCGCGAAGGCCTTGAAAGCGGCCACGTCGCCTCGTACGCTGGGTCTCTCCGGATGCGCCGCCACGGACCCTCGCTCGTCGTTCTCGCTTCCCTTTCCGTGGCCGTCCTCGCCGGCTGCGGCGGAGGGAGCCACGCGACCCCGCCTGCCCACGATCTCACCGGCACGTGGGCGAATTCCGCCGGAGTCGGCTCGACGCTCGTCATCACGCAGCACGGCTCGACCCTCACGTGGGTGGGCGGCCCCAACGACAAGGCCTGGGTTCAGTTCTTCAACGGCAAGGTCGTCGGCGACGCGTTCTCGGGCACGTTCGCGCAGGACGCGCCGGGCGTTGTCCCGCAGCGCTTCCACGGGAACATGGAGGCGCAGATCAACGACGGCTGCCACTTCACCTTCACGAAGATCTCCCAGCGCGGCGAGCCGGTGGTGTCGAACGTCGTCTACACGAAGACGACGTGCGCCCTCGTCCAGCCGACGCTGACGCTCTCGCTCGCGCAAGGCCAGTTCACGCCGAAGGTTCCGAGCGGCGCGCGCGTCGACTTCTGCAACGACGGAACGATCGCGCACGGGCTTTCCACGACCGCGCTCGGAAACGCCTTCACGGCCCCGAAAGTGAAGCGGGGCACGTGTCTGACACGGCAGTTCGTCAACTCGGCGAAGGCGCCGCTCGACGTGTACGTCCGAGCAGCGCCCGGTCACCGCGTCGTCTTCCACCTCATCGTCGAGCCTGCGCCGTAGTCGAGGTGGGACGGACGGTCGCCCGGGCCTCGCTGGTCATCCTTTCGGTCCTCGTCCTCGCGACCGCGTGCGGAGGTTCGAGCAAGAAGAAGAGCTCGGCGCCGGCAACCACCACGACGGCGTCGGCCTCGACGACCACCGGAACGGTGACCCGCTCACGACCGGCGACGACGTCCTCGAACACCGCGCCGGCGCGGCCTCGGGGAGCCGTCACGGGCTTTGCGTCGCCTGGACATTGCGCTGTCCTGCGCTCGCTCGGGGCGAAGATCTCGCAGTCGGTCCCGACCACGTTCAGCGTCTCGAAGACGGACGTCGTGGCCGAAACAGCTGCGCTCCGGGCGCTCGCCAACGCGGCACCCGCCGAGATCCGTGGCGATTTTCGAACGTACGTCGATGCTTTCGGCCGCTACATGGGCGCGTACGCGAGCATCGGCCTCCGGCGGGGAGCGGTTCCCACGCACGCCCAGTACGTGCGGATCACGAAAGCTGCGACGGCGGCGATCAACACGCCCGGGCTCGCGGGCGCGGAGCAGCGCCTGAAGCACTGGGTGCGGGCGCATTGCCCGAAGGTGCCGAAGAAGCGCTGAGAATTAGGCCTGCTCCCTCGACTTTTCCCGCGAGAGGAGTATGTTCAGCCGATGATCGAGATCGCGTCCAGCTACGCGTTCGACGAGCTGCCGCGGGTCCGGTCGCATCCGTATGCGGCGCTCGTCGCCATGCGCCCGCGCCAGTGGGTCAAGAACCTCTTGCTGTTCGCCGGACTGATCTTCGCGGCGAAAATCGGCGACGTCACCCGGTTGATCGAGGCAGTTGCTGCCTTCGTCGCGTACTGCTCGGTCTCGAGCGCCGCCTATCTCGTCAACGACCTGCGTGACGTCGAGGCGGACCGCGAGCACCCGACGAAGCGCTTCCGCCCGATCGCCCGAGGTGAGCTGCCGGCAGCGAGCGCGATCACGCTCGTTGTGCTCCTCTCGGCGGTCGCTCTCGCGATCGGGGCCGTGCTCGGGCCGGTGTCGCTCGCGCTCATCTTGACCTTCGCGTCCGTTCAGGGCGGCTACTCGTTCGGCCTCAAGCACATCCCCCTGCTCGACGTCGCCCTGATCTCGTCCCTCTTCGTCGTGCGGGCCGTCGCGGGCGCGGTCGCCGTGCACGTGATGATCTCGCCCTGGCTGCTCGTCTGCACGTGGCTTCTCGCCCTCTTCCTCGCGCTCGGCAAGCGGCGCGCCGAGGTCGTGCTCGTCGGCGCGCGGGTGACAGCGGGGAGGCGCTCGATTCGCCGGTACACGGTCGCGTTCGTCGACCAGCTCATCGCGGCCGTCGGCGGCGCGGCCGTCGTCAGCTACGCGGCGTACACCGTTGCGGGACACAACTCGCGCCTCCTCATCATCACGACGCCGTTCGTCCTGTTCGGCATCTTCCGATACGTCTTCCTGCTGCAGCGTCAGGGCATGGGGGAGGAGCCCGAGAAGGTGCTGCTCGGCGACCGGATGGTCCTCACGACCGTCGCCGTCTGGGCGGTCGTCTGCGCCGTCATCCTCGCCGCGACGTAGGCCTATCTGGTCACGTGCAGCCGCGTGCCGTGGCGCGACCGGTGACTGCGTAGACGGCGGCACCCTCGGTTGAGCGGAAGACGAGGCGCATGCCTGGATCCGTCCGAGTCCATCTCGACTCCGGCGGCTCGTCGGGCGGCTCGCCGCCGGGCAGCCCGACGCGCCAGCGCGAGAGGTCGATGCCGAGCCCGGCCGCCGTGCCGCCGATCGGGACGACGAGGTACTCGATCTCGGCGCGACGCACGTCTCGCCGCCAGGCCGGACAGGTTCGGACCGGGTGCCAGGCCCCGTTCGGGCCGTGCGCGCCGATCATCTGAACATGGTTCTGAAGGAAGTCGCCGTAGAGCGGGTACGAGAAGACGAAGCCGGAGTAGCCGATGCGCACGCCCGGCAGCGACGACGCCCAGCGCGCAAGATCGAGCCCGCCGTAACGGTTCACGGCCGAGTACGACTCGACGGCGCGCCCGGCGACGAGAAGCCCGACGGCCGCAGCCGCCGCCGCTCCGGCCCATGCGAGGCGCACGCTGCCCCTCGCTGCGAGCCAGGACGGCCTGCGGCCGGAGACGATGGCGGCGACGACCAGCAGCGCGACGAGCGCGACGCCCGACTCGAGTGCGACGTGGCCGCGCGACCAGGTTTCCCGCCCCTGCGGCACCAGTTGCATCGACGCGAGTGCGATCCCGATGGCCAGCGTGGCGATGTACGGGCCGCGGCGCCAGCGCTCGGCGACGAGCGGAACGGTCACGAGCCCGATTGCGACCGCCGGAAGCATGTACCGGAGGTTGAAGGCGAAGAGGCTGGCGGTCACGAAGTGGACGCCGGGAAAGGCGATGAGCTGTGGCGCCCACACGGTCCCCGGCGTGATGAGAAACGCGAGGAAGGCGAGCAGCCCGACGGTCGGGATCAGGCGCTCCCGTCCGCGCAGCTTCACGAGCCCGACGAGCGTCGCGATCGTGACGATCGCGAGCGGGACAGGCCACGCCGATCCGAACCCGACTTGCAGGCCGGGAATGAGCGCCTCGTGCCAGATGCGGCCGTCGGTGAGGTTGTGCAGAACGTCCGTGCCGAAGTCGTCCATCGACGGCGTCGGCGGTCGTGGGAGGAATCGGCCGATTCCGAGGTTGAGCCCCGGGATCGGGTTCCCGATCGCGAACAGGTTCCTCAGGTACCAGTAGCTCCCCGTCGCGAACGCGCCGAGAAGCCAGCGGGTGCTCGTCGAGCGCCGGCTCGTCCGTGGCGTCACGAGCACGAGGCCGACGGCGAGCACCAGGATGGGGGCGACGAAGGTGAGCTTGCTGCCGATGGCGAGACCTGCCCCGAGACCGCTGTAGATCGCCGCTGCGCGGTCGTCTCGCCCGCGCTCGAGGAACGCGATCGCCGCCAGCAGCCCGACAAGGCCGAGGACGTCGTCCTTCGCGGTCCCGGCCTCGGAGACGACGACGACCGGGATCGTGCACGCGACCGCGACTGCCGCGAGGGTCGCCGCCCCGACGCCGCGGCGGGCGCCGATGCACCAGCCGGCGAGGAGTGCGACCGGCAGAAGCGCGATATTCACGAACGGAGAGAGCACATCCGTGCGCATCGCAAGGATGCCGATCGCATGGAGGATCGACGTGTTCGCCGGGTAGTACGTCACGAGCGCCTCGCCGTTCAGGAAGAGCAGGTGCGTCGTCCAGCCGCTCTGGACGAACGAGGCGGCGATCGGCATGTGATACCAGAGGCTGTCGCCGTTGCCGGGACCGCCGGCGTTGCCGACGCCGAGCGTGACGTCGTGGGCGACCCAGGTCGACCACTGGGCGAATACGAGCGCGCATGAAGCCGCCGCGACCACCACGGCAGTCGCGGCGGGGAGCTTTGACGGTTCCGCCTGCGGCGGCCGGATGCGTTCCGGCGGCCGCTTGCACCGCCAGATGGAGATGCCCGCGATGACGAGCGAGGCCGCGATGAAGGGGCCTCGGCGGAACTGTCCGACGCTGCCGAGCAGCTCGGCGAGCACGACCGCGAGGGCCAGCATCCCGACCAGATCGGCTAGCGCGGCAAAGGGCAACTCCCACTCCGGCGCGAGCTGACGGCGCCACGCGCGGGCTGCCAGATAGAGCGGGACAACGATTGCGAGGAGCCGAGCGACGGCGACGAGGAATCCCGTCGTAGTCAAATCGCCCATGGCTGTTGTAATCAGGAGCAAAGCAAGTTAGCGTGCGTTAATTCCATTGGAGTTGCGGCAGGCCTGCTCAAAGATGGAAATACATCGTAGTACGCGATTTATGTTTTGTATTTCGTACGGTTTTTTGGTCGTCTAAAGCAAGAGGGCAAAAATCAGATGAAGGGCCGGAGCCGGTCGCTCCTCAACGGTGTGTTCATTGTCGCACTGCTCTCGGGCGTGGCTGTGAACGCCGTCCTCGCGGGCCGGTTGGGGCTTCTCGGCGACTACGGATACGGCCCTCCGTCTGTCCCTACGGCTCCGACGAACGTCCAAGCCACCGGAGCGTGCGAGTCTGCGCAGGTCATGTGGGGCCTGCCGGCCAGCGACGGCGGCAGCCCGGTCACCGGCTACGTCGTCCGCGTCCGCGAAGGCCTGACGGTCGTCGCGACAGACACCGTCGACGGGGCGACGTTCACCGACACCCCGACCGGTCTCATCGACGGCACCTCGTACTCCGTCACGGTCGCTGCCGTCAACGCGGCCGGCGAAGGCCCGGAGAGCGAGCCGGCCGTGGTCGTCCCGCTCTGTACGCCGTCCAAGCCCCTGGACCTGGTCACAACCGCGCAATGCGGCGCCTTCGGCGCGAGCTGGGCGACGCCGCTCAGCGACGGCGGCGAGCCCATCAGCGGCTACGTCGTCTGGGTGCGCAACAACGGCCAGCTCGTCGCGACCGACCGGGTCGACCCGACCCAGCTGCAGGACACGATCTCGAGCCTCACCAACGGCACGGGCTACACGGTCACGGTCTCTGCGCTCAACTCGGTCGGCGTCGGGCCGCCGTCCGACCCGTCGACCGTCATTCCGGCGTGCGGCCCGTCGCAGCCCGGTCCGCCGATCGACGTGTTCGGCTCGCCGCTCTGTGGCGGCGCGCAGGTCTCGTGGGACGGGCCGCTCATGGACGGCGGCAACGCGATCACGGGCTACGTCGTGTGGATCCGCCAGTCCGGTCAGCTCGTCGCGACCGACCTCGTCGACGGCAGCACCTACACCGACGCGATCTCCGGGCTCGTCGACGGGACCTCCTACGACGTGACGGTGGCGGCAGTGAATGCGCTCGGCGTCGGACCGGAGTCGAGCGCGGTCCAGCTCGTGCCCGAATGCTCGCCGTCGCCGCCGACGGTGCCGCTCGACGTGAGTGCAACGCCGCTCTGCAGCGCCATCGAGGTCGACTGGAACGGCCCTGCCAGCGACGGCGGCAGCCCGCTCACCGGCTACGCAGTCTTCGTTCGCTCCAACGGCACGCTCGTCGCGACCGATCTCGTCGACGGCAGCACGTTCACCGACACCATCTCCGGCCTGGCGAACGACACGAGCTACGACGTGACGGTGGCGGGTGTCAACGACAACGGAGTCGGCTCCGAGTCGGACGCGGTGCAGGTCGCGCCGGAGTGCGCCCCGACGCCGCCTGCGGGCCCGGCCGACGTGAGCGCATCGCCGCTCTGCAGCGCCCTCGAGGTCGACTGGAACCCGCCGACCGATGACGGCGGCAGCCCGGTCACCGGTTACACCGTCTTCATCCGCTCCAACGGCACGCTCGTTGCGACCGACGTCGTCTCCGACCCGAACACCTTCACCGACACGATCTCCGGTCTGACGAACGACACGACGTACTCGGCGACAGTCGCCGCGACGAATGCAATCGGGACCGGGCCGGAGTCCGACCCGGTCGAGATCGCGCCGGCGTGCCCTGAGACGGTTCCGGCGGAGCCCGTGTCGATCACCGCGGCCCCGCAGTGCGAGGCTGTGAACGTCGGGTGGAACGCGCCGTCGAACGACGGTGGAACCCCGATCACGAATTACACGGTGTTCGTCCGTTCGAACAGCCAGACGGTCAGCGACACGGTCGACGGCTCGACCTTCAGTGACACGATCTCCGGCCTGGCCGACGGGACTCCGTACTCGGTGACGGTGCTCGCGACGAACGTCCTCGGCGACGGTGCGGAATCGAGCCCGCCGGTGTCTGTGACGCCGGTGTGCGTACCGGCTGTGCCGCTGTCGGTGACTGCTGCGCCGCTGTGCGAGTCCGCGAACGTGGGCTGGAACGCGCCGCTGACCGACGGCGGGAGCCCGGTCACGAACTACACGGTGTTCGCACGCGCGGGCAACCAGCTGGTCACGGACACCGTCGGCGGCTCGACGTTCAGCGACGTCCTGTCGGGCCTGACGGACGGGACGACGTACTCGGTGACGGTCGCGGCGCAGAACGCGGTCGGCGCAGGCCTCGAATCCAGCCCGCCGGTGTCGGTGACGCCGGTGTGCGTTCCGGCTGTGCCGCTGTCTGTGACCGCTGCGCCGCTGTGCGAGTCCGCGAGCGTTGGCTGGAACGCGCCGGCGACCGACGGCGGCAGCCCCGTCACCGGTTACACGGTTGTCCTCCAGTCCGGCATCCAGGTCGTGGCGACGGATGTCCTGAACGGGACTGCGCGAAGCGACGTCTTCCCGGGCCTGACGGACGGGGCGTCATACACGGTGACGGTTCTGGCGACGAACGCTCTCGGGTCGGGCGTGGCGTCGACCCCGGTGACCGTGACGCCGGTGTGCGCGCCGTCGGCGCCGCTCGCCGTTACAGCGGCCGCGCAGTGCGCCGGAGCGACCGTCGGCTGGAACGCGCCGGCGACCATCGGCGGCACCCCGGTCACGGCCTACACGCTCCTCGTGCGGTCGGGGAACAACCTGGTGTCCTATGTCGTCGGCGGCGGGACGCTCACCGACACGATCTCCGGCCTCGCCGGCGGCACGACGTACACGGTGACCGTGAAGGCGACGAACGCAGCCGGGTCGAGCGTGGAATCGAGTCCGCCCGTGCCCTTCACGACGACGTGCGTCCTGACCACGCTCCACTACGTGGGCACCCCGCTCGTGCACGTCGGCATCCCGCTGTTCGTGAGCGCGCTGCTCTCGAGCCCGGTCTCGGCCTGCCGCACCTCCCAGCCGATCGTGTTCTCGCTCGACAGGAATCCGATCACACAGGCCGCCGGACCCTTCTTGCTCGCCACGGTGAAGACCGATGCGGGCGGGCTGACCGGGGCGCACCTGTTCAGCACGACGGGATGGCAGCAGGGCCGCTACACCGTCACCGCCGCGTATGCGGGGGGCACCGTAGGAGCCTTCCATTGCGCACCGACGACCGCCTCTGGAGTCTTGGTCGCCTTCGGCCTGACGCCGACGCCTCCGCCGCCTCCTCCGCACCCCGTCCAGCAGAGCGCTGGCGAAGGGTCGATCTCGGCCAACGGAGGCACGGTGTTCCGCTTCACCCTCGGGCTCCTCCGCGGCTCGTACCGTGGCGCATTCGTGCTGCTCAACGGGACGAAGTGGCGCGTCACCGGCGCCCTGTCGAGCTACTCGCAGGTAGGCGGCGTCAGCACCGCGACGGGTAGCGGCGAAGTCTTCTTCCTGAATCGTTTCCACGGCTGGCAGCCGGCGGCGAACGGCGTGGGTGTCGTGCTCACCTTCACCCCGGGCGCAGCGGGTGTCGGCACGCTCGGGATCCAGATCGCCTACACGCCGGTGTCTCCGCCCCAGCCGCCGACCTTCCCGAACACGATTCCGCTTCCGCTCTCGAGCGGAGATATCGAGGTCCACTGATGCAGCGACTGCACAACAGCGATGCGACGACGAAAAGAGGTAGAGACGTGCTCAAGCGACGGATAGCGACGGCGTTGATCCCTGTGGCCATCACCCTGGGGGTCGCGCTCATCAGCGCCGGCCCGGCGGCAGCAACGCCGACCTTTGGCATCACGACCACACCCACGCTCTATCCGACCTTCAACCCGAACGTGACCGACTACGTCGCGCGTTGCACCAGCTCGCCCGTTTTGGTGTCCGTGCAGGTCCCGCTCGGGATGGAGGCCCTCGTCGACTCCCAGCCCGGGCACCTGACGTCGTTCTCCACGAGCGTGAGCGTCGCGACCGGGCAGGGCTTCAGCGTCACGGAGATCGGCCTCGCGAACTCGTCGCTGCACACGTACAACGTCCGCTGCCTTCCCGTGGACTTCCCGAACTTCACGTCGCAGAAGCTCGGGACTCCTCAGGCGCAGTTCTACGTCGTCAAGCCTGAGTCGTTCGGCACCGCTGCGCAGCAGTACATCGCCATCTTCGACAACGACGGCGTGCCTGTTTGGTGGCTCCCGGACCGGGCGGGCTTCGACGCCGGCATCCTGCGGAACAACAACATCACGTCGATCGTGTCCGGGCCCGGGGTCAGCCCGCAGCTCGAGGTGCACAACCTCGACGGCCAGCTCGTCGCCGGCTTCAACGCGGTCAACACCGGGAGCAGCACGCCCTTCGACGCCGTCGACGGGCACGACGTCCAGCTCCTCCCGAACGGCGACTATCTGTTCGGGGAGATCAAGACGATCACGGGCGACCTGAGCTCCATCGGCGGCTCCCCGACCGCGACGATCTCGGATCAGGTGCTCGAAGAGGTGAACCCGTCCGGCCAGCTCGTCTGGCACTGGGACGTCGCGCAGCACATCGGCGTCGACCAGACCGATCCGCAGTGGTATGCGACGGCGCTCCAGGCGGGGATCCTCGCGCCCGGCAACGACATCTATCACTGGAACTCGCTCGAGGAAGTCGGGAACCAGATCCTGATCTCACTCAGGCACGCCGATGCCGTCTACGACATCGACAAGACCACGGGCAACATCCTCTGGAAGATCGGCGGCTCGCACATCGCGCAGAGCCTGAGGATCGTCGGCGACCCGGTGTTCACCGCAGGCGGCGGCTTCGGCGGCCAGCACTTCGCCCGGTTCTACGGCGGGACGACGACGCAGGTGACGATCCACGACAACGGCACCGGGCGCGGCCGCGGGCCGCGTGGGGTCCGTTACGTCATCTCGCTTGCGAATCGCACCGCAACGATGGTGGAGAGCGTCACCGATCCCGCGGACACGTTCTCGGCCTGCTGCGGCTCGGCGACGAAGCTCCCGACCGGCGACTGGGTGGCGTCGTGGGGGTTCGGGCCGTACGTCGAGGAGCTCACGCCGGCCGGCGCCCGGGTGCTCCTGATTCAGTGGACCGATCCCAACACGTTCAGCTACCGGGCCGAGCCCGTGATGCCCGGGCAGCTGACGCTGGCGCAGCTCCGAACGGCGATGAACTTCCAGTATCCGAGATAATCGCCGCCTGAAGACGATTGCGTTCCTGTCAGCGCTCGCGGCGACGGCCCTAACCGCCGCCGCGAGCGCTGCTGCGCCGCCGCCGCCGACCACGGTTGTGCAGGTCGGCGCCACACAGAAGGTCTGTCAGCTCACGGGCGATGCAGACCACCAGTTCAAGCCGGCGCGGCCGACCGTCAGTCAGACCGCGACGACCTGGGGGCTCAGCGGCACGGACAACGGCTACTCGTTCCTCTTCGGGGGCAAGCTGTGGTTCCTCTTCGGCGACTCGCCCCCGACGCCGACCTTCAACGGGCAGCCGAACACGCAGACCGACTCGCCGCGCACGCCGGTCGACAACGACGCCATCGCGTTCTCGGCGCCGCACTGGACCGGCGACTGCCCGAAGCTGGGTTTCGTGCCCAACTCAAACGGCGCGTTCACCAGCCCGGTGGTCACCACGGCGGCCGGGCAGGCGCCCGTGACGCTGCGCACCAACGAGGTCCCGATTGCCGGCGTCGGCGTCAACGGGCAGATGTACGTGATCTTCGGAACGGACAATCCTGCGAGCAACCCACCCGGCGGGACGTCGTCGCCGAACGGCGGCCCGATGCGCGCGGTGGTCGGCGTCCTCCAGGATCCCGCCAGCCTGCAGTTCAAATACCTCTACGACCTTTCGAAGCCGCCGAACGGCAGGTTCATCTTCGTCGCGATCGCGCCCGGCCCGAACGGCTACCTCTATCTCTGGGGCTCCGAAGGTGGCCAGACCGGCTACCGCCACAGCCCGCTCTTCCTGGCGCGCAAACGCGCTGCGACCATCGGCCAGCCGGGCGGCATGCAGTACTTCCGCGGCTTCGACAGCCATCGGCGCCCGCTCTTCGGGGGGACCGAGTCGACCGCCGTACCGCTCTTCTCGGACGCTCCCCAGTGCGTGGGGGAGCACTCGGTGCAATGGAACCCCTACGTGGCGCGCTGGGTGCTGCTCTACAACTGCGCGGATACGACCGCGACGAACCCGCGCGGGATCTGGATGCGCACGGCGACGCAGGCGTGGGGGCCGTGGTCGGCGCCGCAGACGGTCTTCGCGACGAGCAGTGGCTTGTGCGCGTTCATCCATCGCGCAGTGACCGCGGCGAACCCGAAGTGCGACGACCTGAGTGGACCCAACCGCATGAATGTGCAGGGAGGCGACTACTCGCCGTTCATCATCCCGTCGTTCACGACCGGGGGCGGCGGCCGGTCGACGATCTACTACACGTTGTCGACCTGGAATCCGTACCAGGTCGTGATCATGTCGACGACCATCAAGCGCGGATCATCCTGAAGATCGATCGCGGGAGGTGGCGCATCACCGCCATCACGCCGCGTAGGACGGGGGGAACCCAGATCGTGTGCGCTCCGCTCCGGAGCCCGCCCGCGATGGCATCGGCGACGGCGTCGGGCGTGACGGCGAACGGCGCTGCGGCCCGCCCTGCGGTCATCTTCGTGCGGACGAACCCCGGCCGCACGACGAGGACGTGCACGCCGGCGCCGACGAGCGCATCCCCGAGCCCTTGTGCGAACGCGTCGAGACCTGCCTTCGACGCGCCGTAGACGAAGTTGGCCCGCCGGGGCCGCTCTGCAGCGACGGAGGAGAGGACGACGATCGTGCCGTGCCCCTGCCGGCGCATCCGCTCGGCGATCGGGATCAGGACCGAGACGAGGCCGACGAAGTTCGTCTCGATCACCGCGACGGCAGAGCCGGCGTCGACTTCGTCGCGCTCCTGGTCTCCGAGCACCCCCACGGCGGCGACGACGAGGTCGATGTCCCCGTGGCGCGAGAACACGTCCTCGACGAAGGCTGGGTGCGAGGCACGGTCGAGCGCGTCGAATGGCACGAAGACCGTGTCGGCCGATTCGGCGACCGGCGAACGGCCGGCGAGGATGGCCGTGACCCGTCCGTCGCGCCGGAGCCGGTCGAGCAGCGCGGCGGCGATCTCGGACCCGCCGCCGAGCACGAGCACGGTCTGGAAGCCGCCGACGCCGGTCCTCATGCCGGGCGCCGCACGAGGGAGAGCCGGCGCGCGAGGTCGGACTGCATCCGGCCCTCGGGATCGAGCCGCGCCTGGATCTCGCGCCATTCGTCGAGCTTCGGGTACATCTGCTCGAGGAGTTCGGGACGCAGGCGAGAGTCCTTCGCGAGATACACGCGGCCGCCGCTCTCCGCGACGATGAGGTCGAGCGCGTCGAGGAGCGGACCGAGTCCCGGGAGCGCCGCCGGGACGTCGAGCGCAAGCGTCCAGCCGGGCATGGGGAACGAGATCAGACCTTGTTCGGCACCGAAGCGCTTCAGGACGGCGAGGAACGCCGGGCAGCCGGCGCTGCTGACGCGCTCGAGGATGGCTCGAAGGGCATCCTCCTCGCCGATCGGGACGACGAACTGATACTGGAGGAAGCCCTGACGGCCGTACAGCCGGTTCCAGTCGCTGATCGAGTCGAGCGGGTACAGATAACGATCCAAGGACTCGAGCCGTCCGCGCTTGTCCCGCGGCGCGCGTCGGTAGTACGCCTCGTTGAAGGCGGTGATCGACCACCGGTTGACGAGACCGCCGGGCACCCACGGAGGCGTTCGCAGCTTCAGTCGAGGCGGCGAGACGAGCGGCGGCGTCGACGAGGGCAGGTCTGCCCGCCGCGCGTGGTTCCCCCGCATGAGCACCGACCGGCCGAGGTTCCGGCCTCGGGCCAGGCAGTCGATCCACGCGACGGAGAATCGGTAAGCGTCGTCGCGGTCGACGAACCGCGCGAGCGCGTCGTCGAGGTTCGAGGCGCGCTCCGTGTCGACGACCATCCACGCGGTCTCGACGCGCTCGAGGTCCAGCGTCGCGCGGAGGACGACGCCGGTCAGTCCCATCCCGCCCGCGGTCGCCCAGAACACGTCGGAGTCCTTGGCCACCGTGAGAACGTCGCCGGTCGGCGTGAGCAGGTCGAGCGAGTCGACGTGCTTGCAGAACGCCCCGTCCACGTGGTGGTTCTTACCGTGGATGTCGGCGGCGATCGCCCCACCGACCGACACGTAGCGCGTCCCTGGACTGACGCGGACGAACAAGCCGTGGGGGAGCAGCCGGTCGACGAGCGAGTCGAGCGACACGCCCGCGCCGAGCGTGACACGGGCTCGCTCGGCGTCGATCACGACGTCCTGAGCGAAACGCGTCGTATCGACGACGACCCCTCCCGCGTTTTGCGCGGCGTCGCCGTAGGCCCGGCCGAGCCCGCGTGCGATTACGCCGCGGCCGTCGGCATCGAGGAGCGCCGCCCGGACGGCATCGCCGGTCGTCGGCTGCGCGACGACCGCCGCCCGTGACGGGGCGGTCCGTCCCCATCCGGTGAGCAGAGGCCTCGACGCAGGCAGAAGCTTAGTCGGGCGGGCCGCGGAGAAGTGATTAGGATCGCGGCGGCATGAAGATCGCCGTCTGCGTCAAGCACGTCCCGGAAGGACACGGCCGGATCGAGCCTGGCTCGAAGCGCCTCGACCGATCGGGTGAGGGCGCGCTCAACCACTTCGACGCGAACGCGGTCGAGGAGGCGCTGCGCCTCAAGGGCGACGGCGAGGTCGTCGTCATCTCGATGGGGCCGGAGCGGGCGGCCGACTCGCTGCGCAAGGCGCTCGCCATGGGCGCCGACCGCGCCGTCCTCGTCAGCGACGAGGCGGCCGCGGGCGCCGACCTCGTGTCCACGAGCAAGGTGCTCGCGGGCGCGCTCGCGCGCGAGAGCGCAGACCTCATCCTCTTCGGGCAGCAGGCCTCGGACGCCGACGGCGCCGTCCTCTGGGCCGCCGTCGCCGATCGGCTGCGCCGCCCGGTCGTCTCGCAGGCGGCCGAGGTGACGGTCGACGGAGGGCGCGTGAGGGTGAAGAGGCAGACCGAATTCGGCTACGACGTGATCGAGGCGCCGCTCCCCGCCGTCGTCGCGGTCAGCGACGCGATCAACGAGCCGCGCTATCCGTCGCTGAAGGGGATCATGGGCGCGAAGAAGAAGCCCTTCGAGACGATCTCGGTGTCGGACACCGGCGTCGACGCGGCCGAGGCCGGCGAGGCAGGGTCGAAGACCGAGGTGCTCGCGCTCGGCGACCCGCCCGCGCGCGGCGACGCGCGCAAGATCGAGGGCGACGCGAACGCAGCGCAGGCGATCGTCGACTTCCTCGCGGAGAAACGGCTCATATGAGTGTCCTTGTCTTCCTCGAGCATCACGACGGCGAGCTGCAGAAGGGCTCGCTCGGCGTGCTCGCGAAGGCCGCGACGCTCGGCGACGCCGACGCGGTGCTCGTGGGCGAGGGCGTGCGCGAGCTCGCTGCGGGTGCGGGCCGCTATGGCGCAAAGACCGTTCACGTCGCAGATGACGCGTCTCTTGCTGCTCCGCTGTCGCAGCCGCGCGTCGACGTGCTGGCAAAGCTGGCCCGCGATTACGACGCCGTGTTCTTCGCCAACTCCGTGCTCGCCGCCGACGTCGCCGCCGGTCTAGCCGCGCGGCTCGATGCGGGGCTCAACTGGGATCTCGTCGACGTGACGAGCGACTTCACCGGCAAGCGCCCGGCGTTGCAGGACTCCGTGCTCGTCGACGTCGGCTGGAAGAGCACCCCCCGGCTCGCGCTTTTCCGCTCGGGGTCGTTCGATCCGCAGGAGACAGGAGGGGACGCTGCGGTGCACGACGTCGCCGTGAACCTCGAGGACTTCTCGACGGAGACGGCGATGGTAGAGCAGGCGCACGCCGAGGCGAGCGGCCCGTCGATCGAGGACGCGGACGTGATCGTCGCCGGCGGCCGCGGGCTCGGCGCCCCGGAGAACTTCACGCTCGCCGAAGAGCTCGCGCACGCGCTCGGCGGCGCCGTCGGCGCGACGCGAGCCGTCGTCGACGCGGGGTGGTACCCGTACGCGGCGCAGATCGGCCAGACGGGCAAGACGGTGTCGCCGAAGCTGTACGTCGCGCTCGGCATCTCCGGTGCGATCCAGCACAAGGTCGGCATGCAGAGCTCGAGCGTCATCGTCGCGATCAACAAGGATCCGAATGCGCCCATCTTCGAGTTCTCGGACCTCGGCGTCGTCGGCGACGTGCACGAGATCGTGCCGAAGCTGACCGAGCTCGTGAAGCAGCGCAAGAGTTGAGGACGCGCGCATCCGACTTCCCGCCGCCGTTCTCGCCGAGCGAGTTCGTCGGCGAGCCGACCGATCCGGTCGACGAGCGAATCGAGGTCGGCGTGCTCATCGTCGGGGGCGGACCCGCCGGGCTCGCATGCGCGCTCCGCCTCGGCCAGCTGCTCGAGGAGCATCCCGACGTTGCGGAAAGGCTCGGCGACGTGCCCGTCGCGCTCGTCGAGAAGGGGAAACAGCCCGGCTCGCATCTCCTCTCCGGCGCGGTCGTCAACCCGCGCGCGCTGCGCAAGCTCGGCTTCCGCCTCGAGGACCTGCCGTCGTACGGTCCGGTGCACGACGAGTCGGTGTACGTGCTCACGCGGCGCAACGCGCTTCGCATCCCACCGCCTCCGACCATGCGCAATCACGGCAACTGGGTGTTCTCGCTCGCGCGCCTCGGCCGCTGGCTCGGCGAGCGCGCGGAGGAGAGCGGGACGACCATCCTCCCCGAGACAACGGCGGAGAAGCTGCTCGTGCAGCACGGCCGCGTCGTCGGGGTACGCACGGGCGACAAGGGACGCGGGCGCGACGGCGAGCCGCTCGGCAATTACGAGCCGGGCGCTGACCTCGTCGCGAAGGTGACCGTGCTCGCCGAGGGGACGCAGGGGCATCTCACCGGCGTCGCGCTCGACCACTTCGGGCTTCGTGGCGACGAGCCGCAGGTGTGGGAGCTGGGCGTGAAGGAGGTGTGGAAGGTCGCGCGCCCGCTCGACCGCGTCATCCACACGATGGGGTGGCCGTTGCGCACCGCGGCGAAGTACCGCGAGTTCGGGGGCTCGTTCATCTATCCGATG
Organism: Gaiellaceae bacterium; assembly: GCA_036560805.1. Classification (GTDB taxonomy): domain Bacteria; phylum Actinomycetota; class Thermoleophilia; order Gaiellales; family Gaiellaceae; genus Palsa-739. The sequence goes on along the minus strand of DATBQM010000052.1, from coordinate 49,196 downwards.
GGCGACGAGCTGCTCGCAATCGGGATGGTCGTCGGGCTCGATTACCGCGACGTCGAGCTGTCGGCGCACGATCTCCTGCAGGAGTTGAAGATGCATCCGAAGATCCGCAAACTGCTGCAGGGCGGCGAGCGCGTCGCCTGGGGCGCGAAGACGATCCCGAGCGGCGGCTACCACGCGCTGCCGTCGCGGCTGCATGCGCCCGGCCTTTTGTTGTGCGGCGACGGCGTCGGGCTCGTGAACATCGCGCGACTGAAGGGCGTGCACTACGCCATCGAATCGGGGCGCCTCGCGGCCGAGTCCGCCTTCGCGGCCGTCCAGCGTGGAGCGACGCCGGCGACCGCTCTCGCGTCGTACGACGACGCGATCCGCTCCGGCTTCATCGGCCGCGACCTGTACGAGGTGCGCGACATGCGGCAGGTGTTCGGGCGCGGATTCTTCGTCGGCGGCGCGTTTGCGAGTGCGATGACCGTGTCGAAGGGCCGGCTCGCGCCCGGGAAGATGCGCGCGGAGCCGGACGCGGAGCAGCCGCTACTGCGCACCGACCGCATTTCGCGGTATCCGAGCCCGGACGGGACGCTCACGTTCGACAAGCTGTCGTCCGTCTTCCTCTCGGGGAACAAGACGCGCGACGACCAGCCGAACCACATCCGCATCGAACGGCGCGTTCCCCGCGACGTCGCCGACCTCTGGATCAACATGTGCCCCGCGCAGGTGTACGAGCTCGGGACCGAGGGCGGGGACGGCACCGTCACCGTTCAGGTGGCGCCGTCCAACTGCATCCAGTGCGGCGCAATCAGTGCCAAGGGCGGCCGCCTCACACCGCCCGAGGGCGGCTCCGGCCCCGAGTACACGAACACCTGATTCTTCTGATTTACAGAGGACTTACGCGTTCTTTCCGGTCGCGGAGGGATCATGTGGTCATGCGTGGACGCCGGTTCGCGATCCTCGCCACCGTGCTTGTGGCGATCAACGTCTTCTTCTGGCTGGCGGCCAGCGGACTCGCCCTGCCCGGCGGGAACCTCGTGCAGCAGCTTCTCGGGGGCCGCATGATCCGCGCCGAGATCGTTTGGCAAGCGCCTGACGGGAAGGTCCACGACACCCAGCTCTACCGCGGCGTCATCCTTGCGATCTCGCAGACGTCGATCACGCTGCGCGAGAAAGACCGTCCGTCGGACGTGATCCCGCTCGCGGCGAACGTGAACGTGCGCTTCGGCATCCAGTCGGAGACGCCCGCGCAGCTGCGCCCCGGGATGCGCGTCGTCGTCGCTGCGCCCGCCACCGAGCCGGCGGACACGATCCAGTTCGAGGGCTACGGCGGTTGACGATGAGCGCGACGGCCGGGGGCGTGCTTCTGCTCGTCGAAGACGACGATGCGATCGGGAGGCTCGTCAAGTCGTACCTCGAGCAGCAGGACGGCTGGCGCGTGCTCTGGCTTCGGTCCGGCGAGGAGGCGATCGCCGAGGTGCGCCGTCATCCGGTGCGTATGGTCGTGCTCGACATAGGCCTTCCCGGAGTCGACGGCTTCGAGGTCTGCCGCACGCTGCGCGCACACTCGAAAGTGCCCATCGTCATGCTCACCGCGCGCGACGAGGAGCCCGACCGCGTCGCCGGGCTCGAGATCGGCGCCGACGACTACGTGTCGAAGCCGTTCTCGCCGCGCGAGCTCGCGGCGCGCATCAAGGCGATCCTCCGCCGATCCGAGCATCGCGACCCGGGCGAGGTGCTCACGTCGGGCCCGATCGAGCTGCGCCGGGACGAGCGCGACGTCACCGTCAGCGGCGACGCGGTCGAGCTGACCAGCAAGGAGTTCGACCTCCTCGCGTGCTTCCTCGAGCATCCCGGCATCGTGCTCTCCCGCGAGCGGCTCCTCGATCTCGTCTGGGGGATGACGTATCCGGGCGGCACCCGCACTGTGGACGTCCACGTCGCGCAGCTGCGGCGCAAGCTCGGCAACCCGGAGTCGATCCGCACGGTGCGCGGATCCGGCTACAAGCTCGTCGCCGCGTAACCTTCGGGCCATGACGAGCCTGCGCACGCGGCTCTTCCAGGCGATCGCGCTCATCGTCGTGCTCTGCGTCGGCCTGACGCTCGTCCTGGGGCTGCTGCTCACGCGGCGGGCGGTCGACCGCGCCACGCTGGACGACGTCGCCCACCAGGCGGCGCTCATCGCCGAGCGCGAGCGCGTCGCGGTCTCGCCGTTCACGTACCTGAAGGCGCTGCAGCCATACCTGAAGCAGCAGCACGAGATCTACCACGTGAGCGCGGCCGGCCTGCCCGTCGCAGCACGAGCGAGTCTTCGTCATGGTGGCGCGGCCAAAGGCTCGGTGACGTTCGAGGGGACGCGCTACTTCTACGCCGCACAACCCGTCAAGGGTCGCGCGTTCGTCCTGCTGCGCCGGCAGAGCGTGACGGGCTCGCAGTGGACGCCGTTCGTCTGGGCGCTGCTCATCGCTGCGCTCGCGGGGGCGGCGCTCGCAGGAGTCGCCGCGTTGCTGCTCGCGCGCCGTATCGCTCGTCCCGTGCACCGCGTCGCAGAGGCCGCGCGCACGCTCGCGCGCGGCACGCATCCCGAGCCGGTTCCCGTCGAGGGCGCTGCCGAGCTGGCGACGCTCGCCGTCGCTTTCAACGATCTCGCCGAGCAGCTCGCGCGCGCACGCGAGGCCGAGCGTTCCTTCCTGCTCTCGGTCAGCCACGAGCTGAAGACGCCGCTGACCGCGATCCGCGGGTGGGCAGAGGCGCTCTCCGAAGGAGCGGTCGACGCACACGACGCGGCGGAGACGGTTGCCGCCGAAGCCGCGCGCCTCGAGCGGCTCGTGCGCGACCTGTTGGATCTCGCACGGATGAATCGCACCGATTTCAGCGTCCATCCGAGCGACGTCGATCTCGCCGAGGTCGCCGCCGACGCTGCGCGCCGGTACGAGCAGCAGGCGGCTGCGTTCGGCGTCGAGCTCACCACCGTGTCCGGCGGCCCCGCGCCGGCGATCGCCGACGCCGACCGCGCGCTGCAGGTCGTCTCGAACCTCGTCGAGAACGCGCTCCGCCTTACGCCGCGCGGCGGCGAGGTGCGCGTCGTCACGGCGCCGGGCGTGCTCCGCGTGGAGGACACCGGTCCGGGGCTCCAGCCGGAGGACCGCACACGTGCCTTCGAGCGGTTCTACCTGCACGAGCGGTACGGGCGCGAGCGTGCCGTCGGGACCGGGCTCGGACTGGCAATCGTGAAGGAGCTGACCGAGGCGATGGGCGGCCGCGTCGAGGTGGCGAGCGAGCCGGGTCACCTGACGACGTTCACCGTACGGCTGCCCGTTCCGGTGTCTGACACCATCTTCGTGTGATCGACGTCGAACGGGCGCGCGGCGTCCTCGCAGGCCGGATCCACCGCACGCCCATGTTCTCTTCGGCCGCGCTCGGCGCCCACCTGAAGGCCGAGCTCTTCCAGAAGACCGGGTCGTTCAAAGCGCGCGGCGCGCTGAACCGCGTTGCCGCGCTCACCGATGACGAGCGCCGGCGGGGCGTCGTCACGTGGTCGGCGGGTAACCACGCGCAGGCGGTCGCGTGGGCGGCCTCGCAGTACGGCGTCGACTGCCTCGTCGTCATGAGCGCGCACGCGGCGCCGCTGAAGGTCGAGGCGACGCGAGGCTACGGCGCGACGGTCGACCTCGAGGCGCCCGACCACGTGGTTGCATACGAGCGCGCGATGGACGTCGTCGAGCGCGAGGGCCGCGTCTTCGTCCACCCGCACGACGATCCGTGGGTGATCGCCGGCCACGGGACGCTCGCCCTCGAGATCCTCGAGGACGTCCCCGAAATCGAGACGGTCGTCGTCGGCGTCGGCGGCGGGGGCCTCGTCTCCGGCATCGTCACCGCGCTCGCCGGCCGCGCCCGCGTCGTCGCCGTCGAGCCCGAGCAGGCGCAGGCATTCCGCGCCGGCCTCGAGGCAGGTCACAGCGTCCGGGTGGAGACGAACACGATTGCCGACGGCCTTGCACCCCCGTTTGCGGGAAATCTCGCGCTGGAGATCTGCCGGGGAGCTGTCGATAGCGTCCTGGTGAGCGAAGCGGAGATCGCCGAAGGGATGCGTTTCCTGTACGCGCGCGCGAAGCTCGCCTGCGAGCCCGCCGGTGCTGCCGCCGCTGCGGCCGTGCTCGCGGGAAAAGTCGATCTCGCAGGTCCGACGGTCGTCATCGTCTCGGGCGGGAACTCGGTGCCCGAACAGGCCGCTGCTATCCTGGGTGGACGATGAAGGCCGGTATCCATCCCGATTACGTGCTCGCGACGGTGACGTGCTCCTGCGGGAACACGTTCCAGGTCCATTCGACCAAGCCAGAGCTGCACGTCGAGATCTGCTCCCAGTGCCACCCCTTCTATACGGGCAAGCAGAAGCTCGTGGACACCGGCGGACGGGTCGAGCGCTTCCAGCGCCGGCTCGAGCGCGCCGAGCGCGCCAAGCGCGCCAGCTAACCCCAAGATGAACGTCGGCGGACAAGCCGTCCTCGAGGGCGTCATGATGCGCAGCCCGGGGAATTGGGCCGTCGCCGTGCGCACGCCGGCCGGCTCGATCGCGCAGGTGACGCGCTCGATCGACTCGGCCATGGCGCGCCACTGGTACCTCCGCGTCCCGGTCGTCCGCGGCGTCGTCGCGCTCGGCGAGTCGCTCGCGATCGGCTTCCGCGCGCTCGCCATCTCGGCGAACTACGCGGCGCAGGAAGAGGGAGACGAGACGACCGAGGAGCCCGACAAGGAGCTCTCGCGCGGCGCGCTCATCTTTGCGTTCGCAATCGCGATCGGCTTCGCAGTCGCGCTCTTCAAGGTGACGCCAGGCCTCATCACCGAAGCGCTGCCGATCAAGAGCGGCGGCTGGTTCGTCATCGTCGAAGGCCTCATCCGCGTGTCGATCTTCATCGCATATCTCAGCCTCATCTCGCTGCTCCCGGATCTCCGGCGCGTGTTCGAGTACCACGGCGCCGAGCACAAGGCGATCAACGCATACGAGGCGGGCGAGGAGCTGGAGCCGGAGACCGTCCAGCGCTACTCGCTCATCCACCCGCGCTGCGGCACCGCGTTCCTGCTCTGGGTGATGGTCATCGCCGTCTTCGTCTTCGCGTTCTTCGGGCGGCCGGCCTGGTACTGGCTGATCGTCGAGCGCATCGCGTTGCTTCCGTTCATCGCGGGGCTCGCGTACGAGCTGATCCGTTTCGCCGGGCGGCATCAGAATCGCGTCGTCATGACGATCCTCGCGCCCGGGCTGTGGCTGCAGCGGCTGACGACGCGCGAGCCGTCGCTCGAGCAGCTCGAAGTGTCCATCCGCGCGCTTCGCGAGGTGCTGCAGCTCGAGGGCGCCCGCGACCCGGCGACTCAGCGCGTCGAGGTGATGGCGTAGATGGCGACTGAGCGCCGTGCAGAGGTGACGTGGAATGGGAGCCTGCTCGAGGGCAGCGGGACGATCGACTCGTCGACGAGCGGCGCCATCGGCGGCCAGACGGTCAGCTGGAAGGCGCGCTCGACGGATGAGGCCGGCGGCAGCACGAGCCCCGAGGAGCTGATCGCGGCCGCGCACGCCGCATGCTTCTCGATGGCGCTCTCGAGCGGGCTCTCGAAGGAGGGTCACCCGCCGGAGCGGCTGTCCACGACCGCGACGGTCACCTTCCAGCCGGGCGAGGGGATCGTGAAGATCGCGCTCGAGGTCGAGGGGGACGTTCCCGGCATCGACGCGGACGCGTTTCAGGCCGCCGCGGAGGGCGCGAAGGAGAACTGTCCCGTCTCGAAGGCGCTCGCCGGAGTGCCCGAGATCACGCTCGCAGCGCGTCTCGCGTAAGCGAGGCCATCAGCTCGAGCTCGGGCTCGTACACGTGCGCTGTCTTGACGTGCAGGACGAGCGCGCCTGCGGGCGCGCCAAGCTCGGCGGCGACGTAAGACTGCAGCGCTGCTAGCTCGACGAGGTTGCCGTACGCCTTCTTGCCGAAGTCGAGGCTGTGCGCGTAGACGATCAGCTCGACGGCGCCGTCGCGCAGCCAGAAGTCGAGGAGGCTGACGCACGGGATGTACGTCTTGTCGGTGTTCGGCTGGAACGTCGTGATCGCGGCGTCGCGCGCCTCCGGGTTCGCGCGTAGCCGCTCGACGACCCACGCGATCTGATCGCGCCCGGCGCCGTCGTAGTTGAAGAGCCGCACCGCGTAGCTCGCTGCGCCGCCCAGCTCCGGCACGTCCTTCTGCACGAAGAAATTCTCGTGCATCCACCGCAGCCAGTCGCGATCGCCGAGCTCGGCAATGACGGCGTCCTCGGGATCGGGCCGCGCGACCGTGAGCGTGAGCACCGCCAGCTCGCGCGTGGGCGCGCCGTCCCAGACGGCGTCGGCGCCATGGTCGAGGATCCGCCGCGCGACCTCGAGCCATGCTTCCCCGAGCGTCTGGGCCTCGACGAGCTCCACGGGAGGCCAACGCTACCCTTGCCGATGGAATGGCCGCCACGCTGGACAACCTCGTCGACGAGATCGAGCGCAATTACGCGGAGGCGCAGGCGCGCATGTCCGACCCCTCCGTCTACAACGACCGCCGGGAGGCGGCCGACGTCGGCCGGCGCCTGAAGGAGCTCGAGCAACCGCATCGCCTCGCCCGGGAGTGGCGCTTGGCGCACGACGACCTGGCCGCCGCCCGCGACGACGCCGATCTGCGCGAGCTCGTCCCCGAGCTGGAGGAACGCACCGCGCGAATCGAGCAGGAGCTGCGCCTCGCGCTCGTCCCGACCGATCCCGCCGACCGCAAGGACGTCATCCTCGAGGTGCGGCAGGGCGTCGGCGGCGACGAGGCCGCGATCTGGGCCGGCGACCTCTACCGCATGCTCTCCCGCTACGCGGAGCGGCGCGGGTTCAAGGTCGAGGAGCTCGGGTCGAGCCCGAGCGACAGCGGCGGATACAAGGAGGTCACGTTCGCGGTCAAAGGGGACGGCGCCTACTCCGTGTTCAAGTACGAGGGCGGCACGCATCGCGTGCAGCGCGTGCCGGAGACCGAGAGCCAGGGCCGCATTCACACGTCGACGGCGACCGTCGCGGTCATGCCGGAGGCCGAGGAGGTCGAGATCGAGGTCGATCCCAACGACCTCAAGATCGATGTCTACCGGTCGACCGGCCCAGGCGGGCAGTCGGTGAACACAACTGACTCCGCGGTGCGGATCACGCACCTGCCGACGGGCATCGTCGTCGCCATGCAGGACGAGAAGTCGCAGCTCCAGAACAAGGACAAGGCGATGCGCGTTTTGCGCGCGCGCCTGTACGAGCGCGAGCTCGAGCTCCAGCGCGCCGAGCGCGACGCCACGCGCAACTCGCAGATCGGCACGGGCGAGCGCGCGGAGAAGATCCGGACGTACAACTTCCCCGAGAACCGCATCACCGACCACCGGATCAAGCTGACCCAGCACCAGCTCGACCGCGTGCTCCAGGGCGAGCTCGAGCCCTTCACGGAAGCGCTGACGGCGGAAGAGCGGCAGCGCGCGCTCGCGTGATCGCACGTGACGCGATCTTCGAGGCGGAGGCGAGACTCGCCGCGGCCGGTGTCGACACGCCGCGCGTGGACGCGGAGATCCTCGTCGCGCACGCGCTCGGGGTCTCGCGCACGCAGCTCTATTCCGATCTCGACCGCGAGGTGGAGGGGCTCGAGCCGCTTCTCGTACGGCGTGAGGCGCGCGAGCCGCTCGCATACGTGCTCGGCGAGTGGGGCTTCCGCCGGCTGACGTTGAAGACCGACGCTCGTGCCCTCGTCCCTCGTCCCGAGACGGAGATCGTCGTCGAGCGAGCGCTGGCACTTCTCGACGGCGCACCGGCGCCGCGCGTGCTCGACGTCGGCGTCGGCTCCGGAGCGATCGCCCTCGCGCTCAAGGACGAACGGCCGGATGCGCACGTGACGGGCGTCGACGAGTCGGAGGCTGCGCTCGCGCTCGCTCGCGAGAACGGTGCGCGGCTCGGCCTCGACGTCGACCTGCGGGTGGGCGGGCTCGAGGCCGCACAGGACGGCTGGGATCTCGTGGTCTCGAATCCGCCGTACGTCGAGACGCTCGACGGCCTGCAACCGGAGCTGCGCTACGAGCCCGAGGTGGCCCTCCTCGGATCCGGCCTGCACGAGCGGCTCGCCGAAGTCGCACGCACCCGAGCGCTCGTCCTCGAGGTGGGCGACGGGCAGTCAGATCGCGTCGCCGCCGCGCTCGAGGCGCTCGGCTACCGGAATGTGACGATTACGCCAGATTTGAGCGGGATTGGGCGCGTGGTGGAAGGGGAACGTTGACCGACGTGAACGCAGCCGTCGCCGCCATCCGTGCGCGCCGGCCGGTGATCCTCCCGACCGACACCGTCTACGGGCTGTGCGCGTGGCCATTCCGGCCCGAGCCGGTGGAGCGCGTCTATCGCCTGAAGGGGCGCGACGCGTCCAAGCCGATCGCGCTCCTCGCCGCCGACCTCGAGGCGCTCCTCCAGGCTCTGCCGGAGCTCGACCTGACGCTCACCGAGGGCCTGTTGCCGGGGCCGTACACGCTCATCATCCCGAATCCCGCGCACCGCTTCCCGTGGCTCACGGGCGACAACCCGAACGCGATCGGCGTGCGCGTGCCCGAGCTGCCGGCCGACTCGGCTCAGGTGGTCCGCGAGGTCGGCGTGGTGTGCGCGACGAGCGCGAATGCCGCCGGCGGCCCGAATCCGCGACGCGTCGAGGACATCCCGGAGGGGATCCGCAAGGCCTGCGGCGCGATCGTCGACGCCGGCGACCTGCCCGGGACGCCGTCGACCGTGCTCGACCTCACGGGTGACGAGCCGCGAGTGTTGCGCGAAGGCGCAGCACGACCGTAGTCTGGCCGACGTTCCCGGCCGCGTCGTACGCCTTCACCGTGAGCGTCACTCGTCCCTTCGGCAGCCCGCCGAGCGAGAACGTGTACGGCGCCGAGTAGTCGGTGCCGACGAGAACGCCGTTCGCGTACAGCTCGACCTTGCCCACGCCGACGTCGTCGGTCGCCTGGACGACGAGCGTGCCGTTCACGGGGAGCGCGGCCGAGACGACCGGAGCCGTCGTGTCCGGGCAGCTCGTGAGCGTGCCCGCGCGGGCAGCCTCCATGGCGGTTCGCACCGGGTCGAGCGACGACTTCGGCGTCCCGTCCGCGTAGAACAAGCCGGACTGCCAGCCGGGTAGGCCGGCCTCGTCGTCGACGTGGAAGAGCATGAGCCCGACGACGTTCGGCTGGCACATCGCAAGCTTCATGGCCTGGATGTAGTAGGCGGCCTGCGTCGTCTCGTCGACCGGCTTCGCCGACGCAGCTTCCTGTCCCGTGTAGCTTCCCGCCTCGTTCGGCGGGATGATCGACTCGACGCCGTACTCGCCGTACACGATCGGGAGCGTCGAGCCGGCCTGCCCCGTGCCGTCGAACGCCTGGCCGAGCGCTGCGACGAGCTTCGGGTAGTCGCCCTCGGTGATCGTGTTGGAATTGGGATGGGGCATGCTCGGCGGCATCGAGGAGTTGTCGCCGTAAATGTGCTGGTCCCAGACGTCCATGATCGGCAGCGTCCTCTTGCTCGCGCGATAGGCGCGGCCCATGTCGCGGATGAACACGAGCGGCGAGTGCGACGGGCGATTCTTGGGGTTGTCGGTTCCGTGTGAGTCGAGCGCGCCGCCGACGACGGTGACCCCGGGCCGGACGGCCTTGATCGCGTCGTACGTCTGGGCGAGCAGCGACTCGTACGTCGACGCTCCGAGATCGGCGCCGCGCGTGTCGAACTGCGGCTGCCAGTAGTAGGACGAGTTCGGCTCGTTGCCGACGATGAACGTCGTGACGCTCGGGAGCGTGAGGACGACGTTCTGCGCGAACTGCGCGAACTCGCCCTGGAGGATCGGATCCTCGGGTGCCTGGACGGAGTTCACGTTGTAGATCGAGACGATCGGCCGTAGCCCGCGCGCTTCCGCCGCGGCGGCCGCGTTCTGCAGCTTCGCGGCGATGATCGGGTCGAGCATCGTGTTGCCGGACACCCACTGCGCGGTCATCCGGATCGAGTCGAATCCGGCCTGCTGCGCGAGCGACATCTGCGTGGTCGGGTCGCCCCAGACGGCCCCGTCCTCGGCCGCGCCGACGAACAGGGACGGCCCGGCGAGCGCGGTCGGGGCGACGAGCAGGGCGAGGAGGACCGCTGCGAGCAGCAGCAGGCAGCCCGAGTACCATCCACGAGCGTGGCGACGACGCAGCCGACCTTCCAGCACCTGACCTCTATCGGCTTGGGCGAGGCAGATCCTGAGATCGCTGATCTCCTGACCAAGGAGCTGGAGCGGGAGCGGGGCCAGTTGGAGCTGATCGCCTCGGAGAACTTCACCTGGCCGGCGGTGTTCGAGGCGGTCGGCTCGGTGCCGACGAACAAGTACGCCGAGGGCTATCCCGGGCGGCGCTATTACGGCGGCTGCGAAGTCGTGGACGAGATCGAGGAGCTCGCGATCGACCGCGCGAAGGAGCTGTTCGGAGCCGAGCACGCGAACGTGCAACCGCACGCCGGGGCGCAGACGAACATGGCGGTGTACGCGGCGACGATGGAGCCCGGGGACACGCTCCTCGCGCTGCGGCTCGACCAGGGCGGCCACCTGACGCACGGCCACAAGGTCAACTTCTCCGGGCGCCTCTACAACGTCGTCCACTACGGCGTCTCGCGCGAGACGATGACGGTGGATTACGACGAGGTGCTGCGCCTCGCGAAGGAGTCTCGGCCGAAGGTCATCGTCTGCGGCGGCTCCGCATATCCGCGAGTGGTGGAGACCGATCGCTTCCGGGAGATCGCGGACGAGGTCGGCGCGCTCCTGCTCTGCGACATGGCGCACTTCGCCGGGCTCGTCGCCGCCGGCGTCGTGCCCAGCCCGGTCCCGGATTGCGATTTCGTCTCGTCGACGACGCACAAGACGCTAGCCGGCCCGCGCAGTGGCTTTGTGCTCTGTCGCGAGGAGCATGCGAAGGCGCTGGACAGCGCCGTCATGCCGGGAATGCAGGGCGGCCCACTGATGCATACGATCGCTGCGAAGGCGACGTGCTTCCGCATCGCGATGACGGACGCGTTTCGCTCGTATCAGCAGCAGATCCGTGCGAATGCCGACGCGCTCGCCGACGCGCTGCAGGAGGCGGGGCTCGACCTCGTCACCGGCGGCACTGACACCCACCTGCTGCTCGTCGACCTGCGCAGCTCGGACTGGACGGGCAAGGACGCGGAGGAGCGGCTCGCGGAGGTGAACGTCACGGTCAACCGCAATACCGTTCCCTTCGACGAGCGCTCGCCGTTCGTCACCTCGGGCGTGCGCGTCGGCACGCCGGCGATGACGATGCGCGGCTTCGACGAGGACGACTTCCGCGAGACCGGGCGCATCATCGCCGAGGCGCTCGTCGAGTCACCCGACGTCGAGGGCCTGCGCGCGCGCGTCGCCGCGCTTTGCGCAAAGCGGCCGCTCTATCCCGGGTGGCGCGGCTACACGAAGTTCAAATGATCGAGACGCACCGTCTGACCGTCGTCGAGCATCCGCTCGTCCAGCACAAGCTCAGCTACCTGCGGGACCGGGAGACGCCGACCGTCCACTTCCGCAAGCTCGCGAACGAGATCACGCTGCTCCTCACCTACGAGGCGACGAAGAACTTCGCGACCGAGGACTACGAGATCGAGACGCCGCTCGAGACGATGACCGCGCAGCGCATCTCCGGCAAGAAAGTGGCGGTCTGCCCGGTCTTGCGCGCGGGCGTAGGCATGCTCGACGGCGTGCTCTCGCTCGTGTCGAGCGCGCGCGTCGGCTTCATCGGCATGTATCGCGACGAGGACACGCTCGAGCCGGTGCAGTACTACTCGAAGCTCCCGACCGACCTCGCCGACCGCGACGCGATCGTCCTCGACCCGATGCTCGCCACGGGGCACTCGAGCGCCGCTGCCATCGACGCGGTCAAGGAGGCGGGCGCACAGTCGGTGACGCTCGTCTGCATCGTCGCCGCGCCGCCCGGCATCGAACATGTGCACGAACGTCATCCGGACGTGCACATCGTCTGCGCCGCCGTCGACCGGGGCCTCGACGAGCGCGGTTACATCGTCCCCGGCCTCGGCGACGCGGGAGACCGGCTCTACGGCACGAAGTAGGAACGCATGATGCTCGGAGCAGCAGCTCCGCATTTCGACGTCCTCGAGCAGCTGGACAAGCATCTGGGCGTCGTCTGGGGTGCACTCGTCGCGCTCGTGATCGTCGTGCTGTTGACGCCGGCGGTCGGCGGGATGGCCCGGCTGCTCGGCGCAGTGGACGCGCCGGGCGGGCGCCGGCTGAACCGCAGCCCCGTGCCGCGCCTCGGCGGGCTCGCGCTCTTCCTCGGGATCTTCGTGCCCGCGCTCGCGTTCCTCCACCTCGGGCACGAGACGCGCGGCCTGCTGCTCGGCTCGGCGGTGGCGGTGACGGTTGGCGCGATCGACGACTTCCGCGGGCTGCGCTGGTTCGAGAAGCTCGGTGGTCAGGTGCTCGCCGCGTCGATCCCGGTCGGCTTCGGCGTCTGGGTCGACCGGTTCACGTTCCCGGTGATCGGGATCCACACGTTCTCGTCGTGGGTCGGGATGCCGCTGACCGTGATCTGGATCGTCGCGATCATGAACATGGTCAACTTTCTCGATGGGCTCGACGGGCTCGCTGCGGGTGTCGCCGCGATCGCGGGCGGGACGTTCGCGGTGATCGCGCTGTCGCTCGGGAAGCCGGATGCGGCCGTCCTCTCGGCGATCGTGCTCGGTGCGTCGCTCGGCTTCCTTCGCCACAACTTCTACCCGGCGCGAATCTTCATGGGCGACTCGGGCGCGCTCCTGCTCGGCTTCGTGCTCGCGACCGTGTCGGTGCAGGGCCTGCTGAAGACTGCGGCGACCGTCGCCCTGTTCTTCCCGTTGCTCGTGCTCGCCGTGCCGATCGTCGACACGACCTTCGTCGTCGCCCGTCGCCTGAAGCACGGCCAGCACGTGTTCGAAGGCGACCAGGCCCACCTGCACCACCGGTTCCTGCGCCGCGGTTTCTCGCAGCCACAGGCGACGATGACGATCTGGGTGTGGTGTCTCTCACTCGCGGCCGCGGCGCTCGGCACGCGCTTCCTGCCGATCAGGCCGCACGGCAGATGGGAGCTGTGGCCGACGATCGGCGCAGCCTCGATCGCAGTCCTCGCGCTCTCGATCTCGGTCTACGTCGTCTACGTGCTCGAGATCGTCAAGATCGCGAACCCGTACCAGCGCCGGCGCTCGGCCGACGACCCGCTCCGGAAGGCCTCCTAGACACCGCCACGCCGGCGAGGCAGAGCGCGCCGCCGAGATAGGCGAGCGATGCCGGCGACTCGCCGAGCCACGCCCAGCCGAGCAGGACGGAGATCGGCGGGACGAGATAGGTCGTCGCCGCGAGGCGGCCCGCGCTCGTGCGGTGCAGCGCGAAGCCCCATGTGATGAACCCGACTGCGGTCGGCCCGACGCCGAGGTACACGATCCATCCCGTAGCGCCGCCACGCGCCGACCCGAGCTCCTGGATGAGCTGCGGCGCGAACGGCGTGCACACGAGCGCGCCGATGACGGCGCAGAGGAACACGACCTGGATCGGGGTCATCCGCCGGAGAACGACCTTCTGCGCGACGACGCCGCCTGCGTACGCGAACGCGGCCGCGAGACAGAGGATGACTCCGGTCGTCGGCGCCGCGTGGGTCGAACTCGCGACGCCGATGACGATCACGCCGGCGAACGCCACCGCGAGGCCGGCAAAGAGCGTGCGCGGGAATCCCTCGTGCAGCAGAAGGCCGGCGAGCACTGCGATGAGGATCGGCCCGACGTTGACGAGCATCGCCGCCGTGCCGGCGTCGACCCGCCGTTCGCCGGAGTTGAGCGCGAGGTTGTATGCGCCGAACCAGAGCACGCCGCAGAAGAGGAGTGGCAGTCCAACCTCGCGCAACGCGTCGCGGCTCGGGAGCCGGTCGCCGCGCACGAGGCCGAGGACGGCGAGAGCGACGACTGCGACCGTGAGGCGGCCGAGCGACAGCGCGCCGGGCGAGTAGCTGCGCCCGGCCGACCGGATGCCGACGAAGGCCGAGCCCCAGAGCAGGACGGTGATGCCGGCAGCGCAGAGCGCCGCGTAGTCGCGCGTGCGGGCCGGGAGCTCGGCTGCGACTTCCACCGACCTCTTGAAACGCAGCTACGAGCCGGTTTGTTTCATGACGAACTCGGCCAGCAGCGCATCGAACGGCTTGCCGAGCCGCTGCGGCCCGTGTCCGGCGCCAGGGAGGACGGGGTTCGGGAGGACGAGTTGGAACCTCTCGGCGAGGGTCGCCGAGCGGCCCAGGTGGCGCCTCGCCGTTGGCGACGCTGCGGTGCACGAGCAAGAGGCGAGGCCCTTTTGCCATCACGGATTGCACTGTTACAAAGTCGGCGCTTTTCGAGGCACGAACCTGCTATTCTCGCCGCGCATGCAGGCAGCTTCCCGCTCGTCGTTTCAGCCCGTCGAAGCGGGCACAATCCTGGCCGGTGCAGTGGGTATGTGCGCCGGGGGCGGCGCGCTCGTCGGCTGGGGCTTCGGCTCGACGGGGCTCGGCGTGCTCGGCGGTGTCGTAGTCGGCATCCCGACCGCCGTCTTCGTGGTCTACCGCCGCTTCAAGGGCTACTTCTCGTGATGCCCGGCGTGTTCTCCACCCCGCGACCCGTACCGGGCCGCCGCGTTCCCGCGCTCGCGGGCGCGGCGGTGGTCGTGCTCGCGCTGCCCGTTTTCCTCGTCGGCGGCTTTCCGCTGAGCGGATGGGCGCTCGCCGCAGTGTTGTGGGCGGCCGGTGAGGCGCTCGGCTTCTGGCTCGCGCACATCCCCACGGGCGCCGACCGACTCGGCAAGTCCGGGATGGTCGCCGTGGCGATGGCGTTCCGCGGGATCGGTGTCATGGTCGTGCTGCTCGCGGTCACCGTCGCCAACAAGGGCGTCGGCGTATCCGCGGTTGTCGTCTACGCACTCGCGTACTCGCTCACGCTCCTGATCTCGCTGCTCGAGTACTTCACCGCGGAGAAGGCCTGATGAGTGTGCTCGCGGGCACGTTCAACCCGGCCGACGAGTTCGCCCTCAAGCAGTGGGTCGGCATCCACCTGGGGCCGATCGACCTGTCGATCAACAAGGCGGTCGTCTACCTCGCGATCAGCGCGCTGCTCACGATCGCGCTCGGGATCTTCACCATGCGCAGCCGGCTCGCGCTTCTGCCGAGCAAGAGGCAGACGATCGGCGAAGCCGTGTACGAGCTCGCACAGACGCAGATCGCCGAGCAGGGGCTGCCGACGAAGGCGATCGGACGCTGGTTTCCGTACGTCGCGTCGCTCTTCCTCTTCATCTTCACGATGAACATGGTCGGCTTCATCCCGTTGCCGCTCACGGGCGACAAGTGGCACGGCGTGCCGACGTGGGGCATCTACGCGGTGACGTCGCAGCTGTCGGTGACACTCGTCCTCGCGGTTCTCAGCGTCGTGTTCACGCACATCGAAGGCGTGCGCTACAACGGCCTCAAGTACTTCAAGAGCTTCGTTCCCGCCGGCGTGCCGAAGGCGATGGTCCCGTTCATGGCTGTGCTGGAGACGATCTCGCATATCTTCCGCGTCGTCAGTCTCAGCGTCCGGCTCTACGCGAACATGCTCGCCGGCCACATGCTGATCCTCGTCTCGATCGGCCTGCTCTTCATTCTCAGCGGCATCACGTTCTGGGTCACTGCGGTCGTGTCACTTCCGATCGGCGTCTTCTTCTACGTCTTCGAGGTCGTGATCGTCGTGACGATTCAGGCGTTCATCTTCGCCGCGCTGACCGCCATCTACATCGGCTCCGCTATCGAGCCGGCCCACTAAGGAGGAAACCGGTGCTCCACGTGCTCGCAGCAACGTCATCCACCATCAAGGCCGCGCAGGCGCTCGGCTTCGGTCTCGGCATGGGCCTCGGCTCGCTCGGCGCCGGCATTGGCATCGGCACGGTCTTCGCCTCGATGATCCAGTCGGTCGCCCGCCAGCCCGAGCTGCGAGGCGAGCTGCAGGGGATCATGTGGCTCGGCTTCGCGCTCACCGAGGCAGTCGTGTTCTACGGCCTCGTCGGCGGCTTCCTCGGCTTCGTCCTCGTCAAGTAGATGCTCGTCGCAGCCAGCAGCCCGCTCACCAAGATCATCCCGGGGTTGATGATCTGGACGATCATCTTCTTCGTGATCGTCTTCCTCGTGTTGAGGAAGTTTGCGTTCGGCGCGATCCAGAAGCTCATCGACGAGCGGCGTGAGCAGGTTCGCCGTTCGCTCGAAGAGGCGGACAACGCCCGCGACGAGGCACGGAAGCTGCTGGAAGAGCACCGCCAGTTGATCGGGCAGGCCCGCAGTGACGCGGAGCAGATCCTCACGGAGGCGCGCAAGACGCGCGAGTCGATGGAGCAGCGAATGCGCGAGGAGACCGAGACCGATCGCCAGCGCCGGCTCGAGGAGACGCGCAAAGAGATCGACGCTGCGGTCGCGCGGGGCCTCGAGGAGATCCGCAACGAGGTCGCGAGCCTCACGCTCGAGGCCGCATCGCGCGTCGTCGGCCGCGTGCTCGACACCGAGCGCGATCGCGAGCTCATCAGCGAAGCGGTCTCGTCACTCGACTTCTCGCGCCTCGAGGAGTCGGCGTAGCCGCCGCGCAGCGCATCTACGCCGAGGCGCTGTTCTCGGCGGCGAAAGAGCAGGACCGTCTTGCGCAGGTGCACGAGGCGCTCGTCGACTTCGCCGCCGCGATCGAACAGTCGCCGGAGCTCCGCATGGTCCTGCGCAATCCGCAGCTGGAGCCGTCTGCGAAGGCGAGCATCTTGTCTGACCTTGCCGGCGACGAGGATCCGCTCTTCAAGAACTTCCTCATGCTCGTCGCCGAGAAGGGACGTGCGGGCGAGATCGAGGAGATCGCGCTCGAGTTCGAGCGGCTGGTCGCGCGCGAGGAGCGCCTGCTGACCGTCGAGCTGACGACCGCGCGCGAGCTGACCGACAAGGAAGCGCGGGACATCGTCGCGCAGATCGAGAAGGCTGCGGGGCGCAAGGTCGAGGCGACGCGCAGCGTCGATCCGGACATCGTCGGCGGCATCGTCCTGAAGGCGGGCTCGTATCTCGTCGACGCGAGCATCCGCGGGAGATTGGAACGCTTGAGACACGAACTCGTGAGGACATAAAGGAGATCCCCTTGAAGCTGCGCCCCGAAGAGATCACGTCGATCCTCCGCCAGCGGATCGAGCAGTACGACGTCGAGACCGACCTCGCCGAGGTCGGCACGGTCCTTTCGATCGGCGACGGCATCGCGCGCGTCTACGGCCTCGAGAACGCCGTGGCGCTGGAGATGCTCGACCTCGAGCACGGCGTCGTCGGGCTCGCGTTCAACCTCGAGGAGGATCAGGTCGGCGTCGCGCTGTTCGGCGAGTGGGAGAGCGTCAGCGAGGGCGAGCCGGTGCGCCGCACAGGCACCGTCGCGAGTGTCCCCGTCGGCGATGCATTGCTCGGCCGCGTCGTCGATCCGCTCGGCAATCCGCTCGACGGGCGCGGCCCGATCGAGTCGGACGAGAACCGCCCGCTCGAGTTCAAGGCGCCGGGCGTGATCGAGCGCCAGCCGGTCAAGGAGCCGCTCGCAACCGGCATCAAGGCGATCGACTCCATGACCCCCATCGGTCGCGGACAGCGCGAGCTGATCATCGGCGACCGCTCCACCGGCAAGACGGCCATCCTCATCGACACGATCCTCAACCAGCGCGACACGGACGTGCACTGCATCTACGTCGCCATCGGACAGAAGGCCTCGACGGTCGCCGGCATCTACGAGCGCCTGCGCGACGCGGGCGCGATGGAGTACACGACGATCGTGTCCGCGGCCGCAAACGAGGCAGCGCCGATCAAATGGATGGCGCCGTTCGCCGGCTGCGCGATGGGCGAGCACTACCTGTTCAACGGCAAGCACGCGCTCGTCATGTACGACGACCTCTCGAAGCACGCGGACGCGTATCGGCAGCTGTCGCTGCTGCTGCGCCGCCCGCCGGGTCGTGAGGCGTTCCCCGGCGACGTCTTCTACCTCCACTCGCGACTGCTCGAGCGCGCGTGCAAGCTCTCGGATGACAACGGCGGCGGTTCGCTGACGGCGCTCCCGGTGATCGAGACGCAGGCCGGTGACGTGTCGGCGTACATCCCGACGAACGTCATCTCCATTACCGACGGCCAGATCTACTTGCAGTCCGACCTCTTCTTCTCGGGCGTCCGCCCGGCCGTGAACGTCGGCATCTCGGTGTCTCGCGTCGGCGGCAATGCGCAGACGAAGGCGACCAAGAAGGTCGCCGGTCGCCTGCGCCTCGACCTCGCGCAGTACCGCGAGCTCGAGGCGTTCGCGCAGTTCGGCTCCGAGCTCGACCGCGCGACGCAGCAGTCGCTGACGCGCGGCGCGAAGATGGTCGCCACGCTGAACCAGCCGCAGTATCAGCCGTGGCCGATGGAGGACCAGGTGGTCGGCATCTATGCCGGCATCCACGGCTACCTCGACGACATTCCGACGCCGCAGGTGCAGCGCTTCCAGGATGAGCTGCGCGAGTTCATGCGCGCCGAGGGGACGATCTACCAACAGATCAAGGACACCGGCGAGCTTCCGGACGATCTCGCGGAGAAGCTCAACGGCGAGATCGAGAAGTTCAAGAAGTCGTTCAACGTCGAAGAGGAGAGCGGCCTCATCTAATGGCGTCGCTGCAGGACATCCGGCGGCGGATCGCCTCCGTCCGCAACACGCGCAAGATCACGAAGGCGCTCGAGCTCGTCGCGAGCGCCCGGCTGCGACGCGCGCAAACGCGGATCGAAGAGATGCGGCCGTACGCGGACCGGATGCAGGAGCTCATGGTCGGCACAGCGCGGGCTGCCGCCTCATTCCGCAACCTGCCGCTCATGCAGCGCCGCGAGGAGAAGCGCGTCGGTGTCGTCATCTTCAGCGGCGACCGCGGTCTCGCCGGCCCGTTCAACGGGCAGGTCATGCGCCGCGCGTTCGAGCTGGAGCGCAAGGAGCGCGCCGACGGCCACGAGGTCGTTTGGGCCGTCGTCGGCCGCAAGGGCGGCTCCACGCTGCGCTTCCGCCGCTACGACGTCGCCGCGCACTGGGAGGGATTCGTCGACAAACCGACGTATCACGACGCGCAGGCGGTTGCGCACCGGCTCGCGGAGATGTACACCGAGGAGGAGGTCGACCGCGTCGTCGTCGTGTACAACCGCTACGTCTCGCCGCTCGTCCAGCGCGTGACGGTGTCCGATCTCCTGCCGATCCCCGAGCACGTGCTCGAAGGGGGTGGCGAGGAGCAGGCGGATTCGAAGGAGGAGGCGCTACGCGGCGACTTCATCTACGAGCCGGAGCCCGAGGAGATCCTCCAGCGGCTGCTGCCCGTCTACCTCGAGACCGAGATCTATCGCGCGCTGCTCGAGTCGGCCGCGTCGTTCCTCGCCGCGCAGATGGCGGCGATGCGGAGCGCATCCAAGAATGCAAACGATTTGATCGATCGCTACACGCTGCAGATGAACCGCGCCCGCCAGGCCGAGATCACCCAGGAGATCCTCGAAGTCGTCGCCGGCGCCGACGCACTTACTGCATAAGGAGAGAGATGCCCGCTACGAAAGAGAAGACCACCGGCCGGATCATCGAGATCAAGGGCGTCGTCCTCGACGCCGTCTTCCCGAGCGGGCTGCCGGAGATCAACCACGCGCTCAGCATCCAAGTGCCGGAGAACGGCGGCACGCGGGAGCTGATTGCGGAGGTGCAGCAGCACCTGGGCGACGACCGTGTGCGCGCAGTGGCGATGGATTCGACCGACGGTCTTGCACGGGGCGTCGAGATCGTCGACACCGGTGCGCCGATTTCGGTTCCGGTCGGCGATCAGACGCTCGGCCGCGTCTGGAACGTCATCGGAGATCCCGTGGACGGCAAGGAGGCCGCGACCGGAGACCGGCGACCGATCCACGCCGATCCGCCGAGCTTCAGCGAGCTGTCGCCGAAGGTGGAGATCTTCGAGACCGGCCTCAAGGTCGTCGACCTGATCGCGCCGTATGTGCGCGGCGGCAAGATCGGCCTGTTCGGCGGCGCGGGCGTCGGCAAGACGGTGCTCATCCAGGAGCTGATCCACAACGTGGCGCGCGAGCACGGCGGCGTCTCCGTCTTCTCCGGCGTCGGTGAGCGCACGCGCGAGGGCAACGACCTCATCCTCGAGATGACCGAATCGAAGGTGATCGACAAGGTTGCGCTCGTCTTCGGTCAGATGAACGAGCCGCCGGGTGCGCGTCTGCGTGTTGCACTGTCCGGGCTGACGATGGCGGAGTACTTCCGCGACCAAGGCCAGGACGTGCTCCTGTTCATCGACAACATCTTCCGGTTCGTCCAGGCGGGCTCGGAGGTGTCGGCGCTGCTCGGCCGCATGCCGAGCGCCGTCGGCTACCAGCCGACGCTCGCTACCGAGATGGGGCAGTTGCAGGAGCGCATCACCTCGACGCGGACGGGCTCCGTCACCTCGGTGCAGGCCGTCTACGTTCCTGCCGACGACCTAACCGATCCGGCGCCGGCAAGCACGTTCGCCCACCTCGACTCGACGACCGTGCTCTCGCGCGCCATCGCCGAGAAGGGCCTCTATCCGGCGGTCGACCCGCTCGACTCGACGTCACGCGCACTCCAGCCGGGCATCGTCTCGGACGAGCACTACCGGACGGCGACGCGCGTGCAGGAGATTCTCCAGCGCTACCGCGACCTCCAGGACATCATCGCCATCCTCGGCATCGACGAGCTCTCGGACGAGGACAAGGTCGTCGTCACGCGCGCCCGCAAGATCGAGCGGTTCTTCTCGCAGCCGAACTTCGTCGCGGAGCAGTTCACCGGCACGCCGGGCGAGTACGTGAAGCTCGAGGACACGATCCGCGGATTCAGCGAGATCCTCGACGGCAAGCACGACGACCTGCCCGAGCAGGCCTTCTACATGGTCGGCGTCATCGAGCAGGCCGTCGAGCGCGGCAAGCAGCTGGCGGAGTCGTAGGTGGCGCAGCACCCGAAGTTCTCCGTCTCGGTGGTGACGCCGGAGGGGCCTGCGTTCGAGGGCGAAGCGGAGATGATCATCGTGCCCGGCGCGGCCGGCGAGATCGGCGTCCTCGCGCGGCACGCGCCGCTCGTGGCGATGCTCAACGCCGGCTCGACGCGCGTGTACGTCGACACGGACGCGGAGGACATCAAGACGTTCGCCACCGGGCCCGGGTTCTTCCAGGTGCTCGAGGACCGCGCGATCGCGCTCGTCGACGACGCGGTGGTCGCGTCGGAGATCGACGTCGACCGTGCGCGTCAGCAGCTCGAGGAGGCGAAGGCCGAGCTGGAGAAGGTCGAGGCGGGCGACTCGGCAGCCGACCGGTGGCAACTCGAGCAGCGCATCCGGCACGCCGAGAACCAGCTGAACGTCAGCGGCGCTTCCGGCTAGTACCGATCGATGTCGACCAGCCGCTGGTCGCTGATTCCGAAGTGATGCGCGATCTCGTGCCGGACGGTGCGGCGCACCTGGCGGCGTAGCTCGGCCGGGTCAGCGCCGTACAGGCGCTCGAGCGGGCCGCGGTAGATGATGATCTTGTCAGGCGCCACGCCCGCGTACCGCGTGGTCCGTTGTGTGAGGGGCACGCCGCGATAGAGCCCCAACAATCGTTGGCCGGGTGGCGGCTCGTCTTCGACGACCACCGCTACGTTGGACATCTGCGAGCGAATGTCGGCAGGAAGCTCGTCGATCGCTTCGCGGACGAGTTGTTCGAATTCAGGCGGTTGCAAGCGCGGCGGCGAGGTCGCGGTGCGCGGGCAGGTAGAGCTTCTCGACGTACTCGCGCACCATGCGGTTCGTGCTGTACTCGGTGCCGAGCTCCGCAATCGAGTGCCGCATCATCTCGATCCACCGCTTCGGGAAGCCTTCGTCGTCGCGCTCGAAGAACGTCGGAAGCACGTGCTGTTCGAGCACGGCGAAGAGCGCCTCCGCATCGGCGGCGTCCTGTTCTTCCTCGGTCGGCTGCTCGACCTCATCGCCGATCGCCCAGCCGCGTTCGGGGTTGCATGCCTCGGCCCACCAGCCGTCGAGGATCGAGCAGTTCAGCACGCCGTTCAGCGCACCCTTCATGCCCGACGTTCCCGATGCCTCCATCGGCCGTCGCGGAGTGTTCAGCCATATGTCGACCCCCTGCACGAGCCGCCGCGCGAGCGTCATCTCGTAGTCCGGCAGGAAGACGATGTGCGCGTGCGCACCCTCGCCCCGCGCGAAGTCGACCACCTGACGGATGACGTCCTTCCCGCCATCGTCCGCCGGGTGCGCCTTGCCCGCCATCAGGATCTGCAGCGGCCGGTTCGGATCGCCCAGCAGCGCCGCCAGGCGCTCGGGCTGGCTGAGCAGGAGGCCGGCGCGCTTGTACGTCGCAAAGCGGCGCGCAAAGCCGATCGTCATTGCTTCCGGATCAAGCTCGGGCGCGCCCCGCGTTCGTGAGATGAACTCCATCAGCCGGGCCTTCGCCCCGCGATGCGCGTTCCAGAGCTCTTCCTCGGTGAGGTCCCAGACGCGCTCGAGCTGCGGCGTGTTCGTCCCGAGCATGCCCTCGAGCTCGCCTCCGAGCCACGTGCGCACGTGCACGCCGTTCGTGATCGACATGATCGGCACGTCGTCGACGGACCGGTCCGGCCAGAGGTCGTGCCACATCTCGCGGGACACCTTCGCGTGGAGCTTGGACACCGCGTTCGCGTAAGCCGACGTGCGGAGCGCGAACGGCGTCATCCCGAAGACGTCGTCGTCGTCATGCAGCTTGCCCAGGGCCGCGAAGTCGTCCCACGCGAACCCACACTGCTCGACCAGCGGGCCGACATTCCGACGGACGAGCTCGGGGTCGAACACCTCATTCCCGGCAGGGACGGGTGTGTGCGTCGTGAAGACGGTCGACGCGCGGAGGCGCTCGACCGCTTCGTCGCGATCGAGGCCCTCCTGCTCGACGAGCTCGCGCAGCCGTTCCAGCTGGAAGAAGGCGGAGTGACCCTCGTTCATATGGAAGACCGTCGGCTCGAGGCCCAGCTCGCGCAGCACGCGCACGCCGCCGATGCCGAGCACGAGCTCCTGGCGCAACCGGTTCTGCCGGTCGCCGCCGTACAGCGTGTTCGTCACGTCGCGCGCCCAGTCGGGGTTTCCCTCGACCTTCGTGTCGAGCAGGTAGAGCGAGACCCGCCCGACCTGCGCGCGCCACACGCCGATGCGGACCGGGACGAGGTTCCCCTCGTCGTCGGCCATCACCACCGTGGGCGACATCGGCACGAGCGTGAGCGGTAGCCGAGCGGTGTCGTTGCGTGGGTAGCGCTCCACCTGGCGGTCGCCCTCGTCCAGCCGCTGGCGGAAATAGCCGCGGAAGTAGAAGAGCCCGACCCCGACGAGCGGCACGCCGAGCTCGGAGGCGGACTTGAGATGGTCGCCGGCGAGGATTCCGAGGCCGCCCGAATACGTCGGGAGACTCTCGTCGAGGCCGAATTCGGCCGAGAAGTACGCGACGAGGAAGTCGTCGGGCCGATCTTGCTGCTCCCACCACGTGACTTGGCTCGCCTCGGCCTCGAGCCGCTCCTGGACGCGGCCGAGCTTCATCGCGTACTCGGGCGTCAGCGCCCGTTCGAGGTCCTCGTCGGTGAGCTCGGAGAGCATCGCCGTCGGGTTGTGCAGGAGCTGGCTGAAGCGCTTGCGGTCGAGCTCGGCGAAGAGCTGGCGCGCGCCCGGCGTCCAGCTGAACGAGAAGTTCCCGGCGATCGTGCGGAGTGCAGCGCGAAGGGTCTCGCCGTCGTGGTTCTCGGACGCCATTTCGGCGGCACCCTACCGAAGCGACGATTGGTACCCTTCAGGTACCCGGAGAACTTTGACAGGCAGCTTGGCGACCGGGTTAAAAAACGCCTAAAGAGCCCGTGGGCGCTTCCGCGGCGCTCCCGGACCTGAAGGCGGGAGCGAATCGAGGGATCTTGGCGGACGCGCGCGACAGACTTGAAGCGATTCTCACCGAGCGCATCGGCGTGCTCGACGGGTCGTGGGGCGTCCTCATCCAGCGCGATGTACGCGGGGAGGAGGCATATCGCGGCGAGCGCTTCCGTGACCATCCGCGCGACGTCGCGGGCGACCCGGACCTGCTCAACCTCACGCGTCCGGACATCGTGCGTGGCATCCACCATGCGTACTTCGAGGCGGGCGCGGACATCGCGACGACGAACACGTTCACGGCGACGCGCATCGGGCAGGCCGACTACGGGCTCGAGGACTACGCGGCCGAGATGAGCTTCGCCGGCGCCCAGCTTGCCCGCGAGGTTGCCGACGAATGCGGTGGGCTCGTCGCCGGCTCGGTTGGGCCGCTCAACGTGACGCTCTCGCTCTCGCCCAGAGTGGACGACCCCGCGTACAGAGCGGTCGGCTTCGACGAGGTCGTGGCGACGTACGCGGAGCAGATGACCGCGCTGCGCGACGGCGGCGTCGACCTTCTCCTGATCGAGACCATCTTCGACTCGCTGAACGCGAAGGCCGCGATCGTCGCCGCGCAGGAGGCGACGCCGGAGCTGCCGTTGTGGATCTCGTTCACCGCCGTCGATCGCAGCGGACGTAATCTCTCCGGCCAGACGGTCGAGTCGTTCTGGGTGTCGATCGAGCACGCCAACCCGCTCGTCGTCGGCGTGAACTGCTCGCTCGGCGCCACGGAGATGCGGCCGTTCGTCGAAGATCTCTCGCGGGCCGCGACGACGTGGCTTGCGTGCTATCCGAACGCGGGCCTGCCGAACGAATTCGGCGGATACGACGAGCAGCCACACGACACGAGCAGCTTCCTCGGCGAGTTTGCGCGCGACGGGCTCGTGAACATCGTCGGCGGCTGCTGCGGCACGACGCCCGAGCACGTTCGCGAGATCAAGGCAGCCGTCGACGGAGTCGCGCCTCGGCGCATCCCGTCGCCTCCGCGCCTGACGCGCTTCAGCGGGCTCGAGCCGTTCGCGATTGGCCCCGACACCAACTTCGTGATGATCGGCGAACGGACGAACGTCACCGGCTCGGCGCGCTTCAGGCGGCTGATCGAGGGCGACGACTTCCAGCAGGCGCTCGACGTGGCGCTCGAGCAGGTGCGCGGCGGCGCCAACCTCATCGACGTGAACATGGACGCCGACCTGCTGGACGGCGAGCAGGCGATGACGACTTTTCTCAATCTCGTCGCGACCGAGCCGGAGATCGCGCGGCTGCCGATCATGGTCGACAGCTCGCGCTGGACGGTGCTCGAGGCGGGGCTCAAGTGCCTCCAGGGCAAGGGTGTCGTCAACTCGCTCAGCCTGAAGGAGGGCGAGGACGCGTTCCTCGAGCAGGCGCGGACTGTCCACCGCTACGGAGCGGGCGTCGTCGTCATGGCCTTCGACGAGCAGGGGCAGGCCGAGACGGTGGAGCGCAAGGTCGCAATCTGCGAGCGCGCATTCCGGCTGCTCGTCGACGAGGTCGGCTTCGCGCCCGAGGACATCGTGTTCGACTCGAACGTCCTCGCCGTCGCAACGGGCATCGAGGAGCACCAGGGGTTCGCGAAGGCATTCATCGAGGCGCTTCCGCTGATCAAGGAGCGCTGCCCGGGCGCGAAGACGAGCGGCGGCATTTCCAATCTCAGCTTCTCGTTCCGCGGGAACGACGTCGTGCGCGAGGCGATGCACTCGGCGTTCCTCTTCCACGCGATCACGGCCGGCCTCGACATGGGCATCGTCAATGCCGGTCAGCTCATCGTCTACGAGGACATCGAGCCCGAGCTGCTCGAGCGGGTCGAGGACGTCATCTTCAACCGTCGCGACGACGCGACCGAGCGGCTCGTCGAATACGCGGAGCGAGTCCGCGGCGAGGGCACGCGCCGCGAGCTCGACCTGTCGTGGCGCGACGCGCCCGTCGAGAAGCGCCTTCAGTACGCGCTCGTGCACGGCAACATCGACTTCATCGAGGAGGACACCGAGGAAGCGCGACAGCAGGCCGCGCGCCCGCTCGACGTGATCGAGGGGCCGCTCATGGCGGGGATGCAGATCGTCGGCGACCTCTTCGGCGCCGGAAAGATGTTCCTGCCGCAGGTGGTGAAGAGCGCGCGCGCGATGAAGCGCGCCGTCGCGTACCTGGAGCCGTACATGGCTGACGAGAAGGCGTCGGGCCGCGTCCAGGGGAAGGTCGTCCTCGCGACGGTGAAGGGGGACGTGCACGACATCGGAAAGAACATCGTCGGGGTCGTGCTCGGCTGCAACAACTACGAGGTCATCGACCTCGGCGTGATGGTGCCGGGTGACACCGTGCTCGACACCGCGCTCGAGATCGGAGCGGACGTCGTCGGTCTGTCCGGCCTGATCACGCCGTCGCTCGATCAGATGGTCGACGTCGCGCACGAGATGGAGCGCCGCGGGCTATCGCTCCCGCTCCTGATCGGCGGCGCGACCACGTCGCGGCAGCACACCGCCGTCCGCATCGCGCCGCAGTACTCCCAACCCGTCGTGCACGTGCTCGACGCGTCGCGCGTCGTCGGGGTCGTTTCCGACCTGCTCGATCCGGAGCGGCGGCGGCGCCTCGACGGCGAGAACCGAGAGGACCAGGAGCGTCTGCGAGATCAGTACGCGGAGCGCGAGCGCAAGCCGCTACTTCCGATCGAGGGAGCGCGCGCCAATCGGCAGCAGCTGCCGTTCGACGAGCTCTCTGCGCCGGAGTTCACGGGCGTGCGCGTGGTGGAGCCCGATCTCGCGACGCTGCGCGAGTACATCGACTGGCAGTTCTTCTTCCACGCGTGGGAGCTGAAGGGGAAGTTCCCCGCGATCCTCGACCAGCCGGCCGCGCGCGAGCTGTACGACGACGCGAAGGAGCTACTGGACGAGATCGTTCGCGACGGCCTGCTCAAGGCGCGAGGCGTCTACGGCTTCTGGCCGGCGTCTTCCGAGGGTGACGACGTCCTTCTCGCGGACGGGACGCGCTTCTGTTTCCTCCGCCAGCAGTCGGCGTACGGCGACTCGCGCCCGAACCGCAGTCTCGCGGACGTCGTCGCGCGCGCCGGAGATCACATCGGAGCGTTCGCCGTCACGACCGGCATCGGCGCCGACGAGCTTTCCGCTCGTTACGAGGCCGAGCACGACGATTACAAAGCGATCATGGTGAAGGCGCTCGCCGATCGTCTCGCCGAGGCGTTCGCGGAATACCTGCACGAGGTCGCACGCCGCGCGTGGTACGAAACGGGGCGGAAGCTCTCGACCGATGAGCTCGTCTCCGAGCGGTATCGCGGTATTCGTCCCGCGTTCGGCTATCCGGCGTGTCCGGACCACAGCGAGAAGCGGAAGCTGTTCGACCTGCTGGGGGCGGAGTCGGTAGGCATCGAGCTGACCGAGTCGTTCGCGATGACGCCGGCGGCGAGCGTCAGCGGGATCTACCTCGCGCATCCGGATGCGCGGTACTTCTCCGTCGGCCGGATCGGACGCGACCAGGTCGAGGACTACGCCGCACGCAAGGGCATCTCGCTCGCCGAGGCGGAGCGCTGGCTCCGGCCGAACCTCGCGTACGAGCCGGACGCTGTCCCTGTGTAAGAGATACACGCGTCCATAACCGGGAGACCCACCTCCCGCCCCGTTCAGGCGAGCCTATCGCCGTGCTCGCCGCGCATGGTGACGGCAGCGTGTGGATTCTTTAACGATTCGTTCACAGGGAAGGACCGGCCGCGCCGCCCGCTAACCTAGTCCCCCGGGCTTTGCGGACGACGCTGAAGAGAGGAATCGGCCGCGGAGCGGCCGTCAACGGCAACGGCCACGGCGTTCTCCCGCCGGGTGCAATCGAGCCGATGCGGCGCTACCGGCAGCCCGAGCCGCCGCGGCGTTCGACGAAGCGTCTGCTCGCACAGGTCTTCGGCTGGATCCTGGTCGCGCTGCTCGTCGTCATCGCGGGTCTCGCGGGTGGCCTCTACCTGTATGCGCATCAGACGCTCAACGCGCTTGCGCCGCACTCGAAAGCGGTCAAGGAATCGACGAAGTACCTGCACACGGTTCCGCCGTCGCAGCCTGCCGTCGGCCTGCTCATCGGCTACGACGCGCGCGCAGGTGTCGACTCGTTCGGCGCTGCCGGTTCGCGCTCCGACACGATCATGCTCGTCCGCGCCGATCCGCAGCAGAACACGCTGTCGCTCTTCTCGTTCCCGCGCGACCTCGTCGTTCCGATCTATTGCCACGACCAGACGACGCCGATCACGACGGACCGCATCAACACGGCCTGGACGAGCTGCGGGCCGGCCGGGACGCTCAACACCGTGGAGAAGCTGACCGGCATCCCGGTGAACTACCTGATCACGATCGACTTCCACGGGTTCAAGCTGCTCGTGAACAAGCTCCACGGTGTGTACATGGACGTCGATCGCCGCTACTTGAACACGGTCGGAGGTCCCGGTGGCTTTGCGACGATCAACCTCGAGCCGGGTTATCAGCGCCTCACCGGCCAGCAGGCGCTTGACTTCGTCCGGTACCGCCACACCGACAGCGATCTCTACCGCGTTGCGCGCCAGCAGCTCTTCATCGAGTCGCTCAAGGACCGCCTCGCCACCGGCGTCTCCGTCTTCGACATCCCGAAGTTGATCGGCGCGCTCAAGGGCAGCGTCGAGATCGGCAGCGGCAACTGCGCGACGTGCCCGCCGAGTTTCTCAGAGATCGAGTCGTACGCCGGGCTCGCGTACAAGTTGCCGGCCGGGCATCTCTTCCGCGTCAACCTTCAGAACCTCCAGCCGTACGGCATCGCGAACGCGGAGCTGATCTCCCAACCCGCGGATATCCAGACCGCCGTGGACTCGTTCGAGCATCCGGATGTCACGCAGGCGTCGACTGCGACGGCGTCCGCGCTCGGGCGCAAGCCGAAGACGCCTAAAGGGCCGCCGCTGAAGCCCGACCAGATCACGACGCTCGTCCTCAACGGGACGACGATCCCCGGCCTCGCGCGTGACACGTCGTACCAGCTCTCGCTCGGCGGCTTCCACACGGTGCAGCTGCCGCAGAACGTGCTCGCCGACGCACCGAGCCAGGGCTACTACGGCACGACCGTCTACTACGACGCCGTCCAGCCGCACGCGAAGCAGGCGGCCGCCGAGCTGAAGACCGCCTTTGGCGCGCACACTGTGACGGCGGCTCTCCCGCCCGAGCTCTCCGGGTTCGCGCAGGAGGCGGGGAATCCGCTCACGCTCGTCGTCGTCGGCTCGAGCTTCGGCGGCCAGCTGAACAATCCGCAGGCCCACATCGCGCCGCCGCCGACCCACACGCCGCCGGCGGTGCGCCGCGACCCGAGTCTGACGAGCTACTCGCTCGAGCAGGAGCGCTCGAAGATCCCGTTCCGCATCCTCGACCCGACGAACGTCGAGCAGAGCTCGCAGCTCTCATCGCTCGACGGGGTTCGCGCGTTCAAGCCGGTTCCGCACCGGCACGAGCTCGTCATGAGCTTCGTGACGGGGGCGGGGAACGTCTACTGGCAGGTGATCGAGACGGACTGGACGGACGCCCCGATCCTCCGCCACCCGACTGCCTTCCAGCGCATCGCCGGCAGGACGTACCGGCTCTACACGACCGGAGGGAACATCCACATGATCGTCCTGCGCCAGGGCGGGGCGACCTACTGGGTCGTGAACACACTTCGCGACGAGCTCTCCAACGAGACGATGATCGCGATCGCGAAGGGCCTGCAGCCTCTCGCAAAAGCACACTAGGCTAGCCAGGTGGCGAAGATCGGAATGTTCGGCGCCGGCTACGTCGGCCTCGTCACCGGCGCGTGCTTCGCCGACCTCGGCCATCAGGTCGTCATCCGGGACATCGTCCCCGAGCGGATCGAGCGCCTCCTGGCGGGCGAGATCCCGATCTACGAGCCGGGCCTCGACGCGGTGATCGAGCGCAACCGAGAGCGGCTCTCTTTTACGCTCGACGTGCGCCGGGCCGTCGAGGGCGCCGACTTCCTCTACGTCGCGGTCGGAACGCCGCCGACCGAGTCGGGAGACGCCGACCTCGCGGCCGTCTGGGCGGTCGTCGACGAGCTGCCGGAAGACCTGCCGGGACGGCCGGTCGTGGTCATGAAGAGCACCGTTCCCGTCGGGACCGGCGCGCACGTGCGTGCCCGCCTCGATGCGCGCGGGCTGTCGCACGTCGGCTATGTCTCGAACCCGGAGTTCCTCGCCGAGGGGAGCGCTGTCGCCGACTTCACGCGCCCCGACCGGATCGTGGTCGGTGCGTTCGACCCCGACGACGCGGAGCGCGTGGTCGAGCTGCACGCAGGCATCGATGGCCAGATCGTCCACACCGATGTGCCGTCGGCCGAGCTCGTCAAGCTCGCCGCGAATGCGTTCCTGTCGACACGCATCAGCTTCATCAACGAGATCGCCAACGTGTGCGAGCTCGTCGGCGCGGACGTCGTCGACGTCGCGCGCGGGGTCGGGCTCGACCATCGACTGGGGCCGCACTTCCTCCGCGCGGGCATCGGATTCGGCGGCAGCTGCTTCCCGAAGGACGTATCCGCGCTCAAACAGCTCGCAGGCAACGAGGGCTATCCGTTCATGCTTCTGCACGCGGTCTGGGAGGTGAACGAGTTGCAGAAGCGGCGCGTCGTCCAGAAGCTGCAGAAGCACCTCGGCCCGCTGCGTGGCAAAAGGATCGCGCTCCTCGGTCTCGCGTTCAAGCCCAACACCGACGACATGCGCGAGGCGCCGAGCCGTGTGATTGCGTACCGGCTTCTCTCCGAAGGTGCGCAGGTACGCGCGTGGGACCCGGTCGCGCATCCCGCCGACCTCGTCGGCATCGAGCTGTGCGACTCGGTGCTCGACACCGTGCGGGACGCAGACGCCGCGGTCATCGTCACGGAATGGCCCGAGCTCGCCTCCCTCGCGTCGGCGGAGGTGCGTGAGGCGATGGCGAACCCGCTCATCGTCGACGGCCGCAACCTGCTCGACCCAGAGACGGCGCAGGCTGCCGGCTTCGCGTACGAGGGGATCGGGCGCCCCCGCCACGCGTCGCCCGTCGTCGTCTGATGGAAGCCCTACTCCTTGCGGGCGGCAAGGCGGAGCGCATGGGGGAGGCGGCGCAAGGTCTTCCGAAGCCGCTCATCCCGGTCGGAGGCTTCCCGCTCGCCGAGTACACGGTCGGGCGTCTCGTCGTCGCCGGCGTCACGCGCGTGATCGTCGCGTGCCGCGCGGGGCAGGAGGATGTCTTCGTCAATGCGCTCGCCGGACTCGGCGCTGAGATCGACCCGGTGGGCGAACAGGAGCCGCTCGGACGTGGCGGCGGCCTGCGTCTCGCCGCGTCGAAGCGAAAGGAAACCGGCGCCGTGCTCGCGCTGAACGGCGACGAGCTGCTCGACGTCGATTTCCGCGCGCTGCTCGACGACCACGACCGCTCCGAAGCCGCCGCGACGATCGTCGTCTCGCAGGTGAGCTCGCCGTTCGGCGTCGTCGCGATCGACGAAGACGGCGCCATCTCCGGATTCCGCGAGGCGCCACTGCTGCCCGACTGGGTGAACTCCGGCGTCTACGCCCTCGGCGACGAGGCGCTCGCACGCCTGCCGGAGCGCGGCGACCACGAGCAGACGACGTTCCCCGAGCTCGCCGCCGAAGGCAAGCTGCGCGGCCACCGTCACACCGGCGTCTGGCTGACGGTGAACACGCCGAAGGACCTGCGCCGCGCCGAGGCGTTCATGGCCGCGCATCCCGATTGGAAGCCGCAGCGACAGTGAGCATCGACAGCCCGAACTTCGAAGGGCTCGACCGGTGGTCTTTCGACCCGCGCCGCGTGGACAAGCCATGGGGGTGGGAGCTCATCTGGGCGCAGGCGGAGGCGTATGTCGGGAAGGTGCTCTTCGTGCGCGCCGGCGAGTCGCTCAGCCTCCAGTACCACGAGGAGAAGGACGAGAGCTGGTACATCGAGAGCGGCCGGGCGAAGCTCGAGCTCGGCGACACCGGTGTCCCCGTCCTCAACACGGAGGTCATCGCCCCTGGCATGTGTTTCCGCTTCCGCCCCGGCACCGTCCACCGGGTCACAGCGCTCGAGGACACGACCATTCTCGAGGTGTCGACCACGCAGCTGGACGACGTCGTCCGGCTCGAGGACGCGTACGGCCGGGAGGGGACGAGCGAACCCTGACACACATGTGTTAAGGTTGAGCCGATGGACGGGACCCACGTCTCGGAGGCCGCAGCCCGCACGGGCTGGTCGCCGCGCATGCTCCGCTACCTGGAGCGAGTCGGGCTCGTCGTCCCCGCCCGGACGGCGGCGGGCTACCGGCGCTACGGGCTGCGCGAGCTGAACCAGCTGCGCTCGCTCACCGACCTCCGTCGCAGGTTCCACGTCGATCTCGCCGAGATGGCGTTCGCAGCGCGGTTGCGTCGCGAGCCCGAGCTCCGGCGGGCGGTCGACGGCTGGCTGGCCGGCGCGGATGACCTCGCGTGGGTGGAGTGGGAGCAGCGCAAGCACGAGAAACTTCTCGCCGCATAACGAAAGGATCGAATGGCAGCGACGAAACGCTACGACGTGAAGGATCTCGCCCTTGCGGGCGAGGGCAAGCGCCGGATCGAGTGGGCCGACCGGCAGATGCCGGTGCTCGCCGCGATCCGGGAACGCTTCGAGCACGAACAGCCGCTCAGCGGGCATCGCATATCCGCGTGCCTGCACGTGACGACGGAAACGGCGAACCTCATGCGCACGCTGAAGGCCGGCGGCGCCGACGTCGTGCTCTGCGCGTCCAATCCGCTCTCGACGCAGGACGACGTCGCAGCGGCGCTCGTCGAGGAGTACGACATCTCGGTCTTCGCGATCAAAGGCGAGGACCACGACACGTACTACTCGCACATCGAGGCTGCGGTCGACCACAAGCCGCACCTGACGATGGACGACGGCGCCGACGTCATCGGCGTCCTGCACTCGGCCCGCCGCGAGCAGCTCGGCGACATCATCGCCGGCACGGAGGAGACGACCACAGGTGTCATCCGGCTGAAGGCGCTGGAGGCCGAGGGCAAGCTCGGATTCCCGATCATCGCCGTGAACGAGGCGCAGACGAAGCACCTCTTCGACAACCGCTACGGCACCGGCCAGTCGACCGTCGACGGGATCATCCGCGCGACGAACGTCCTCCTCGCCGGCAAGAAGTTCATCGTCGCAGGCTACGGCTGGGTCGGGCGCGGCGTCGCGTCGCGTGCGCGCGGCATGGGCGCGCTGGTGATCATCACCGAGGTCGACCCGCTGCGGGCACTCGAGGCGTCGATGGACGGCTTCGAGGTCATGACGATGGACCGGGCGGCCGAGGTCGGCGACATCTTCTGCACCGCCACGGGCGACAAGCACGTCATCACGAAGCAGCACATTGAGCAGATGAAGGACGGCGCGATCCTGTGCAACACGGGCCACTTCAACGTCGAGATCGACATCCCGGAGCTGCGTGCGCTCGCGGCCGACACGCGCATCGCGCGTGAGTTCGTCGAGGAGTTCACGCTCGCGAACGGGAACCGGCTGTACCTGATCGCCGACGGTCGGCTCGTCAACCTCGCGGCCGCCGAGGGCCATCCCGCTCTCGTCATGGACATGTCGTTCGCCAATCAGGCGCTGGGCGTCGAGTACGCGGTGCAGCACGCAGGCGAGCTCGACCGCAAGGTGTACCCGGTGCCGGCGGAGATCGACAAGGAGATCGCACGGCTCAAGCTCGAGACGATGGGCGTGGAGATCGACACGCTCACCGAGGAGCAGGCGAGGTACCTCGCCTCGTGGGACGAGGGGACCTAGAGCCGGAAAGCATCGTTCGGTTGGAGGAGGACGGCCCGCGGGTCGTCCTCCTCGACCAGCGACGCCTGCCGGACGACGAGATCGAGTACAGCTGCGCCTCGGCTGCCGAGGTGGCGGAGGCGATTCGGACGATGGTCGTCCGCGGTGCACCCGCAATCGGTGTCGCGGCCGCGTACGGGCTCGCGCTCGCGGCGCTCCGCGGCGACGACGTCGACGAGGCGACCGCAGTGCTTGCGGCGTCGCGGCCGACGGCGGTCAACCTGTCGTGGGCGCTCGCGCAGATGCGCGACGACCCCACACCTGAGCGCGCGCGGGCGCTGCACCTCGAGGAGGTCGACCGCTGCCGGCGCATGGCCGCGCACGCGGCCGAGTTCTTCGGCCACCAGACTCGGGCGCTCACGCACTGCAACGCGGGAGGCCTCGCGACCGGTGGCTACGGTTCGGCCGTCGGCGCGCTGCGCACTGCCTGGGAACGAGGCGTGCTCGAGCATGTCCTGGTCGACGAGACCCGCCCGCTGCTCCAGGGTGCGCGACTCACCGCGTGGGAGCTCGAGGCGGCCGGCATCCCGTACACCGTGATCGCGGACGGCGCCGCCGGCGCGATGATGGCCGCTGGCGAGGTCGACCTCGTCGTCACGGGCGCCGATCGCATCGCGGCGAACGGCGACACGGCGAACAAGATCGGGACGTATGGTCTCGCCGTCCTGGCCGCGCATCACGGGATCCCGCTCTACGTCATCGCGCCCACGTCCACCATCGACCGCGCGACTCGGAACGGTGCCGCGATTCCCATCGAGGAGCGCGACCCCGCGGAGATCACGGCCCGCTTCCATGCCCGCAATCCCGCGTTCGACGTCACTCCCGCATCGCTGATCACCGCGATCGTCACCGAGGACGGCGTATGGTCGCCCTGATCCTCGCGGCGGGGTACGCGACGCGGCTGCAGCCGCTCACTGACGACATGCCGAAGCACCTGCTCCCCCTCGGTGGAAGGCCGATGCTCGACTGGATCCTCGACAAGATCCGCGAAGCTGGCATCTCCGAGATCCACCTGGTGACGAACGGGCGTTTCGCCCGTCAGTTCGAGGCCTGGGCGCGCAGCAACGAGGTGCACGTGCACGACGACGGCACCACGTCGAACGACGACCGCCTGGGCGCGATCGGCGACATCGACTTCGTCGGGCTCGACGACGACATCCTGGTCGTCGCCGGCGACAACCTCTTCGATTACTCGCTCGTCGATTACGTCGCGTTCTGGCGCGAGAAGGGTGGAAGCGCGGTTGCCGTTCACGACGTCGGAACGCTCGAGCTCGCGCGCAAGTACGGGATCGTCGCAGTCGACGAGAACGACCGAGTCGTCGACTTCGTCGAGAAGCCGGCAGAACCGCCGAGCACGCTCGCTGCGACGGCGATGTATCTCTACACGCGAGAGCACGCGCACCTCATCCCGACGTATCTGACCGAGGGAAACCCGCCCGACCAGCCGGGGAACTACGTTGCGTGGCTGCACAAGCGCGCGCCCGTGTATGCCTATGCGTTCGCAGGTGGCTGGTATGACATCGGCGACCCGGCACAGCTGCTCGAAGCCGACAACATGATGCGCCGTCGCGCAGGGATGCCGGAACGCGACACGTATTCGCTCGATTGACGGCACACACTGTGGTTTAGCGTCGGGCGCGTGCTCGACCTGCTGCTTCCGCGCCGCTGCCTCGTCTGCGGCGCGGACGGATCGCAGCTGTGCGCCTCGTGCCGAGCCGGCCTGCCGCGCGTGGAGCCTCCGCTCTGCGAGCGCTGCGGCGCGCCGACCGCGTGGCCCGTGCAGCGGTGCCGCGAATGCACGGGACGGCGATTGGGCTTCGCGCGGGCGCGCGCGGCCGTCGCCTACGACGCTTCGGTCCAGAGACTCGTCGCCGGCTGGAAGGAACGCGGGCTGCGCCGCCTCGCCGAGGACGCCGCCGATCTCGTCGCAGAGCGGATTCCAGGGCTCGACGCCGACGTCGTCACGTTCGTCCCCGCCGACAGTGGCCGGCTCGCCGAGCGCGGCCATCATCCGGCGGCACGGCTGGCTTCCGCCCTCGCCGGCCGGATGAGCCTTCCATTCGAGCCCCTGCTCATGCGCGCGCGCCGCTCGCAGCGCCAGCGCGGGCTCTCGCTCGCGGAGCGGCGCCGCAACGTCGCCGGCGCGTTTGCCGCGACCCAGCAGGTGGGAGGCACCGTTCTGCTGGTCGACGACGTCTACACGAGCGGTGCAAC
The DNA here is from genome assembly GCA_036560805.1 of Gaiellaceae bacterium. Taxonomy (GTDB): domain Bacteria; phylum Actinomycetota; class Thermoleophilia; order Gaiellales; family Gaiellaceae; genus Palsa-739. The sequence continues at coordinate 13,140 of DATBQM010000052.1, read as the reverse complement.
GGTCTCGGCAGCGGCGTCGGCGCTCCGAGCAGCGGGCGCGCCCAGGGTTGACGTGGTGACCTTCGCGCGGACGATAAGGTTGAGTCAGCGACCTCAGGAGGCGACATGGAGCTTCTCGTCAAGGGCAAGAACCTCGAGGTGAGCGACGCCATTAGGCGCTATGCGGAACGAAAGTTGAACAAGCTCGGCAAGCAGACGCGCAAGCTCGAGCCGGTCGAGGTGGAGCTCGAGCTCGCGGTCGAGACGAACCCCTCCATCGCCGACAACCAGGTCGCCGAAGCGACGGTGTGGCTGAAGGGGCACACGCTGCGCGCACGCGAGGCCACGCGCGACATGAGGGTCTCGATCGACGAGCTCACCGAGAAGCTCGTGCGGCAGGTGAAGGACGAGCGGGATCGCAAGGCCACGAAGCGGAAGATCGACAAGCACGCGCTCGACGCGGATCTTTGAGCCTGTTCCGGCGCAAGGAGTCGCTGCACGAGCGCCTTGCGCGAGAAGGCGGGTTGACCGCGCCTGAACCGCGCGCGCCGGAGGCGTCGCCGGCGCCGCCGCGCGAGGTCGGCATCCACGGCATGCAGCGTCCACGCGAGTGGGATGCGACGCAAATGGTGGAGGCGCCCGGCATCGAGGGGGATGCTGCGACGTTCGTCGTCCTTCCCGACGGCTCGGTGCTCGTGGAAGAGGGATCCGACTCGTCGTTACAGCAACTCGCGGACGCGATCGAGCAGGAGCTCCAGCCGCCGTACCGTGCCCGCGCTGCACGACAGCGCGGCGATTTGTGGGCGGTGCAGGCGCGAAAGATCGAGGTCGTCCAGCTCCGGAATCCCCCGGAAGGCGACTCGATCGAGCTGACGCGCGACTCGCTCCTCGTCGACGGCGAGAGCGCGTTCGGGTCGGTCCCCGAGCTCGAGGGCCGCGGTGACGTCGTGCGCGCGGAACGTCTCGACGGCAACATGTGGGAAGTCCGCGCCTCCGCGCTCTGAGCATGCGCTTCCTCCGCCGTAACGAGGAGACGCTCAACGAGCAGCTTCTGCACGAGGCGGGCCTCGACCGCCCGCAGGCGGATGTTCCGCCACCTGCGCCGGCACGGATACCCGTCCCGGTGCCGCGACACTTCGACGACTCGCTCCTCGTCGCGCACGCGCCGACGCTCGAAGGCTCCGTCATCACGTTCGTGGCGTTGCCGACCGGCGACCTCATCGTGGAAGACGAGCAGGGCGACGCCGATCTTTCGCCGCTCGCGGACGTCGTCGAGCGCAACATGGCGCCGCCGTATCGCGCCATCGCGACGCGGCAGGGCGGCGATCTCTGGGGCATCGTCGCGGCCCATCTCGACGTGCGGCAATTCACCTGTGACGCCGGTGACGAGATCGAGGTCGTGAGCCGCGGCGGGGCAGTGACCGTGAGCGTGGACGGGAAGACGTCCGACCTCCGGATCCCCGAGTTGGAGGAGGACTGGGGCGACTACGCCGTGCACGCATCCCGCATCGACGGGGACTACTGGGAGGCCGAGGCGCACCCCCTGTAGCCCGGTACCCTGTCCGCGATGGCCCAGCAGCTCGGTTCTCTCGAGAAAGTCCTCCGCGCCGGGGAAGGCCGCCGTCTCAAGCGGCTCGCGGAGCAGGCGGTGTATATCAGCACGCTCGAGCCCGAGTACGAGCAGCTGTCGGACGCCGATCTCGTGGCGAAGACGGTCGAGTTCCGCGAGCGGTTGGAGAACGGCGAGAGCCTCGACGATCTCGTCTTCGAGGCGTTCGCCTCCGTGCGCGAGGCGTTCAAGCGGACGCTCGGGGTCCGCCTCTTCAACGTCCAGCTGATGGGCGGCATCGTCCTCCACGAAGGCGACATCGCCGAGATGAAGACCGGCGAGGGCAAGACCTTCGTTGCGGCGCAGGCGATGTACCTGAACGCGCTCGCAGGCCGGGGCGTGCATCTCGTGACGACGAACGACTATCTCGCGCAGCGCGACCAGAAATGGACGGAGCCGGTCTTCGACGCGCTCGGGATGCGCACCGCCTACATCGAGAACATGATGCCGTTCGAGCCGCGGCGCGAGGCGTATCAGGCGGACGTCACGTACGGGACGAACTCCGAGTTCGGCTTCGACTACCTGCGCGACAACATGGCGGTGTCGCTCGACGGCGTCGTGCAACGCGGCCATCCGTACGCGATCGTGGACGAGGTCGACTCGATCCTCGTCGACGAGGCGCGCACGCCGCTGATCATCTCCGGCGAGCCGGAGACCGCAGCGGAGATCTACTACGACTTCGCGCGGGTCGCCCCGACGCTCACCGGCCACCGCTCGACGCCCGGTGATCCGAAGGGATATGCGGAGCAGATCGGCGCCGACTACGAGTACGACGAGAAGCACAAGACCGTAGCCGTCACCGAGCAGGGCGTTGCCAAGGTCGAGCGCGCACTGCGGGTCGAGAACCTGTACGCCGTGCAGAACTCGCAGCTCGTCAATCACCTCATCCAGGCGCTGAAGGCACAGTCGCTCTTCCAGCGCGACGTCGACTACGTCATCCAGGACAACGAGGTGAAGATCGTCGACGAGTTCACCGGCCGCATCATGGAGGGCAGGCGCTGGAGCGAGGGCCTGCACCAGGCGGTGGAGGCGAAGGAGGGCGTGCGCATCCAGGAAGAGCACCTGACGATGGCGACCATCACGCTCCAGAACTACTTCCGCCTGTACGAGAAGCTTGCCGGCATGACCGGTACGGCGAAGACGGAGGAGAAGGAGTTCGTCGAGATCTACAACCTGAACGTCGTCGAGATCCCGACGAACGTCCAGGTGGCGCGCGACGACAAGCAGGATCTCGTCTTCAAGACGAAGGAAGGGAAGTTCCTGGCGGTCGCCCGCGACATCAAGGAGCGCTCCGACAAGGGGCAGCCGGTGCTCGTCGGCACGATCGCGGTGGAGACGTCGGAGTATCTCTCGCAGCTGCTGACGCGGCAGGGCGTTCGCCACAACGTGCTGAACGCGAAAGAGCATGCACGTGAGGCCGAGATCATCAAGGACGCCGGCCAGCCCGGCGCGGTGACGATCGCGACGAACATGGCGGGCCGCGGCGTCGACATCAAGCTCGGCGAGGGCGTGACGGATCTTGGTGGGCTGTACGTGCTCGGGACGGAGCGGCACGAGTCGCGCCGCATCGACAATCAGCTGCGCGGCCGCTCGGGACGTCAGGGCGATCCCGGCGAGACGCGCTTCTATCTCTCCGGCGAGGACGACCTCGTGCGCCTCTTCGCCGGCGACCGGATCAAGGGGATCATGGAGCGCTTCAAGATCCCCGAGGACCAGCCGATGGAGGCGAAGATCCTCAGCCGGCAGATCGAGGGGGCGCAGAAGAAGGTCGAGGAGCAGAACTTCGTCATGCGCAAGAACGTCCTCAAGTACGACGACGTCCTCAACCGGCACCGTGGCCGTATCTACGAGCAGCGGCGACAGGTACTCGAAGGCGAGGACATGTCGGACCAGGTGAAGTTGTGGATCGACGAGGTGATCGAGGACACCGTCGGCACGTTCACCGAAGAGCCTTACGCGGCCGAGTGGGACCTCGAGGCGCTGACGAACGCGATGGCTGCGCTCTACCAGACGGAGATCACCGCGGCCGAGCTGCGCGAGGATCTCGGGGAGATCACGCGGGAGTCGCTCATCGAGGAGTTCCAGAGCGATGCGCGCGACGAGTACGCGGCCAAGGAGGAGGAGTTCGGCTCGGAGCTGATGCGCGAGCTCGAACGGTTCGTGATCCTCCAGGTGGTCGACGTCCGCTGGCGCGAGCACCTCGAACACATGGACTACCTGCGCGAGGGCATCGGCCTGCGCGCGATGGCGCAGAAGGATCCGCTCGTCGAGTACACCGCCGAGGGCGAGCGCATGTTCACCGAGCTCTCCCGCTCGATCCGCGGAGAGGTCGTGCTCCACCTGTTCCACGCGGAGCTCGCGCCCGAGCACGCGCAGCAGGAGCTCGCGCAGCAGCAGGGGAACGGGAACGTCCGGTACGAGCACGAGACCGTGGCCGGGGCGGAGGCGATCGCGGCCGCCGGCAGTGCCGGCGTCGCGCCGACACTGGGGCTCTCGCCGGTTGCGGTGCAGACGAGCTCGCCGCACAAAGTCGGTCGCAACGACCCCTGCTGGTGCGGATCGGGGAAGAAATTCAAGAAGTGCCACGGGGCATAGAGCTCCGTCAGCTCCGGAAGACGTATCGCACGTCGAACGGACCGATCGAGGCGGTTCGCGGCGTCGACATCACCATCGAGCCGGGCGAGACGGTCGCGCTCCTCGGTCCGAACGGTGCCGGCAAGTCGACGACGATCGACATGCTGCTCGGCCTCACGCCGCCTGACGGCGGCACGGTCTCGCTGTTCGGCGAGGATCCCGAGCATGCGATCGCGCGCGGCGCCGTCGGAGCGATGCTCCAGAGCGGTCAACTGATCCGCGACCTGACCGTCCGCGAGCTGTTGACGCAGATCGCGTCGCTCTACCCACAGCCCCTCGATCTCGACGCCACGCTCGACCTCGTCGGCATCGAGAGCATCGCGAACCAGCGGACCCAAAAGCTCTCCGGAGGCCAGGCGCAACGCGTGCGGTTCGCGCTCGCACTCCTCACGAACCCGGAGCTCCTCGTCCTCGACGAGCCGACCGTGGGCATGGACGTCGAGAGCCGGCGCGCGTTCTGGGGGACGATGCGCGACGCCGCTTCGCACGGCAAGACCGTGCTGTTCGCGACGCACTACCTCGAGGAGGCGGACGAGTTCGCCGATCGCGCGATTCTCATGGCGCGGGGCATCATCGTCGCCGACGGCCCGACCACCGAGATCAAGGCGATGGTCGGCACGCGCACGATCCGCGCAACGTTGCCGGATGTGCCCGCCGAGCAGCTCGAGCGACTCGACGGCATCACGCACGCGGAACGGCGCGGCGAGTCGGTCGCGCTCGCCTGCTCCGATTCGGATGCCGCCATCCGCGCGCTCCTGGGTGCGTACCCGCAGGTGAGCGACATCGAGATCGGCGGCGGCAGCCTCGAGGATGCATTCCTGGAGCTGACAGCGTGAAGAAGCGCGCGACGTACCTGCGCTTCGAGCTCATGCGCACGCTTCGCAACAAGCGGTTCTTCCTTCTGTCGCTCGGCTTCCCGCTGCTCATCTACCTGCTCGTCGCCGCGCCCAACCGGACGGACCGGAGCCTCGCGGGAACCGGGATCTCGCTCCGGTTGTACTTCATGGTCGGGCTGGCCTCGTTCGGCTCGATGAACGCGATGCTCGGCACCGGCGTGCGCATCGCGGTCGAGCGCACGACAGGATGGAACCGGCAGCTGCGCCTCACGCCGCTGTCGACGCGCGCGTACTTCGGCACGAAGGTGGTCGCCGGCTACGTGGTGGCCGCGTGCACCATCACGCTGCTCTACATCGCGGGTGCCGGGCTTGGCGTGCACATCCCCGCGGTCGACTGGGTGAAGATGACGCTCCTGCTGCTCGTCGGCCTCGTGCCATTCGCGGCGCTCGGCATCCTCATCGGGCATCTCATCAGCGCCGACGCCGTTGCGCCGGCGATCGGCGGCATCACCGCGCTCCTCTCGTTCCTCGGCGGCATCTGGTTCCCCGTCGGCCAGAGCGGCGTGCTCCACTACGTCGCGCAGGCGCTGCCGTCGTACTGGCTCGTGCAGGCGAGCCACGTCGGCGTCGGCGGCGCCAGCTGGAACGGCACCGGCTGGGCGGTGATGGCCGCGTGGACGCTCGTCGCCACACGCCTCGCCATGCGCGCGTACGCGCGCGACACCGGCCGCGGCTAACCTTGGCGAGCGATGGCTGACGAACGCGAGCTTTCACTCGACGAGCAACTGAAGGAGATCGGAGCCCAGCTGGACTGGGTTCGTGGTTACCTTTGACGTCGCTTCGCTGAGGGCCCGCATCGCCGAGCTCGAAGAGGAGCTTGCGAGACCCGACTTCTGGAACGACCAGCAGCGTGCCGCGAAGCTGTCGTCCGAGCACACGCGCGCGCAGCGCAAGATCGATCGCTACGATCGCCTCCAGTCGAACTTCGCCTTCCTCGAGGAAGGCGTCGGGACGTTCCCCGAGGAAGAGCTGCTGCCCGTCCTGCACGAGACGCAGCAGGAGCTGGCACAGCTGCAGGAAGATGCGCTCTTCTCCGGCGAGTACGACGCGGGCGACGCCGTCGTCACGATCCAGGCCGACGCCGGCGGCACCGACGCGCAGGATTGGGCCGAGATCCTCCTGCGCATGTATCTGCGATGGACGGAGCGCCGCGGCTTCCAGACCGCGATCCTCGAAACGAGCCCCGGAGAGGAGTACGGGATCAAGTCCGCGACGTTCACGATCAAGGGCGAGAACGCGTACGGCATCCTCAAAGCCGAGCGCGGCAAACACCGCCTCGTCCGGCTGAGCCCGTTCGACTCCGCACACCGCCGCCACACGAGCTTCGCGCAGGTGATCGTCGCGCCGCTGCTCGACGACGCGGCCGCGATCGACATCGACGACGACGACATCCGCATCGACACGTTCCGTTCATCCGGCGCGGGCGGCCAGCACGTGAACAAGACCGACAGCGCCGTGCGTATCACGCACCTGCCGTCGAACATCGTCGTCTCCGTGCAGAACGAGCGCAGCCAGTCGGCGAACAAGGAAACCGCCCTGAAGATCCTCCGCTCCCGCCTCGCCGAGAAAGCAGAGGAGGAGCGCGAGGCCGAGCTCGCCCGCGAGCGCGGCGGCGTCAACATGGGCTTCGGCGGAAACGCCGTTCGCAGCTACGTCCTGCACCCCTACCAGCAGGTGAAGGACGCGCGAACCGGCTTCGAGGTGGGAAACGCCCAGGGCGTGCTCGACGGCGACCTGGACGGCTTCATTCGCGCATACCTCCTGCAATCGGCAGGAAACGGGAGCTAGCCCGCCGAATCGTCCGGTAGACTCGGCCTTCGGTGCGGGGTCAACGCGACCGGTTGGGGACGTGACTGAGCTCGAGATAGAAGAACAGCCGGCGGACGTCGGAAACGTGGAGCGGGCGCCGATCGGCGTCGGTTCCATGATCACCTTCGAGGGCGTGACGAAGGTGTACGAGCCCGACGTCGCGGCGCTCAAGGGCGTCACCTTCGTCATCGAGAAGGGCGAATTCGTCTTCATCGTGGGCGCATCCGGCTCGGGCAAGTCGACCCTGATCAAGCTGCTCCTGAAGGAGATCGAGCCGACGACCGGGCGGATCATGGTCGGCGGGCGCGACCTGACGCGCCTGAAGCACAACAGGGTGCCGCTCCTACGCCGCAACGTCGGCTGCGTGTTCCAGGATTTCAAGCTGCTGCCGAGCCGCAGCGCCGCTGACAACGTCGCATACGCGCTGAAGGTGCAGGGCGAGAACCGTGCGTCGATCCGGCGCAAGGTGCCCGAGGTGATGAACATGGTCGGCCTCGCGCACAAGATGAACTCCCTCCCCGATGAGCTGTCGGGCGGCGAGCAGCAGCGCGTCTCGATCGCACGCGCCGTCGTCAACCACCCGCCGCTGCTCGTCTGCGACGAGCCGACCGGGAACCTCGACCCCGACACGTCGGTCGGGATCATGCAGCTGCTCTACCGCATCAACCGCTCCGGCACGACCATTCTGATGGTGACGCACGACCGCGAGATGGTCGACAAGATGCGCAAGCGCGTCATCGCGCTCGAGGACGGCCGGCTTGCACGCGACGAGCGCCGCGGAGGGTACGCATCGGAGTGAGCAAGGTTCGCCTGATCTTCTCCGAGGCGTGGTCCTCGATCTCGGCGAACGTGTCGACGACGTTCGCGGCGACGATCACGGTGCTCATCTCTATGTTCCTGCTCGGCCTCTTCCTCTCGCTCGGCACGTGGGTGCTCTCCTATTCGAACCACGTGAAGCGCGAGCTCGTCGTGAAGGTCTATTTCGCCACCGGCGCACACCAGCCGACACAGGCGGAGGAGGCTCAGGTCGGCCGGCACCTGCGGCAAGACCCGCGCGTGAAGTCGGCGACGTTCGTGTCCAAGGAGGCGGCCTTCACGTCGCAGGCGAAGCAGATGCCGAAGCTCTACCAGAACGTCCCGGGCAATCCCCTGCCGGACTCATGGGTCGTGAAGCTGAAAAACGCGAACGACTCGCCGACACTCGGGCGGGAGATCCAGTCGCAGGTGAAGGGCACGCCGGCGCAGAAGGCGGTGTGGCCCGGCGTGAACGACGTCGGCTGGGGCGACAAGACGACGAAGCGCGTGCTCACTGTGGCCGAGGTGATCTCGATCGTGTTCCTCGTCGCCATCGTGCTCCTTGTGACGGCGTCCATGCTCCTGATCGCCAACACGATCCGCTTGTCGATCTTCGCTCGCCGGCGCGAGATCGAGGTGATGAAGCTCGTGGGCGCCACCAACTGGTTCGTCCGCGGCCCGTTCATGCTCGAGGGCCTGCTCCAGGGCTTCGTCGGCTCGCTCCTGGCAGTCATCCTGCTCGTGCTCGGGAAGTCAGTCGCACTGCCCTCCATCCTCGGCCACCTGCACAGCACGAGCGACGTGCACGCCATGCCGTTCGCGCTGAACGCCCTCGCCCTGTTGGCTGCCGGGCTCCTCTTGGGCGCGGCCGGATCCGGCCTCACGCTCCGCCGCTTCCTCCAGGTCTAGGCGCACGCTGGCCTCCCGGCGCCAGAAGAGACCGTCCCGGAGCCAGCGATACGAGCGCCGGCAGCCGCGGCGCAAGCCGGTTGCCGAGCTGACCGTCCGGCTGCCGCAGCGGAAGACCGAGCCGGACTCGGTCATCGCGCACCTCGGGCCGACCAATTCGGGAAAGACCCACGACGCGCTGCGCTTCCTCGTCGAGACGGGCCGCGGCGTGTACGCGGCACCGCTGCGGATGCTTGCGCAGGAGGCGCATCGCCGGCTGGCAGCTGAGATCGGCGAGGACCGCGTCGGCCTCGTGACGGGCGAGGAGCGTGTCAACCCGAGCGCGCCGATCGTCTGCTGCACCGCCGAAATGGCGCCGATGCACGGCGAGACGCTCGTCCTCGACGAGGTGCAGTGGGCCGAGGACGAGGAGCGCGGGTCGGCGTGGACGCGCCTGATGCTCGGCGGCGAGTATCGGCACATCCTTCTGCTCGGCGCGGTCGAGGCGCTGCCGCTCGTGCGGCATGCGTTCCCGGACGCCGACGTGCGGTTCTTCGAGCGCAAGGCGCCGCTCGACTATGTCGGCCGCCGCCCGATCACGGGCCTGCGCCCGGGCACTGTCGTCGTCGCATTCAGCCGCCGCGCCGTCATCGGCATTGCAGCCGAGCTGAACCAGCTCCATCCGGGACGCGTTGCCGCTCTGTACGGCGCGATGCCGCTCGCCTCGCGTCGCGAGGAGATCGGTCGTTTCCTCTCCGGCGCCGCCGAGGTGTGTGCGGCGACCGACGTGCTCGGGCACGGCGTCAACCTCCCGTGCGAAACGCTGCTCTTCGCCGAGACGGAGAAGTTCGACGGCAAGGAACGCCGCGACCTCGAGCCGTGGGAGATCGCGCAGATCGCCGGACGCGCCGGCCGTTACGGCTTCCACGAGCGCGGCAACGTCGGCGTGCTCACCGGACTGCCATGGGCCGACCCGGATCCCGAGCTCGTACGCGATGCGCTCACGCCGCACGTCGAGCTGCCGGGCGGGCATCTCGGTTATCGCGTCGTCGACACAGGCCGTCTGCGACCGCAGCTCTCCGATCTGAACGTGGCGCGCGTCGACGACCTCGAGCCCGCGCTGCACGGGTGGCGGAATGCCGCTCTGCGATTCTGGAGCGTCGACGGCTGGCTGACGGTGGAGTCGATCGCGCCGCTGCTCGAGCGCCTCGACGCGGTGCGCGAGGCGTTGCACCATTGCCGCCGCCGGCTCGAGCTGGCGGACGTGTGGAAGCTCATGCAGGCGCCCATCGACGAAGACGGGCTCGCGCTGCTTGGGACGCTCGCGTGCGCGCTCGCCGGCGACAAGCCGCAGCATACGGTCATCGGCTGGCTGCTCGATCCGGCGCGCCTGGCTGCGGTCGGGCTGGAAGAGGCGGAGCAGGCGGCGCGCGAGGCGTCGATCCTGCGCTGGTTCGCGCTCCAGTATCCCGGCGTCGCCGGCGTCACCATCGAGCGCGCGGCCGCGCTCGAGGAGACCGCTTCGCGGCGTGTCGTCGAGGAGCTGCGCTCCGAGATCGAGGATCCGACCATCGGCCGCTGCCGCGCCTGCGGCGCGCGGACGGCGCCGTGGGCGAGCCTGTGCGACCGCTGCTTCATGGCGCGCGGGTACCGTGCCCGCCGCAGATGACGGGCGAGAAGCTCATCGCGGACAACCGGCGCGCGCGCCACGACTACCACCTCGGCGACCGCGTCGAGGCCGGCGTCGTGCTGACCGGGACCGAGGTGAAGTCGCTGCGAGGCGGAAAGAGCTCGCTCCAGCGCGCGTACGCCGAGGTGAACGAGAAAGAGGCGTGGCTCGTCGGGATGCACATCCCGGAGTACCTCCAGGGGAACCGCGCGAACCACGACCCCGAGCGGCCGCGCAAGCTCCTCCTGCATCGGCGCGAGATCGACCGGCTGTACGGCCAGGTGAAGGAGAAAGGCGTGACGCTCGTCCCGACGCGGATGTATTTCAAGAACGGTCGCGTGAAGGTCGAGATCGCGGTCGCACGCGGGAAGGAGCTGCACGACAAGCGGCGCGACATCGCCGCCCGCGATGCGCAGCGACAGATCGAGCGCGAGCTGGGGCGGAGGCGCTAGTCGACCGCGAGCAGGTCGACGACGAAGACGAGCGGCTCGTGCGGCGCGATGGCGCCGTTACCGGCCCCCCGCGCTCCGTACGCGAGTGCAGACGGGATCGTCAGCCTGCGTCGGCCGCCGACGTGCATTCCGGCGACGCCTTGATCCCAGCCGGGGATCACCTGACCCTTGCCGAGCACAAAGCGGAACGGCTCGCCGCGGTTCCACGAAGCGTCGAACTCCTCACCGGTGCGGAACGCGACGCCGACATAGTGCACCGTGACTTTGCTGCCACGCGTCGCCTCGCCGCCGTCGCCGACGACGAGGTCTTCGGCGCGGAGGTCGAACGGGATGTCGCCCTCCGGCTTCCCGATGGCGGGGCGCTCGAGTGGCACGGCGGGACACTAGCTACAATTGTGGTGAACCGAACATACGGGGGCGACCTGGTTTCGACGTGGTCGATCCATCCGGATGAGCTGCAAGCCGAGGTCGCCGGTTGGCCTCGTAAATCCACCGGCACCAATCAAATGCGAATCCTCGTGATCTCGCACTCGCTGCCTAGTTCGTAAGAGCTAGAAGGCGACGCCCCTCCGGGCTGGGCCCGTGGCTCGGAGTCGGCGCCAACTAACGGGCTCGGCGCCGAGGGAAAGCCAATCGCCCGGAGCGCGACATCAAAGGATGGCTAGCCCGGCGGTAGGGCGGCTGCACTCCGGTCGTCGGGCGAAATCAAAGGGCAGCCTACGCTTGTAGATGCTCATTCGGTGCGGCTGCGGACGCGGGTTCGATTCCCGCCGCCTCCATCGAACCGCAAGAGCCCCGTAGAGCGTGCTTTTCGTTTCACCGAGAAGCACGCGCGTCGCTTAGTGCCCCCGACTTAACGCCTAGCGTTTAGGACAGGGCCGGCCACCAATTTGTTCCGTATAGCCATTCGAGTAGTAAAACGCTGTTGCGCTGCCGAATTGACTGCGGACTCTTGCCTCGATGCAGACGGTCGTGCGGGTCGCGAGAACGATAGAGACCGACGGCCACCCATTCGAGATTCGACAACCTCTCTCCAGTTTGTTATGTGCCGGGAGAGCGGGCAAGGCGCGAGGATTGGTGGTGGCGCCATGGGCGGCCTAAGCCGAATCCGGAGAGCAGAAGGGCGATGCCGACCACGACGCCGAAGAGCGCGAGCTGCGCCATATACGACTTGTTGAGGGTGATAGTCAGCCGAGCCCACTTTTCGCTTGTCTAGGTACACGATCGCTGGCGGAGGCTTCTGGTCAGCGGCCGCCGCGGGCGCGATAGTTGCGGCATGGTGCTTCAGCCGTCTGGGACGGTGACGCTGGTGTTCACCGACGTCGAAGGCTCGACCGGGTTGTTGGAGCGGCTGGGGCGGGAGCGCTACGCCGAGGCGCTCGACCTGCATCGGCGGCTGCTACGGGAAGCGTTCGACGTGGGTGGCGGCTTCGAGGTCGACTGTGAAGGCGATGCGTTTTTTGTCGCCTTCGCGTCCGCTGAGGCTGCGGTCGCTGCGGCCGGGGCGGCACAACAGGCGCTCGCGGCGGCCCACTGGCCCGCCGGCAATGAGTTGCGAGTGCGGATGGGCGTCCACACCGGGGAGCCGTTGCTAGTGCCGCCCAAGTATGTGGGCCTTGATGTGCACAGGGCGGCGCGGATAATGGCCGCAGGGCATGGTAGCCAGGTGGTGCTCTCGCAGACGACACGCGATCTTGTCGGAGAGGCCGTCGCTGTTCGTGATTTGGGCGAGCATCGGCTGAAGGATCTGTCGGCGCCGCAGCGGCTGTTCCAGTTGCTGGTTGAGAGCGTGCGATCGGAGTTTCCTGTGCTGCGCTCGTTGGAGAACCGACCAACGAATCTGCCCGTGCAGCCGACCGTGTTGATCGGCCGGGAGAAGGAGCTTCGAGAGCTGGAGGTGCTGCTAGGTCGCGAGGAGGTGCGTCTGGTCACGCTCACGGGCACAGGAGGCACCGGCAAGACCCGGCTTGCGCTCCAGGCGGCGGCGGAGTTGGTTGACGACTTCGCTGCCGGTGTGTTCTTGGTGTCGTTGGCAGCGATCCGTGACCCAAGCCTCGTCGTGCCGACGATCGCCCAGACGCTGGGTGTGCGCGAGCAGGCCGGGGAGCCGTTGGAGCAGACGCTGAAGGCGTACGTGCGCGGGGGGCGGCTGCTGCTTGTGCTCGACAACTTCGAGCAGCTGGCAGAGGCGGCGCCCTCGGTCGCATCCTTGCTTGCCGCCGCGCCGGACCTGAAGGTCATGGTGACGAGCCGGACGCCGCTTCGTCTTTCCGGGGAGAGGACCTATCCTGTGCCGCCGTTGGGGCTGCCGGATCTGGGTCGGCTGCCGGAACTGTCGCGGCTGCGCCAGTTTGACGCGGTCAGCCTGTTTGTTGCGCGTGCGGAGGCGGCGCGGCCGGACTTCGTGGT
>DATBQM010000051.1:0-25642 GCA_036560805.1 Gaiellaceae bacterium | reverse complement strand
TAGCTCAGGACCACGAGCAGGGCCAGCCCGGCGATCCAGAGAGCGAGCACGAGCTTCGGTCGCTTGCTCTCCTTCAGCGACTGGACCGCGACCTTGCCCCAGAGGATGCAGAGCCCGACCACCGCCGCGCCGCCGATCACGATCACCGGCGCGAGATAGACCGCCTTTTCGAACGGCCAGGCCATGAACCACGCGGTCGCCGCGACGAGGGCGAGGATGACGCCCAGCGCGACGGGGATCCGGAGCGCGCGCACCTCGCCAATGTACCCTCCGGTTACGCTTCAGGTAGTGGACGCGACGGCGAACTACAACTCGGGCGACGACTACGTCGTCGAGTTCCTCGGGTACCGGTTCAGCTTCAGCGCATTCGACTTCGAGCAGCGCGTCACGGCAGCCGCCGTCAAGCTCGGCCTGCTGGCAGGAAACGAGCTCGACGACGACGAGACGGCCGACCTGGTCGAGCTGGTCGAGCTCGGAGCCATCGAGGAACCGCGCAGCACGCTCGGCCGCTATCTCGTTCGACGGTGGGACGAGGTCTCCCTCGTCGGGGGCGAGTCGCTCGTCTACTGGTTGAAAAAGCTCGTCTTCCGCGGCGCGTGGCTCGACCACCACGTGAAGGAGGGCAAGCTCGAGGTCGGCTGGGACGACGACGCGGCCGAGTTCTCGTATCGCGACCCGAACGGCGGGCGCGCACTGCTCGAGCTGCTGCCCACGCCGAGCTGGCACGGGCTCCAGTACCGCCCGTGACGCCGCGCTTCTATGCGGTCGGCGGCCCCCTCTATCTCGTGGCGCTGCTCGCCGCCGACACGCAGGTCGGGTATCCCGGCCAGCTCGCGCTCGGCGCACTGACGTGGATCGTCCTGCTCTGTGCTCTGCGTCCGCTCGCTCCGCTGGCGCGCGCGCAAGCGCTCGGCGTCGTCATGTTCGCGACGATCGGCGAGGTGACGGGCTCGCTCGTGTGGGGCGTCTACCACTACCGCCTGCACAACCTGCCGCTCTTCATCCCGCCGGCACACGGCATCGTCTATCTCAGCGGGCTCGCGCTCACGCGCGTCGTCCCGGCGCGCCGGCTCGTCGCCGCTGCGGCGATCGGCTCCGTCGGCTGGGGCCTCGCCGGGCTGACGGTGCTGCCGCGTCTCGACGTCGCGGGCGCGATCGGCGTGCCGCTGCTCTGCCTCTTCCTCTGGCGCTCGCGCGCGCGGGCGACATACGCGGCTGTGTTCCTCGTCGTCGGCGCGCTCGAGCTGTACGGCACCTCGATCGGGACGTGGCACTGGGCGCGAACGCTGCCGGGCCTCGGCATCGCGGACGGCAACCCACCGAGCGGCGTCGCGAGCGGTTACGTCTGGTTCGACGTCATGGCGCTTCTCGTCGCGCCCTGGCTCGTCAGAACAGCTTCGGCTCGTCGGTGGGCGCTGCTCCGACGTGCGCCCGTCCGAGCTTCGTGATCGTGCGCCCACGCGGGGTGCGCTGGATGAACCCGAGCTGGAGCAAGTAGGGCTCGTACACGTCCTCGATCGTGTCCGGCTCCTCGCCCAGCGAGACGGCGAGGGTGGACAGCCCGACGGGCCCGCCCTCGAACTTCCCGGCGATCGCGCGCAGGAGCTCGCGATCGGTGCGCTCGAGCCCGGCCTGGTCGACCTCGAGCAGTGCGAGCGCCTCGCCGGCGACCGCGGTCGTGATCGCTCCCTGGTGGCGCACTTGCGCGACGTCGCGCACGCGCCGCAGGATCCTGTTCGCGATGCGCGGCGTGCCGCGCGACCGCCGCGCGATCTCTTCCGCCGCGTCGTCAGCGATCTCGACGCCGAGGATGCGCGCGGACCGGTGCACGATCGTCACGAGCTCGAGGGGGTCGTAGTAGTCGAGCCGGAACGTCATCCCGAAGCGGTCGCGCAGCGGCGTCGTCAGCAGGCCCGTGCGCGTCGTCGCGCCGACAAGCGTGAACTGCGGCAGGTCGAGCGTGAGCGTGCGCGCCGCGGGCCCCTGCCCGACGATGATGTCGAGCCGGAAGTCCTCGAGCGCCGGATAGAGGATTTCCTCGATCGCGCGGTTGAGCCGGTGGATCTCGTCGACGAAGAGGACGTCGCGCTGCTCGAGCGCGGTGAGGATCGCTGCCATGTCGCCCTTGCGCTCGAGCGCTGGGCCGGCGACTGTGCGAATGCCGACGCCGAGCTCCTCGCGGATGATGAACGCGAGGCTCGTCTTGCCGAGGCCGGGCGGGCCGACGAGGAGGACGTGGTCGAGCGCCTCGCCGCGCGCCTGCGCGGCGGTAAGCGCGATCGCGAGCTGCTCCTTGACGCGTTCCTGGCCGACGAACTCGTCGAGACGGCGGGGACGGAGCGTCTGCTCGAGCTCCTGGTCCTCCTCGGCGATCACGGGAGCGAGGAACTGCGTGCTCATGCCGCCCTCCGCAGGGCGGCCCTGACCTGCTCCTCGACGGGCAGCGTCTCGTCGACGTCCTGCAGCGCGCGTTCTGCATCGAGCACCGACCAGCCGAGCTCGACGAGCGCGTCACGGGCGACGATGTCGCCCGTCGGCGCGACCGCCTCGACGACGCCGATCTTCTCCTTCAGCTCGAGAACGATGCGCTCGGCCGTCTTCTTGCCGATGCCGGGGATCGCGATGAAGCGCGCAATATCCTCGCGCACGATCGCGCGGCGAAGCTCATCGACGGGCGAGCCGGAAACGATCGCGAGCGCGACCTTCGGGCCGACGCCGTTCACGGTCAAGAGCTGCACGAAGAGCTCACGCTCGGCGCGCTCGGCGAAGCCGTACAGCTGGAGCGCGTCCTCGCGGACGACCATGTACGTCTCGATCGTCACCTCCTCCGCCCCGGCGACCTTGCGCACCGCCGACGGCGTGGCGGCGACGAGGTAGCCGACGCCGGCGACGTCGAGCACGAGGCCCTCCGGCGTAGATGCGACGGGCTTGCCGCGCAGCTGCGCGATCATCCGGCCATCTTCAGCAGCGGGGGCGCAAGCGCGTGACAGATCGCGACAGCGAGCGCGTCAGCTGCGTGGTTCGGCGTCGGCAGGTCCTGCATGCCGAGGATCGCTTTCACCATCCGCTGCACCTGGGCCTTCTCGGCGCGCCCGTAGCCGCACACCGCGTGCTTGACCGCGGACGGCGTGTACTCGGTGCAGGGAAGGCCGGCGTTGGCGGCCGCGACGAGCACGGCGCCGCGCGCCTGTCCGACGGAGAGCGCGGTGCGGGCGTCGACGCCGACGAAGGACTCCTCGAGGACGACCGCATCCGGTGCGTACTCCGCGATGAGCCCGACGACCCCTTCGTAGATCGTCCTCAGTCGAAGCTCGGGGCGCTCGCCGGCCGGCGTCGACCACCAGCCGTGGTCTATGCCCTTGAGCCGCCCGCCGCTTTCGTGGACGATCCCGTACCCGCAAGCAGCCGTCCCTGGATCGATGCCGACAACCTTCACGGCAAGAGGTTAGGCAGGGGGTCGGACGATCCTCCTACCCGGAAGGGGGATAGGCGGCCCTAGCCGGCGACGGCCTCGAGCACGCGCTCGGGGATGTCGAAGTTCGCGTACACGTCCTGGACATCGTCGTTGTCCTCCAGCTGGTCCATCAGGCGGAGGATCTTCTTCGCCTCGTTCTCGTCCGCGACCTCGACGGTCGTCTTCGGCACCATCGTCAGCTCCGAGGCGTCGATCGTGAACCCGGCCGCCTCGACCGCCTCGCGCACTGCGGCCAACTGCTCCGGCGCAGCGGTGATCTGGAACGTGGACCCGTCCTGCGCGACGTCGTCCGCCCCGCCCTCCGCCGCGGCGAGCATGAGCTCGTCCTCGTCGACGCCCTTGGCCTCGACGATGACGACGCCGCGCCGCTCGAAGAGCCACGCAACCGCGCCCGACCCGCCGAGGTTGCCGTCGTTCTTCGCGAACGTGTGCCGAACGTCGCTCGCCGTCCGGTTCCTGTTGTCGGTCAGCGCTTCGACGATGACGGCGACGCCGCTCGGGCCGTAGCCCTCGTACACGACCGTCTCGAATGCCGCCGCATCCGCATCGGCGCCGGATCCCTTCGCGATCGCGCGGTCGATGTTGTCCTTCGGCATGGAGTACGAGCGCGCCTTCTCGATCGCGTTCTGCAGCGCGAGATTGTCCGTCGGATTTCCTCCGCCCTCCTTCGCCGCGACGATGATCGCGCGCGAGAGCTTTGAGAAGAGCTTGCCGCGCTTCGCGTCGGCGGCGCCCTTCTTGTGCTTGATCGAGGACCACTTGCTATGCCCGGACACGCGTTCCCTCCCGAACGAGGTTCAGGAAGAGCTCGTGGATGCGCGTGTCGTCGGTCAGCTCCGGATGGAACGCGGCGACGAGGATGCGCCCCTGCCGCGCGAGCACCGGATGGCCCTCGACCTCGGCGAGGATCTCGACGTCGGGGCCGGCGTCTTCGATCCACGGCGCGCGGATGAAGATGCCGCGCATCGGCTCTCCCATGCCGATGTCGAGGTCGGCCTCGAAGCTGCTGACCTGGCGGCCGAACGCGTTGCGCTGGACGGTGAAGTCGGCCAGCCCGAGATGCTCGCGGTCGAGGACGATCATCCCCGCGCATGTTCCGAACACGGGCGCCGCGAACCGCCGCAGCGCCTCGTCCAGCCCGTAGAGGCGCATGAGCCGCGTGATCGCGGTCGACTCGCCGCCCGGCAGGATCAGGCCGTCGAGGCCGTCCAGGTGCTCGGGCAGGCGCACCTCGACCGGCTCCGCGCCGAGTCGGCGCAGCACCACCGCATGCTCGCGGAAGTTCCCCTGCACGGCGAGGACGCCGATCCGAAGGCGCGTTTCCACCCCGCCATTGTAGGTTCGGCTACTCGGTGCGCCGGCGCGACGAGAGGCCGAGCAGGACGAGCCAGAAGCCGAGGCAGGCGAAGGCGACGGACGGCGACCAGCCGCTGATCGAGGGGATCCCGATCTGGATGCCCGCGATCGTCGCGGTACTTGCAGTGCTGAAGAGGTAGTGGACGGTCGCGCCGAAGAAGCCGATCGTGCCGAGCAGGGCCCAGCTCGACCGCTTCGTCATGTACGCGATCGCGACGTAGACGAGCGCGGCCGCCGAGATCAGCGCCCAGTCGGTGTCGGTCGAATGCCACCAGTGCAGGAGCGTCACGCCGATCAGGACGCCGCCCACGAGGTGGAGCCAGAAAGCCGACGGCTGCCCGCTGATGCTGCCGCCGACGAGATAGGCGAGGCCGACGAGCAACGTCACCACATAGGTCCAGCTTCCGCCGTTCGAGACGAAATCGGTGACGAAGAACCAGCCGACGAGGGCCGTGATCAGCGTGATGAACGGGAAGGCCCAGCGCCGGCGATCGTTCACCGCGGCGACGAGGATGAGGAGCTCGAGCGAGAGGTGCGCGACCGACCAGCCGCCGAACGGCGAGTTCCAGTTCTTCAACCAGCCGAACCAGTCCCATGCGATGGCGAGGAACGCGCCCCACGCGGTCACGGAGGCGAAGGCGAAGATTCCCGCCGCGACCCAGCGCCCGCGGTGACGCAGCGACTCCGCAATCAGCCACAGCACCACGAGCACGAGCAGCGCCCAGGCGGTGAGCGCGCCCTTGCCGTAATGGCCGGAGAGGTAACCGAGCGCAGCGAGTGCGGCGCCGAGCACCGTGAGGCCGCCCGTGTAGACGAGGAACGACGAGGTCTTCCAGATCGGTTTCCGCACTGCCGCGGGTAATCATCCGCCTCACGGCGGACGGACTACCAGCCGCGGGTCTCGAGCAGCTCGCTCGGATCGAGCGAAGCCGTCGAGATGCCGACCATCGGCTCGCCGAGGCCGGCAGAGACGCGGGCGAGGATGTCCGCGTCCTGGAAGTGCGTCGTCGCCTCGACGATCGCCTTCGCCCGCCGCTCCGGATCGCCGGACTTGAAGATGCCGGAGCCGACGAAGACGCCGTCCGCGCCGAGCTGCATGCAGAGCGCTGCGTCCGCCGGCGTCGCGATCCCCCCCGCCGTGAAGGTGACGACCGGGAGCTTGCCGTTCTCCGCCACCCAGCGCACGAGCTCGTACGGCGCCTGCAGGTTCTTCGCCTCGGAGAAGAGCTCTTCCTCGGCAAGCGTCGTCAGCTTTCGGATGTGCCCGAACACCGAGCGCATGTGCGTAACCGCGTTGACGATGTCGCCGGTGCCCGCCTCGCCCTTCGTGCGGATCATCGCCGAGCCCTCCGCGATGCGCCGCAGCGCCTCGCCGAGGTTCGTCGCACCGCACACGAATGGGACAGTGAAGCGCCACTTGTCGACGTGATGCCCGAGGTCGGCGGGCGTCAGCACCTCCGACTCGTCGATGTAGTCGATCTCGAGCGCCTGAAGGATCTGCGCCTCGGCGAAATGGCCGATGCGGCATTTCGCCATCACCGGGATGGAGACGGCCTCCTGAATCTCCCGGATCTTCTCCGGGTCGGACATGCGCGCGACGCCGCCGTCGCGGCGGATGTCTGCGGGAACGCGCTCGAGCGCCATCACCGCGACCGCGCCCGACGCCTCGGCGATCTTCGCCTGATCGGCGTCGACGACGTCCATGATCACCCCGCCCTTGAGCATCTCGGCGAGGCCGCTCTTCACGCGCATCGTCCCGTACTCGGCCATGCGCGAAAGTCTAGCTACGACGCGAGGCAGTTTTCGGCGGTGGAGAGCTCGCCCGAGGTCGGCGACACCGTCCACACGAGAACCGCATTGCGCTGCGACTCCATGATGTCGCTCATGTGCGGCCGAAGGTTCGTCGGCGCCGCGTTGCGGTAGGCCTTCTCCGTCCCCGGGACGCTTCCCGGCCCGTCCGTGAACGCGACCGTCAGGACATTGCCGCCGGGTGACTTCGCCTGGATGCCGCCGTTCCCCGCGAACGCGGCGATGAACCCGAGTTTGTTGGCGGCGGTCGTGACGCCGGTGAAGCCCTGCTTGACGAGGCACGCCTTCGTGCCGGCCGCCGTGTACGGCTTGCTCGATCCACTGCCGCAGGCGGCGAGGACCAGCACGAGAAGAAGCGCGGCGAGCAGGGGGATTCGACGCATGACGCGAGTGTAGGGTCCGGCGGCGATGGAGCCGTGGTCCAAGGAGCTTGCCGGCCGTCTGGATACGCACGAGGTCGACAGCCCGGCACTCGCGGGCAACCCGCTCGGCGATCCCTCGCGGCGCCCGCTCTGGGTGTACGAGCCGCCAGGCGCCGAGGGCGCGACGCTGCCGGCGATCTACCTCATCCAAGGGTTCACCGGCCAAGTGGACATGTGGCGTAACCGGGCCGCCTTCCGCCCAACCGTCCTCGAGCTGGTCGACGATCTCCGCGCCCCTGCACGCGTGGTCTTCGTCGACGCGTGGACCTCGCTCGGCGGCTCACAGTTCGTCGACTCCCCCGTCGTAGGCAACTACCACACGTATCTGTGCGACGACGTCGTCGGCTTCGTCGACGAGCGCTACCCGACGAGCGCGCGCGCGATCGCCGGCAAGTCGAGCGGCGGATACGGGGCGATGCTCACGGCCATGCTCCGGCCGGACGTCTTCGCCGGCCTCGCGACGCATGCGGGCGACGCGCTCTTCGAGCTTTGCTATCTCACCGAGTTCCCGGAGGTCGTGCGCGCGCTGCGCGACAACTACCGCGGCTCGTACGATGCTTTCTGGGAGGACTTCCGCTCGCGGCCGGCACTGACGAAGCCGGGCGATGCGGTGCTGGTCAACACATACGCGATGGCGGCGTGCTACACGGCAGGCGAGCTTCCGTTCGACAGCGCGACCGGGAAGTTGAAGCCCGACGTGTGGGAGCGCTGGCTCGCCTGGGATCCCGTGCGCATGGTCGACATGCACGCGGAAGCGCTGCGCGGAATGCGGGCGATCTATATCGACGCGGGCACGCGCGACGAGTACTACCTCGACCTCGGCGCGGAGGCATTCCGCCGCGCGCTCGAGCGCGTCGGAGTGACCGACGTCTTCTTCGAGCTCTTCGACGCGAGGCACGGCGGAATCGAGTACCGCTACCCGATCGCGATCCAGTACCTGGCCGAACGACTCACGTGAGGGGCCTCGAAGGCAAGCGCGTCGTCGTCACCGGGGGGTCGAGTGGCATAGGCGAGGCGACTGTCCGCCGTTTCCGGGACGAAGGTGCAAGCGTCGTCAGCATCGCCCTCGATGGAGAGATCGAGTGCGACGTCGCCGATCGCGAGCAGGTCGCCGCGGCATTCGAACGGGTCGGGGGGCTGGACGTCCTGGTCGCGAACGCGGGCATCTCCATCCGCAGCCCCTTCCTCGAGATCCGCGAGGAGGATTGGCGGCGTGTGCTCGACGTCAACCTCACAGGCGTCTTCCACTGCGCGCAGGAAGCCGCGCGGCGGATGGACGACGGGGTGATCCTCGTGACCGCGTCGACGAACGGGCTGTCAGGGCACGAGAACTACGCCGACTACAACGCGTCGAAGGCGGGCGTGATCCTCCTTGCGCGGACGATGGCGCGCGAGCTCGCGCCGCGCATCCGCGTGAACGCGGTCTGCCCCGGCTACGTGCTCACGCCGATGCAGCGCGCCGAATACAGCGACGAGATGCTCGCCGCTGTGAACGACGGCATCCCGCTGAAGCGCCACGCGGAGCCGGAGGAGATCGCGGCGCTCTTCGCGTTCCTCGCGAGCGACGACGCCGCGTACATCACCGGGGCCGCGATCGCGATCGACGGAGGCGAAACAGCCTAGGTTGTCGGCAAGCCGATGGGGCACACGACGCCGGTGCCGCCGAGCCCGCAGTAGCCATTCGGATTCTTGGCCAGGTACTGCTGGTGGTACGGCTCCGCGTAGTAGAACGGGCCCCCCTCGGCGAGCTCGGTCGTGATCTCTCCGTGGCCGGCCTTCGCGAGCTCGGTCTGGAACATCGCGCGTGACGCCTCCGCGAGCTCGCGCTGCGCGTCGTTCGTCCAGTAGACGGCGGAGCGGTACTGCGTACCCGCGTCGTTGCCCTGACGCATCCCCTGCGTCGGGTCGTGGCCTTCCCAGAACAGGCGCAGGATCTCCTCGTAGCTCGTGACTGTTGGATCGAACACGACGAGCACGGCCTCCGTGTGGCCGGTCCGCCCGGAGCAGACCTCTTCATAGGTCGGATTCGGCGTGTAGCCGCCCGCGTAGCCGACGGCGGTCGTGTAGACGCCCGGGGCGCGCCAGAAGACGCGCTCGGCGCCCCAGAAGCACCCCATCCCGACGACTGCCTGCTCCAGGCCCTCGGGGAAGGGCGGGGCAAGCGGCGTTCCGAGCACCTCGTGCCGGTCTGGAACCGGCATCGGCTCGCTTCGGCCGGGGAGCGCATCCTCCGGCGTGACCATGTGCGCTGGTTTTGTGAAAAGGAACATGGTGCAAAGGGTACGGATTTACGTAAGTCGAGGTTCTGAACGTTTCATGACGGGTAGGCGGGGACGGAACCCGAACCCGAGGGGGTCTTGACGTGCACATGAGAATCGCCCGCGCCGCCGTTGTGGCGGTCATCGTCGCCGGCCTGGCGGCATCGTCCGTGACCGCTGCATCGCGGTCGACGAACCTGCTCACCGGCATCAACGACGAAGCCTTCACGCTGTACGGCGACCCGTCCTCGGCGTTCGAGACGCTGACGACCCTGCGGGCGCATGTCCTGCGCGTCAACCTGTATTGGGGCGGCAACCGGTGGGCCGTCGCCAACTCGAAGCCTACGAACGCTGCCGATCCGGGCGACCCGGCGTACAACTGGTCGCTGTACGACCGCCTCACGCGCTACGCGAGCTCGTCGGGAATCAAGGTGCTGCTCTCGATCGTCGGCACGCCGCGCTGGGCGAATCACGGCTTGACCATGAATCACGCGCCGACGAGCTCCACCGCACTGCAGCAGTTCGCAGCAGCAGCCGCGAAGCGGTACAGCGGCACCTACGTCCCGCCGCTTGCGCAGGCAGACACGACGCTCGCGCCGGCTGATGCGCCGCTGCCCGCGGTGAAGATGTGGACCGCCTGGAACGAGCCGAACAACCCCGTCTTCCTCACGCCGCAATACAAGCGCGTGAGCGGCGCATGGCGGGTCGAGAGCGCGTACCAGTACGCGCGCATTTGCAACGCGATCTATGCGGGCATCCACACCGTCTCGGGCGAGAAGGTCGCCTGCGGCGTAACCGATCCGCGCGGCAACGACAACGCCGGCTCGAGCCGCGCCTCCGTCGACCCGCTCAGCTTCCTCATCGCCGCGCACCGGTACGGGATGAAGCGCTTCGACGCCTACGCGCACAACCCGTATGCGTCTGCCGGCAACGAGTCGCCGCGCTACGTTCCGAAGGGCAAGGACGCGCGCCGCATTCAGCTCGGCAACATCGGAGTGCTGCTGTCCCTGATCTCGAAGTACTACGGGCCGAAGCACCTCTGGATCACGGAGTACGGCTACCAGACGCCGCCCGACCACACCATCCTGAGCACGAGCCTCGCGAAGCAGGCCACCTATCTCAAGCAGGCGTACGCGATCGCCCGCGCCAACCCGCGGATCGACATGATGCTCTGGTTCCTCGTCCGCGACCAGCCGCAGATCAGCGGATGGCAATCAGGACTCGAGACGGTCAACGACGTGAAGAAGCCGGCCTGGACGGTGTTCCAGAACCTGCCGCACTCGTAGACGCCGCGCCCTTGACTCCCACGAGTCACGGGCGTAGCGTCAATTGACAAGGGGGTTGCAGGGGATGAAGACGCTGGTCCGGATCGGGATCGTGGCAGCGGCGCTCGGGCTCGTCGGCGCCGCGTCCGGTGCTGCGCCGAAGCCGACGCTCACAGTCGCCGTTAGCGGGAAGGGCGCGGTGACTTCCGCGCCCACCGGGATCAACTGCCGCCCGCGATGCACGCTGCACACGAAGAAGGGCGCGAAGGTCACGTTGACGGCGATCGAAAACGCCGGCCAGGTGTTCTCCCACTGGAGCGCGCCCTGCGGCACGAGCGTCAAGTGCACGGTGAAAATGACCGGTTCCCGCGTCGTTCACGCGTTCTTCAAGCAGGCACCACCTCCGCCTCCACCGCCGCCGCCGCCTCCTCCCCCGCCCCCGCCGGCGAAGGCAGGAAACTACGCCGGGACGTACACGGACGGCACGTACGTCAAGTTCACCGTCGACTCGTCCGGGACGAGCCTGACGACCTTCGCCTTCGACCTGAACGGCGAGTGCAACGATGGCGGGACGTCATACGGGAACCTGAACGCGAACGGGCCGTTCACGATCCAGTCGAACGGCGCCTTCTCCGGGAGCGCCAACATCACGCTCTCGAACGGCACCGCCACGATGAACGTCTCGGGCACGGTCTCGTCCTCCGGGTCGGCCAACGGCTCCCTCACGGCGACACTCAACTTCACCAACGGCCCAAGCTGCACGTCGACGGGAACCTGGACGGCCCAAGATCAATCCTGAGCAAGTGGGCCCGCCTGGATTCGAACCAGGGACCAAGGGATTATGAGTCCCCTGCTCTAACCAGCTGAGCTACGGGCCCCGCGCGGATACTGCACAATAGAGCCGACGTGAAGGTGTTCCAGCACGAGAAGCAGCTCCGGACAGCCGGCGGGCTGACCGTCACCGACATCACGGAGGACGTGCAGGCGGCGGTCCGCGAGAGCGGGATCACCGACGGGATCGCGTGCGTGTACTCCCCGCACACGACGTGCTGCGTGCGCGTGAACGAGCTCGAGGAAGGCTTCCTCGACGACTTCACGAGCCTCCTGCGACGCCTCGTCCCGCACGACACGTATTACGCGCACGACGACTGGGACCGGCGCACGGAGAACATCTGCCCGGAGGACATGGAGGTCGGGAACGGCCACTCGCACTGCATGGCGATGCTCCTCGGCACCGCCGGCGAGTCGGTCCCCGTCCGCGAAGGCGAGCTCCAGCTCGGCACGTGGCAGAAGGTGCTCTTCATCGAGCTGGACCGCGAGCGCGACCGGCGCTGGCTCGTCCAGGTCGTCGGCACCTGACGACTAGGACTTCGTGTAGGCCACAGTGGCCTCGTGGACGACCTGGCTGAGGTCGTCCTCGCTGAGGAAGGGCACACCTGTCTCGAGCTTTTGCGCAACGGCCAAGTGCCGCGCTTCGACGAACAGGCTCCCGACGTCCTGGTTGCCGAGATTAGGGGTCTTGTCGATCGTTTCCTTGACCTTAGACCTCAAGAGGTGATCCTCCATCGGCCCAAGGTCGATCTCGCCGCCGCCCGGGAGCTTGATCGCCGTGATGCGCGCGTAGAGGAGGCCTATGAGGAGGATGAAGACGCCGGTGCTGAGGATCGCGGTCAGCACGGTGTCGGACACGAAGGACTTCGTCGTCGTGGTTGTGGTCGTTGCGCTCGTGCCTGCAGCCGTGCCCGTCGACGTCGTGGTCGCCGCTCCAACGACCTTCTGCACGTTGCCGACGGTCCGCGTGAGGACGAGGCCGGCGAGAAACAAAACGATCAGGAGTACGCCCAGCGCTACGAGGGACTTTTTGGCCTTCGTCTCCTGAACAAAGACCTTCCCGTCCAGCGAGTAGGCGCCAGGTGTGATCGGGACTTCCGGCATCTCGCCAGGTACTCTCTCGCGGTCGGTGGACTCTTGTCAATGCCCGGCTCGGAGCCGCGCTACGCGGGCGTGACGTACGCGGCGGTGAGGCCGCCGTCGACGAGGAACGTCGACGCATTTACGTACGACGACTCGTCGCTCGCCAGGAAGAGCGCCGCATTCACGATCTCGCGGGGCTTCGCCATCCTCCCCATCGGCACGTGCACGAGACGCCGTTCGGCCGCGCCGGGGGTCTCGCTCCAGATGCGGAGCAGGAGCGGCGTCTCCACAGGCCCAGGACACAGCGCGTTGACGCGCACGCCCTGCCGCGCGAACTGGACGCCGAGCTCGCGGCTCATCGACAGCACCGCGCCCTTCGAGGCCGTGTACGAGATCTGCGAGGTTGCCGCACCGACGAGCGCGACAAACGACGCGACGTTGATTACCGATCCTCCTCCCCGTTCCAACAGATAGGGGATCCCGTGCTTGCAGCACAGATAGACGCCGCGCGTGTTCACCGCCTGCACGCGCTCCCACGCCTCGAGCGACGTGTCGAGGATCGAGTCGTCGTCCGCGGGCGAGATGCCCGCGTTGTTGTAGAGGACGTCGATGCCGCCGAACTCCTTCGCAGCAGCGGCGTACATCGCCTTGACCGAATCCTCGTCGGCGACGTCAACCTGGAATGCGAAGCCGCCGACGTCCCCGGCAACGCGCATCGCCATAGCGCCGTTGACGTCCGCCGCGACGACCTTGGCTCCCTCATGCGTGAAGACATGCGCGGCTTCTTCACCCATGCCGCCGCCCGCGCCGGTGATCACGCAGACCTTTCCGTCGAGGCGTCCCATCAGTCGGTGGAGTAGAACACGTTCTTGATCTCGGAGTAGCCGTCCATTGCGTGCATGCCGAGCTCGCGACCAAAGCCGCTCTGCTTGAAGCCGCCGAACGGCGTCGACACGCGCACCGACGAATTCGAGTTGATCGACAGCACGCCGGTCTCAAGCGCGCGCGCGACGCGCAGGGCACGCGAACCGTCGCGCGTCCAGATCGAGCCCGAGAGCCCGTAGTCCGAGTCGTTCGCGATCGCGATTGCCTCCGCCTCGTCCGCGAACGGGATGATCGCGGCAACCGGCCCGAACACCTCGTCGCGCGCGATGCGGTCGTCCGGCCTCGCCTCGACGATCGTGCACGGGAACCAGAAGCCTTTGCCGCCCGGGATGTCGCCGCGGAAGAACGGCTCGCCCTCGACGAAGCCCGAGACAGTCTCGCGGTGCGCCGCCGAGATGAGCGGGCCCATCTCGGTCGCGTCGTCCTCCGGATCGCCGACGCGCACGCTGCGCGTCGCGTCCACGAGCAGCTCCGCGAACCGGTCGTACACCGACTGCTCGACGAGGATGCGCGAGCGCGCGCAACAGTCCTGCCCCGCATTGTCGAAGACGGCGTACGGCGCCGACGCGGCCGCCTTCTCCAGGTCGGCGTCGGCGAAGACGACATTGGCCGACTTGCCACCGAGCTCGAGCGTGACGCGCTTGATCGTCCCGGCGGCGCCGCGCATCACCTGCTGGCCCACTTCGGTCGAGCCCGTGAAGCCGATCTTCGCGACGTCGGGATGCTCGATCAGCCGCTGCCCGACGACGGAGCCCTTGCCGGTCACGACGTTGAGGACGCCTTCGGGGATCCCCGCCTCGAGCGCGAGCTCGGCCAGCCGCAGCGCGGAGAGCGGCGTCAGCTCGGCCGGCTTCAGCACGACGGTGTTGCCGCACGCGAGCGACGGTCCGAGCTTCCACGATGCGATGTTCAGCGGGAAGTTCCACGGGACGATCAGGCCGACGACGCCGAGCGGCTCGCGGAACGTCATGTCGACGCCGCCGGCGACTGGAATCGTCTCGCCGTAGTGCTTGTCGACCGCGCCCGCGTAGAAGTGGAAGATCTGCGCGACCATGCCGATCTCGCCGCGCGCCCCCGCGATCGGCTTGCCCGCGTTGCGCGACTCGATCCGAGACAACTCCTCGTGGTGTTCCTCGACGAGCATCGCGAGCCGCCGCAGCAGCCGCGCGCGATCGGCGGGCGCAACAGCGCGCCAAGCCGGGAATGCGGCGCGCGCACGCGCGACGACGGCGTCTGTCTCCTCCGCGCTGTGCGACGAGACGTCGGCGATCGTCTCCTCCGTCGCCGGATTGAGGATCGCGGTCATCCGCGCTCCTCGCGGTAGCGCGCGGCCTCGCCGACGAGCGTCTCGAAGAGCCGCGCATCCTCGCCCGCCTCGGGGTGCCAGAGGACCCCGACCGTGAATCGCCGATCGGGCGCTTCCACCGCCTCGAGAAGCCCGTCGTCGGCGCGCGCCGTCTCGACGAGCCCGGGCGCGAGCGTCCGCAACCCCTGATGGTGGTGCGACATGACCGTCGTCCGTTCGCCGAGGATCTCGCCGAGTCGCGTGTTCGGCTCGATCGCGACGTCGTGTTGCACGAACTGGCCCGGCGGTTCGTGCCGGTGCCCCTCGAGGTGCTGGTCGAGGTCGCCGCCCATGCCGACGTTCAGCACCTGGATGCCGCGGCAGATGCCGAGCACCGGCATGTCGCGGTCGAGGGCCCCGCGCAGGAGCGCGAGCTCCGCGTCGTCGCGCAGTCGGACGATGCCGACCGTCTCGCCCTCCGCCTCCGCGCCGTACAGCTCAGGATCCACGTCGGAGCCGCCGGTGAAGATCACCCCGTCGAGCGCGTCGAGGGTCTCGTCGATGCCCTCGAGCGAAGGAGGGACTAGCAATGCCCGCGCCCCGGCTCGTTCGACCGCCTTCACATAGTCGAAGGGGATGAGCGCCGCCTCGAGGTTCCAGTACCCCCAGGCCGCGGGCGTGACGTATGTGGTGATGCCGACGACCGGTCTAGCCACGTTCGAACATCCGCTCCCGCTCGTAGCCCGTGACGACCTTGTCGAAGAGCTCCTGCTCCGTCCGCGCGTAGTTGAGGTAGTGGTCGATCACCTCGTCACCGAGCAGCTTCCGCGCGACTTTGCTCTGCTCGAGACGCGCGATCGCCTCGCGCAGCGCGTGCGGGAAGCGCTCCGCGTCGGAGACGTACGCGTTCCCCTCCAGCGCGGCGCCGAGCTCGAGCTTCTGCTCGATGCCGTGCAGGCCGGCCGCGAGCAACGCCGCGAACGCGAGGTACGGGTTCGCATCCGCGCCGGGGATGCGCGACTCCGCGCGCAGTGCCGGGCCGTGGCCGACGATGCGAAAGCCGCACGTGCGGTTGTCGTAGCCCCAGGCGAGCGTCGTCGGCGCCCAGCTGCCGGCGGCGAAGCGCTTGTACGAGTTGATCGTCGGCGCAATGAAGATCGCCAGGTCGGCGGCGCACGCGATCTGTCCCGCGAGATAGTGCTTGAAGACATCCGACTCGCCTGCAAAGGCGGCCTTGCCGTTCTCCCACAACGACGAGTGGATGTGACACGAGGAGCCGATCCAGTCGTGCCGCGGCTTCGCCATGAACGTGACGGAGCAGCCGCGCTGGTACGCGAGCTCCTTGATCCCGGTCTTGTAGACGACGTGGTCGTCCGCGGCCTTGAGCGCGTCGGCGAAGCGGAAGTTGATCTCGTGCTGCCCGGGCCACGCTTCGCCCTTCGACGACTCCACCGCCATGCCGGCCGCCTTCATCGACGTGCGCACCTCGCGCATGAACGGCTCGTCGTAGCTCGACGCGAGCACGTGGTAGTCGAGGATGTACGGGACCGACGGCGTCAGATTCTCGTAGTTCTTCGCGTGCGCCTCGGCATAGCTCTCACGGAGAAGGAAGAACTCGAGCTCCGACCCGAACATCGGCTCGTAGCCGAACGCTCGGGCCTTCTCGACCTGCGCCTTCAGCACCTGTCTCGGCGACGGCGCCACCGGCGTGCCGTCGTGCCACTCCACATCGCATTGCACCATCACGGTCGCCTCGTGCCACGGGATCCTGCGAAGCGTGCCGAGGTCCGGCTTGAGGCTGAAGTCGCCGTACCCGCGCTCCCAGCTCGCGATCGCGTATCCGGGCACCGGGTCCATCTCCATTTCGAGCGCGAGCAGGTAGTTACAGCCTTCGGCCCCGTGACCGCCGTCCAGCTCGTCCAGGAAGAACTCCGCGTCGAGGCGCTTCCCCATCAGGCGCCCCTGCATGTCCGTGAACGCGGCGATGACGGTGTCGACCGCACCGGACGCGGTGTCCGCCCTCAGCTCCTCGACCGTGAGCATGGGGCGACCTTAACTCAAGCGTGCACGACGACGAGCCCGGCGATGCCGAGCCCGAACACGACCACCGCGAGCATCGAGTCGCGGCCCAGGCGCGCGTAGGCTCGCTCGTGGCGAAGGATCACCCCGTACGCGTAGATGACCGTGAGGGCGATGCCGACGATCGCGAGCCAGCTGTTCTGGCGTCCCGAGGTCGGCAGGACCGGCTTGCCCGCGATCAGGTCGGCGAGGAGG
Source organism: Gaiellaceae bacterium (assembly GCA_036560805.1). GTDB lineage: Bacteria > Actinomycetota > Thermoleophilia > Gaiellales > Gaiellaceae > Palsa-739. The sequence goes on along the minus strand of DATBQM010000051.1, from coordinate 8,699 downwards.
AAGAGCACGACCTGGAACGAGTTGCCGCCGAAGATGTCTGCGATTGCGAGCTCGTTGTCGCCGAGGCGCACCGCGGCGATGCCGGAACTGATCTCCGGGAGCGCGGTCGCCACGGCGAGCACGGTCGCGCCGAAGATGACGCCGTTGATCCCGGCGCGGGTGGCGAGCTGGTTGCCCGCGACCTCGAGGACGACGCCTGCGACGAGCGTCACGACGCAACCGACGGCGAAGAACGTGACCGCCCGTGTCGTCGACGCGGTCATCGGCGACGCCTTTTCGGCGGCGTGCGGAATCCGGCGGTGCGCGCGCCCAGGACGGCTGCCGACCATCGCGCACTCCCAGCTCGGCTTCTTCCGCGCTGCGTTGAGCGCGTAGATGCCAGAGAACCACGCGAGCACGATCCCGATCGACGCGGGGCTGACCGGCCCGATGCTCGTCGACTCCGGTAGCAGCGCGCCCATGAGAACGCCGCTGACGACGAAGATGACGAGCAGGCCCTCGAGCACCGGCACGAGAGAGCCGACGAGATACGTCAGCGACTGCGTCTTCGACGCAACCGCGTCGCAGATGACGAGGACCATCGTCTGCACCGCGATGCCGCCGATGAGATTGCCGGCGGCGAGATCCAGGTGGCCGCTCGACGCGGCCGAGACGGTGATCGCGAGCTCGGGGAGGCTTCCGGCGATCGCGAGCAGGATGACGCCGCCGAGCGCCTCGCCCAGGCCGAAGCGTCGGTCGAGAACGTCCGTCGTCTTCGAGAGCGACGTCCCGGCGATCCACGTCGCGATCGCGCCTGCCCCGAAGACGACCACCAGGAGCGGCGTCGACAGGGATCCCACGCCCGTGAGTCTGGCGGGTGGATCGGCTGGATTGAAAACGTCCGGCCGCAGGCGTAGCGTCGCGCCAACCGAACGGTCCAAGGGAGGCTGAATGAGCTCGGTAGCGCCCGGGTCCCACGTCGACGACGACGAACAGACCCTGCACAAGCTCGGCTATGCCCAGGTGCTGTATCGCGAGATGGGCGGGTTCTCGAACTTCGCCATCTCGTTCACGATCATCTCGATCCTCGCCGGCTGCCTGACGTCGTACTTCATCGGATTCGGCAACGGCGGCCCCGTGGCAGTCACATGGGGCTGGCTCATCGTCGGCTTCTTCGTCGTCCTCGTCGCGTTGGGGATGGGCGAGGTTGCCTCGGCGATGCCGACGGCGGGAGCGATCTATTACTGGTCGTCGAAGCTCGGCTCACCGGCCTGGGGATGGTTCACGGGCTGGTTCAACCTCATCGGGCAGATCGGCGTCACGGCGGCGATCAGCTACGGGGCCGCCATCTTCTGGACGGCGCTTATGAACCTGTGGTTCCCGACCGTCGGCACCGACACGCACACGATCTTCATCACCTTCAGCGCGATCATGGCGGCGCAGCTGCTGCTGAACCTCAACGGTGTGCGGCTGCTCGCGTGGCTCAACTCACTGTCGGCGTGGTGGCACATGCTCGGCGTGATCGTGATCGTGTTCGTGCTCGCGATCGTCCCGAACCACCACCAGTCGTTCAGCTTCGTCTTCACGAAGACGCTGAACACGTCCGGCTTCAGCGGTCACAACTTCTCCAGCCCGATCTTCTGGTTCGTGTTCGGTATCGGACTGCTGATGGCGCAATACACGTACACGGGCTACGACGCATCGGCGCACATGAGCGAGGAGACGCGCAAGGCCTCACGCGCCGCCGCGCTCGGCGTCGTCATGTCAGTCGTCATGTCGGTGATCTTCGGCTTCATCCTCCTCGTCGCCGTGACGTTCGCCGTCCCGGACGTGAAAGGGACGCTGAATGCCGGCGCCTTCGACGTGACGTACATCTGGCAGACGTCGCTCGGCAAGCGCTGGGCCGAGTTCCTGCTCTTCATCGTCTGCTGCGCACAGTTCTACTGCGGGACCGCATCGGTCACCGCGGCGTCGCGGATGATGTTCGCCTTCTCTCGGGACGGCGCGGTTCCCGGCGGACGACAACTCTTCCGCAAGGTGAGCCGGACACACCGCGTGCCGGTGTACGCAGTCATCGCCATCGCGGTGCTCTCGTGGGCGCTGATGCTCCCCACGCTCGCGAACGGCGCGATCGGCTACCTCGTCGGCACGTCGATCGCCGTCATCGGCCTGTACATCGCGTACGGCGTCCCGGTCTACCTGCGCTGGCGCGCGGGCGACTCGTTCGTACCGGGAGCATGGACGCTCGGAAAGCACTACAAGTGGATCAACCCGATCGCCGTCGCGTGGATCGTGATCATCGTGGTCCTGTTCCTGATGCCGACCGTGCCGACGGGGATCCCGTGGCACAGCGGCTTCAACTGGAACGTCGTCAACTACGCACCGATCACGGTCGGCGGCGTGCTCGTCCTCGTCGGTATCTGGTGGATCGTGTCGGCGCGCAAATGGTTCAAGGGCCCGGTCGTCGAGGGCACCGAGGAAGAGCTCGAGCGGATCGAGGCCGGCATGGCCTCGGGCGGCACAGCGCAACCCGCGGCCCTGTAGTCGCTTATCGGGGTCTCATGCGTCCACCTTAGGGTGGGCGCATGAACCCCAATCCTCCGTTCCAGGGCCGCGGCTTCGGCTACGGCTCGTTCGTGCGCCTGCATGAGCAGGCCGGCAACACGCCGCTCCAGTGGGCGACGTTCGCGCTCGTCCTCCTCATCGCGCTCACCCTCGGCGCGCTGATCGTCGCCCGCCTTGCCGGCGGTGGGCGGCGGCGGCGCTTCCGCATGCATCGCGGTCACCGCCCCGATCCGCTCGAGGTGCTCCGCATCCGGTTCGCGAGCGGACAGATCACGCGGGATTACTTCTTGCAGGCGACGAGCGACCTCGCGCACGAGGCGCCCACGCAGCCGCAGCCGCCGGCCTCCTAGTCGCCGAACAGTGTCGATGCGAGCAGCAGCTGCGACCGCGGCGGCTGTTCGCATGCGACCGGCGCGAGCCAGCGCGCGAGCTTCACCCGCGCGCTCCGCGCCATGCATGAATGCGAGGAGAAGCGCGCCGGTGCGTGGGAGAGCGTGAGCACGTGCAGCGTCTGCGGAACAGGCGGCGGCGGCAGCATGGTCGCGGACGCCGGAGCTGCGACGAGAAGCGCGACCGTTGCGGCGAGGGCGAGGAGCCTCACACTCGGAAGCTTAGTGGCCGTTGGCCGAGAAGTGCATGTAATCCTTGGTCGACCCGTACCAGGAGCCGCCCCAGCCCCAACCGGCGTCGTGGAACGCGGCGAGCACGGCCGGGGTGACCATCCCCTTGCGGAGCGGCGTGCGCTTCATGAAAGACACCGCGGTCTTGTCGCGCGTCTGGCCGCAGCCGACGTATGGGTTCTCTTGCGGGTTGATGTCGATCGCCTCGCCGTAGGCGTGCATCGACCAGCTGCCGGTGCCCGTACCGCCCGAGCACGGTGATGGAACCGCTTGGCGACACGAGAACGAGTAGGTCACGTCGAGGTCCTTCGGCCACACGCTGACCGGGCCATACGCGTCGCTCAGCTTCATGTGGTGAATCGGGAAGCGCATCGCGTACAGCTTCCGGAAGATGCTCGTGAGCGGTGCGACGGAGCTCGCGTTCGTGACGAGCTGGCCGGTGTGGGTCTTCCCGTCCCAGCCCCAATACGTGAGCGTCATCAGGCGAAGCCCGGAGAGCGGCACCGGACATTTCGAGTAGTAGTGCTTGCTCGCGATCAGCTCGTGCTTCGCGGTCGCGGTGAGCGGCTGCGAGGAGGCGTGGAACGCCTGCGCGGAAAGCGCGGCCAGCAGGGCGGCGACGGCGAAGCGCATCTGCCCCAGTGTGCCCTGGATTTCGAAAGTCAGTCGGAGTCGAGCTCGGCCAGCCGCCGCAGCAGGGCCGCGGCCTCGGCCAGCACCGCCTGCTCACGAGGGCTGAACTTCTCCGTGATCGCCTGCGACAGCCAATCCTCGCGCCGGCGCCGCTCGCGCCGAATGAAGTCCTTGCCCTCACGCGTCAGCTCGACGAGGAGCTGCCGGCGGTCGCCGGTGTCCGGCGTTCGGTCGACGAAGCCGTCGGCCTGGAGCTCCGCGACGACCTCGGCCATCGACTGCGGCCTCATCTGCTCCGCCGCGGCGAGACCGCTCGTTGTCTGCGGGCCTCCGCGGTCGAGTCGCGACAGCACGGAGAGCTGCGACTGCGGCCGCGTGTTCTCGGAGCGGAGGCGTCGCATGAGCTGCCCGAGGACGGCACGCAGCTCGCCCGCGGCGCGGATCGCGTCGGGGCTGTCGGGCATGCGGCTCATCATAAGGATACTCAGGTAGCCTGTATATCTCGATGGACGCGGGGCCTCGCTACAAATGGATCGCGCTGTCGAACGTCACGCTCGGAGTGCTGCTTGCGACGCTCGATGCGTCCATCGTTCTCATTGCGATGCCGGACATCTTCCGCGGCATCCACTTGAGCCCGCTGAAGCCGTCGAACAGCTTCTACCTCCTGTGGATGATCCTCGGTTACCTCGTCGTGACGAGCGTGCTCGTCGTCGGTCTCGGCCGGCTCGGCGACCTGTTCGGACGCGTGCGCATGTACACGCTCGGCTTCGCGATCTACACGGTCGCGTCGCTCTTGCTGACGATCGACTGGATGCATGGGGCGGCCGGCGCGGACTGGCTCATCGGCTTCCGGCTCGTCCAGGGCGTCGGCGCGGCGTTCCTGATCGCGAACTCGGCGGCGATCCTCACCGACGCGTTCCCGGCCAACCAGCGCGGCCTCGCGCTCGGGCTGAACAACGTCGTCGGCATCAGTGGCCAGTTCATCGGCCTCGTCGTCGGCGGCATCCTCGCGCCCATCGACTGGCGCCTCGTCTTCCTCATCTCGGTGCCGTTCGGCATCGTCGGGACGGTGTGGTCGCACCGCAAGCTGAAGGAGATCGGCACGCACAATCCGGCGCCAATCGACTGGGCCGGCAACGTGACGTTCGCGGTCGGCCTCGTGCTCGTGATGATCGGTATCACGTACGGGATCCGCCCCTATGGCGGTCACGCGACGGGCTGGACGAACCCGTTCGTCCTTGCTTGCCTCGTTGCAGGTGTGGCCCTCGTCGCGTCGTTCGCGTTCCTCGAGACGCGAATCGCGCATCCCATGTTCAAGCTCCCGCTCTTCAGGATCCGCCCGTTCACGTTCGGCGTGCTCTCGAGCTTCCTGTCCGCGATCGCGCGCGGCGGCTTGATGTTCATGCTGATCATCTGGCTCCAGGGAATCTGGCTCCCTGAGCACGGGTACAGCTTCGCGCGCACGCCGCTGTGGGCCGGCATCTACATGCTCCCGCTCACGGTCGGGTTTCTCATCGCGGGACCGGTGTCCGGCGTCCTCTCCGATCACTACGGCTCGCGTGCGTTCGCGACGAGCGGCATGATCGGCTCCGCCCTGAGCTTCGTGCTGCTCGACATGCTCCCGGTGAACTTCTCGTATCCCGTGTTTGCGGGCGCGCTGCTGCTGATGGGGATCTCGATGGGCGCGTTCGCGTCGCCGAACCGTGCCGGCGTGATGAACAGCCTCCCCGCGGGCGACCGTGGCGCGGGCGGCGCGATGAACCAGACGTTCCAGAACTCCGCCCAGGTCCTCTCGATCGGGATCTTCTTCACGTTGATGATCATCGGGCTCGCTGCGGCGCTGCCGGGGACGCTCGCGGCCGGGCTCGAGGCCCACGGCGTGCCGGCCGCCGCCGCGGCGCACGCCGCGCATCTGCCGCCTGTCTCGGTGCTGTTCGCCGCGTTCCTCGGCTACGACCCGGTGCACACGCTCATCGGCTCCAACGTCATCAACCACCTGTCCGTGGCGAACGCGGCGGCGATCTCGAATCACACCTTCTTCCCGACGCTCATCGCCGCACCATTCCATTCGGGGCTGCACAAGGCGTTCGCGTTCGCGATCGTCGCGTGCGCGCTCGCCGCTCTCATGTCGTGGTCGCGCGGTGCGAGCCGGCCTGCTGCGCGGCGCGCGCCTGTGCTGACCGATTCCGAGCCCGACACCATCTGAGGAGGACCTCGTGCGTATTCGCTGGTATGGACAGTCCGCGTTCCTGTTGACGGGAAGCCGACGCGTGTTCATCGACCCGTTCGGCAACCCCGGCGAGGCGCTCGCCGCGCGCGGCATCGAATGGAACTACCCGCCGATCGCGGAGTCGGCCGATCTTCTCCTCGTAACGCACGAGCACATGGATCACAACGCAGTCGACGTGATCGGCGGAGAGGCCGTCGTGATTCGGTCGACGGCCGGCCGCTTCGAGTCGCCCATCGGCGAGGTCGTCGGGATCGCGTCCGAGCATGACGACGTGGCGGGAACGCTGCGCGGGCCGAACACGATCTTTCGGTTCGAGCTCGACGGCGTCCGCTTCTCCCACCTCGGCGACTTCGGCCAGGCGGCGCTGCGCCCCGAGCAGCGCGACGCGATCGGCGAGGTCGACGTGCTGTTCCTCCCCGTCGGCGGCGGCCCGACCGTGGGCGGACAATCGGCTGCGGACATCGTGCACGCGGTCGCGCCGCGACTCGTCGTGCCGATGCACTACCGGACGCCGGCGATCAGCTTCCTCGATCCGCCTGACGAGTTCCTCACCGCGCTCGGCATGCCCGTCACGGAGGCGGAGGGCGACACTGAGATCGACGGGCTCGAGGGGGTCTTGCTGCTCGCTACTCCGACTGCGTAGGCTCGTCGACATGAGCCTCCCCGAGCTTCGCATCGCCGACTGGCGCCCGACGAAGGACACGCTGCATCTGTACGCGCAGATCGTCGGGAAGATGCGGCTCGCGACGACACCGCCGCGCAACCACTGGTGGCACGTCCCGCTGTACGTGGACGTAGGCGGGCTGACAACCGGCTCGCTCCGCCGCGGCGACGTGACGTTCGAGATAGCGTTCGATCTCGTCGACCACGCGCTCGTCGTGCGGACGCTCGACGGGCGCACACGCTCGTTCCCTCTCGCGGATGGCCTCTCCGTCGCCGACTTCGACGCGCAGCTTCACGCCGCACTCGCCGAGCTCGGCGTCGACGTCGCGATTCAGGAACAGCCGTTCGGCGTGCCGATGAAGACGCCGTTCCGCGAGGACACCGAACACGCGTCATGGGACCGCGATGCAGTCGCGCGCTTCCACCGCGCCATGGATTGGTCCACCTCGGCGCTCGAGGAGTTCAGCGGCTGGTTCGTCGGCAAGCAGAGCCCCGTCCAACTCTTCTGGCACAGCTTCGACCTCTCGCTCACGCGCTTCTCCGGCCGGCCCGGCGTCGTCATCGAAAGCGACGCCGTCAATCGAGAGGCGTACACGCACGAGTTGATTCTCTTCGGCTTCTGGATGGGCGACGAGCAGACGTTCCCCGACGCGTCGTTCTACGTGTTCATGTCGCCGGAGCCTGCGGGCTGGCGAGATGCGTCGGTCGTCGGCGGTGAGTGGACGAAGATCGGGCTCACGGTGCTCCCGTGGGAGAGGCTGCGCAACGCGCACGACCCGCGAGCGTTGGTCCTCACCTTCCTGCAGTCGGCCTACGAGGCGGCCGCCGGGCTCGCCGGGTGGGATCTCGCGGCGCTCGAGTCCGCCTGGTGCCCGACCGCCGAGCAACTGCAGCACCTGCGGTCGTCCGCCGCGGCGTGATGGAGGCGGCGACTACTTGAGGGTCTTCAGGTACGCGATCAGCTCGGCGATCTGCTGATTGGAGAGGATCCCGCCCCAGTGCGGCATGCTCACGATTGGCGCCCGGCCGATCACGCTGCCGCTGCGGATGACGGCCGCGATTTTCGCGTCTGTGTTGAACTGGCGTCGGAAGCCCAGGCCGGAAAGGACGGGGATCGTCTTGTCCGGCGAGAGCGGGTTGGGGACGCCGCCGAGGCCGTTCGGGCCGTGGCAGTTGATGCAGCCGTCGCGAACGTAGAGCGCCGCACCGGCAATGGCCGCGCCCTGGCCCGCGGGGACGGCAACGGGCTGCGCCTCCGCAACCGGCGGCAACCCCGCCCGAATGTACGCGACGAGGTACGCAACCTGCGTCTTCGAAATCACCTCGCCCCAAACGGGCATGTACGGCTGCGTCGGGTTTGCGGACTCGCCGAGGCCGTGGTTGATGATGTGGGTCAGCTGCCCGACGGTGAGGCTTCGCCCGACGGTCTTCAGCGAGGGCACGGCCTTGTCGATGCCGCCTCGGCCCTGGACCCCGTGACACTGGACGCAGGCGAACTGGACGAACGTGTGCGCGCCGGCAGCGACGGCCGGCGACACCCTCGGGTACGACGTCACCGCCGTCGTCGTGGGGCCGGCTGACTGCGTCGTCACGGTCTTCGTCAGCTCGCCGTAGTGGCCGGCGGCGTACGCGACTACTCCGATTGCGATCGCGAGCGCTACCCCGGCGCCGATAACGGCAGGCAGAACCCGAACGTCGCGGCGCGAGCTCTCATCGTCGGCCACAAGCTCATCTTCTACTTGCTACCCCTGGCAGGCAAGACGTTTTCGTGAGCTGCCGCTTACGAGTCGATCGTGGCCAGATGCATCAGCGGTTCGCAATCGTTCCGATCGAAAGCGCCGATAGCGGAAAGTGAGTGGAACTAACCGGAGCACTTTCGAACCCCCTCGAGTCCCTCCCACGGCTGGTGCAGCTCGTCGCCAGGCTTCGCCTCCGGTCGGATACGTCTGAGCGCTTTGCCGCCTGTGCCGAGACCGCCGGCGGCGTGTGGTGCCGCGGTACGTCACCGC
>DATBQM010000050.1:0-56420 GCA_036560805.1 Gaiellaceae bacterium | reverse complement strand
GACGCGCGGGCCGACGACGCCGACGCCGAAGCTGCGTAGCGCCGTCCCCGACGTCCTCGGCCCGAATCTCCGGGTCGTCTTCGTCGGGATCAATCCCGGCCGCGTCTCTGCGGCGGCGCACGCGCACTTCGCGAACCCGCGCAACGACTTCTGGCGGCTGCTTTATGCCGCGTCCCTCACGTCGCGGCTGTATGAGCCGGCCGAGCAGTTCGAGCTGCTGAAGGAGGGGATCGGGATCACGAACGCAGCGCCGCGCACGACGCCTGGCTCGGGCGACCTGCGGCGCGCCGACTTCGCGGGAGCGGCCGAGCGCCTCGAACGCGTCGACGCGCGCTGGATCGCGTTCGTCGGGAAGGAGGCGTACCGCGGCACGTTCGGCGAGCGGTCGGCGCTCGGCGTGCAGGCGCGCACGCTTGCGGACAGGAAGCTGTTCGTGCTCCCGTCGACGTCGCCCGCGAACGCGGCCGTTCCGTGGGACGAGCGCCTGCGCTGGTTCCGTCAGCTGGCCGGCTTGGCCGTCTGAGTCGTCCAGCCGAAGCCGTTCCAGTACCGGAGCATCGCGTCGTCGTTCGGATCGCGATACCAGCCGGCGGGAACGGTCGGGACGTTCGGCTCGTAGCGCGCCGCCGGAGCTTCGCTGGCGACGACACGCGCGCCAGGCTCGAAGAAGAGCGACGCGAAGCCGGAGACGGCGAGGCTGAGCGACCCGGCGAGGGCGATGTCGAGGCCCCAGCCGACGTGGATGAGCGCGTGCGCCAGCGTCTGGTACTGCGGCGGGACGCCGCTGATGGCGGACGTGATGTGGTGGTGCTCGTAGCCGGTGAGCGCAGCGCCCGCAAGGCCCGCGATCACCGCCCATGTGCCGCCCGACGAGGTGCCGCGGCGGAGGAAGACGGCGAGCGCGCCGAGCAGCGCGATTGCGAGGAGGACCTCCGCCTTTCCGCGCTGGACGTCCCAACCGGACAGCGAGATCACGGTGAGTGCAGTCATCCAGGGGCCGAAGGCACCGATCGCCATCAGCCCGGCGCTGACGAGTGCCCACGCGAGGATGCCCGCCTTGTGCATGGCACCGTCGGTATCGGCGCGGGGCGAGCCGCGCTTGAGGCTCAGCTGCGCCAGTGGTTCGTGATCGGCGTCCTGCGGTCGCGGCCGAACGCCTTCGGGCGCAGCCGCACGCCGGGCGGCGCTTGCCGGCGCTTGTACTCGGCGCGGTCGACGAGCGCGACCGCGCGCGCGACCACGTCCGGATCGAAGCCGTCGGAAGACAGCTCCTCGAGCGTGCGGTCCTGCTCGACATACGCCTCGAGCACCTGGTCGAGCGCCGGGTACGGCGGCAGCGAGTCTTCGTCCAGCTGGTCGGCGCGCAGCTCCGCGCTCGGCGCGCGGTCGACGATCGATTGCGGGATCACGTCCAGGTGCCGCGACAGCCGGAAGACATCGGTCTTGTACACATCCTTCAGCAGCGCGAAGCCGCCGGCCATGTCGCCGTACAGCGTCGCGTAGCCGACCGAGAGCTCCGACTTGTTGCCGGTCGCCACGAGCAGCCAGCCGAACTTGTTCGAGAGCGCCATGAGCAGCGTGCCCCGGATGCGCGCCTGCAGGTTCTCCTCCGTCAAGTCGGGCTTGCGATCGGCGAAGACCGGCGCGAGCACCTTGAGGTAGTCCTCGAAGACCGACTCGATCTCGATCTCCCGGAAGTCGCAGCCCAGCGCCTCGGCGAGCCGGCGCGCGTCGCTGCGTGTCGCCTCGGACGAGTAGCGCGACGGCATCGAGACGCAGTGCACGCGGTCGGCGCCGAGCGCCTCGACCGCGATCGCGGCGGTCAGAGCGGAGTCGATTCCGCCGGAGACGCCGACGAGCACCTCGGCGAAGCCGTTCTTGCGCACGTAGTCGCCGAGTCCGAGCACGAGCGCTTGTCGCATCTGCTCGAGCTCGTCCGCGAACGGGACGATCGGCCCCGGCCCGTCGAGATCGACCACGAGCAGCGCCTCCTCGAACCCTGGTGCACGCGCGATCACCTCGCCGCGTTCGTCGATCACGCACGAGTGCCCGTCGAAGAGCAGCTCGTCCTGGCCGCCCACGGCGTTGCAGAACACGACGGACGCTTCGTTGTTGCGCGCGCGCGCCCGGAACATCTCCTCGCGGGCGCGGTCCTTGCCGATGTGGAACGGCGACGCCGAGATATTGATGAGCAGCCGCGCGCCCAGCCGCGTGAGCTCCGACGCCGGCGGGCCGGGCTGCCACATGTCTTCGCAGACGGTGACGCCGACGCGCGTGGCTGCGATCTCGATCGGTGCGGCGTCGGTGCCCGGCGTGAAGTACCGGACCTCGTCGAAAACGCCGTAATTCGGGAGGAGCTGCTTGCGCACGCGCTCCTTCACCTCGCCGTCGGCGCAGACGGCGGCGACGTTGTAGAGACGTTCGCCGTCGGCGTACGGTGCCCCGACGATTGCGACGATGCCGCGGACGGCGCCCGCGATCTGCCTGAGGGACTCCTCGGCGCTGCGGACGAAGCCGGGGCGGAGGAGCAGGTCCTCCGGCGGATATCCGGTGACGACGAGCTCGGGGAAGACGACGACGTCGGCGCCCGCGTTCTTCGCAGTCTCGAGCCGGTCGAGGATGAGCGCGCGGTTGCCGGCCAGGTCACCGACCGTCGGGTTGATCTGTGCGAGAGCCAGTCTCACAGGTTTCAGCCTATCAGGCGAAAACTAGCGACGAAGCCGAATCGCGTTCACGTCGTCGGCGAGGATCGCGCTCATCCGCTCGCGCAGCTGCTCGGGTGGGTCGTGCTCGGCGTGCAGATAGCGGCCTGCGAGCGCGTCGAACTCACCCGTTGCGAGCGCGTGCACGAGCCGCGGCGCGCACTCGGGCGGCGTCCACGGCGCGTCGTCCCCGAGCCAGGACGTCATCGCCGTCCGCACGAGCCCGGGGGAGATCGAGAACACGAAGACGTGCTGCGGGGAGAGCGAAGCCGCGAGCATTTCGGAGAAGCGGTGGACGGCCGCCTTGCTCGCCGGGTACGCGGTGCTGGTCGGCCCGTCTCGCGGCGCGAGGTACGCCGAGCCGGACGCGACGTTGACGATGCGTCCGTCGCCGCGTTCGAGCATGAGCGGCGCGAACGCGCGGCAGCACATGTACGTGCCGAGGACATTGATCTCGAAGGTGTGCCACCACGCGTCGACGTCGCCGAGCGGATCGTCCGGCCCGGAGATGCCGGCGTTGTTCACGAGCAGGTCGACCGCCCCGATGTCACCGCACCAGCGCGCGACGTCCTCGCGCTTCGACACATCGCCGACGAGCGCGCGGCCGCCGACCTCATCCGCGACGGCGCGCACCTCCTCTGCTGTGCGCCCGGTCACGACGACGTCCATGCCGGCGTGCGCGAGCTCGCGTGCGATGTTCGCGCCGATTCCACGGCCGCCGCCCGTGACGAGGGCCGTCCCACGCAACTCAGCGGACAGCATCGGCGATCTCTTCCAATGACTCGGGATTCTCGAGGGTCGACAGGTCGCCGGGATCCTCGCCGAGCACGCGCGCGCGCACGGCGCGCCGAACGATCTTCGCCGACCGCGTCTTCGGGAGCGCGCTCACCCAGACGATCCGGTCCGGCTTGAACGCCTTGCCGAGCGCGTCCGTCACCGCGCCCGCGACGCGCTCGCCGTCCTGCTCCGCGCCGCTCGGGACGCAGAAGATCCACGCAACCTCGCCCTTCACCTCGTGCGGGACGCCGACCGCCGCAGCCTCGGCGACGAGGCCGCTCCCGATCGCGGCGGACTCGAGCTCGGCCGGTCCGATGCGCTTGCCGGCGATGTTGAGCGTGTCGTCGCTGCGACCGTGCAGGAACCAGTAGCCGTCCTCGTCGACCGACGCCCAGTCGCCGTGCGTCCAGATGCCGGGGAAGCGGCGCCAGTACGTCTCGAGGTAGCGCTCGTCGTCGCCCCAGATGCCGCGGGTCATCCCGGGCCACGGGCGCCGGCACACGAGCTCGCCGACCTCGCCGCGAATGGAGTTGCCCGCGGCGTCCACGACGTCCATGTCCTCGCCGAGCGCGGGGAAGCCGACCGACACCGCTTTGACCGGCTCGGTGACGATCGTCGTCAGGAAGCACGCGCCGACCTCGGTGCCGCCGGAGCAGTTGACGATGGGGACGCGCGAGCCGCCGACCTTCTCGGACAGCCAGCGGTACGGATCGGGGTTCCACGGCTCGCCCGTCGTGCAGATCGCGCGCAGCGACGACAAGTCCGTCTGCGGTTCGCCCTTCGGGATCAGCGCGCGCACGAGCGTTGGCGAGACGCCCAGCATCGAGATCCGTTCGGACTCGACGAGGCGCCACAGCCGGTCGTCCGGCCAGTCGGGCGCGCCCTCCGCGAAGACGATCGTCGCGCCGGCTGCGCTGCCGCCGACGACGGTCCACGGGCCCATGATCCAACCCATGTCGGTGGCGAAGTGGATGCGCTCGCCGGGCTTGACGTCCGTTTGGTATGCGGTCTCGCGCGCGATCGAGACGAGAAAGCCGCCCTGCACGTGGAGCGCGCCTTTCGGCTTCCCGGTCGTGCCGGATGTATAGGCGAGCAGGTACGGCGCCTCGCTGTCCACCTCGAGCGGCGGCAGCGTTCCCGGCTGGCGCGTGACGAGCTCCGGCCAGGAACGCGACTCGCGGTTCCACTCGACGACGGTGTGGTCGCCGGTCTCGTCGAGGGTCGCTCGCATCTCCATTCGCTTTCCCCGGCGCAGCGACGAGTCGGCGCAGATGACGACCTTCGCCCGAGAGTCCTCGAGCCGCGACGCGATCGCGGGAGCGGCGAAGCCGGAGAAGATCGGCACCTGCACCGCGCCGATGTGCGCGCACGCATGTGACGCGATCGCCACCGCCGGCGCCATCGGCATGAAGATCGCGACGCGGTCGCCCGCCTCGACGCCGAGCTCGACGAGCGCCTCGGCGACTTGCGTCACCTGGTGCGAGGCTTCGGCCCACGTGAGCGAGTCGCGCTCCCCGTCCTCGTACAGCCCGACGAGCGCCTCGGCGTCCGAAGCACGGCTGTGCACACAGATGCGCGCGACGTTCAGCTGCCCGCCGACGAACCACCGCGCCCATTCCGGCCCGCGCGAGGCGTCGACGACGGCGTCCCACTGCCGTGAGAACTCGATGCCGAGATCCTCGATCAGCGCCGGCCAGAACCGCTCGGGCTCCTCGAGCGAGATCCGCTGCAGCTCGCCGTAGCCGCCGGCTCCGAGGCGACGGGCGAGCCGCGTCAGGTTGGCCTGCTCGACGCGCTCCGCCGTCGGCTCCCAGATGAAGTCGCTCATGCTAGTCTCTACTAACTTAGTGGACGCTAACCGGGGAAGGTGAAATGAAGGCTCGCATATTCGCGGACGAGAACAAGAAGTGGTGGACGTTGGCGGCCGTTTCCTTCGGCCTGTTCATGATCATGCTCGACAACACGATCGTGAACGTGGCGCTGCCCACGATCCAGAAGTCGCTGCATCTCCGGGTTTCCGAGCTCGAGTGGGTGGTCGCCGGCTACGCGCTGACGTTCGGTGCGCTCATGCTCACGGGCGGCAAGCTCGCCGACCTCTTCGGCCGGCGCGCGATGTTCGTCGGCGGGCTCGTCATCTTCACGCTGTCGTCGCTTGGTTGCGGGCTCGCAGGCAGCGCGACCGTGCTCATCGCGGCGCGCATCGTCCAGGGAGTCGGCGCGGCGCTCATGAACCCGTCGACGCTCTCGATCATCACTGTCACGTTCCCGCCGAAGCAGCGCGGCACGGCGATCGGCATCTGGGCGGGCGTCTCGGCGCTCGCGCTCGCGATCGGGCCGCTCGCCGGCGGTCTCATCACCGAGCACATCAACTGGAACTGGATCTTCTTCATCAACGTGCCGATCGGTGCGATCGCGATCGTCGCCGCGTTCGCGTTCATCGACGAGTCGCGCGACACGTCGGCGGAGCAGCGCCCCGACATCCCGGGGCTGTTCACGTCCGCGCTCGGTCTCTTCTCGCTGAGCTACGCGCTCATCGAGGCGAATACGTACGGCTGGGCGTCGGGGCGGATCGTGGCGGCGTTCATCGTCGCGGCGGTGTCGCTCTCGGCCTTCGTGCTGCTCGAGCAGCACCAGCGGCTCCCGATGCTCGATCTCAGCCTGTTCCGCAACCGCGGCTTCGCCGGCGCGAACACGGTGATGCTGCTCGTCGGCCTCGCCATGTTCGGCGTGTTCTTCTACGTCTCGCTGTACCTCCAGCAGATCCTGAAGTACTCGCCGGTGAAGGCGGGCGCGTCGTTCCTGCCGTGGACGGTGCTCATCATCCTGCTGGCGCCGATGGCCGGAAAGCTGTCGGACCGCCTCGGACCGCGGCCCTTCGTCTCCGCCGGCATGGTCATCATCACGGGGTCGCTCATTCTCTTCTCGCGCATGGGCATGCACGAGAGCTTCTGGGGACTGCTGCCGGCGATGATCCTCGGGGGCGTTGGCATGGGGATCGCGATGGCGCCGACGACGGCAGCGGCGATGCATTCGGTGCGCGCCGACAAGGCCGGTGTCGGCTCGGCCGTGCTGAACAGCATGCGCCAGATCGGCGGCTCGCTCGGCATCGCCATCATGGGTGCGATCGTCGCCGCGAGCGTCCCGAGCGCCGCAGGCGCGAAGCGCCCGGCCGACTTCCTCAACGGCTTCCACCATGCCCTCGAGACCGGTGCGGTCATCACGATCGCCGGCGCGGTCGTCGCCGCGGCGACGCTGCATCACGCGCGGCATCGCGAGCCGGCTCGCGAGGCGTTCCCCGAGGCCGCATGACGGTCGCTCCCGTTCGGTTGCCGGCGGCCGAGCGCCGCCGGCTCCTGATCGAGACGGCGATCCGCGTCTTCTCCGACGGCAGCTACCGCGGGACGACGACGGCGGAGATCGCGCGCGCCGCAGGCGTTTCCGAACCGATCCTGTACCGCCACTTCGCCTCGAAGCGCGAGCTGTACCTGGCGGCGATCGACCACGTGTGGGCGACGGCACGTGCGCGGTGGCAGGAAGTGCTCGACGGCTCGCCCGACATTGCGACAGGCATCGCGGAGATGGGGCGCGGCCATTTCTCCGTCAAGGACTGCAAGTTCCAGCTCGCGGAGCTGTGGGTGCAGGCGCTCGGGGAGGCGGCGGAGGACGCGGAACTGCGGAAGCATCTCCGGAAGCACATGCGCGAGGTGCACGACTTCGTCGCGGACGCGATCCGCCGCGGCCAGGAGGAGGGCTCGCTGCACCCCGACCGCGATCCCGAGGCCGAAGCCTGGGTCTTCCTGGCCGGCGGCGTCTTCGGCATGGTCGGCCGCCGAGTAGGCCTCCTCGGCGACGACGAGGTCAACAGGATCAGGGCCGCCAGGCTCGACTGGATGCGCGCCCAGAGCGCTTTGCTCTAGACGCCGCGTCGAAAGCGACCAAGAAGGCCGGAGCGTAAGGCGCAGCCTTACGCGGAGGCGAGCACAGAACGAACCCGACGCCGAGGCTCTCCCGCGAAGCGGGAACCTCATCCCGCGGAAAGAAGAAGGCCCCGGCTGCGGCTCCGGGGCCTTTTCTGGTTAGAGGCGCGTACTCCCTGCGTATCGGAGCCCCGGCCCTGCGGCTCGGCCGGGCTATCCGGTGTCGCTGGGTTGCGGCGACGCGCCCCCTGCAAACCCGCCTGGCGTCCGGCTCGGTTGCAAGGTGGACCGCACTATAGGCCCGGTCCGGAAGCGAGTCAAGTACCCTGGTCAAGTGATTTTGAGAAACCGTCGATTCACCGGCCTTTCGGCTTGTTTATGCCCTTTTAGGGGGATGGCTGGACTGGACATCTTGCGTTTCAGTGAAGCGTAAGGTTGACTTCGCCTAGCCGCATGGCCAGAGAGACCGCACTCCGCAGCCAGGCCACGTCGTCCGCCCTCCGTCTCGGAGAGCGGCTACGGCAGCTTCGCGTTGCCGCTGGGCTGACGCAGAGCGATCTCGCGGGAGCGCGCTTCTCGAAGGAATACGTCTCGCAGATCGAGCGCGGCAAGACGCGCCCGACGACCGAAACGATCGAGTGGCTCGCCGGGCAGCTCGGCTGCGATGCCGGATTCCTCGCCAACGGCGTTGCGACGGACGAGCGCGGCCGGCTCGAGGCGGCGCTCGCACGCGCCGAGACGATGATCGAAGCGCATCGGAACGAGGAGGCCGCCTCGGAGTACGAGACGCTCGTCCCCGCCGCGCGCGCGACCGGCGTCCCCGAGCTCGAGGTTCGGGCGCTCGTCGGTGCCGGCCGGACGCAGATGCGCCTCGGCTCGCTCCGCCCGGCGCTCGAGCTGCTGAACGCCGCGCGGGGCACCGTCGAGTCCGGGAACTTCTCCGACCTCGAGCGCGCCGAGGTCTTCTACGCGCTCGGCGTCTGCCGCTACCAGCTGAACAGCGTGCAGACGTCGCTCGGGCTGCTGAACGAGGCCCTCGGCCTCGCCGAGCGCTCCGGCATGCCGTCCGACTCGCTTCGCTCGAACATCCTCTCCTGGCGCTCGCGCTGCTGGCGCCGGATGCGCGACTACGAGGCCGCGCGCGAGGACATCGAGCGCGCGCTCCAGCTCGCCGAGGCCGCGGACGACCCGCGCACGATCGGCGACGCGTTCTTCCAGGCATCCCTCGTCGCCGACCGCGAGGGTCACTGGATCCTCGCGCGCACATACGCCGAGCGCGCGCGCAGCGCATACGAGGCGCTCTCCGACCGCGTCCATGTCGGTCAGCTCACGAACAACCTAGGCGGGCTCAACTTCCTCCTCGGCAAGACCGACGAGGCCGTCGCCCTGCTGAAGGAGGCGTTCGGCATCGCCCTCGACACCGGCCGCGACGCGGACGCCGCGCAGGCCGTGTCCTCGCTCGCGCAGATCCATCTCCGCACGGGCCAGGTGGAGCAGGCCGAGGAGCAGGCGCGGCACGCGCTGCAGCTTCTCGCGGATCACGAGGACTACCTCGACGAGATCGGCAGCGCCCAGCTCGTTCTCGGACGCGCGTTGCTGTCGCAGGATCGCCTCGACGAGGCGGAGGCCGCGTTCGCCGCTGCCGAGGGAAGCTTCGGCCAGCTCGGTTCGGCCAGCCATCGTGCTGCTGCCTGGGTCGCCCGCGGCGACCTCGCGGCGCGGCGCGGCGACGACAGGCTCGCAGCTCACCTCTACCGCACCGCGGCAGAGGCGCTGCAGGACGTTCGCTTCTAACGGAGAGGAGGTGACCCAGGTGACCAAAGCACGGCTCTTCACGCTTCTCATCGCTGCTGTGATGCTGGCTGCGCTGCTGGCAGGCGCGAAGCACGGCACGGGCATGAACGACGGGGGTTACTGGTAGGTCGTAGATTCGGGGCCGCGCCGATCGTTGGGCCGGTCCCGGGAGCTCTGCGGCTCGTCAGTTCACTCTCTTCGTTCGGCCTTCGGCAGCCGAACTGAACGTTTCCTCGCTGGCCAACGGCGGTAGGACCGCTGTGTGGGCGCACGTCTCGAGAGGACTCGGCGCGCGCTCCATGTGATGCGGGTTGCCCGGCGAAGTGGAGGCAGGCGGGTCCTCGCGGAGCTCGGCGTTGTCGGGCGACGCGAGGCGACCCGCGACGGCGCACGCCGCTTCCGCGAGGCGCTCGAGGAGCTCGGCACGACGTACATCAAGCTCGGCCAGCTGCTCTCGTCGCGGCCGGATCTCCTGCCAGACGTCTACATCGAGGAGCTGAGCCGGCTCGTCGACGAGGTGCCGCCGGTGCCGTTCGACGCGATCCGGCAGGTGATCGACGAGGACATCGGCCTGTCGGCGTTCGTCCACATCGATCCGGAGCCGCTGGCGACCGCCTCGGTCGCGCAGACGCACCGTGCTCTGCTCGCCACCGGCCTCGATGTCGTGGTCAAGGTGCGCCGGCCGGGCATCGAGAAGCAGGTCGAGCTCGACCTTGCGCTGCTCCGCTCGAGCGCGCGACTCGCGGCGAAGAAGTCGGAGACGGCTGCGCTGGTGCAGATCGAGGCGCTGGCGGACGAGCTCGAGGTGCATCTCCGCGACGAGCTGGACTTCGTCGAGGAGGCGCACAACACGGAGCTGATCGCCCGCGTTGTTAAGCGGTTCGAGAAGCTCGTAGTCCCGAAGGTCGTGCATCCGCTCGTGACCGAGCGCGTGCTCGTGCTCGAGCACATCGAAGGGGAGAAGGTCGCGGACGCCCCGCCGCTCGAACGCGAGCAGGCGGCCGAGCTCGCGCGCGAATTCTTCCGTTCGTACGTGTACCAGGTGGTCGTCGAAGGCGTGTACCACGCCGACCCGCACTCGGGGAACGTCCTGCTCACGCCGGATGGCAGGCTCGCGCTCCTCGACTTCGGCCTGCTCGGGCGGATCGACGAGGACACGCGCCAGGGCCTCGCGCTCCTTCTCCTCGCCATCGCGCAGAATCGCGCAGACGACGTCGCCGACCTCGTCGTCGGCCTCTCCCTGACGAGCGTCGACTCCGACGAAGGCGGGTTCGTCCACGACGTCCGGCGCATCCTTCCGAGGTTCCACTGGCGCCCGCTGGCCGGCATCCGCACCGCCGAGGCGCTCTCCGGTCTTCAGCGCCTGGCGCTTCAGCACGGCATCGGCCTGCCGACGAGCTTCGCGCTCGTCGGGAAGACGCTGTCGCAGGCGGACTCGATCGCCCGCGTCCTCGATCCCGAGCTCGACCCCGTCGGGCTGATCGAGCAGGAGACGGTCGACGTGATGATCCTCGAGACCTCGCGCCGGCTGGAACCGAACCGCCTCTTCGCGGAGATCTATACGCAGCTCGACCCGCTCGTCAGCATGCCGCGCCGCATCGGGCATCTCATGGGCGCACTCGAGCGCGGCAGCCTGAAGGTCGGCATCATCCCGACCGGCCTCGACGAGTTCGCTCAAAATATGCGCTCGATCGCGAACCGCATCGGCGCCGCCATCATCATCTCGGCGCTCCTGATCGGCTCCTCGCTCATCTTCATGTCCCACCGCGCGGAATGGCTGGCCATCGCCGGCTTCTCGCTCGCCGCCCTGCTCGGCGTCTTCATGATCTGGCGCATCGCCCGGACCCCGGGCGATCTGTAAGCTACGGTCGCCATTACTTCAAAAGGGATAGTGAAGGAAGGAGTCGGATATGGGCTTGCATATCGGTGACACCGCGCCCGATTTCGAGGCAGAGACGACCGACGGACGCATCGGCTTCCACGACTGGATCGGCGACTCGTGGGCGGTGCTCTTCTCGCACCCGAAGGACTTCACCCCGGTGTGCACGACCGAGCTCGGATACATGGCGAAGATCAAGCCGGAGTTCGACCAGCGCGGCGTCAAGGTGATCGGCCTCTCCGTCGACCCGGTCGACCGCCACGGCGACTGGGCGAAGGACATCGAGGAGACGCAGGGTTACGCGCCCAACTACCCGATCATCAGCGACGCGGACTTCAACGTCTCGAAGCTGTACGGGATGCTGCCGGCGAGCACGTCCGGCGATCCGCTGCAGCGGACGCCGGCCGACAACCAGACCGTGCGCAACGTCTTCGTCATCGGTCCGGACAAGAAGGTGAAGCTGATCCTCGTCTATCCGATGACGACGGGCCGCAACTTCGACGAGGTGCTGCGCGTGATCGACTCGCTGCAGCTGACGGCGAAGCACAAAGTGGCGACGCCGGCGCAGTGGCAGCAGGGCGACGACGTCATCATCGCCGGCTCGGTCTCGAACGAGGATGCGAAGGAGATCTTCGGCGAGTGGGAAGAGCCGAAGCCGTACATCCGTATCGTTCCTCAGCCGGGAGTGAAGACTCCCGCATAGGCGTTGAGGGCGGGTTGTCCGCCCAGGTGCGCGTAGAGCACGCGTGAGCCCGGCTCGATGCGGCCGTCCGTGACCAGGTCGATGAGCGCTGCCATCGACTTCCCTTCGTAGACGGGATCGGTCAGGACGCCCTCGAGCCGGGCGCACAACCGAATCGCCTCGATCGTCTTCGCGTCGGGGATGCCGTACGTTCCCGCGTGCCACTCGTCCAGCAGGACGACGTCGAGATCTCGCTCGACGCCGATCACCTCGGCCGTCCTGTGTGCGATGCGCGTCACCTGGTCGAGCGTCTGCTCGACCGTCGCCGATGCGTCGATGCCGAGGACGCTGCGCTCTGCGTCCTGGAGCGCGAAGCCTGCGACCATGCCCGCCTGCGTCGAGCCGGTGACGGAGCAGACGACGATCGTGTCGAAGAAGACGCCGAACCCTGCTTCCTGCTCGGCCACCTCCTGCGCCCAGCGCGCAAAGCCGAGCCCGCCGAGCGGATGGTCGGACGCGCCCGCCGGAATGGGATAGGGCTTCCCGCCGACGGCCTCGACGGAGTCGAGCGCGTCCTGCCAGCTCGGACGGAAGGCGATGTCGAAGCCGGCGTCGACGATGCGGACGTCGGCGCCCATGATCCGCGAGAGGAGAATGTTCCCGACCGTCTCGTAGTTGGGATCGTCCCACTCGACCCAGTGCTCCTGCACGAGCACGCACTTCAGCCCGAGCCGCGCAGCGACCGCCGCGACCTGGCGTGTGTGGTTCGACTGCACGCCGCCGATCGACACGAGCGTGTCGCAGCCGTGTGCGAGCGCGTCCGCGGCTAGGTACTCGAGCTTCCGCACC
Organism: Gaiellaceae bacterium; assembly: GCA_036560805.1. Classification (GTDB taxonomy): domain Bacteria; phylum Actinomycetota; class Thermoleophilia; order Gaiellales; family Gaiellaceae; genus Palsa-739. The sequence goes on along the minus strand of DATBQM010000050.1, from coordinate 43,820 downwards.
TTGTTGCCGCCGTACGCAAGGCCGGAGTTGCAGTCCTCGCGCTTCGCCCAGATCTCGACGTGGCCGCCGAGATGCTCGCTCAGTCGTTCGAGTCGGTGGACCGGCGATGGGCCGAAGAGGAGGTCGACGCGGGGGAAGTCCGCGAGCATCAGTGGACGCGTCCGCGAGTGGCGATCAGCTCTGCCGGCTGCAAACACGTCGCATCGCTGCGGCCTCGGTCGCGCCCATAGTCGTAACTATGGGCGCTCCCTGCGTCCTTGCGCTGCTCGGTTTTCGCTCGGCAGAGCAAGACCGAACTCACGGACGCGCCCACTAACCGGGCACGTCGCCGTTCGTCGAGCCCATGCGCTCGATGACGACCTGCGGAACGCGTGCGTGCGGGCTGAGGCGCAGCGCCATGCGCACGACCTCGGCGCAGTCCTCCGGGCGGATCATATCGTCCGGTTCGATGCCGGACCACTGCGCCATCGGCGTGTCGACGAACCCGGGGCAGATCGCGATCGCGCGTATGCCGTCGTCGTCGAGCTCGCCGTTGAGCGAGCGTGTAAGCGAGATCACCGCCGCTTTCGTCGCGCCATACGTCGCGAGGCCCGGCGTCGGCAGCGTCCCCGCGATCGACGCGAGGTTGACGATCCAGCCGCGCGACTCGCGCAGCAGCGGGATCGCCGCCTGCGTGACGAGGAACAGTCCGCGTAGGTTGATCCCGAGCTGAAGGTCGAGATGCTTTGCGGGCAGATCCTCGACGCGGCCTCCGATGCCGATCCCGGCGGAGTTGACGAGAACGTCGAGCCGGCCGAAGCGCTCTCGATGCTCGGCGACGAGCCGCGCGCAGTCGTCAGCATCGCCGACGTCGGCTGCGACGGCGAGTGCGCCGAGCTCGCCTGCGGCTGCCTGCACCTTCTCCGCGCGGCGCGATGCCAGCGTCAGCCCGTAGCCCTCGTCGCGCAGCATGCGCGCGATCGCGAGCCCGATCCCGGACGATCCACCCGTGACGAGCGCTGCCCTCTCCACCGCGCGTACAGTAAACCGCGTGGAAGCACCTGCGCTCACGGGACTCACGGTGGGTGGCGGCTGCGCCGCGAAGTACTCGGCATCCCGGCTCGAGGAGCTCCTTCGCGGATTCGTTCCCGCCGAGGCCGAGAACCTGCTCGTCGGGCTCGATCCGGCCGACGACGCAGCTGTCTACAAGCTCGACGACGAGCGTGCGCTCGTGTTCACGGTCGACTTCTTCCCGCCGCTCGTCGACGACCCCTCGACCTTCGGGCGCATCGCGGCGACGAACGCCCTGAACGACGTGTTCGCCATGGGCGGGACGCCGCTGCTCGCTCTCTCGATTGCCGCGTTCCCGGAGGAGCTTCCGAACGAGGTTCCCGCCGCCGTATTCGCCGGCGCGGACGAGACGGTGCGCGCTGCGGGCGCCGTGCTCGCCGGCGGTCACACGATCCGCGACGCCGAGCCGAAGTACGGCCTCGCGGTCGTCGGCACCGTGCATCCGGACGGGATCTGGCCGAAGTCGGGCGCGCGTCCCGGCGACGTGCTCTTCCTGACGAAGCCGCTCGGCACCGGGCTCGTGCTCGCGGCGAAGATCGACGCGGACGAGGCGATCGGCTGGATGACGACGCTGAACGCCGCCGCAGCTGACGCGTTGCGCCCGTTCTTGCCGAATGCGGTCACCGACGTCACCGGCTTCGGGCTCTTCGGGCATACGCACGAGATGGCTACGCGCAGCGGCGTGCGCATCCGGCTCGACGCGGCCGCGCTGCCGGCGCTCGCAGGCGCACTCGAGGCGGCGGAAGCAGGCGTGCGCACCGGCGGCGATCCCCGCAACCGCGAGTACGCGCCGGTCGAAGCGGATGGCGTCCCCGAGGCCGTGCTCGCGCTCGGCTACGACGCGCAGACGGCGGGCGGTCTGCTCATCTCGCTCCCGGCGGACAAGGCGCTCTCGCTCGAAGCCGCGTTCCGCGCGCGCGATCTGTTCCTCGCTCGCATCGGCCGCGTCGACGAAGGCGTGGGCGTCTTCGTCATCTGAGCTCGCGCTTGCGCGCGAGGATGGACTTCCGCTTGTCGACGAGCTCCTGCTCGAGCGTGCGTAATTCGTCGATGCGATGGCGGACGAGCCCGAGCTGCGAGTCCACGTGCGGCAACGCTGCGTCGAGCAGCCGCAGCCGCTCGGTGTCGGAGTCGCTCGCGCGGAACTGCTGGCGGATCGCGGCGCGTGCCTCCTCGGCTTCGACGAGCTGCTTCAGCTCCTCGAGTGACAGGTTGAGCAGGTCGCGCAGACGCGTTAGCTCGCTGAGCCGCTCGACATCGCCGTCGTCGTAGGCGCGATGCTCGCCCTTGCGGCGTTCCGGCGGGCCTGGGAGCAGGCCTATCTCCTCGTAGTAGCGGATCGTGCGCGGCGTCAGCCCCGTCCGCTCCGCCACTTCACCGATGCGGATCATGCGGCCTCCGCCTCGAAGATCTCGTCGAGCGTGACGTCACCCGTGGCGTGCGCGGGCCGCATGAGCGAAACCGCAGCACCGAGGAGCGACACGCCGGTCAGCACCCAGAGCGCCATGTGCATGTTGGCGATGAAGGGATCGAGCTGCTTCGCGGAGAGACCCGACGCGATGCCGGAGAAGATCTTGAACAGCACAGTCGTCGGCACGGCGGAGGTCACGATCGCCATGACGAACGCGATCGAGATGACAGCGCCCGTGTTCTGCAGCATCACGCGTGCGCCGGCGGCGATGCCGCGACGATGCACCGGGACGACGCCCATCATCGCCGCCGTGTTCGGGCTGTTGAACATCCCGGAGCCGATGCCGACGAGCAGCAGCCACAGCGCGCTCCAGAAGTAGGCCGTGTGCGCCTGCAGCGTCGTCATGCCGGCGAGGCCGGCCGCCGACACGAGCATTCCGAGCGCGGCGAGGCCGCGTGAGCCGTGGCGGTCTGCGGCGATGCCGGCGAGCGGCGACGCGACGAGCATGCCAACGGCGAGCGGCGCCAGTTCGAGGCCCGCAACGATCGGCGACTTGCCCTGGGGGCCCTGGAAGTAGAAGACGAACAGGAACATCAGCGCGAATCGGGAGAGGCCGTTGATGAATGCCGCGCCCGACGCGGCTGCGAAGAGCTTGTTCTGGAAGAGCGAGAGATCGAGCATCGGCGCGCGGCCGTGCCGCTCGATGAGCACGAAGATCGGCAGGAACACGATCGCGGCGGCGAACCCGCTGATGACGAGCCAGTTGTTCCATCCCGTCAAGCCGCCCTTTGACAGTGCGAGAACCAATCCGGTCAACCCGACGACGAACGTCGACGTCCCGAGCAGGTCCAGTCCACGTTCCTGGTCGCGGCCGGAGATCTCGTGCAGCACCAGATACGCCCACGCGGAGCCGATCAGGCCGAAGGGGACGTTGAACCAGAAGACCCAGGGCCAGTTGATGGCGACGAGCGCGCCGCCGAGTACCGGCCCGATGACGAGCCCGACCGCGGCGACCATGGTGTTCGTCCCCATCGCGAGGCCGAGCTCCTCCTTCGGGAACGCGTCGGTGACGAGCGCGGCCGCGTTCGCGAACAGGAACGCGCCGCCGACCCCCTGCAGGACGCGCCAGAGGATGAGTTGCGTCCCGCTTCCGGCGAAGCCCGCGCCGAGCGACGCCGCCGAGAAGACGAGAAAGCCGAGCACGTACGCGTGCTTGCGGCCGAACAGGTCGGAGAGCCGTCCCGCCGTCAGCACGAGGACGGTCGAGACGATCATGTAGACGAGGATGACCCAGACGAGCTGCAGCAGCGTCGTGTGCAGTCTGCGCTCGAGGTCTGGGAGCGCGATGATGAGTGTGCCCGAGTTGACGGTGGCGAGCAGCATCCCCAGGCTGGTGCACGAGAGCACCCACCACTTGAAATGCCTACTGTGTCTGCGACTCCGAAGGAAACTCATTCTTACGTGAACGTCATTTTAGCAACAACAGCGGGGTGGCGCTCGTTCGAGCTGAGCCCGGCCGCGTTCCGTCGGTTCGCCTGGTGGGGGGTCGCCTGCCTCGTCGTCATCGTCGGGACCGGCGCGACCGTCCGGCTCACCGGCTCCGGGCTCGGCTGCCCGCACTGGCCGACGTGCACGAGCACGCACGCGCTGCCGAAGGGCTACCACTCCGACATCGAGTTCGCAAACCGTGTCGTGTCGGCGTTGACGGTGTTCTCGACGCTCGCGCTCGCGCTCGCCGCGTGGCGCACTCCTGCGCTCGGCCGTCGCGGGCGCTGGCTCGCGACCGCGGTGTTCGTCGGCACGCTCGCCCAGGCGCCGCTCGGCGCGATCACCGTCTACTACGACCTCAATCCGTACCTCGTCATCTCGCATCTGCTGCTGTCGCTGACGGTGCTCGGGCTCGGAGTGCTCACGCTGCTCTCCGCATACGACGGCGGTACGTCCCTTCCGGCGATCGCACGCGCCGGCGGCGCGGCTCTTCTCCTCGCAGTCGGTGTGCTCGTCGTGACCGGGACGCTCTCCACCGCTGCCGGCCGCTTCCCGGGAAGCAACGGCACGCAGGTCGTCGAGCGGATCGGAAACTTCCACGGCTCCGTGTGGCTGCATGTGCGCGCGGTGGCCGCGTTCGGAGTCGTGTTCCTCGTTCTCGCCGCCTGGGCGTGGCTGCGTCGTGCGCAGTGGCCGTGGCTCGTGCGCGCGTGCGCCGGATTGCTCGCGATACTGCTGCTCCAGATGGGCATCGGCGAGTGGCAGTACCGCCGGTACGGGGCAATCCCGTGGTGGGTCGTCGTCGCGCACGTGCTCGTTGCGGCGATACTCTTCGCCTGGACGGTCGGCTTGGTGGCGCGGCTGTGGCGCCCGGTACGCCACTAGACTTTCGGAATGTCCGAGCTGAACATCTCGTTCAGGCCCGAGCTGAAGCGGCCGGTGCTCGTCGCCGCCTTCCGCGGCTGGAACGACGGCGGTCAAGGTGCGTCGCTCGGCGCCGCGTATCTCGCCAAGCAATGGAATGCGGCGCGCTTCGCGGAGATCGAGCCGGAGAGCTTCTTCGACTTCCAGGCCGTGCGGCCGCACGTGTCACTCGTCGACGGTGAGACGCGGCGCGTCGAGTGGCCGGACAACGGCTTCTTCCACGCAGCGATCCCGGGTGCGGATCGCGACGCGGTGCTGCTGCTAGGGATCGAGCCAAACCTGCGCTGGAAGACGTTCTCGGGTCTCGTCCTCGAGCTCGCGCGCGACCTCGGCGTCGAGATGGTGGTCACGTTCGGTTCGCTGCTCGCCGACGTGCCGCACACGCGTCCCGCGCCCGTCACGGCGGCGGCGACCGATCCGAAGCTCGTCGCCGAGCTCGGGCTCGAGGCGTCGCGCTACGAAGGGCCGACGGGGATGGTCGGCATCGTGCACGACGGCTGCCGCGAAGCCGGCATCGCCTCGGTGAGCCTCTGGGCCGCAGTGCCGCACTACGTATCGCTCGCACCGAGCCCGCGCGCAGCGCTCGCGCTCGTCCGCCGCTTCGGCGGGCTGATGCACGTCGACATCGACCTGCGAGAGCTGGAACGGGCGGCCGATGAGTACGCCGAGCAGGTGAGCGAGGCGGTGTCGACCGACGCGGAGACGGCGACGTACGTCGAGGAGCTGGAGCAGCGCGTCGACGCGCTCGCTCCTGAAGGCGACATTCCGTCGGGCGAGTCGCTCGCCGCGGAGCTGTCCCGCTTCCTGCGCGAGCGTGAGGAGCAGGACGACGGCGGCGCCGAAGGTCCCGCGGTCTAGCTCGTGATCCTCCGCGGTGCCGCTGGCGGTCTAGGACTCGTTGTCGTTCTCGCCGGCGCGGTGTTCTTCTTTCAGGGCATCGGCGTGCTCGGAGGGTCCTTCATGAGTGGCAGCACGAAGTGGGCGGTTATCGGCGCCCTGCTCGTCGCCGCCGGCGTCGGGCTGCTCGCCGCCGCTCGGTTCCGCAGCCGCTGAGGGCTTTCTCCGCCGGCGTCGCCGTTTCGGCGCCGCGGCTTGTTCCTCAGTGGACGAGGCCTGATGCACGGGCTGCGGCGCAGCTCCTTCGACACCGGGCTTCTTCTTGCGACGCCTGCGCCGCCGCCGCGTGCTCGACGGCTGCTTGGGCGCGGGCAGGTTCTCGGACAGCGCAAGCGCGACGACCTGGATCTCGCCGAGGTTCTCGCGCGCGTCGTCCAGTAACTTCGTCGCGCGCGGCGTGTAGCCCTCGGCGGACGCGAGCAACGCGGAGCCGACCTGCACCGGCTGCTCGAGCGCGGTCTGTACGAGTTTCGCAGCGTTCTCTTCGTGACGATGCCCGCGCGAGTTCGCGAGTGCGCCCAGCAGGCGCTTGGCTTCGGGATATTCCGTCGACGCGCGGCGATCCTGCACCTTGCGTGTCGCGCGCGCGAGCCGCCATGTCCACCGCGCGAGGATCTGCTCCGGCGCGTCGGGCTTGCCGTCTGCGATCGCGCGGAGGAGGACGCGGATGCCCGCGAGCCGCTCCTTCTCCCACGTCGGCGCCTGTGTCACGAGCGTGACGAGGTCGTCGAAGTCGGCGCGCTCGACGCGCATCGAGACGCGATCCTGCAGCGCCATCAAGCGCAGGCGCCGGTTCGGGTTCTCCGCGGCAGCGGTGGCGAGGAAGGTCTCGAGCGCGCCCTTGCTCGCGCGCCCCTCCGTCAGCTTCTGAACGAACGAGCCGCGTTCGTCGAAACGGATCTGGCGCCCGGCCATCGTCGCCCAGTAACGCTGCTCGTCCTCGTCGAGGTAGCGTGGATCGACGCGCTGCCACTCGCGCTGGATGACCGCGATGCGGCGGCGGACGTCGGGCGTCACCGGCACGAGCCATGGCGCCGGCGTCAGGCGGCGGCGTGCACGGCGTTGCGCGCGCCGGCGCGGCGCGGGGGTGACGCGCGCGCCTTCACGGTAGAAGTCGGCGTCGAGCAGTGAGTGCAGCGAGACGACGCGTTCGTTGTGCGTCGCGCCCTTCGGGACGAAGTCGACGACGATGCCCGCTTCCTTGCGCGGATGCATGCGCATGATTCGGCCGATGCGCTGCTGATACACCCTGCGCGAGGCGGTCGGCGCGAGGTGCATGCACACGGTCGCGCGCGGCGAGTTCCAACCCTCGGCGAGGAGCTGCGCATTGATGAGCACGTTGATCTCTCCGCGTTCGTACGCGGCGAGCGTCTCCGCGAGGCGAACCAGCGGGGTGCGACCCGACACCGCCTCGGCCTTCAGTCCGGCGGCGCGGAACTCCTGCGCGAGGTTGTACGCGTGGTCGACGCCGGCGGCGTACACGATGCCCGGCGTGTTGTCGAAACGGTCGCGGTAGAGACTGGCCGCGGCCTGGTTCAAGGCCTGGTGGTCGAGGGTCTTGGCGAGGATCTCTTGGTCGAAGTCCCCGCCGACGATCGGCACCGAGTTGATTGCGGCGACCGGCGGGACGCGCAGGCAGCGCAGCGGGGCGATCAGGCCGCGGCGCGCAGCGTCCTGCAGCGGGAGGTCGTCGACCGAGGCGGGGAAGACGTCGGACACCTGCTTCGCGATCAGCTGCTCCGTCGCCGTCATGCCGATGTAGATCGGCTCAGGGAACGAACGGATGGCCGCTGAGGTCTTCTCGCCGAGCGCGGTGTGCGCCTCGTCGCAGATGACGAGCTGGTACGCCTCCCGGTCGATCGAATCGACGTGCCGCGCGAACCAGGCGTACGTCTGGATCGTCAGCGGGTTCGTCCGGCTCGACTTCATGCCCTGCTCGAGCGCATCGCTGTAACGATCGGCGTAGCCCTCTGTCTTCAGGTCACCCTCGAACTGCGAGACGAGCAGGCGGCGGTGCGTGAGGATGAGAACGCCGAGCGTGCGCGCTGCTTCGACGAACCCGGCTGCCGCGATGGTCTTGCCGGACGCGGTTGGATGGCGGAAGCGATAGCGACGGACGGCGCCGGGATCCTGCTCGGGCGTGAGCTCCTCGGGCTCGTCCTCATCGTCCTCCACGAGGGGCTCGTCCTCGTCGTCCTCCTCCTCGACCTCTGCTACTGCGTGCCCGTTGCCGTTCTCCTTCTGCTCCTCGTAGCGCTGCGATGCCGCAATCAGCTCGGTGAGCATCCCGGCGAGCGCATCGACCTGATGGCGGCGGAGTGCGGTGCCCGCTTTCGTGTGCGGTTCCGGCTCCGCAAGGACGCGTTCCAGGCCCAGCATGAGCCCGTAGCGCACCTTCCACTGCAAGCTCGGCGCGGGCTTGCCGCCTTCGATCTCGGCGATCGCGTCGTCGAGCGCGCGACGACGCGCGGTGCCCGCCGCGAGCACCTGGCCGGGATCCTCGCCGTCACGAAGGAACGGCTCGCCCGCCCACGCCTCTGCGCGGTACGCCGCGGCGGCGAGCGGGTCGCTCGCCTCCGCAAAGGTCGTCGTCTGCTGAATGGCTTCTTGCATATGCGCAGCGCACAACGCGCTGCAGACTGTCCAAAGGTGGCGCCGCTCGACGAGTCCCCTGGGCGAGCCGCGCTCTCAGAAGCATACCCCGCGATGCGGGAGCGTCAACCTGCGGGGCTAGGCTCCGAGGCCTCCGAAGACGGCGAACGGGTTCTGCGGGGTCGTCTCCCAAACGAGCTCGCCGCCCGCTTCGACCTGCCCGTGGAGGCGCGCTGCGAGCGCGTCGGCATCCTCCTTCGAGGCGGTCCCGACGATGAGATACCGGAAGCTGTGGACCGGCCGGTATCCCTCGGCCTCGAGCTGCTTGGCGAGCGCCTTCGCCTCGGCGCGCGATCCGGATTGGACGCGCACCTCCCACGGCGCGAATCCGCGGTCGAGCTCCTCCTCCTCCCACGTCTCGCCCTTCGGCTCGTCGTCCCAGCGCTCCTCGTTCTCGAGCCAGTGCTCGATGCGGCTCGCGCGCGCCTCGCCGCCGAGGCTTCGGAGCTGGGACTGGATCACGTCGTTCGCGCGCTCCGCCTCCGCGCGCGACGAGGCGTAGACGAAGACCTCGTCGCCGTCACGCGAGACCGCGAGGCGCTTCTGCGCGAGCGAGCGCGCGAGCTCGCGCGCCTCGTCGTCGAGATCGGCCGCGAGCCGGTCGATCAGGCCGCCGGCGTGCTTCTCTTCGATCTCGATGCGGATGCGCCAGTCGTCTGCCACAGGGCGAGCCTAGTGCAGGGAGATTCGGTCCGGCGGCCAGTACGTCAGGAGCACCGGGCCGATGAGGTCGTGGCGCGGCACAGAGCCCCAGACGCGTGAGTCGCACGAGTGGATGCGGTCGTCGCCCATGAAGAAGTATTGGCCGGCCGGGACAAGCCATGTGCCGGACATGTGGTCGCGCAGCGCCGGCTCGACGTACGAGTCGGCGAGCGGTTTGCCGTTCACCGAGACGAAGCCGTTCTGCTCCGTGATCGTGTCGCCGGGGAGGCCGATCAGCCGCTTGACGAACGTGGAGCCCGCGTCGCCGGACTCGCATTTCGCCGTCGCCGGCGGCGCCGTGAACACGACAATCTGTCCGCGGCTCGGGCTCTCGAAGTCGTACGCGAGGCGGTTGACGAGAATGCGGTCGTTGTAGCCGGCCTGGCACCAGGCTCCCGGCCTCGCGCAGTGGAGCGTCGGCTCCATCGACGACGTCGGGATGCGGTACGGCTTCGCGACCTCAGCCTCGAAGACGAGCACGAACACGATTGCGAGACCGATCGTGATCGCCCAGTCGACGACCTTGTTCCTGCGCCATATCCGCACGGGTCACAGTGTGGCAGCGTCGCGGCGCCGCGTGACGGTGCCACCGAGGAACAACGGCCAGCCTGCGCCGAGGATGAGGCAGGCGTCGACGTCGGCCGGATCGGCGACGACGCCCTCGGCGAGCAGATGCTGCACCTCGTCCGCAACCGCCTCGAGCGCCCGCTCGCGAATGGCCTCGAGCGTCCGCCGCTCGCCGGCCGGCGGCGTGAGCGGGAAGCGGTCGGGCCATGTGCCGTTCATCGTCTCGAGCACGTGCTGCGCAACCGCCGGGCCGACCATCTCGCGCAGGACGGAGGGAGCCATCGGCATGCCGAGGGAGAGGATCGCGTCGTCCACCTCCTCGACCGTGTTGCCGCTCTCGAGCGCCTCCATGAGCACCGTCGTCATGCGCGTCAACAGGCGGTTGACGACGAAGCCCGGCGCGTCGCCGACGAGGACGCCGCGCTTCTTCAGCTTCTTGACGATGTCCCACGCAGTGGCGAGCTGCTCGTCGGTCGTCCGTGACGTACGCACGATCTCGACGAGCGGCATGACCGCCACCGGGTTGAAGAAGTGCAGTCCGACGTCGGCCCCCATCCCCTCGACTGAGAGGGACGACGTGTTCGTCGCGAGGACTGCACCCGGCGCGGCCTCGCGGGCCGCCGCGAGCACGTCGCGCTTCACGTCCATCTCCTCGAACACCGCCTCGAGCACGAGGTCGCAGCCGGCGAACCGCTCCCAATCCGTGCCGCCCTCGACGATGGATGCGAGGAACGGCTTGATCTCGCCGCGGATCGACTCGAGCGCGTCATCGACGCGTTGCTGGTCGAGGTCGCGCAGCACGACCGGCACCTCGAGGCGGCGCAGGAAGAGCGTGGCCAGCTGGGTCGCCATGAGCCCTGCGCCGACGATGCCGACCTTCTGCACGGCGCGCGGCTTCGCGTCGGGGAGATTCGGCGGCCGCTTCGACCGGCGCTCGACGACCGTGAAAGCGTACGCCGCCGCCTGCGCCTGCGGCGCGACGAGCAGCTCGGCCATCGCGTCCTCCTCGGCCGCATAGCCCTCGTCGATCGACCAGTCGCGCGCGCCGGCGATGAGATGCAGCGCGGCGTACGGCGCGCGCGTCGCGCCGTGCACGGCGCCGTCGATCTTGGCGCGCGTCTTGCGAACGACGGTGTCGAGCTCCGACCAGTCCGGCTCGGTGCGCTCGACCGCGAGCGAGGCCGCAAACGCGAGCGAGTCGTCGACGAACTCGACCGGGTCGAGCATGTGGTCGGCGATGCCGAGCTCGACCGCCTCCGGCGCCGTCAGCAGGCGGTTCTGGCGCAGCGGGTTGAGGACGATCACCCTGGCGGCTGCATCCGGCCCGATCAACCGCGGAAGAAGCTGCGTGCCGCCCCAGCCGGGGATGATCGAGAGCGCGACTTCAGGGAAGCCGACGTGGCGCACGTTGGACGCGATCGTGCGTGCGTCGCAGTGCAGCGCGAGCTCGAGGCCGCCGCCCAGGCAGGCGCCGTTGATCGCGGCGACCGTCGGGAACGGCAGCGAGCGGATGCGCGCGAACAGCGCGTGCCCGGCGCGAATGCCGTCGCGCGGGTCCTCGATGCGGCCGAACTCGTCGATGTCGGCGCCGACGCAGAACACGAAGGGCTTTCCGGTGAACACGGCGGCAGTCCACTCGCCCTGCTCGAGCTCCTCGAGCACCGCGACCGCGGACTCGAAGGCCGAGCGGCCGAGCGTCGTCGGCACGCGGTAGTCCTCGCCGTTGTCGACCGTGACGAGCGCGATCGAGCCGGCGCGATTCAGTTTGAAGACGGTGTTGCTCACGTTCCTGGGGCGGCGCTGGCAAGTGAGCCGAGCGCGCAGGATCGCGCAGCCAGCGGCGTCAGCCTTTTGCAGAGCCCGGCTCCGCCGGGCGGGAGCGAAAGCCGGAGAGGGACGTGAGCGGTGTCAGCCAACGTGCTCCCAGAGCACAGCGGCGCCCATGCCCATGCCGATGCAGAGGGCGGTCAGCCCGTACCGGCCGCCACGCTCGCGTAGGCCGTAGGCGAGCTGCGCGACGAGCCGGACGCCGGTGGCGGCGAGCGGATGGCCGCAGGCAATCGCGCCGCCGTACGGGTTGAGGCGCGGGTCGTCCGGCGCGACGCCGAGCTCGTCGCACCAGGTGAGCACCTGCACGGCGAACGGCTCGTTCAGCTCGAAGAGGTCGACGTCGTCGAGCGAGATGCCTGCGCGCTCGAGCACTCGCTTCGTGGCCGGAACGGGCCCGAGACCCATCAGGTGCGGCTCGACGCCGGCGTAGGAATACGCGACGAGGCGCAGCTTCGGCTCGAGGTCGAGCTCGGCCACGGTGTCCTCCGCTGCGAGGAACGCCGCCGTTGCTCCGTCCGTCAGCCCTGCGGAGTTTCCCGCGGTGACGCGCCCGCCGGCGCGAAATGCCGGCTTCAACGCTGCGAGCCCTTCGAGGGTTGTGTCGGTGCGCAGGAACTCGTCCCGCTCGGCCAGCTTCCAGCCGTCGTCGCTGAAGACGGCCATCGGAACGACCGTCTCGCGCATCACGCCGTTCGCCCACGCCGCGGCGGCTTTCTGCTGCGACGCGAGTGCGAACGTGTCCGCTCGCTCGCGCGTGATGGCGGGGAAGCGGTCGTGCAGATTCTCGGCGGTGCGCCCCATCACCGCGGCCGACTCGTCGATCAGCCGCTCGGAGACGAAACGTGGGTTGAAGTCGACGTCGTCGCCCATGGGGTGGTGCCCCATGTGCTCGACGCCGCCGGCGAGCGCGACGTCGGCCGCGCCGAACGCGATCTCGCCTGCCCCCGCGGTGACAGCCGTGAGCGCGCCGGCGCACATGCGGTCGACGGCGAATCCGGGCACCGTGTCGGGGATGCCGGCGAGGAGCGCGACGTCACGGCCGAGCGTCAGGCCCTGGTCGCCGACCTGTGCGGTCGCGGCAAAAACGACGTCGCCGATCCGCTCCGGCGGGATCTGCGGATTGCGCCGGATGAGCTCACGCACGGCCTTCACCGCCATGTCGTCGGCCCGCGTCCGCCAGAACTGTCCCTTCGGGCCGGCCTTGCCGAACGGCGTGCGCACCCCGTCGACGAAGAAGACTTCGCGCAGCTCGCGCATGACTGATTAGTCAATCACACGTTCGTAGACTCACGGTGTGACCTGGAGCGAACGTGCGACCGAGGCGACCGCCCGCTACGAGGGCGGCGAGCAGCGGGACCTCGACCAGCGCCAGCTCACGCAGCTGGCGAACGCCGCCTGGGCCGCGGGACTGTGCCTGCTGATGGACGGACGGCGCGACGAGGCGGCCGAATGGCTGCGGCGCGCAGCGCGCCGCTACCGCCAGAGCTGGGAGGCAGGCGCGCCGCCCGACTCGTGGGGCCGCCCGATCGCGGCGATGAAGGCGCTGCTCCTCGCGGGCGACGATGCGTCGGACGCGGCCCGCTGGGCGCTCGAGGCCGGCGCTGCGCAGGCGGAGTCGCCGATCGGCCGCTATGCGGCGACGGTTGCGTATCTCGTCCTCGGCCGCGACGTCGATGCACGCATCGTCGCCGAGACGCTCGTCGAGCGCGACGACTTCCCACGCGACGTCGCCGACGCAGTGCTCATGATCTCCGGGCTCGACCGCATGGAGTACGCAGTCGCCGTGGAGAGCCTGCTCGACGACTTCGAGCAGCGCGAGGACTTCCTCGAAGACGTGCGCGTCGCCGACACGGTGCTCGTGCTCCAGATCCTCGCCGCCGCACGCGACATGGCGGTCGAGCTGTCGCCGTCCGACCTGCTCCCGCGCTAGAGCTTCGACGCGGCCGCGTGATCGAGCACGGCCGTCGTCGTCCCGCTGACCGCGCGGACGAGGCTCGCCGGCGTCGAGTGCGACTGGGCGCCCGCAAACGCGCGTGCAACCGCGTCCGCCTTGTCCTCTCCCGCGACGAGGAAGACGATCGCGTGCGCCGCGCGCAGCATCGGGAGCGTCAGCGTGATGCGTTCGACGTACGGCTCGAGCTTCGCCTCCGCGCCGATCACCCGCCGCTCGCTCTCCTCCAGCGTCGGCTGGTCGGGATAGAGGGACGCGACGTGGCCGTCAGGCCCGAGGCCGAGCAGGAGGAAGTCGAAGCGCGCGAGATCGCCGAGCTCGCGGTCGTACTCCTCGGCGCCGTCGTCGCGCCCGAGCTCGCCGCGCATGCGATGGACGACCGCCGGCTGCACGTCGAGCCGGTCGAGGAGCGCACGCTTCGCCATTCCGAAGTTCGAACGGTCGTCCTCGGGCGGGACGCAGCGCTCGTCGCCCCACCACAGCTCGGTGCGGCTCCAGTCCGGATGGCGCTCGGCCGCGAGCTCGTACGCGCGCTCCGGCGTCGTGCCGCCGGTCAGGACGACGTGGCCGCCGTCGCGCGCTTGCGCCGCGAGCATGTCCGCGACGATGGCCGCCGGGTCGTCGGCGATGACGATCTCGACGTCACGCATGTTCGTTCGCGAGCTCCGTCGCGCGGGTCATTGCAGCCTGCACGGCGTTCAGGAGCGCGGCGCGCACGCCCGCCTGCTCGAGCTCGCGGATAGCGGCGATGGTCGTGCCGCCGGGCGAGGTCACAGACTCGCGCAGCTCGACGGGATGCATGCCGAGATCGCGCAGCTGCTTCGCCGTCCCGAGCATCGTCTGCACGACGAGCGTCGTGGAGATCTCCCGCGAGACCCCGAGCAGGATGCCGGCCTCGATCATCGCCTCCGCCAGCAGCGCGAAGTACGCAGGCCCCGATCCGGAAAGCGCCGTCACCGCGTCCATCGCCGACTCCGGCACCCGCACGACCCGGCCGAGATGCGCGAGCGCGTCTTCTGCGAGCGCAAGGTTGGCCTCGCCCGCGTGCGCGCCCGCGCATATGCCCGCCATGCCCTCGTGCACCGTCGACGGCGCGTTCGGCATCGCGCGGACGACGGGAACGCCGGGCGCGACCCGTGCCTCGACTTGCGCGGTCGGGATGGCGGCGGCGATGGTCAGTACGGTCTGCTCGGGGGTGAGGAGCGCGCCGACCTCGGCGAGCAAGGTGTCGATGTCCTGCGGCTTCACCGCCACGACGACGAGGTCAGCCTGCTTCACCGCCTCGGCGTTGTCGGTCGTCGCGGCGATGCCGTGCCGCTCGTGCAACTCCGCCGCGCGCTCCTCCCTTCGGCTCGTGACGACGATGTCGGTGAAGCCGGCGCCGAGCAGCCCGGTGAGCAGCGCTTCGCCGATGCGGCCACAGCCGAGGATCGCGATCATGGTCTCTGAGTGTGCCTAGGCCGCGGCGGCGGCGTCGAACGAGAGCAGGCCTCGTCCGAAGCCCGCAAGCAGATACACACTCGCAAGACCGGAGAACTCGGCATACGGCTCCAGCAGCTCGGCGGTCTCCCACCCCTCCACCTCGCGGCCGCGCATCGCGCGCAGCAGCTTCACGAGCCCGAGGTCTCCGACGAGGCCGTGGTCGAACCGTCCCAGACCTTCGAGGCACACGACGCCGATCGACCACGGGCCGACGCCGCGTTCGCGCTCGAGCCGCCGAACGATGGTCTCCGTCGGTTGGTCGTGCAGCCGCTCGAGCTCGAGCGAGCGGCACAGTCGGACGAGCGCAGCGCCGCGTCGCGCGTGCAGCCCCAGGCCGCGCAGCTGCGACGGCGCGAGCGCGCCGAGGTCGTCTGTCGTCGGCGCCACGTGTAGACGTTCGGGCCCCGCGGCACAGAGCGTGCGGATGATGGTTTGTTCCATGCGGCGAGCGCGCTTCGCCTCGATCAGCTGTCCGCAGAACGCCCGCAGGAGCGACTGGGCCACGGTCGAGAGGCGCACCGGGCGCAGGCCGCGCAGCTCACGCGACGCACGTCCGAGCAGACGGTCGTTCCGAACGCGGATGAGGAACTCCGAGTGGTCGTCGTCGAGCGCGAGCAACCAGCGCATGCGCTCCGCCGCCGCAGGCGAGTCGGCGTTGATCGTGACGGTTCCCGACGGCGACTGCCACGCTCGCGCGACCTCGATGCGCTCGTCGACGGCGAGGACCTGCGTGAACACGCCGTCGCGGAACGTGCGCGTTGCGTCGCTAGCGAGACGTGCGGAGAGTGCGAGCGAGTACGGGCCGCGCGGCGAAACCGCGAGCTCGCGGCTCACCGCTCGCTGCGCGCGTGCTGCGGTGTCGCCCGCGTGCCGAGCTCGGCGGCGCGATCGAGCGCGTCCATCGCCTCGGCCTCGCGGCCGCCCGCGCGGAGCAGGTTGCCCCAGGCGCGGCACGCGTTCGCGGCCGGACGCCAGCGCCCCTCACTCTCGAGGATGTCCACGGCCTCACGATAGGCCGCGTCGGCCGGCCCGGTCTCGCCCTCGAGCGCCAGGGCGTCGGCGAGCGCCGCGAGCGCATGTCCGCGATCGGCCGGCTGCGACTCGATCGCGAGCGCCTCCCGTGCGAAGGAGATCGCGCCCGGGGCGTCCGTCTTCAGCGCGGCGACACGCGAGCGGAGGATCTTCACCTCGGCGAGATCTCCCGATGCCGGCGCTCCCCCGAACAGTCGCTCGGCGACGTCGAGATGCGTGTTCGCATGGCCCGCTTCGTCACGTGCGAGGAGGATCGTCGCAGCGAGCACGTGCGCGCGCGCGAGATTGACGGCGTCCTCCGTCGTCTCGAGCAGTGCAATGGCCTTGCGAATGTTCCTCAGCGCGACGGTTGCTCGACCTTCTGCCGACGCCAGTCGAGCGAGCGACCAGTACAGCCGAACGCGCATGTACGGATCTTCGGTGTCACCCATTCGCGCCAGCACCGTGCGCACGACCTCCTCGGCGCGCCCGATCTCGCCGATGTCGGTGAGCGCGTAGCTCAGCATCGCCGCATACCGCGCTTCGGCGGCCGGATTCCCGTCCGACTCGGAGAGGCAGCGCTCGAACAGCTCGACGGCCTGGCTCGGTTTGCCGACAGAGGCGTAGGCGCGTCCGAGCTGTGCGTAGACGTCGACGCGATCTCCGGGCTCGAACGGCTCGTCGGCGACGGCGGCCTCGAGGAATGCGATCGCGCCGGTCACGTCTTCGGCCTCCTCGAGCACCGCGGCCAGCGCGACACGCGCACGGAAGACGATGGCCCCATCAGCGGCGGCCAGGGCCGTACCGAGAACCTCCCGTAGCCCGTCTTCGACGCCATTCTTCTCGCCCAGGCGTACGGCAAGCTCGAGATCCGAGAGGCGCAGCTCCCGGGCGGCATCGGGATCCAGCTCGGAACCGGTCTCGAGGTAGTCGGCTGTGACACCGAGCTTCTCCGCGAGCTTCCGTAGGGCCTTGACGGAGGGCTGACGCGTTCCCGCCTCGATGCGGGAGATGTAGGCGTACGAGACTCCCGGAGCCGCAAGCTCGCGCTGGGAGAGCCCTCGTTCCAGCCGCAGTCGCTTGAGTCGTTGCCCGATCGTCTCGCCCGCGGCCGACAAGGACTCGGGCGTCACAACCCGATTCTTGCGCTTCGGGCCGAGGTCGTCAATGGGCCGCTCCGTCTTGTCCAAGCTTCATGCTCCCCGCTGTCCCCTGTCATACCCGTGTCATACCGAGAGGAGGAGACATGCTGCGGAACACATTGGCGCTCAGGCTCGCCCTGATCCTTGCGGTGCTGGGCGCGCTGGCGATCGTCGCCGGCGAGATGCCCTGGGGCCCGAGCTAGGCCCACCGGTGAGTACGGTTGCCGCCGTGACGGCCCTCGAGCTCGTGGTCTACGCGGTGCTCCTGGCCGTCGCGGCGGCAGCCGTCTGGAGGCGGCCCGCGGTCGCTCTCTACCTCTTCATCGTCGGCCTCGCCGTGCACAACGCGGCGATGGCGGGCCTCTACGCCGCCGGCGTCCGCGGCGGGACGCTGACCGCGATCGCGGCCTGGAAGGAGATCCTCCTTGCCGTCGCCCTCGCGCGCGTCATACAGAAGGCGGCGCGCGAGCGACGCCTGCCGTTCCGTCTCGGCGTCGTCGACTTGCTCGCGCTCGCATACGGCGCGCTCGTCGTCGTGTACGCGCTCGTGCCGCAGTCCGCGCTCGGCGGCGGCGCAGGCCACCATGCCGTCGCGCTCGCGGCGAAACACGACCTCGTGCCTGTCGGTGCCTTCTTCCTCGGCAGGTCGCTCGGGATCGGACGCGACGAGCTCCGCAGGCTGGCCTGGACTCTGCTCGGCACGGCGGCGTTCGTCGCAGCGCTCGGCCTGGTGGACGTGTACGCCGTCTCGATCGGCTGGTGGCGGACGAACGGCGTCGTGGACTACTTCCACAAGCAGCTCGGCTACGACTACCACGGCACGGGAGAGCATCCTGCCGTCGCGGGCCTGCCGGAGAACTTCATCTACAACACCGGCTCCGAGCAGCACTTCCTGCGCCGGCTCGTCTCCACGTTCCTCAGCCCGCTCGCGTCCGGCTACCTGATCGTGGTCGCGCTCCTGCTCCTGCCTCGCCGCCGCATTGCAATCGCGTTCGCCGCGCTCGCGTTCGCCGGCCTGCTCTTCACGTTCTCGCGCTCGTCGCTCGCTGCGCTCGCCGGCGCGCTCGTCGTGCTCGCCCTCGCGTCGCGCGACTGGCGCCCCCTCGCGCTCGGCATCGTCGTCGCCTGCGTCGCCATCGGTTGGGCGCACGTCTTCCCGAAGATCGGGCCGACCGGGAAATGGACGAAGGCCGACCTCGTGTACCAGCAGCGAAACGCACACGCCGCGGCGGGGCCGACGAGTGGAAGCGCGCTCTCCGAGAACGAGCCGTCGCTGCGTGAGCACTGGACGGAGTTGAAGGACGGCGCGCACACGGTCCTCCATCATCCGCAGGGCTTCGGGCTCGGCAACGTCGGACAGACGGCGTCGCGGACGGGCACGCCGATCAAGGCGGGCGAGTCGAACTACACGGAGATGGGTGCGGAGCTCGGCATCCTCGGAGCGCTCCTCTGGATCGCGTGGGGCCTCGCAGTCCTCGTCGGGCTCTGGCGATCCGGTGCGGTGCGCATGACGGCTGCGTTCGCCGCGGTCCTTGCGCTCGCGATCCAGACGGACGTGATCGGCGACCCGTGGATTGCGTACGTCGTGTGGTGCTTCGCCGGTGCATTGCTGCTCAAGACGCGTCCGCAAGAGCGTCTTGCGGAGGCCGCCGCGCCCGCCTAGCCTCGGGCCGATGTCGGCTCGGCAGGTGCTGGTCGCCGCGGCGCTCGCGCTGGTCGTTCTCGCGCTCGCGCTGCGTCTTCATCACGGCCACGCGTCGTCCGGCGCCGTGCTGCCGCGCGTGCCGGGCGTCCTCAATCCGGACGTTACGCAGGCGAACATCGGCTCGACGATCTGCGTGCACGGCTGGACGGCGACGGTTCGTCCGCCCGTCGAGTACACAAACGATCTGAAGGTGAAGCAGATGCGCGCATACGGCGAGCCCGGCAGCCCGTCGGACTACCAGGAGGACCACCTCATCAGCCTCGAGCTCGGCGGCGACCCGACCGACCCCCTCAACCTGTGGCCGGAGCCGTATCCCCGTGCGTCCGACGTCGATCGGATCGAGAACGAGCTCAACGCCGAGGTGTGCAGTGGGAAGCTGACGCTACGGGAGGGGCAGCAGAAGGAGTCCACGTTGAAGCACAATCAGGGCTGAATGGCGATCGATCCCCGCGTCGACATCGGTCACGTCCACCTGAAGGTGGCGGATCTCGACCGCGCGCTCGACTTCTACGCCGGCGTGCTCGGCTTCGACATCTTCGCCCGCCACGGCGACGAGGCGGCGTTCATCTCCGCGGGCGGCTATCACCACCACATCGGCCTCAACACGTGGGAGTCGAAGGGCTCGGGGCCGCCGCCGCGCAACTCGACGGGCCTGTACCACACCGCCATTCGCTACCCCGACCGGAAGTCGCTCGCCGGCGCGCTGCGGCGCGTCCTTGCGGCGGGAGTCCCGCTGGACGGGGCGAGCGACCACGGTGTCTCCGTCGCGCTCTACCTCCGCGATCCCGACCAGAACGGGGTAGAGCTGTATTACGACCGGCCCAAGGACGAATGGCCCCGCGACGAGGCCGGGAACCCGACCATGTGGACGAAGCCGGTCGACCTCGACGCTCTCCTGGCGGAGGCCTAGACCAGTGCTATACCTGTAACCGAGGGTTTGGCCAAGCCGGTTGAGCAGCTGTCGCAGGTCATCGTCCGCTTCGCGGGCGACTCCGGCGACGGCATGCAATTGACGGGCGCCCAGTTCACGTCCGAGACGGCGCTGCTCGGCAACGACATCTCGACGTTCCCCGACTTCCCTGCGGAGATCCGCGCGCCGGCGGGCTCGCTGCCGGGCGTCTCGGGCTTCCAGGTCCATTTCGCCGACTTCGACATCCTCACGCCCGGTGACGCGCCGAACGTGCTCGTCGCGATGAATCCCGCTGCGCTGAAGACGAACATCCGCGATCTGCCGAAGGGCGGGACGCTGATCGTCAACTCTGATGCGTTCAACGACCGCAACCTGCAGAAGGCGGCCTACGACACGAACCCGCTCGACGACGGCTCGCTCTCCGAGTTCCAGGTGCACTCGGTACCGCTGACGTCGCTGACGGTCGGCGCGCTGAAGGGCATCGAGGGCGTCACGCCGCGCGAGGCCGAGCGCTCGAAGAACATGTTTGCGCTCGGACTGATGTCGTGGCTCTACGGCCGTTCCATCGATCCGACGATCGAGTTCCTGGAGACGAAGTTCGCCAAGCGGCCGGAGATCGCCGAGGCGAACGTGAAGGCACTCCAGGCCGGCTATGCATTCGGCGAGACGACGGAGTCGTTCGCGGTCACCTACGAGGTGAAGCCGGCGAAGCTCCGGCCGGGGACGTATCGGAACATCACCGGGAACCAGGCGCTGTCGCTCGGCCTCGTGGCCGCGTCGAAGCTGTCGAAGCTGCCGCTTTTCCTCGGTGCGTACCCGATTACGCCGGCGAGCGCGATTCTCGAGGAGCTCGCGGGCTACAAGGAGTTCGGCGTGCGCACGTTCCAGGCCGAGGACGAGATCGCCGCCGCGGGCGCGGCCGTCGGCGCGGCGTTCGGCGGGTCGCTCGGTATCACGACGTCAGCAGGCCCCGGCATCGTGCTGAAGGCGGAGACGATCGGGCTCGCGATCATGCTCGAGCTCCCGCTCGTCATCTGCGACATCCAGCGCGCGGGCCCCGCAACGGGGATGCCGACGAAGCCGGAGCAGGGCGACCTGCTCATGGTGCTGTTCGGGCGCAACTCGGAGTCGCCCGTCCCGGTGGTCGCAGCGCGGTCCCCGTCGGACTGCTTCGACGCGGCGATCGAGGCGTGCCGCATCGCGCTCAAGTACCGCACCCCGGTGTACCTCTTGTCGGACGCGTATCTCGCCAACGGCTCCGAGCCGTGGCTCCTGCCCTCGACCGATTCGCTGCCGGACATCTCGACGACGTTCGCGACCGAACCGAACGACGGCGACGAATTCCTTCCGTATCTGCGCGACGAGCAGACGCTCGCCCGGCCGTGGGCGGTGCCCGGGACCCCGGGCCTCGAGCACCGCATCGGCGGCATCGAGAAGGCGGATCGGACGGGCAACGTGTCGTACGACCCAGACAACCACGATCTCATGACGCGTCTGCGCGCGCAGAAGGTCGCCGGCATCGCGGGGGACATCCCGGAGCTCGAGGTGGACGACCCGAGCGGCGAGGCACGCGTCCTCGTGCTCGGCTGGGGCGGGACGTACGGGCCGATCGCCGCTGCATCCCGGCGCGTCCGGGAAAACGGTCGCGCCGTCGCGCACGCACACCTACGCCACCTCAATCCCTTCCCGCGCAACACCGGCGAGGTGCTGCGCCGCTACGACAAGGTGCTCATCCCGGAGATGAACCTCGGGCAGCTCCTCAAGCTCGTGCGCGCGGAATTCCTCGTCGACGCGGTCGGCTACAACCGGGTTCGCGGCCTGCCGTTGCGTGCGGCGGAGGTTGCGGACGCGATCGAGGCGCTCGCAGACCAATGACCGAGCTCACCGCAAAGGACTTCCGCACCGATCAGGAAGTCCGCTGGTGCCCAGGCTGCGGGGACTACGCCATCCTCGCTGCGATGCAGTCGTTCATGCCGGAGCTCGGCATCGCGCGCGAGAACACCGTGTTCGTTTCGGGGATCGGCTGCGCCGCGCGCTTCCCGTACTACATGAACACCTATGGGATGCATTCGATCCACGGCCGCGCGCCGGCGATCGCGACCGGGCTCGCGACGACGCGTCCCGATCTCTCCGTCTGGGTCGTCACCGGTGACGGCGATGCGCTCTCGATCGGCGGCAACCATCTGATCCACGCGCTTCGCCGCAACGTGAACCTGAAGATCCTGCTCTTCAACAACCGCATCTACGGCTTGACGAAGGGGCAGTACTCGCCGACGAGCGAGCTCGGCAAGGTGACGAAGTCGACGCCGATGGGATCGCTCGACTGGCCCTTCAACCCGCTGTCGCTCGCGATCGGCGCCGAGGCGACATTCGTCGCGCGCGCGATCGACACCGACAAGCCGGGGATGACTGCGGTCCTGCGCGCGGCGGCCGGGCATCGCGGCAGCGCGTTCGTCGAGATCTTCCAGAACTGCCCGATCTTCAACGACGACGCGTTCGCGTTCGTTCGCGACGACAAGGAAGGCGTCAATCGCATCCCGCTGCGCGACGGTGAGCCGATCACCTGGGGCGCCGGCGGCGAGAAGGCGCTGCGCCAGCGCTCCGACGGCTCGATCGAGATCTGCAGTGCCGGCGAGGACGGCGTGCTCGTGCACGACGCCCATCACGAGGGCGCTGCTCTCGCATTCGCGCTCACGCGCGTGACGCAGGACTCGCACGGCGGCACTCCCGTCGGCGTCTTCCGCGACGTCGAGCGGCCGGTCTACGACGACCTCATGGCCGAGCAGCTGGCGACGGCAGTCGCAAAGCGCGGCGAGGGCGATCTCGAAGCCTTGCTGCACAGCGGCGAGACGTGGACCATCGGCTGAAGCGCTCTAAGCGCCGCCGATCGCAAAACGCAACCTTCGCCGACACTCATAAGAGCTCGCGGGCTTCGCCCGCGAGCGCTCCCGCGAAGCGGGAACCTCTCCCGGTTGAACGTGCGCAGCACGTTCAACCGATGGCGTAAGCCGAGCGCGCGGGGGAACGCGCCCGGCCTATGCCGTGAGAGGAGACGCCTGAATCGACGTCTCGTCTTCAGTCGGCGCCGCAAGCGCCGCTTCAGACCGATCCTCGTGGACGTTTCGCGTCTGGATCAGAGCCCGTTCGAGCGCATGCTCGAGGGTCGACCGGCGAAACGGCTTCATCACGTAGTCGACCGCCCCGAGGCTGGACGTGTCCTCGCCGGGCGGTTCGATGCTGACGCAGAGGATCGGCAGCCGCAGGAGCCGCTGCCGCAGCCGGTGAGCAAGCCGCAGACCCGGCTCGGAAGCCGGCTCGAGCAGCATCAGGTCAGGCTCCTCGCCCTCGGTCAGCTCACGCTGACCGATCGGTCTATGACCGAGCCGCAGGACGAGAAGCTCGAGTAGCGACCGGTTGGCCGGATCTGGATCCACGATCAGGATGGTCGCCACGGGCAGACAATCGTCCACGCCCGGGGGAACGACGGCTGAGCGTGGTATGAAAGCGGTATGAGCGCTGCCCGCGTACTCGTCGTCGACGACGACGACGACATCCGAAGCCTTCTCCGGACGCTGCTCGAGCGCGCGGGAGCGGTCGTGTTCGAGGCCCCGGACGGCCGCGACGGGCTGCGGGAGTTCCACGCGCAGCGGCCTGATCTCGTCATCCTCGACGTCTCCATGCCCGAGCTGGACGGCTGGCAGATGCTCGACCGCATCCGCGACATGTCGGACGTCCCCGTGATCATGCTTACGGCCCGCGCCGACGAGCTCGAGCGTGTGCGCGGTCTCCATGCCGGCGCGGACGACTACGTCGTCAAGCCGTTCGGCAAGCAGGAGCTGATCGCGCGCGTGCAGGCGCTTCTGCGCCGCGCATCGCGCGCCGGCCGCGCGGAGGAGGCGGATTCGTACGGCGACGGCTACCTCACGATCGACTGGGGCCAGCATCGCGTCACCGTCGGCGACCGCGAGGTGCAGTTGACGCCGCTCGAGTTCCGGCTCCTGTCCACCTTCGTGCGCAACCCGCGCCAGGTGCTGAGCCGCGAGCAGCTGCTCGAGCTCGTCTGGGGCGACACCTACGGCGTCGGGGGAGACCAGGTGAAGCTCTACATCGGGTACCTCCGCCGCAAGCTCGATCCGGTCATGCCCGACGACGTGCCGATCGAGACCGTGCGCGGCTTCGGGTACCGCTACACGGCGCCGCCCGCCTAGCTCTCTATGAGGTCGCGCACGCGCGCGGACAGCTCGGCGGGCGAGAACGGCTTGCTCACGTAGGCGTCGGCTCCGGCGTCGAGGCCGCGGCGCACGTCCGACTCCTGCGCCTTGGCGGTGAGGAGGAGCAGACGCGTGGACGAGAATCGCGCGTCGCTCCGGATGCGCCGGACGACCTCGAGCCCGTCGGGTGGCGGCATGCCGATGTCGAGCACCGCGATGTCCGGCCGGCGCTCGCGCACCAGGTCCAGCGCTTCGGCGCCGGTGCGTGCGGTGATGACGTCGAAGCCGTCGCGCTGCAGCCGCGTTGCGACGAGCAGGAGGATGTCTTCGTCGTCTTCGGCGACGAGTACCGTCGTCATGCGACGAGCTCGGTCTCGAGATCGCCACTTGGCTGCGGCGCGCGCGACGGCAGCTCGAGACGGAAGATGCTTCCGCCCTCTTCGCGCTGCCGCGCGACGAGCGAGCCGCCGTGCCGCTCTGCGATCGCCCGCGCGATGAACAGACCGAGGCCGGTGCCTGGCACCTGGCCGTTGACCGCTGACGGCGAGCGGTAGAAGCGATCGAAGATGCGCTCCTCCTCGCCGGGGCTGATGCCGACCCCGGTGTCCCGGACCTCGACAGCGGCGCCGTTGAGCGTGCGCTCGACGCGCAGCTCGACCCTGCCGCCCTCCGGCGTGAACTTCACGGCGTTCCCGACGAGGTTGTCCAGCAGCTGCAGCAGCCGTCGCCGGTCGCACTCGATGCGGACAGGGCCTTCGCAGGAGAGGAAGAGCGAAACGCGCTTACGGTCTGCGCGCGCGTGCATTTCATCGAGCGCGTCGGCGGCAACCGACTGGAGGTCAGCGTCGTCGACGCTGAGGACGAAGCGGCCCGACTGGAGGCGCGCGGCGAGCAGCAGGTCATCGACGAGGCGGAGCAGCCGGTCGGAGCTGCGCGCGACCACCTCGATGTAGCGCTTGCGCTCGTCGTCGAGCGGAGCGGATCCGTCCTCGTCGAGCGCGAGCTCGACGTAGCCGATGATCGAGGTCAGCGGCGTGCGCAGGTCGTGCGAGACGAGCGCGATGAACTCGTCCTTGAGCAGGTCTGCCTGGACGAGCTCCTCGTTCTTCTGCGTCAGCCGCGCCCGGACGCGGTCGACGGTGGTGACGATGACGCCCATGCGGGCGACGACGAGCAAGGCGATTGCCGTCTGCAGGGCGCCGACCACCCAGATACCGACCATCTTGTGGTCGACGTCCGCGACGACACGCGCGGCGGGGACTGTGAGAAGGGCTCCGGCAAGGGCGAGGAGCCGCCAGCGCCCGATGCGTGTTTCGGGTTCCTCTGTACGTTTCGAGAGCTTCCGCATGGACGGGTGCAGCACCGCGGCCGTCCAGAAGATGTAGGAGGCCATCCACGGCCAGTTGATCCAGTTTCCACCGGAGTAGGCCGACGCATTGATCGTGTTGGCGATGTCGCCGAGGAGCTGGCACGCCGCGCCGGCGACGAGGAGCCCGAAGGCGGGCGTGCGCCATGCCGGCGAGACGAAGAAGCCGGCGAATGCACCGAGCAGGACGATGTCCATCAAGGGATAGAGCACGCCGACGACTGCTCGCTGACCGAGCGGCCAGCCCTGGTGCAGCGCAGGCTCGATGACGAAGATCCACTCGAAGACGACGAATGCGAGCGTGACGATCGCTGCGTCGACGAGGGCGCCGATCCGGCGGTGACTGCCGGACGAGACGAGGAGCATCACGGGCAGCGCCGCGAAGAGGGGATATGCGATCAGGTACAGGTAGTCCGCAACCGCGGGCGGCGCTGCGTTCGGTGAGATGTCGAAGGCGATGTCGCCGGCGACGAAGAGCGCGTTCCCTACCGCGAAGACGAGCCACGGAAGGCGCGGCTCGGGCCGGTACCGGCGGATCGCCCACAGGATCGCGACGACGGCGCCGCCGCCGAAGAGCTCGTAGATCGCATCCTGGGTGACGAGGCTCGACGCGAACACGAAATAGATCCCGCTCAGCGCAAGCTCGGCGCCGAGGATGCCGGCCCCCAACCGGTAGTCACGCAAGACGCCCATCGCCTGCAGTCAACTGTAGACCTCAGGGCAGAAAGCGGACAATCGCGGCTGCGACCTCGTCCGGCCGGTCTTCCTGCAGGAAGTGGCCCGCCCCTTCGATCACGACCGGCTCGCCGGCCCCTGGGATGAGCTCGGCGAAGCTGTGGGCGAGGTCGGATGGAAGCGCCCCGTCCTGTGCGCCCCAGATGATGAGCGCCGGCTTCGTCCAGGATCGCAGCGCGTCGCGGACGCGGTTCATCGGCGCCGTGTTCGGATGGTCGGGCTCCGCAGGGACGAGCTCGGGGAACGCGAGCACGCCTGCCTTCGATTCCGGCGTCGGGAACGGCGCTGCATATGCGGCGCGGGCATCGTCGCTCAGCCCGTTCACCGTGCCCGACTCGACGAGGCGCGCCGGGTCGATCGCCGCCCCCGTCGCGCGCACGACGTCGCGGAAGCGCAGCCACGTCTCGCTCGGCGGCCGGCCGCCGCCGATGCCGGTGTCGAGGATGACGAGCCGGTCGACGAGCTCCTCGTGCTCGACGGCGAAGCGGAGGCCGATCGGGCCGCCCCAGTCGTGCACGACGAGGGTGATGCCGCGCAGGCCGAGCGCGTTCACCAGCAGCTCGATCGATGCGACGTGGCGGTCGTACGAGTACCAGCCGACGTCGGCTGGCTTGTCGGAGCGGCCGAAGCCGAGCAGGTCGGGCGCAACCGCGCGGTGGCCGGCCGCGACGATCGGCGGAATGACGTTGCGCCACAGAAACGACGACGTGGGCTCGCCGTGCAGAAGGAGCACAGGCGGCCCGTCTCCCTCGTCCACGAAATGCAGGGCGTAGCCCTCGAAAGTGAGGCGGGACGGGCTGCGGCCCACCGCCCCGCCTCGTTCATCTGATGCCGTCACCGGCGAAAACTTGCGGGGGATTCGAGCTCGAGCAAGTCCTGGTAGAGGGCCAGCGACGCCTCGCCGATACGGCCGGCGAAGCGGGCGCCCGGGAGAAATATCTCCCCGCGCCGGCTGACGTTCACGATGTACCCGCGTTCGACGCCGCGGGCGACGTCTTCCGGCACCTTCGAGACGCCGGCCTTCTCAGCGGCGCGTCCGTCGTCGGTCACCTTCTCCCGCCCGTCGCGCGTGACCACACGGACGACGACCGGATCGCCCGGCGCGTACTCGAGCGCCGTGTCGACGACCCGCTCCTCGCGCATGCGTCGAAGGCTACGCCGCTTGGGCCTGCTCTGCGTGGCGCGGCACCTGGATCGGCGGCCGTCTGCGCAACGCGGCGGCCGCGGCGACGGTGCCCACGATTCCGACGATCCCGGCGATCGCGAACGCGAGCTCGGTGCCGCCCCGCGCGCACAGCCAGCCGGCGAAGAGCCCGGCGGCCGGTCCGGTGCCGTTGAAGGCGTAGAAGTAGATGCCGATGATCCGCCCGCGCAGCCGGTCCGGCGCAGCGAGCTGCATCGAGGCGTTCGAGTTCGCCGACCACGCGGTGAACCCGGCGCCCACGAGGAAGAGCAGGAGTCCTGCGGCGTACTCGTTCCGCGCAGGCGCGAGCAGCAGCTCGGCCCCGGTGAAGACGAGCGCCCCGATTACCATGACCCGCGTCGACGCGCGCGCCCGCGAGGCGGCGATGAGCGCGCCTGCAAGCGCGCCTGCGCCGAACACCGCCGAAAGGAAGCCGTACACCGTCCCGTGGCCGTGCAGCGTCACCTTGGCGAGCACCGGCAGCGTGACGTTGAAGTTGAAGGCGAACGTGCTCAGGACGACGGTGAGCGCCAGGACGGCGAGCATCCGCGGCTGCCGCCGCACATACGCGAGGCCTTCGCGCGTGCCTGCGAAGATCCGCGGCCGCTCGAACTCCTCGAAGGGGAAGAAGTCCCGGGTTCGCATGGCGAAGAGGCTGAGCAGCACGGCGAGGAAGCTGATCGCGTTGACGAGGAAGCACACGCCGACGCCGGCGAAGCCGAGCAGGATCCCTGCCACCGAGGGCCCGAAGACGCGCGATGCATTGAAGAGGCTGGAGTTGAGCGCGATCGCGTTGGGGAGCGTGTCGCGGCCGACCATCCGGTACGTGAGCTGCTGGCGCGACGGCACGTCGAGGACGAGCACCGTCCCGTTGACGAACGCGATCACGTAGAGCATCCAAGGTCGTGCGAAGCCGCCGAACGCGATCCACGTGAGGACGACGGCGCTGATCGTCTGCCCGAGCTGCGTCGTGATGACGAGCCGGCGGGCGTCGAGGCGGTCGGTGATGACGCCGGCGAAGAGGCCGAAGATCGTGTACGGGAGGAACTGCGCGAATGCCATCAGCCCGACGGCGAACGCGTCGTTGTGCGTGAGCTCGAGGACGAACCAGCCCAGCGCGATCCGCTGCATCCACGAGCCGGTCTGCGAGATGAGCTGGCCGGTGAAGAAGAGCCGGTAGTTCCGGTAGCGGAAGCTCGAGAAGGTCCGCTTCACCGACGCTCGTCCTCGCGGAGCAGCCCGAAGAGCGGCTCGACGGCTGCCTCGATCGCTGCCAGCTCGGCGGCGTCGAGCCGTTCCAGCCGCTGGGCAAGCCACGCGGTGCGGCGCGACCGGACGCGGCGCAACAGTCGCTGGCCCTCCGCCGTGAGGGTGAGCCCGACACGACGGCGGTCGGCTTGGCTCTGCGTGCGCTCGACGAGCCCGTCCCGCTCGAGGCGGTCGACGTGCTTGGTGATCGCAGGCGGTGAGACGCGCTGGCGTGCCGCGAGGTTCCGGAGGCCGATGCCGGGCGCGTACTTGATGTCGACCAGAAGGGAGACCTGCTCCGGCGAGACGCCGGCGGCACGAGCTTCGCGCCGCAGCTCGCGGCCGACCTGGAGGAGCGCCGGTCTCAGCGCGTCCGCGAGCGCGATGGTGTCGATCGAAGTCTTCGGCATATCGTTAACCAGGTTAACGATAGCTGAAGGAGCGGCTGCTCTGGACCTCCGAGTCGATGATGGCGCTCGACGCGACGGGATTGGCGCCGAGGTCGTTCTGCCACAGGTTCGCCTCCGACTGGAAGCTCGCCAGCACGCCGACCCCGCGGCGCGACGGATTGCCGGATGCGGTGTCCGGGCGCGTGTCGACGACCGTGTTGTGTTCGACCATGCACATCGAGCGGTCGTTGCAATAGATGCCGACGCCCAGAGCGTCGCGAACCTCGTTGTCCATGACCATGCCCATCGACATCTCCGTCACGGAGATGCCGTTCATCGTCGTCCGGCTGACGTGGTTGCCGATGACGTCCGACATGGAGGAGTGCGTTGTGATGCCTTCCATGCCCCCCACGACGTTGCAGCCCTCGACCATGCTCATTCCCATGCCCATGTTGTAGGAGATGTCGATGCCCTGTCCGAGCGCGTTGCCAAGCATGTCGATGTTGCAGTTCTTGATGACGACTCCCGCGAGGCGAACATGGATGCCGTCGAGCTTGGCGCCGGACACCGAGACGCCGTCGAGCAGCGTGTTTCGGTAGCCGTCGATGGTGATTCCATTTTCGCCGCCGACGACCGAGACGTTCTTGATGGTGACGCCGTTCGCGCGCACGATGATGCCTCCGCGGACGACGGCGCCCGGCTCGCCGACGAGGACCTCCCGGTGCGTGATGACGAGCGGGCCCTGGTGCACGCCGGAGGCGAGGTGCACGACCGGCGGCCGCAGCGCGTACGCAGTGCCGGCAGCTGCTGCGAGCACGACCCCGGCCGAGATCGCTGCTGCGGCGCCGAGGCGGCCGAGCTCCCCCCCATCCTCCGAGTAGGTGAGATGCAGGAGCGGGAAGCCCGCGTGGGCGAGGATCTGCGCGACGAGCCATCCGGCCAGGAACAGGACGACCGCCTGCCACAAGGGCGCGGCGATCCCGGCGGCGTGCATGCACAGGAGGACGACTCCGAGCTCGAGCGCGCCGAGCGGCGCCGCGAGCCATGCAGGCTGGTACCGAAGCAGGAGGTGGTACGCCTGCAGGTCGAGCGCGAGCCCCACGCCGAGCATGAGCGCGGCCGCCTCGACCGGCCACCACCGGTGCTCGGCGGCACCGAGCGCGCAGGCGGCGGCCAGCACGGGCACGAACGCCGCGACGCGCGACTCGATGCGACCTCTCAGCGTGTACGACACGACCTGATCCTTCCCAGGAAGCGGTGGGCGACGTACTTCGCTCCCGCGAGCGTGTCTGCCGCCGGATAGGCCCATTGCGCGGCGGCGCCGGTGAACGCGAGCGTTCGCGTCTCGTTCGTGAGCGCCGGGACGCTCGCGTCGGGCGCGAGAACGACCCAGTCGCCGGCGGTCTCGAGCCCGTGCTCCGCGACGAGGCGTGCGAGGAGCGGGTCGCCCTCGAAGCTGCGCAGGAAGCCCGTCGCGCAGATCACCTGCTGCGCTCCGTTGACGCGTTCCTCGACACGGAAGCGTCCTTCCATCTCGGCCGTCGCCAACGGCTCGTCCCACTGCCGCCCCGGCGGGTAACCGGGAGCCAACAGTGTCTTCAGTCTTTCCGAGCGCTCTCCCGCGGAGAGACGGTGGAAGCCGTCGAGACCGCGGCGGGAGAAATACTCGCGCGGGACGTTGAGGGGCCGGCGAATCGGCTCGCGACGACGGACGGAGATCACCTCGGCGCCCGCGTCGAGCGCGTTCAGCCACTCGGTGGCGGCTGCGAGCCCGGCGCCGACGACGGTCACGCTCGATGCGTAGTCATGCGGCTCGTACGCATGCACGGCGCGCGGGTCGCCGCACAGCTCGACGGGCATGCTGAGGCCCGGATGCCCGGTCGCGACGAGCACGTGGCGGAACACTCCTTCGCCGTCGAGCTCGAAACCGCCGTCCACGGCGCGGATGCGCTCGACGCGCTCGCGCCGGAGGCTTCGATCCCAGCCGCTCCGCGCTCGCAGCCGTTCCACGTGCGCGAGGAACTCGCCCACGGTCGGGTGGTAGCGATCGAGCAGGGAGCCGACGAGCGGCACGGGCGAACGGCGAGCGACCGCCGAGCGGAAGGAGAGCCCGGGGAACGACGTCGGCAGGCAGTGCCCGTCGCTCTCGGAGCGCATCTCTCGCTGCCGGATCGCTGCAGCCCGACGCCGGAACGTCCCCGCAGGGTCGTCGTCCGTCCCGAAGACGGCGATCTCCTCCGGCTCGAGCTCGCGGCGCAACGTCTGGTATGCCGTGAACCCGGCGAGGCCGGACCCGACGACCGCGACACGCATTACTTGACGGAGCCTGCCAGCAGTCCCTGGACGAAGTAGCGCTGGAACGCGAGGAACACGCAGAGCGGGACGACGAGTGAGATGAACGACGCCGGCGCGATGATGTCGATGCTCGTCCCGAACTCGCGCAGCTGCCCCGCGATCCAGACGGTGATCGGCGTCGTGTTCTGTCCGAACGTCAGCGCGACGAGCAGGTCGTTCCACGTCCAGAGGAACTGGAAGATGGCGAGCGACGCGATCGCCGGCAGCCCGAGCGGCAGGATGAGCCGCAGGAAGATGACGATCTCGTTGGCGCCGTCGATGCGCGCCGACTCGAGGATGTCTTTCGGCAGTCCGACGAAGAAGTTGCGCAGCAGGAAGATTGCGAACGGAAGGCCGAATGCAGTATGGAAGAGGGCGATCCCGTACCACGTGTCGAAGAGCCCGAACGTGTCGTAGAGCTTGAACATCGGGATGAGCGCCATCTGCAGTGGCACCACGAGCAGTCCGATCACACCGATGAAGAGCCAGTCCCTTCCCGGGAAGTCGAGCCAGGCGAATGCGTAACCCGCGAGGGCCCCGAGGATGACGACGAGGAGCGTGTTGCCGACCGCGATGTACGCCGTCGTCTTCAGGGCGGTGATGAGCCCGGAGTTGTGGAACAGCGCGTTGTAGTTCGACCAGGTAGCGAGGCTCGGATGCGAGAAGATCTGCCACCAGCCCTTGGATGCGTCGGCCGATGCCGGCAGGATCGAGGTGATGAAGAGCCCGATCGTCGGCACGAGCCACGCCGCGCCGAGGAGGACGAGCACGATGTTCACCGGCGTCCGCGTGATCGCGCGCAGGATCTTCGCCGAGACGGCGTCGCCGGGGTTGGGGATCTCGATCGCAGGTGCGGCGGCGGCCATTACGCCTCTCTCTTGAAGCGTCGGATGTTGAGGGCGAGCACCGGTATGACGAGCAGGAAGAGGAACACGGCGATCGCCGAGCCGACGCCGAAGTTTCCGGCTCCCTGGAAGGCCGTGAAGTACATCGCGAGGGCGATGACGTTCGCCTTCGCGTACTCCGACTCGGGCGCGAGCGCGTACACGATGTCGAACACCTTGAGGACATTGATGATCATCGTGACGAAGACCACGCTCAGCACAGGCATGAGCAGCGGCACCGTCACGCGCCGGAAGGTCTGCCACTCGGTCGCGCCGTCCGTGCGTGCCGCCTCGAGCACGTCGCGCGGCATCGACGCGAGCCCGGCGCCGATCACCACCATCGCGAAGCCCGCCCAGATCCAGATGTACGCGATCATCAGCGACGGAACGATGAGGTTCGGCCCGAGCCACGCGTAGCCGCCGAACGGCTTCGCGAACGTCTGCGAGCCGATCGCGGCGTGATACGTCCCGGCCGGAACGTTCTTGAAGTCGTATGAGCCGTCGCGATTCGACTTCGTCGACTGCACCGTCTTCCCCGCTGCGTCGCGCAGCTGGACGGTCACGCCCGGAAGCCCGAGCTCGCCCTTCTCGACGAGGCCGGGCTTGCCGCCGCCGGGCTTGAAGTCGCGCCACACGGTCCCGACGATGTCGCCCGGCTTCGCGGCCGGTGTCACTGCCTGGGCGCTGCTCTTCGGTACCTGGTCGGGCGCGATGCCGGTCAGCCCGAGCAACACGACGCCACCGGGGTGTGTGGGCGTCTTGAGGACGAGCGCGCCGCCGGCCGACTGCAGCGCGGGGGTCGACGGGAGCGCCGACGAGAGCACGCCTGCGGGGCTGAAGACGCCGCTGATCGTCTTGCCGAGCGCGTTGACGGCGCCGAGACCGGGATCCTGCTGGTACATGATCCGCCACGTCACGCCGGTCGCGAACGCCGAGATCGCCATCGGCAGGAAGACGACGGTCTTGAACGCGACCGCCCAGCGCACGCGCTCGGTGAGGACCGCGAACACGAGTCCGATCGCAGTCACGAGCGCCGGCACGACTGCGACCCAGATGGCGTTGTTCTTGATCGCCGTCGTCAGCGTCGACGTCGTGAACAGCGTCTTGTAGTTGTCGATGCCGACCCAGTGACCGAAGAAGCCGGTCTGGCCGAAGAAGCTCCGGATAATCGTGTAGACGGCCGGGTAGACCATCCACACACCGAGCATGAACAGCGCGGGCGCGAGGAAGAACGCGCTCACGAGAACGCGGCCGAGCCGCCCTGGCTCGCCGGAGGGGGGCGGAGCCGCCACGACGGGCGGCTCCGCGGTGATTCCCCCTGCGCTCACAGCTCGGTTACTTCCCCTTCGCGTACGACGACTTCGCGGCGGCTTCGAGCTTCGCCTGAATCCCTGCGACGTTCTTGGGATTCTTCAGGAAGTCCTGGAACAGCCCCCACTCGCCCTGGCCCGCGGTGGCGCCGAAGGACGGCGGCTGCTCGTCCGACATGTCGAACACGACGGACTTCGCCGAGCCGATGGGAGCCTCGGTCGCCTTCGTGATCGCATCCGGATAGATGCTCGCCGGCACGTTCTTGTTGCCGGTCCCGAAGCCGCCCTGCTTCGCCCAGGCCTCGGCAGCCGGTGCGGTCGCGAGGAACTTCACGAACGCCTCGATCGCCGGGGTGTCACGGAACGTGACGAACAGGTCGCCGCCGATCTCGACACCGCCCGCGTCCGCGCCGGGGGTGATCGAAGGCCAGGTGAAAGTGTTGAAGCCGGTCTTCGCCTTCGCCTTCGTGGATGACGAGATAACGCCGCCGACGAAGTCGGCCTCGAACACCATCGCGGCCTTCGGCGGAGAGCCGAACGCGTTCGTGACGGAGTCGTTGAACCCGTACTGGAGCGCGCCGCTCGTGCCGCCGGCGAGATTGCCGGTGTCACCGATGATCTTCCCCATCGTGGTCAGTGCCGTCTTCACCGACGGATCCGTCCACTTGATCTTGTGCGCGCTCAGCGCGTTGTACTTCGCCGCGCCGAACGTACGCAGATAGATGTTCTCGAACATGTCGGTGAGCGTCCAACCGTCGGCGCCGCCGATGGAGTAGGCCGGCGTGCCGGAGGACTTGATCACCTTCGCGGCGGCGAGGAGCTGCGAGAACGTCTTCGGCGGCTTCACGCCGGCAGCCTTGAAGGCCGGGACGTTGTACCAGACGACCGACTTGTTGGCAGCCTTGAAGACGAGCGCGTACAGCTTGCCGCTGTACGTCCCGAGCTGCTGCCAGGACGCGACGTAGTTCTTCGCGATCGTGCCCTTCGCGTACGTGATCGGCTTCAGCTTGCCCTGCTTCGCGAACTGCGCGACCGTCCCCGGCTGCGCGATGTCCGCCATGTCGGGCGGGTTGCCGCCGGCGACCGCGGTCGCGAGCACCGTCGGCAGGCTGTCGCCGACCGGCTTGTAGTTGACCTTGACGTTCGGATACGTCTTGTTGAACAGCTTGATCACGTCGGCGAACTGCTTCTGGCCCGACGATGCGGTCCAGATGCCGTCGAAGGTGATCGTTCCCTTCACCGCGAGGTTCTGGCCGGTGTGGTGATGCGATCTCGTCCCGGCGCCTGCGAGCCCGGCGGCGAGCAGCGCGACCGCAACCGTGATGCAGACGACCCCGATTCGTGTGCGAGTCATGCAGCTCCTTTCGTGGGTGATGCGTCGTAGATTCCGAGCCCTGTGTCCGGGTCGAAGAAGTGCAGCGAGCGAGTGTCGACGGCTACCTCGACCGGCTCGCCCGGGCGCACGCGCGAACGCGCACCGAAGCGGCCGACGAGCGTCGCCGAGTCCTCGGAGCCGAGCACGCCGATCTCGCGCTCGTCGCCGACGTCTTCCTTCAGCTCGCGCACGTCCTCCGTCATCGCGTGGCGTCCCTTGACGGCGAAGTGCACCATGATCTCCGAGCCGAGCGCCTCCGTGAGCTGCGTCGTGCCGCGCAGCTTCTGCGCGCCGCCGGTGGCGAGCGCGGCGTCCTCGAGATCCTCGGGGCGGATGCCGAGCACGACCGCGCGACCCTCGTATCCCTTGAGCGCCGGCCGCGCGGACAGCGCGTCACCGATGTCGACGGTCTGGTCGCCGACCTTCGCGGCGTACCCGCCGTTCGATCGCTCGAGCGTCGCCTCGACCATGTTCATCGCCGGACTGCCGATGAAGCCGCCGACGAAGAGGTTGACCGGCCGGTCGTAGAGCGCCTGCGGCTCGGCAACCTGCTGCAGCTCGCCCTTGCGCATGACGGCGACGCGGTCGCCCATGGTCATCGCCTCGACCTGGTCGTGCGTGACATAGATCGTCGTGACGCCGAGCGTGCGCTGCAGTCCCGCAATCTCCGCGCGCATCTGCACTCGGAGCTTCGCGTCGAGGTTCGAGAGCGGCTCGTCCATGAGGAACGCCGCCGGCTCGCGCACGATCGCGCGGCCCATCGCGACGCGCTGGCGCTGCCCGCCCGACAGCGCGCGCGGCTTCCGCTTGAGGAATGGGTCGAGGCCGAGGATGCGCGCCGCGTCTTCCACGCGCCGCGCGATCTCGTCCTTCGGGATCTTCTTGATCTTCAGCCCGAACGCGATGTTCTCGTATACGGAGAGATGCGGGTAGAGCGCGTAGCTCTGGAAGACCATCGCAATGTCGCGGTCGCGCGACGGAACGTGGTTGACGACGCGGTCGCCGATCTTCAGCACGCCTTCGCTGATGTCCTCGAGGCCGGCGACCATCCGCAGTGCGGTCGTCTTGCCGCACCCGGACGGCCCGACGAGCACCATGAACTCGCCGTCACCGATTTCCAGCGTCAGCCCGTCGACCGCTTTGGTGCCGTCGGCGTAGATCTTGCTGATGCGTTCGAACGCAACCCCGGCCACGCTCCGCACCCCCGCGGTCGTAGAAGAGTGCATGCGAGCTTATACGGGGCTGCTCGGTCTGTGCCGCGTGGGCTATTCCCCCACGTCGTCCTCCGCAGCCAGGCGCTCCTGGAAGCACGGAGCGGTCTCGAAGGCGGCGAGCCCCACCGGATGAAGCCTGCGCTCGCGGCGAAGGCGTGCGATCTCCCGCCGGCGGCGCGCTGTCGCGACCGCGGCGGAGGCCCCGACGAGGCCGCCGAGGAGGAACGAGCGCGCTCGATCGCGCCGGCGTTCGTCGTCCATGGGACGATTGTACGAGCCGCCGGAGGGCGTATCCTTTCGTCCCCGGCCGGTACTTCGGCCTGCACCACAAGAACCGCGGGCTCGAAGAGTGGAAACGGAGTCGGCCGGCGGACGCGCTTCAGGCCCTGACCGATCCGCCTCCCGGTCGGCGCGCGCGCCGGACCTGGGACGATTGCCCGCATGCAGATCGCGACCCTCGGCGACGTGATGCTCGACGTGATCGTCCGCCTCGACGAGCCGCTCGCTCCGGGGGACGACGTCCGCGCGCGCACGCGCACCGGCGCGGGCGGCCAGGCGGCGAACGTCGCGGCGTGGGCGGCGTCACTCGGCGCCTCCGCGCGATGTGTCGCGAAGCGCGGCGACGACGCCGCAGGCGAGCTCGTCACACGGGAGCTCTCGTCGCACGGTGTCGAGCTCGCCGGACCGGTCGCGGCGGGCGCGACGGGCGTCGTCGTCTCGATCGTCGGCGCCGACGGCGACCGCTCGATGGCGTCGGACCGCGGCGTCGCTCCGTCGCTCTCGGCCGACGAGCTCGACGGAGCATGGTTCGAATGCGACGTGCTGCACCTCTCCGGCTACGCGCTGCTGCGCGAGCCGATCTGCGGCGCGGCGCTCGTCGCGGCGAAGCTGGCGCGCGAGCGCGGCGCGCGCGTCTCGGTCGACGTGGCCGCGTGGACGGAGATCCGCACGTTCGGCCCCGTGCGCTTCCGCGAGCTGCTCGACGCGCTCGCCCCCGACGTCCTCTTCGCGACCGAAGCAGAGTGGGAGATGCTCGGCGGCGCGTACCTCACGGCGCCGACCGGGGTGCTGAAACGCGGCGCGCGCGGCTGCACCGTGCTCACCGAGGACGCGCGGCTCGACCTCGCGCCCGTCGACGCGGACGTCGTCGACACGACGGGCGCGGGCGATGCGCTCGCTGCGGGGTTCCTGCTCGGCGGCTCGCTCGAGGAGGCGGCGCGGCGCGGGTTGGAGGCCGCAGCCCGGTGCGTCGCGAACGTAGGGTCGTTCCCATGATCCGCATGAGCGACGAGGTCCGCGAGGCGCTCGCGGCAGGTGACGCGGTCGTCGCGCTCGAGACGACGCTCGTCGCGCACGGCTTCCCGCCGGGCGAAGGGGCCGCCGTCGGGCTCGAGTCGGAGCGGCAGGTGCGTTCCGCAGGAGCGACGCCGGCGACGGTCGGCGTGCTCGACGGCGAGATCGTCGTCGGCGTGTCGGAGAGCGAGCTCGCGCGCTTCGGCGCCGACGCGCGCAAGGTCGGGCCGCGCGATCTCGCGGCGGCCGTGACGCAGCGCGCCGTCGGCGCGACGACCGTCGGTGGGACGCTCGCAGTCGCGCGCGCCGCGGGCATCCGGTGGATGGCGACGGGAGGCCTGGGCGGCGTGCACCGCGGCTTCCCGGATCCGCCTGACGTGTCGGCGGACCTCGCGCAGCTCGCGCGGACGCCGGCGCTCGTCGTGTCGGCCGGCGTCAAATCACTGCTCGACGTCCCGGCGACGTCGGAGCTGCTCGAGTCGCTCGGCGTGCCGGTGCTCGGCTTCCGGGTGGACACGCTGCCGCTCTTCTACGCGGCCGCGGGCGGGCCGCCCGTGTCGGTGCGCGTCGATTCGGCCGCCGACGCGGCGCAGATCGCACGCGCGCACTGGGAGCTCGCCGGCGGCGGGCTGCTGCTCGGACGCCCGCCGGACGAGCCGCTCGACGACGTCGAGCCGCTGATCGAGCAGGCGCTCGCCGCCGCGCACGACGAGGGCGTCGCCGGGCAGGCGGTGACGCCGTTCGTCCTCTCGTATCTCCACCGCGAGAGCGGCGGCCGGACGCAGCACGCGAACAAGGCGCTGATCGCGCAGAACTCGCGGCTCGCCGGCGAGATCGCTGTCGCGAGTTAGAGATTGCGGCGCGAGAACGCCGCGATCCCGGCGGCCAGCGCGGCCACGAGATACACGGCCGCCCAGATCCGGATCGGCCAGCCGTGGACGTACGCGCCGCCGAACGGGCCGAGCTGGAGCAGGAAGCCGGTGAGCCCGGACGCCTTCTCCGTGATCATGCGCAGCCCGTCCTGGTAGAGCGCCTCGAAGGGGAGCGCCCACGACGCGATCGTCGACGCGTGCTTGATCGTGTGTGAGTTGAGCGCGTGCCCGATCGTGCCGAGCAGCCCCGCGACGAGGCCCGAGCCGAAGAGCATGAACACGGCGATCCCGTTCGCGGTCGACGACAGCACGACGGAGCCGAGCAGCGACAGCGAGATCACGACGAGCACGCCGCCCGCGAGCTCGATGCCCGGCCACGCGATCCGGTCCGGCCACCAGTGGCCGGTCAGCCCGGTGATCGTGATGGCGATGAAGTAGACGCCGAGCACGTACGCGACGCAGACGCCCGCCGCGCCGACGAAACGCGAGAGCAGAAGCGTCGCGCGGCCGATCGGTCGCACGACGAGCGGCTGGAGCAAGCCGCGCTCCGCGTCGCCGGAGACGACACCGAGCGTGAGGAAGACTGCGAGCACGACGCCGAGGAAGAGCGTCGCGAACATCGCGAGGCCGACGAGGAACGCTCCGGCGAACGTTCGCGAGTCGACGTGCACGTCGGACGGCGGCGAGATCCGCGACAGCTCGCGGAACACGAAATGGTTCGCGAGCCCGAAGAGGAAGAGGAACAAGGCGGTGAGCACGAGCACGACCGCGAAGACCTTCCGCCGCACCGCCTCGCGGAAGCCGTACTCGACGATGACGGCGACCGTTCTCAATCCGTCTCTCCGCCGACCGCTTCGAGATAGGTGTCCTCGAGCGTCGAGGTCAGGACGCGGACGCCGTACACCTTGCGGCCAGCCGCGACGAGCTCCGCAACGAGGCGCGGCGCGTCCTCCCGCGTCGCGCCCTCGATCGTGCGGACGCCGTCGTCGGTCTCGAGCTCGACGCCGCGCGGCTGGGCGAGCTGGGCCGGCGTGCCCGCGGCGACGACGTTGCCGTCGAGCAGGATCGCGACGCGGTCGCAGACGAGCTCGATCTCGGAGAGCAGATGCGAGTTGAGGAGCACGGACACGCCGCGGTCGCGCAGATCCTCGAGCAGCAGGCGCACGGTGCGCCGCCCGACGGGATCGAGCGCCGACGTCGGCTCGTCGAGCAGTAGGAGCCGCGGCTCTCCGACGAGCGCCTGAGCGACGCCGAGCCGCTGCTGCATTCCCTTCGACATGCCGTCGACGCGTCGGCGCGTCGCGTCGGTGAGCGCGACGAGCTCGAGCAGCCTGCGGCGCTCCGCCTCGCCGCCACGGGAGCCGGCGAGACGCTGATGCAGCTCGAGCACCTCGTCGGCCGTGTACCAGCCGGGAAAGCGGAAGAGCTCCGCGAGATAGCCGAGCGACGCGCGCGCCGCCCGCGAGCCGGCCTTCGATCCCGCCACCTCGGCGGTGCCCGCGCTCTGACGGACGAGCCCGACCGCGATCTTCACGAGCGTCGACTTTCCGGCGCCGTTCGGCCCGAGCAGGCCGAAGAGCTCCCCCTCCCCTACCTCGAGGTCGACACCGCGAAGCGCCTGCACCGACCCGTAGCGTTTCTCGAGCCCGTGCACTGCAAGAGCAGATTGCACAGTCGGAGCGTATCGGCAGTAGTGTGGAAGCGTGCCACGCGGATACATGGAAGGTCCCGCCGCCGAAGAAGCGGAGCGTCTCGCCGAAGAAGCCTCGCGTACGAAGCACGACCACCCGAAGGCCCGTGTCTTCCCCGCCGTGTTCGGCTGCACGGACGACGATCCCGAGCCGCACTTCCTCGGCTGGCGCAACGAGGTCGACCCGGACGCGCTCTTCGCGTCGGGCAAGGCGTGGGGCGTCACGATCCGCCGCGTCGCCGCAGCGCCTGCCGCGTAATTCAGCTCAGCGTCGCGACGAACTCGTCGATCGTCAGCGCAGGCAGCGTCTGGATCTTCGTCGACCCGCGGGCGCCGAGCGCGACCGAGACACGGGCGACCGTCGCCGTGTCCGGCGCCTCGATGACGTTGACGAAGTCGAACTCGCCGAGGGTCGCCCACTGGTGCAGGACGCGCGCGCCGAGCTCCTCGACGTCGCGGTTCACCTCCCGCAGGCGGTCGGGGTTCGACTTCAGCGTCGCCACGCCCTGCTGCGAGAGCCGCGAGAGCAGGATGTAGATGGGCATGGCGAGGAACCTACTCCAGCCGCGCCGTCTGGTCTACGTACAGGAGCGAGGCTCCGATGAAGAGCAGGGGCGAGACGACGACGTTCGCGAGGAAGAAGGCCGTCGAGAGCGCGGTGCCGCCGGAGCCGCGCAGGAGGAACGCGAGCATGCCCTGCGTGAGCAGCACGACGATCGCGAGGGTCGCGAGCGAGCCGAGCACGTGGACGTAGCCGGCGCGCGCGAGCTGCCACGCGCGACCGAAAGCGGCGCGCGGCGTGAGCTCCTCCACGACGAGGACGGGCACGACGAGCCCGAATGCCGCGAGCCACGCGAGCGCCGGCAGGATGAACGCGACCACGAGGAAGGGCACCGGCAGGAACACGAGCCAGCCGGAAAGCCAAGCGACGACGAGGCGTCTGTTCGACGGCCGCCGGCGGAGCACGAGCACGCACGCGCCGACATACGACGCGCTCACGAGCGCAGCCGAGAACGTCGGCGCGAGCACGAAGGCAACGCGCTTCGACACGTTCGTCCCGACGACGACGAGGATCGCAGGCGGGATCCCGAGCAGCAGCGCGCGGCGGAAGTGCTCGCCGTAGATGCGAATCGACTCCGCGACGACCTGGCCGACCGTCCGCTCGGCCGGTGGGAGCGCGGCGGGACGCGGCTCGCCCGCACGCGGATAGGTGAGCCTCGCCATGGGCGCTGAGGGTATCGTCGCGGCATGAGCTACGACGTCGTCCACGGAAGCTCGCTCGACTGGGACGAGCGCGCGCCGGCGCACGAGGGCGAGGAGCCGCGGCACCAGGCGTCGATCACCGACGCGGCGAAGCTCACCGAGTCGCGCGCGCGGATGTGGCGCTATCCCGCGCACAGCCGGGGCCGCAGGCACGTCGACCCGAATCAGGAAGAGGTGTTCGTCCCGCTCCGCGGCACGTTGACGATGCTGCTCGACGACCCGCCGCAGCGAGTCGACGTCGAGCCCGGCGGCCTCGTCGCGGTGCATCCCGGTACGGCGATGCAGGTGCGGAACGAGACCGGCGAGGAGATCCTCTTCCTCGCGTACGGCGCACCGCCGATCCACGGCGGCGCCGAGTTCCTCGACGACGTCGTCGACGCGCCGCCTGCGTCCTAGCGCGACGCGGCGGGCTCGGCCACGAGCGCGTCGATCGCTGCGAGCCCCTCTGCACCGAGGTCGATGCTGAACTCGTTCACGTAGAGCTCGATGTGCTGCCGGCACACGTCGTCGGAGAGCTCCTGCGAGTGCGCCCGCACGTAGTCGATGCTCGCGTCGGGATGCGCGAACGCGTATTCGACCGACGCGCGGAGCGCGCGCTCGACGTCACGCCGCAGGCTCTCGTCCAGATCCTCGCGTGCGCAGATCGCCGCGAGCGGGACCGGCAGGCCCGTCCGCGCCTCCCAGAGCTCGCCCAGGTCCGCGACGCGCTCGAGCCCGTGGTCGCGATACGTGAAGCGGCTCTCGTGGATGATGAGCCCGGCGTCGACGTCGCCGCCCGCGACCGCGGCGAGGATCTCGTCGTAGCGAAGCTCGACGGTGTCGCCCGAGTCGATCTCCGGGGCGAACACACGCAGCAGCAGGAACGCGGTCGTGTCGCGTCCGGGGATCGCCACGCGGCGTGCCGCCGCCTCGGCGAGCGTCATCCGCTCGCGTGCGACGACGAGCGGTCCGCACCCGTGGCCGAGAGCAGCGCCGCTTCGCAGCATCTCGTACCCCTGCGCGCCGCGTAGCGCGCCGAACGAGAGCTTCGTGAGCTCGAGCTCGGCGGTCCGGGCACGCCGGTTCAGCTCCTCGATGTCGAGCAAAACCGGCCGTACCGTGAACGGCGCGTCGACGAGGCCGTGCACGAGCGCATGGAACGCGAACGTGTCGTTCGGGCACGGCGAGAAGCCGAACGTCAGCTCACGCATGCGCGAGCTCCGGCACGAGGCGCGTCACAGCGTCTCCGATCGCTGCGAATGCGTCGTCGAACCGCCACTTCGCGCGGTCGGGCTCGCCGATCGCATTCGAGATCGCCCGCAGCTCGACGGCGGGGACGTCGGCGAGCGCGGCCGCGCGGAGCACGCCGAAGCCCTCCATCGCCTCCACGTCGCAGCCGGTCGAGCCGCCGAGACGTCCCGACGTGCCGATCGGCTCGACTCGAGCGTCCGGAAGCGCCGCGCGCACGGCGGCGAGCAACGCGGCGTCCGGCGCGACGCGCTCGACGCGCGGGAAGCTCGACGAAGCGTCGACGACGTCGCAGTACACCGCTTCGGAGCCGAGCACGAGCGTGAGCGGCTCGAGCGTGCGGGCGCCGGCGATCCCGACGTGCACGACCGCGGTCACGTCCCCGTCGGCGAGCCTGCGGGTCGTCGCGATCGCGGCATCGACGGGACCGACGCCGCAGACGAACGTCTCGGCCGCGCGGACGGCGGCAAGCTCACGCTCGGTGGCGGCGACGACGAGAAGCACGTACCGGACCGTAGCGGAGCGGCGCCCCTTTGAGAGACGCCGCTCCCGCCGTGGCTTACCGTCAGCCCACGACCTGGCCGCGAATCTCCCCGGCGGGGTTCTTCGCGGTGTGCACGTTCACGTAGAGCAGGTGCTTGCCGGCCGCCTTGATCACGGCTGCGGGAAGGGTCGCGGTACCGCTGGCGCCGCTCTTGCACGGCCCGCAGAGCGGGACGACCACGTTGCCTGCCTTGCCCATCGCGCCCATGTGGATGTGCGCGGCCGTGGCAGGCCCGGAGAGCTTCGAGAACGTCAGCGTCCACTTCAGCTTCTTCCCGGTCAGGGTTGCATGGAAGGCGCCGACGCCGGCCGCATTCTTGACGGCCTGCTTCGGGACTTCCTGCGCTGCGGTCAGCTTGGCCGACCAGCCCATGGTTGTGTGCCGCGCGGCGGACGAGACGGCGGTGACGGCGAGCGCGCAGACGGCAGCTGCGGCGAACAGGGTGACGAATTTCCTCACGTTTCCTCCTTGACGGATGATCTTCGTGAGACGTTCGGGCGCCGACCGCAAACGGTTTGCGTGGATCTTACGCCGCGGCCGCCGCAGCGCGCCCGGCGGCCTTTGCGAACGCGAGCTCTCCGTCCTGCGCATCGACGCGGATCGTGTCGCCGTCGGCGAATTCGCCCTCGAGGAGCCGCAGCGCAAGCGGGTTCTCGACGAGCCGCTGGATCGCGCGCTTCAGCGGCCTGGCGCCGTACGCGGGATCCCAGCCGGCGTCCGCGAGGACGTCCTTCGCGGCGTCGGTGAGCTCGAGCGTGATGCGCCGCTCGGCGAGCCGCTCGCGCAGCCGGTCGAGCTGGTGGTCGGCGATCTCCGCGATCTGCTCGCGCGAGAGCGCCTTGAACTCCACGATCTCGTCCACGCGGTTGAGGAACTCCGGCCGGAAGTGGTCGCGCAACGCGTCCGCGCTGCGGATGTTCGACGTCATGATCAGCCCGGTGTTCCGGAAGTCGACCGTGC
>DATBQM010000049.1:0-73955 GCA_036560805.1 Gaiellaceae bacterium | reverse complement strand
CGGGTGCGGGAGAAGCGCCTTTCGTGACGCTTCCGTTTGGGTACTAGGTACCGGCCTGTGGCTCTGAGGGGCTGCCACGCGTCGTTCGTGACCTCGCCGGCCCAGACGAGATCCCAGAGGGCGGGCAGGAGCTCCTCGGTGCCGAAGTCGGACCAGAAGAGCGCGCCGCCGGCGAGGGCCGCGCGGATCGCGTCGTGCTCCGGCTCCTCCGGCGACGGCGCCGCCGACGGACGCCCGAGCAGCGGCGCGTCGTCGCGGAAGAACACCGCGACACGGTCGAGCCCCGCGCCGACCCAGATGAGCTCTCCCGACGCGCACAGCTGATCGAGCTGCTCCGGCCGATAGTCGGGCACGCGTCGCGGCAGCACCTCCGACTCCCACAAGGACACGGGCAGCGGCAGCGCCTGCAGCGGGACAAGTGCCTCGCGCAGCGTCGCACGCCGGTCGATCCCGTGCCAGCTCGGGAGGAAGCGGCCGAAGGCCGCCTGCTCTGTCGGCTCCACCTCGCGCCGCAACGCGGCGAGCGACGCGCGCCGCAACCGCCGCAGCACGTCGGGGTCGCACCACTCGCGCTCCGTCCCGCCGGGACGCAGCTCCCCGCGCACGAGCTGATCCTCGCGCTCGAGCGCGCGCAGCTCCTCCTCGACGTCGACGCCGAACGCCGCCTTCGCCTGCGCGGTCGTAAACGGCCCGCGTCCGCGCGCGAAACGCCGCACGAGCTGCTGCAGCGAATCCGGGCCGCCGCCGAGGAACGCCTCCGGCAATCCCGATGGAGGCATGACGCCGAGTGCATCGCGGTAGCGCCCCGCGTCCTCGGCCGCCGCCAAGGCATCGCCGAACCGGAAGGCCCGCCGCTCGCGCACGAGCGTCTCGGCGAACCCTGCATCGAACTCGAACTGATGGCCCCGCAACCGCAGCAGGTCGTGCAGCTCGTCGGCATTGCGCGGCTTCGGGCGCAAC
The DNA here is from genome assembly GCA_036560805.1 of Gaiellaceae bacterium. GTDB lineage: Bacteria > Actinomycetota > Thermoleophilia > Gaiellales > Gaiellaceae > Palsa-739. The sequence continues at coordinate 72,995 of DATBQM010000049.1, read as the reverse complement.
GACGCCTCGACATCGGCGAGCGCATCCACGTCGATCAGTTCCCGCAGCTCCTCCTGACCGAGCAGCTCCTTCAGCAGCTCGCGGTCGAGCGACAGCGCCTGTGCGCGGCGCTCCGCCGGCGGCGTGTCGTCCTCGTACATATAGGTCGCGATGTAGTCGAACAGGAGCGACGCCGCGAACGGCGACGCGCTCGCCGTCTCGACGTCGACCAGATCGATCTCGCGCGTGTGCAACCCGTGCAGCAGCTTCTTCAGCGACGGAAGGTCGAACACGTCCTGCAGGCACTCGCGATACGTCTCGAGCACGATCGGGAAGCTCGCGTACTTGCGCGCGACCTGCAGCAGTCCCTGCGCCTTCAACCGCTGCTGCCACAACGGCGTGCGCTCGCCCGGCCGCCGCCGCGGTATGAGCAGCGCGCGCGCCGCGTTCTCGCGGAAGCGCGCGCCGAAGAGCGCGGTCTGCCCCACCTCGGCGATCACGAGCTCGTCCAGCTCGTCCGGCGAGAGCAGCAGCTGATCCGTCCCCGGCGGCGCGTCGGCGTCCGGGAGATGGAACGCGATCCCGTCGTCCGACCAGATGGACTGCACCTCGATTCCCATCGACTCGCGCAGGCGTGCCGCGACCGCCATCGCCCACGGCGCGTGCACGCGGCCGCCGAACGGCGTGAGGATGCAGATGCGCCAGTCGCCGATCTCGTCGCGGAAGCGCTCGACGACGACGGTGCGGTCGGACGGGACGACGCCGGTCGCACGCTCCTGCTCGCGCAGGAACTCGATCAGGTTCCACGCCGCGCGGTCGTCGAGCCCCTCGATCGTCGGCTCGTGCTTCGCGAGCAGCTCGCGCGAGAACTTGCCGATCGCAGCGCCGAGCTCGTACGGACGCCCGACGCCCTCGCCCTTCCAGAACGGCACCATGCCCGGAACACCCGGCGCCGGCGAGACGAGCACGCGATCACGCGTGATCTCGTCGATGCGCCACGACGAAGCGCCGAGCACGATCACCTGGCCGGCGCGCGCCTCGTACACCATCTCCTCGTCCAGCTCGCCGACACGGCCGCCGCCGTCGGTGATGAAGACGCCGAAGAGCCCCCGGTCGGGGATCGTCCCAGCGTTCGTCACCGCGAGACGACGCGCGCCCTGCCGGCCGCGGATGACGCCGCCCGTACGGTCCCAGACGATGCGCGGGCGCAACTCGGCGAACTCGTCCGACGGGTAGCGGCCGGCGAGCATGTCGAGCACGTTCTCGAGCTGGGCGCGTGAAAGGTCTGCGAACGGATATGCGCCGCGCACGAGCGTGTGCAGCTCCGTCACCTCGATCTCTTCGTCCGCGCAGATGGCGACGATCTGCTGCGCGAGCACGTCCAGCGGATTGCGTGGAATCTGCGTTTCCTCGATCGCGCCCGCGTGCATCCGCTGCGCGACCACGGCCGACTCGAGCAGGTCGGCGCGGAACTTCGGGAAGATGCGCCCCTTCGAGATCGCGTCGAGTGTGTGGCCCGCGCGCCCGATCCGCTGCAGGCCGCGCGCGACCGACTTCGGCGACTCCACCTGAATGACGAGATCGACGGCGCCCATGTCGATGCCGAGCTCCAGCGACGACGTCGCGACGAGGCACGGGATGCGCCCAGCCTTCAAGTCCTCCTCGATGATCACGCGTTGCTCGCGCGCGAGCGAACCGTGGTGTGCGCGCGCGATCTCTTCTTCCGCGAGCTCGTTCAGCCGCAGCGCGAGCCGCTCGGCGAGCCGCCGGTTGTTCACGAACACGATCGTCGAACGGTGCGCACGGACGAGCTCGAGCATCGCTGGGTAGATGGACGGCCAGATCGAGCTCTGCTCCGCCGGCTCGCGCATGTCGTCGAGCGGGACGACGACCTCGAGGTCGAGCTCCTTCGCGACGCCGGCGTCGACGAGCTCGATCGGACGTCCGCCGGCAACGAACCGGCCGATCTCTTCGAGTGGGCGCTGCGTCGCCGACAAGCCGACGCGCTGGAAGCCGCCGGTCAGCCGCTCCAGGCGCTCGAGCGAGAGCGCGAGGTGCGCGCCGCGCTTCGTCCCCGCGACCGCGTGCACCTCGTCGATGATCACCGTCTCGACGCTGCGCAGCAGCTCGCGCGCCTGCGACGTGAGCATGAGGAAAAGCGATTCCGGCGTCGTGATGAGGATGTCGGGCGCTTCGCGGAGCATCGCCGTGCGCTCCTTCTGCGGCGTGTCGCCCGTGCGCACGGCGACGCGCAGCTTCGACTGCAGCCCTGCGAGCGGGCCGCGCAGGTTGCGCTCGACGTCGTAGTTCAGTGCCTTCAGCGGCGAGACGTACAGGACGCGCAGTCCCGCGGCAGGCGCCGGCGTCAGCTTGTCGATCGCGTACAGGAACGCGGCGAGCGTCTTTCCCGAGCCCGTCGGCGCCTGGATGAGCGTGTGCTTGCCGGACGCGATCGCCGGCCAGCCCTTCGCCTGTGCAGGCGTCGGAGCCTTGAACTCGCGCTCGAACCAGGCCCGCGTCTCTGGGCTGAAGACGCGCAAAGGATCCATTTCTCCAGAGTAGGTTATGGGCCATGAGCCGCGAGGAGCGGAAGGTCGTGACCATCCTCTTCACCGATCTCGTCGGCTTCACGAGCCGTGCCGAGGAGCTCGATCCCGAGGACGTGCGGGCCCTGCTGACCCCGTATTACGCGCGTTTGCGCGAGCAGATCGAGCAGCGCGGCGGCACCGTCGAGAAGTTCATCGGCGACGCCGTCATGGCTGTGTTCGGCGCGCCGGTCGCGCACGAGGACGATCCCGTCCGCGCGGTGCTCGCGGCGCTCGCGATCCGCGACGGCTCGCCGGACCTCGAGATCCGCACGGCGGTGAACACCGGCGAGGCGCTCGTCGCGCTCGAGGCCGACGTGGCCGCCGGGGAGGCGATGGTGTCGGGCGACGTCGTCAATACCGCCGCGCGCATGCAGACGGCCGCGCCCGTGAACGGGATCGTCGTCGGCGACGCGACGTACCGCGCGACGCGTCACGTGATCGACTACCGCGAGGCGCCGGCGGTCGAGGCAAAGGGGAAGTCGAGGCCGGTGCCGGTATGGGAGGTCGTCGGCGCCCGCTCGCGTTTCGGAACGGACGTCGAGCAGACGCACCGCACGGCGCTCGTCGGACGCGAACGCGAGCTCTTCCTCCTCACCGACGCGTTCCAACGCTCGAAGAGCGAGGAGACAGCGCAGCTCATCACGCTCGTGGGCGTCCCCGGCATCGGCAAGAGCAGACTCGTCGCGGAGCTCTTCTCGATCCTCGATGCCGACCCGGACGTGTACTGGTGGCGGCAGGGCCGTTCGCTCCCGTATGGCGAGAGCCGCAGCGTGTGGGCGCTCGGCGAGATCGTGAAAGCGCAGGCCGGGATCCTCGAGAGCGACGACGCGCAGACCGCGCAGGAGAAGCTCGCCGCGATCTGCGACGACGACTGGGTGCTCTCGCACATCCAGCCGCTTGCCGGCGTCGCCGGCGAGATCGACGAGTCGCGCGACCGCCGTTCCGAGGCGTTCTCCGCCTGGCGCCGGTTCTTCGAGGAGCTTGCGGAGGAGCGGCCGCTCGTCCTCGTCTTCGAGGACCTCCATTGGGCCGACGACACGCTGCTCGACTTCGTCGACTATCTCGCCGAGTGGGTGTCGGGCGTGCCGATGCTGCTCGTCGCGACCGCTCGGCCCGAGCTGCTCGACCGCCGACCCGACTGGGGCGGCGGCAAGCGCAACGCGACGACCCTCTCGATCGGCGCGCTCTCGGACGAGGCGACGGCGCGGCTGCTCCCGGTCATGCCGGCCGAGAAGCAGCGCCTCGTGCTCGCGCGCGCGGAGGGCAACCCGCTGTATGCGGCCGAGTTCGCGCGCATGCTCGAAGACAGCGCCGGCGACGAGCTGCCGCTGCCGGAGACGGTGCAGGGGCTCATCGCCGCGCGCATCGACCAACTGCCGGCCGAGGAGAAGACGCTCGTGCAGGACGCCTCCGTCCTCGGCAAGGTGTTCTGGCCGTCGGCACTCGAATCGGCGTCGGAGGACGCGCTCCATGCGCTCGAGCGGAAGGAGTTCGTCCGGCGCGATCGGCGCTCCGCGGTCGCAGGCGAGACGCAGTACGCGTTCCTCCACCTGCTCGTGCGCGACGTCGCCTGCGGGCAGATCCCGCGAGCGCGCCGGATGGAGAAGCACCGCGCGGCCGCCGAATGGCTCGAGTCGCTCTCGCCCGACCGGAGCGAGGACCGCGCCGAGATGCTCGCGCACCACTACCGCGAGGCACTGCGGCTCGCGGAAGCGTCGGGCGCCGACACGTCCCCGTTCCGCGCGCCGGCATTCGCAGCGCTCGCCGAGGCCTCCGAGCGTGCCGCCGCGCTGAGCTCCTGGGCCGCGGCCGCCGACTTGGCGTCCGAGGCACTCACGCTGGGCGAAAGCCCGGAGCTGGCGCTGCGCCTCGCGCGCGGAAAGGCTTACGGCCTGAACGAATTCGACTTCGCCGTCGCCGAATCGGCACGCGACGGCTTCCGGGACCGCGGCGATCTCGCCGGCGCGGCCGAGTCCGAGTCGCTGCTCTCCTGGATGGCGTGGTGGAGCTCCAACGGCGACGAAGCGCGGGCCCACAACGCGCAGGCGCTCGAGCTCGCCGCCGGGCTCCCGACGTCGGTGGCGAAGGCGCGCGCCTACGCGCAGGCCGCGCGTCTGGAGGGGATAGCAGGAGAGCCGGCGGGTGCGATCGAGCTCGCGAACGAGGCACTGGCACTCGCGCAGGAGCTCGACCGCGACGAGCTCCAGTCGAACGCGCTCAACTCACGCGGGGTCGCGAGGAGCAAGCTCAGCGACGTCGGTGCGCTCGACGACCTCGCACAGGCGATCGAGCTTGCCGACCGTTCGAGCGACCCGACCGAGATGTCCATCGCGCGAAACAACTACGCGTCCGTCATCACCGGCTATGGCCGGCTGGCCGAGGCGCGCGTCGTGCTCGAAGAGGCGGAGGCGATCGCGCGCCGTTTCGGCATCCCATCCGCGCAGCAGTGGGCGGAGATGCAACGGTCGATCCACCGGCTGTACGAGCGCGGCTGGGATGCGCTGCTCGAGACTGTCGCCGACATCGAGGCCCGCGTCGTCCCGGACTCGCAGCTCGCGAGTGCAATGCAGTTCGTGCGGGGATGGATCCACGCCGCACGCGGGGAGACGGTCGACGCTCTCCGCATTCTCGAGGAGTCGCTCGCAGGCGCGCGCCGCGCGGACTCGCCGCAGTCGATCGCCCCGACGATCTCCGGGATGGCGATGGCCCTCCACGTCGCGGGCCGCACCGCCGACGTCGAGAGCCTCGTCGACGAGATCTTTTCGACGCCGAGATACACCTCGAACGCCTCCTTCGAGTTGATTCTCGTGCTCGCCGACCTCGGCCGCGTCGCCGAGTGGGTCGAGACGGCCGAGCTTCCTGCCGAGAGCACTTGGCGAATGGGCGCCCTCGACCTGGCGGCCGGTGACTACCTCGCCGCCGCCGACACGTTCGCGGCGACCGGCGCGCCGTTCCTCGAAGCGTGGTCGCGGCTGATCGCTGCCGAGCACGGCGACCTGGCGCAGCTCGAGCCGGCGCGCGCGTATTTCGCCGCCGAGCGCGCCGCACCGTTTCTCTCCCGGTGCGAGGCCGTGCTCGCTGCCTCCGCATAGGATCAGGCAATGGCGGCGCCCGACCGGCTCTGGTTCACCGAGAACGACGACGCGAACAAGCTCCTCGCCGAGGATCCGTTCGCGCTCCTCGTCGGCTTCGCGCTCGACCAGCAGATCACCGTCCAGCAGGCGTTCCAGGGCCCGCTGCGGATCAAGACGCGGCTGGGCACGCTCGACCCGAAGACGCTCGCGACCGCCGACCTCGAACCGGCGTTCCGCGAGAAGCCCGCCGTCCATCGTTTCCCCGGCACGATGGCTGCGCGCGTCCAGGATCTCGCCCGCTTCGTCACTGACGAATACGGCGGCGACGCGTCGCGCGTGTGGCGCGATGCGAAGGACGGCGCCGACCTGAAGAAACGTCTCGCGGCGCTGCCCGGCTTCGGCGACATGAAGGTGCGGAGCATGACCGCGGTGCTCGCGAAGCGGTTCGGCGTCGACGTCGCGAAAGAGGTCGCGCCGGATCATCCAACCCTCGGCGACGTCGACTCGGCGCAGTCGCTGCTCGACTACCAGGCCGCCAAGCGCGAGTACAAGCGATCGAAGTCCGCACACTGACCGACGGCGGCCAGCCGGCCGCCGACATCGCGCACTTCCTTGCCGACTTCGTCGGCGCGGCGCAGCACACCCTCGACGTCGCCGTCTATGACCTGCACCTGCCCGACGACCTCGCCCATATCGTCGGCGGCGCGATGCGCGATGCGAACGCTCGCGGCGTTGCGGTGCGGCTCGCATACAACGTCGACCACCCTGCGCACGTGGTCGAGCCGCCGCCGCCCCGGACCGATCCCGACCTGATGGCGTCGCTGCCGTTCCCGACGGCGGCCATCCCCGGGGTGCCCGACCTCATGCACCAGAAGTACATCGTCCGCGACGGCGCGTCGGTCTGGACGGGCTCGACGAACTGGACCGCCGACTCGTGGACCCGCGAGGAGAACGTCATCGTCACCGTCGACTCGCCGGAGCTGGCCGCACGCTACGCAGCCGACTTCGAGCAGCTGTGGACGCGACGCGACGTCCAGCACAGCGGCAAGGTCGACACGTCGCCGCTAACGGTGGCGGGGACGACGGTGCGGCCGTGGTTCTGCCCGGGCCGCGGCGAACAGCTCGCCCATCGCATCGCGAAAGCCATCGGCACCGCGACGACGCGCGTGCGCATCGCGTCACCAGTCCTGTCGTCGGCGCCGATCCTCGCGACGCTCGCCCAGGTGGTGACCGACGGGAAGGTAGATGTCGCAGGCGTCGTCGACCGCACGCAGGTGCTCGGCGTGATCCGGCAGTGGCACGCGAACGGCAACGCGTCGTGGAAGGAACCACTCCTGCGGACAGCGCTCACGCACGCGCCCTTCTCCGGCAAGAACTCGACGCCGTACGCTCCCGGGTCCGTGCACGACTACATGCACGCCAAGGTCACGGTCGCCGACGACGTCGTCTTCGTCGGAAGCTTCAACCTCTCGCACTCTGGCGAGCTGAACGCGGAGAACGTCCTCGAGATCGCCGACGCCTCGATCGCCGCGCAGCTCGCTGCATTCATCGACGCGGTGCGCGCGCGCTACCCGGCGATGAGCTTCACTTGAGGCGCGCGCTCCTCGGCCGCCGGTACGTCATCGGCGCGGTCTCGGTGGTGGCGATGCTGATCACGTTCGGCATCTCGCTCGCCACCAACTCGAGCCAGCTGCTCGGCGCCATCATGTACGCGCCCTGGGTGATGCTGATCGGTGTCGACATCGGCCTCGCCGCAGGGCTCACGGCCGGAATCGCAGCCGGCGTGCTCTGGCTCATCGGAACGCACGCCGACGCCTTGCACCCGACCACGTCGCAGTCCATCGCCCGCTTCGGCGTCCTGTGCGTGCTCGGATTCGGGTCCGCCTTCGTCGGCGACCTGCTGCGCACGAGCGAGTCGCGTCGCGCGAACACGGTTGCACGACAGCGCGCCTTGCTCGACGCGACCATCGACGGCATCTGCCTCACTGACGTCGACGGCAACATCCTCATCCTCAACGAGCCGCTCATGCGCATGGCGACCGACCTCGGGATGCCGGGAGAAGGCACTGCGACCGAGCAGCTGCTCTCGATCGCCGACAAGCTCGCCGATCCTGAGCGCTACGTCCAGCGCATGCGTGAGATCGCCAACTCCCCGGGCGAGGCGACGACGGACGAGTTCGAGCTCCAGGGCACCGGCCGCGTCTTCCGCGGCTACACGTCACCGGTCAGCGACCGGCGCGGCCGCCCGCTCGGCCGCATCTGGACGCTGCGCGAAGTGACCGCGGACAAGGAGCTCGAGCGCATGCGCGACGCGTTCGTCGCGACGGTCTCGCACGAGCTGCGGACGCCGCTCACGTCGATCTCCGGATTCATCGAGATGCTCCAGGACGAGGAGCACGGCATCGGGGAGAGCGGCAGGACGTACCTCGAGGTGATCCATCGCAGCGCCGACCGGCTGCACCAGCTCGTCGAAGACCTCCTGCTCGTCGCGCAGATCGAGGCGCACCGCGTCGACCTCCGCCGCGAGCCGGTCGACCTCGCGAAGGTGGCGGAGCGCGCGGTCGAAGCCGTGCGGCCGGCCGCGAGTGAGAAACACGTGCGCGTGGAGATCGATGGAAGTGACGTGCCCACCATCCTCGGAGACGAGCGCCGAATCATGCAGGTCATCGACAACCTGCTTTCGAATGCGGTCAAGTTCAGCCACGACGGAGGCTCCGTGCGCGTCGAGGTGAACGGCGACGGGGCGAGCGCGTCGATCGCCGTCGCCGACACGGGGATCGGCATTCCCACCGACGAGCAGGGTCATGTGTTCTCGCGCTTCTACCGCGCACAGGCGGCGAGCGAGCTGGCAGTGCCGGGCACGGGCCTCGGCCTCGCGATCACGCGGGCACTCGTCGACCAGCACGGCGGCACGATCCAGCTCGAGAGCCGCGAAGGCGAGGGAACGCGCGTGACGGTGACCCTGCCCGTCGCATGAGGCGCGTCGCGCGCGTCGCGCTCGTCGTCCTCGCACTCGGCGGGGTGTCGGCGCACGCATCGCGGCTCCCTGGCGCGCCGAGCTGCCCGATCTTCCCGGCCAACAACCCGTGGAACCAGCGCGTCGACAACCTGCCGGCCGCGGCGAACTCGCCGCAGATGATCGCGTCGATCGGGCTCGACACCGGTCTCCACCCCGACTTCGGCTCGGGGCTGTACGACGGGCAGCCGATCGGCATTCCGTTCGACATCGTGTCGAAGTCGACGCCGCGCTCGCACGTCGCGTTCGACTACGCCGACGAGTCGGATCACGTCGCGTATCCGATCCCGAAGACGGTGCACATCGAAGGCGGACGCAACGCGAGCGGCGACCGTCACGCGATCCTCGTGGACAAGTCCGCATGCCGCCTGTACGAGCTGTTCGCGCTGTACCCGACCTCGAGCGGCGGTTGGAAGGCGGGCTCCGGGGCGACGTGGAGCCTGCGCTCGAACCAGGTGCGCCCGGCCGGGTGGACGTCCGCCGACGCGGCCGGCCTGCCGATCTTCCCCGGGCTCGCGCGCTACGACGAGGTCGCGCGCGGCGTCATCGACCATGCGCTGCGGTTCACGGCCGAGCGAACACGCAAGGCGTACATCTATCCAGCACGGCATTACGCGTCGTCGTCGGACGACCCGTCACTGCCGCCGATGGGCCTGCGCGTGCGGCTGAAGGCGAACGTCGACATCTCCGGCTTCCCGCGGCAGGCACGCGTCGTGCTCCAGGCGCTGAAGACCTACGGGATGATCCTCGCCGACAACGGGTCGAACTGGTACATCAGCGGCGCGCCCGACCCGCACTGGTCGAACGATGCGCTGCACACCATGGGCCGCATCACGGGATCGGACTTCGAGGTGGTGGACACAACCTCGCTCCATCCGTAGGCAGAATCCGCCCGTGATCCGGACTGCGGCAATCCTGGCTGCCCTCGTGGCGACAGCCGGAGGGAATCGAACGTCCGGGTCGACGGTGCGGGTGACCGTCGGTGGCGGCCGCTGCACCGTCTCGACGAAGACCGTTCCCGTGGGCGCGGTCACGTTCGTCATCTCGAATCGCGGCCCGAACCTCGGTGACTTCGCCGTCGCCGGCGCCCGCACGAGGCCACTCCGCCCCGGCCACACGGCGACGCTGACAGTCGATCTCGCAAAGGCTGGGAGCTACCCCTACCGGTGCGTCGCAACGCACGGCGCCGGCCGGCTGACCGCGTCGCCGCCGCCGGCGCCGGCGCCCGCGCCGCAGAAGCTCGCGTTCACACAGCTTGCGTCCGGCCTCGGCCCGCTCACCGACGTCGCGGTGGCGCCGACCGATCCGAACCGCGTCTTCGCGGTCGAGCAGGACGGGAAGGTCGTCATGCTCGACGGCGACGCGCAGGACGTCGTCGCCGACTTCGGCGCCGACATCCGCGACGACGGCGAGAACGGCCTCCTCGACATGACGTTCTCACCGCAGTTCGCGCAGGACCGAACGGTGTACTTCTATTACATCTCCTCGCAGGGGAGCGGCGAGGACACGCTCGTCTCGGCGACGATGGACGACGACTGGGCGGTCAACATGAAGTCCGTCCGCACCGTCCTCCAGGTGATCACGCCCGGCGCGAATCACCGCGGCGGCGACATCGCCTTCGGCCCGGACGGTTATCTGTACGTCCCGATCGGCGACGGCGACAACGGCACGTACACGGTCATCGGGCAATACGCGCAGGACACGTCGAGCATGCTCGGCTCGATCGTGCGCGTCGACCCGGCGACGGGCGACGCGCAGATCTGGGCGAAGGGGCTGCGCAACCCGTGGCGCGACTACATCGACGCAAAGACGGGGCTGTACTACATCGCCGACGTCGGCGAGAACGACCAGGAGGAGATCGACGTCGTCCCGCTCGGCAGCGGCGGCTTCAACTTCGGATGGCCGTGCGTCGAGGGCACGGAAGTCCACGCCGACACGCCGGTGCAGTGCCCGGACGCGTCGCAGTTCACGGCGCCCGTGCTCACGTACACGCACGAGGGCCGCTGCGCCGTGATCGGCGGCGTCGTCGTCCACGACCCACGGCTGACGTCGCTCGGCGGCAGCTTCCTCTATTCGGATCTGTGCGACGGAGAGCTACGCGCGTTCACGTATGCGAACGGCCAAGCGGGCGACAACCGCGACCTCGGCCTGAACGTGGACAAGCCGACGTCGTTCGGCGAAGGGCCCGATGGGCGGGTCTACCTCGTCACGAACGACGGGAGCCTGTACCGGCTCGACCCTGCCTCGGGTTAGGCAGCGGCGTGAGGATCGGCTCGACCTCGGCGCGCAGGTGCTCGAAGTCGGGCGGCAGGATGAGCTTCTCGCCGAGGTGCGCCGGATCCTCGTCGGCGGCGAAGCCCGGCCCGAGCGTCGCGATCTCGAAGAGCACGCCGTTCGGCTCGCGGAAGTAGATCGAGCGAAACCAGAAGCGGTCGACGATCGGCGTCGGCCGGCCGCCCGCGTCGGTCACGCGCTGTCGCCACGCCTCGTGTTCGTCCATCGGCGATGCCCACGCGACGTGATGCACCGTGCCTGCACCGGGAACGCCCGCACCCGGTGACTCCTCGTACCGGATCCAGCCGCCGCGCGTGTCCCCTCGCGTCTCCCCTTCGACGAAGCCGAGCGCGTCGAGGAACTCGTTGTTCGCGGCGGGGTCGGGCGCGTACGCGCGCACGCCTTCGAATCCCTGGAGCGCGAGCTCGCGCGGGATGTCTGGATGGTCCGCGATGAGCGGCGCGTCCGGCACGCTCGCGACGACGACGTCGTGCTGCAGCCCTTCCGGATCGGTGAACGGCACACTGCCCACGCGCTCGCGCCAGAAGTCGAGCGCCTCCTCGGAGCCGACGCGCCAGACGACCGTGTGGATCATCCCCGAGCCCGCGCGGCCGGGCGCCGCGCCCGGATACTCGAAGAACGTGATGTCGGACCCCGGCGTCCCTTCTTCGTCCGCGTAGAAGAGGTGGTAGACGGTCGGGTCGTCCTGGTTCACCGACTTCTTGACGAGCCGCAACCCGAGCGTTCCCGTGTAGTAGCCGAGGTTCCGCGGCGCGTCGCCCGTGATGCACGTGACGTGATGGATGCCGTCGAGGTTCACCCTTGCCACGGTACCGGTCGGGAGATTGACTCTCATCGGAGGTTGTGGGAGGGTCGGTTCGCGACGCCTGCACTTGGGTTGGTAACCGAGAAGAGAGCCCGGACGGCGGTCCGTTGAACGGGGTCTTGCTCAGTGCGCGCGTCGTGCTCGCCGGGGTGTTCGTGGTGGCTGGGTTGGCGAAGCTCGCCGACTTGCCCGGCTCTCGACGAGCACTACGCGAGTTCGGGGTCCCTGCTCTATTCGCCCCGCTTCTCGGAAGCTTGCTACCGGTAGGCGAGTTGGCGGTCGCGGTCGCATTGATCATTCGCGGTTCCGCGCGGTGGGGAGCGGTCGCAGCGCTGCTGTTGCTCGTGATGTTCGCCGTGGCGATCGGCGCGGCGATGGTGCGTGGACGGCAGCCCGATTGCCATTGCTTCGGGCAGCTTCATTCGGCACCGGCAGGCTGGAGGACTCTGCTGCGAAACGGGATGCTGGCGGCAGTTGCGGGCTTCGTGGCGATCGCCGGCTGGACCGACGCGGGCGCCAGTGCAACGGGATCTCTCGCGCGGCTCAGCGCCTTGGCTCTAGCCGGTCTCGGCGTCGGCCTTCTCGTGGTCGTCTCGCAGGCCGTGTTCTCGTGGCTGTTGCTGCGGCAGAACGGCCGGCTCATGGCACGCCTCGACGCGGTCGAAGCGAGGCTGGGGAACGAGCCCGCCGCGGCGCCGCGCGGGCTTTCGGCCGGCAGCCTTGCGCCGTCGTTCGCGGTGCCCTCGGTGGACGCCGGGACGGTCGCGCTCGAGCATCTCCTCGGCTACGGACGAGCCGTCGCGCTCGTCTTCTCCGACCCGGGCTGCGGGCCGTGTACCGCGCTCATGCCGAAGATCGGCGAGTGGCAGCGGCACCACGGGAATCGGATCACCGTAGCGGTGGTCAGTCGAGGCAGCAGCGACGCGCACCGAGCGATCGTCAGCGAACACCGAATCCGCCATGTTGGGCTGCAGCTCGACCGCGAGGTCGCCGAGGCGTACGCGGTACCCGGGACGCCTGCTGCGGTGCTGATCGACCCCGACGGGCGCATCGCTGGCGCTCTCGCCGTCGGGCGCGAGGCGGTTGCAAAGCTCGTCGACGACAGACTCTCGCTCGCGTTCGCTGCGTCGGCGATCGACGACCAGCCCGTCCGCAGCCTGAGGGCCTTCGGACAATGACGCAGACGACGCTCGAGCAGGTGCTGGCCCGGATCGGCGAGGTGCTTCGAGCCGATGTCGACCATCAGCTCAGCGTGATCGAGCAAGAGCGTCGCGCGCTGAAGAAGTCCTCTCCGGATACCTGGCAGGAGCCGTTCGCACGAGCGTTGCTCGTCGAACGGGGGCACATCATGAAGTTCCGCGGCGAGGTCGCAGGCATTCACCCTGCGGAGCCCGGCACGGCAGACCTACTCATCGTCCTCGACGCGACCGCATCAGGGCTGCTGGCTCTCGTCGCCTCTCTGACGACCAGCGACCCGAAGTCGGCCGCGCTTCACGTCACCGACAGCCAACGCGCCTTCGCCAAGGCCCGTGCGGCTTCTGTCGCGGCCGCCCGGCAGGTGCACTGATCATGCCGATCGGCGACTCCTTCGACCGGCTCGCCAGGCGGATTGCGGCCGGCTCGCACAATCCCGACGACCCCCGATTCAACCGGCGGACAGGATTGAAGCGCGCAGCCGTCGCGATCGCAGCCGCGAGCGTTCCCGAGTCCGTTTCGAGCCTGCTCAGGCCGGCCCTCGCCCTCGCCGACAACCCGGGGGAGGAGCATTGCCAGGAGCTCTACGCGGACTGCCGGCAGGAGACGAGGGACAAAGCAAACGAATCGGTCGCGGATTGCATAACCGAGTTCGTCCACGGCGCAGCCGCAGGTGCGGGGACCCACTCCATTCCAATCCTTCACTGGTTCGGGGAGCTCAGGGAGTCGGCCAACCTCGGACAGTGCATGGGCCAGAGTCAGGGGGCATACCTCAACGGAATCGGTGCGTGCCTCCAGAACCTCGACAACTGTCTGGCGCTGTTTCCGCCGCCTCCACCTCCACCTCCGCCTCCACCGCCCCCTCCGCCGGCGAACGTGAACTGCGAGCCGCCCCAAGTAGCGTGCGGCGACTTCTGCCTCGACCCGAATGTGTTCATCTGCTGCCCGACGACGAGCAGCGCAGGCTATTGCTCACTCGGCGAGCAGTGCTGCGTCGACCATTGCGCCCTTACGGACGTAGGTTGCTGACGCGCTGAGGCGGCGGTGAGCTCGGCCTCAGCCGCAGGTCCAGGCGCCTGAGACGTGCACGGTGCCCGAGGCGCTGCCCTCGTGGGCGCCCAGCGTGAGGTTGGCCGTCGCGGTCTTGCCATGGATCGTGAATGACCCGCTGGTCGCAACCCATCCGTTGAGGCCACTCTGGAGCACGAACGAGGCTTTGCCGCCGAAGACGAATTTCTTGAAGGTCCCGTTACCCGGGTAGATGACCGTCAGCGACCAGTTGGTGACCTTCGACGGGGAGAGCTTGGTGTCGAGCGGCCATTGCATGCCGCCCCTCCCGGCGTAACACGAGCGTGTGTTGTGACTCGGAACGGTTCCCTTCAACGCGCCGCTGAACGTCAGCGGACGCGTCGCCGCCGACGACGCCGCGGCGCCGACCAACGCGCAAGCGAGCACCGCCGAAACCGCAACTGCTGCTCGAGTCCTAGGGAACATCTTCCGTTTCAAGTATGGCCCCGGCCAAAAGGGCTGTCAATCAGGTCACGCCGGCGAGCAGGAACGCACGCGATTCCTTGAGCATCTCGCGCGCGATGACGATGCGCTGGATCTCCTGCGTGCCTTCGTAGATCTGCGTGATCTTCGCGTCGCGCATGAAGCGCTCGACCGGATACTCCTTGACGTACCCGTAGCCGCCGAGGATCTGCACTGCGTCCGTGGTGACCGCCATGGCGACGTCGCCGCACTTCAGCTTCGCCATCGCCGACGCCTTCGTCAGCTCGACGTCGTCGGCGCCGTCGTCGCACATGCGCCCGAAGCGATAGAGCAGTCCGCGTGCGGCTTCGCACTCGGTCTCCATGTCGGCGAGCTTCGCCTGGATGAGCTGGTGGTGCGCGATCGGCTTGCCCATCGTCTCGCGCGTCTTCGAGTAGTCGAGCGCGTAGTCGGTTGCGCCCTGCGCGATCCCGAGCGCCTGCGCGGCGACGCCGGGACGCGAGCGGTCGAGGATGCGCATCGCGATCTTGAAGCCGTCGCCCTCGGCGCCGAGCAGGTTCGCCGCGAGGATGCGGCAGTCGTCGAACGCGAGCTCGCCCGTCGTCGAGCCGGCGATGCCCATCTTCGGCTCGAGGCGCGTCACCTCGAAGCCGGGCGCGTCCGCCTCGACCATGAACGCGGAGATGCCGGAATGTCCCGCGGATGGATCCGTCTTCGCAAACACGGTGTACAGGTGCGCGACGGACGCGTTCGTGATGAAGCGCTTCGATCCGTTGAGGACATACGCATCGCCGTCGCGCGTCGCCGTCGTGCGCATCGCCGCCGAGTCGGAGCCCGATCCCGCTTCCGTCAGCGCGTACGCGCACAACCACTCCCCACTCGCGAGCCGCGGCAGCCACTGCGCCTTCTGCTCCTCACTCCCCGCGAGCTTCAGCCCGAGCGACCCCAGCTCCTGTACCGCCAGGATCAACGCGCTCGTCGCACAGACCTTCGCGACCTCCTCGATCGCGATCAGCGCCATCAGCGTCCCCGTGCCGAGCCCGCCCACCGACTCGTCGAAGAAGAGCCCGAAGATGTCGTTCTCCCGGTACAGCTCGACCACGTCCCACGGAAACTCATGGGACGAGTCGATCTCCGCCGCACGCGGAGCGATCCGCTCCCGCGCGAGCGTGCGCACGAGGTCGCGTAGCTCCCGCTGCTCCGGGGTCAGCTCATCCCACGGCATGGTGGCAAACCGCCTCGATGTTGTTGCCGTCCAGGTCGAGGACGAACGCGCCGTAGTAGTTCTCGTGGTACCAGCGCACGCCCGGGGGGCCGTTGTCGGTGCCGCCGGCCGCGAGACCTGCGGCGTGGAACGCGTCGACGGTCGCCCGGTCGTCGCACGTGAACGCGATGTGCGCGCCCTCGGTGTAGGGCTCTCGCTGATGGAGCCAGAACATGCCGTGCCCTTCCGGACCGAACCCGACCACGCCGTGGTCCGGCCACTCCGCGACGACCCCCCAGCCGATCAACGGCAGCAACCCCTCGTAGAAGTCGCGGCTCGCCTGATAGTCCTTCACGTTGAGACCCGCATGATCGAACATAGGGCTCAATGATCCTCGAAAACGGGGTAATCCGCACACTCGACCCGTCCCTCCCCCTCGCCCGCTCGCTCGCGATCGCGGGCGACCGCATCGCCGGCGGAGTCGGGACCCACGAGACGGCGCTCGCGTCCCCCGAGGTCGTCGATCTCGGGGGACGCTGCGTCCTTCCCGGCTTCACCGACTCGCACGTGCATTTCCCGACCTGGGCGCTCGCGCAGCGCCAGGCGAAGCTCGACGGCTGCGCGTCGCTCGCGGAGGCGCTCGACCGGATCCGGTCGAGTGGATGGACGCGCGGGTACGGCTGGCGGGACGCGGAGTGGCCCGACGGCCCCCCGACCCGGGAGGCGCTCGACGCGATCTCGAACGAGCCGATGGCGATGTGGTCGAAGGACTACCACTCGCTCTGGCTCAACTCCGCCGCGCTCGCGCTCGCCGATGGCGACCTCGACGTCGAGGGCGGCGTTGTCGAGCGCGACGCGGACGGCGAACCGACCGGCGTGCTGCGGGAGGAGTCCGCATGGCACTTCAAGGACCGGCATCTGAGGGCTCCCGACGACGAGTACGTGGACGCGATGCGCGCGGGCGTGAAGCTCGTGCACGCGCGCGGCGTCACGTGCGTGCACGACAAGGATGGCTGGCTCGGCGCCGCGGGGCTGTGGCAGCGGCTCGAGCCGCAGCTGCGCGTGTGGCAGTCCTTGCCCGCGACGCAGCTCCCTGAGCTGCGCGACCTGTCGCTGCGCAGCGGCTTCGGATCGCCGCTCCTGCGCATCGGCTACCTGAAGGTGTTCATGGACGGGACGCTCGGGTCGCAGACGGCGTGGATGCTCGACGGCAGCGGCGTCCGCATCACGAGCGGCGAGGAGCTGGCCGAGATCGTGCGCGCGGGCGCAGAAGCGGGCTGGCCCATCGGCGTCCACGCGATCGGCGACCGCGCCAATCGCGAGGCGCTCGACGCGTTCGAGGCGACGCGCGACGCGTGGGAGCCGCGCGGCCTCCGGCAGCGGATCGAGCATGCGCAATGCCTGGCGCCCGAGGACGTCGGGCGCTTCGCGGAGATCGGCGTGGCGGCGTCGGTGCAGTTCACGCACGCGCCCTCGGACGAACAGCTGGCGAAGCGCTTCTGGCCGGACAAGCTCGGCGGCGTCTACTCGTACCGGTCGCTCCTCCATTCGGGGGCACTGCTCGCGAACGGGTCGGATGCGCCGGTCGAGGAGCTCGACCCGTGGGCGGGCGTCGCCGCCGCCGTGCAGGGCCACTGGCGCGAGGACGAGCGGCTGACGCTCGACGAGGCGCTGCACGCGACGTGCGTCGCGCCGGCCTGGCTCTCGCACGACGAGCGCTCGCGCGGGACGCTCCTCCCCGGCCGCGCGGCCGACCTCGTCGTCCTCGACCGGGATCCGTTCGCAATCGAGCCGGAGGAGTTGCCCGAAATCGAGGTCGTCGCGACCATGGTCTCGGGGCTCTGGGTTTACAAGCCGCCTCCCTGGTAGGGAGAATCGCCGAATGGCGGGCTCGATCCACGACCTGCGGCCGGACGCCTTCGAGTACGCCTGGGACAACTCGTTCGAACCTGCGCTCGAGATCGAGTCCGGCGAGACCGTGCTCCTGCACGTGCGGGACGCCTCGGACGAGCAGATCAACACATCGTCGGGCACCGACGACGTGCTCAAGCTCGACTTCTCGCACGTCAACCCGGTTAGCGGCCCGATCTTCGTCAAGGGCGCGCAGCCTGGGGACGCGCTCGCGGTCGAACTGCTGGAGTTCCGGCCTCAGACCTGGGGGTGGACGGCGATCATCCCCGGCTTCGGCTTGCTCGCCGACGAGTTCCCCGACCCGTGGCTGCGCATCTCGGAGGTGGATGGAGGCGCCGGCCGCGTGCGGTTCTCCGATCGCGTGTCGCTGCCGTTCCGCCCGTTCCCCGGCACGCTCGGCGTCGCGCCGGCGGAGCCGGGATCGCACTCCATCGTCCCGCCGTCTCGTCACGGCGGGAACATGGACACGAAGCACCTCAACCCCGGCGTCACGCTGTTCCTGCCCGTCGGTGTCGAGGGCGCGCTCTTCTCGCTCGGCGACACGCACGCCGCTCAGGGCGACGGCGAGGTGTGCGGCACGGCGATCGAGACGGCGATGGACGTCGTCCTCCGCCTCAGCGTGCGGAAGGACGTGCGCGTCGAGGCGCCGCAATACGACGTGCCGGCGGGTGCGCTCGCCGCGCACGAGCAGACGAGCTACCACGTGTGCACGGGCGTCGGGCCGGATCTGATGGAAGCCGCACGGGACGCAGTGCGCGCGACCATCGCCTGGCTCCGAGACGTGCACGGCCTCGATCGCGCGGAGGCCTATGCGGTCGCGAGCGTGGCGTGCGATCTCCGCATCCACGAAGTCGTCGACGCCCCGAACTGGGTCGTCGGCTGTTTCATTCCCGAGTCGATCTTCGAAGGAGGTTGAGCATGGCGAGCACGGCGGTTGCGCACGAGGAACCCACGAAGGGCAAGCTGCGTCGCGAGCTGCGGTTTTGGGAGGCGATCGCGATCTCGGTCGGAATCATGGCGCCGACCGCCGCGATGGCGCTCAACGGCGTCGCGCCGGCGGGCATCATCGGCCGCGCGGTCCCGCTCGCGTTTCTCTTCGCGGCGATCGCGATTGCCCTCATCTCGTACTCGTTCGTTCGACTGACGCGCTACTTCAACCATGCAGGCTCGACGTATGCCCTCGCGGGGGCGACGCTGGGCGCGCGCTTCGGCTTCTTCGCCGGATGGGCGCTGCTCGCGACGTATTCGTGTTTCCTCGCGGCGGACATCGCCGAGGTCGGGCTGTTCGGGACGTCGTTCCTCAGCGGGGCGAACATCTGGAGCAACCCGTCGTGGATCCTCATCGCGCTCATCGCGGCCGCGCTGATCTGGTTCCTCGCCTACGGCGACGTGAAGATCGCGACACGCGCGCTGCTTTCGTTCGAGGGCATCTCGGTGACGCTCATCGTGATTCTCATCGTCGTCATCTTCTGGAAGGTCATCGGTCACACGGCGCCCAATCACCAGGGCTTCACCCTCAAGCCGTTCATACCGGCGTCGGGGACGACGGTGGGGGCCGTCGCGTTCGCATCCGTGTTCGGGTTGCTGTCGTTCGGCGGATTCGAAGGCGCGGCCGCGCTCGGCGAGGAGACGAACAACCCGCGTCGCAACATCCCGCTCGCGATCGCAGTCGCCGTCGGGTTCTGCGGCATCTTCTACACGATCGTCATGCTCGCGCAGTCGCTCGGCTTCGGCATCGGCGCCGCCGGCATCAAGGCGTTCTCGACGTCGAGCTCGCCGCTCGGCGACCTGGGCAAGCAATACGTCGGCAGCGGCATGCAGGACGCGATCAACTTCGGCGCGACGCTCTCCGCATTCGCGAGCGGGCTCGGCTGCGCCGCCGGCGCCTCGCGCATCCTGTTCGCGCTCGGACGCGACGGCTTCATCACGAAGCGCCTCGGCGACGCGTCGCGGCGGACCGGGTCGCCCGCGAACTCGCTGCTCGTCATCATGGCGTTCGGGATCATCCTCACGGCCGCGTTCCGCATCAACGGCACGAACGCGGTGAACGCGTTCTTCTACCCCGGCACCATCGGAGTGCTGGCGATGCTCGTCGCGTACTTCGTCATCCAGTTCGGAGCGGCGAAATTCCTGCATTGGGAAAAGCGCGAGCCTCGCTGGCGCTTCAGCATCCTCGTGCTTGCGACCGCGGCGATCGTCTACACCTTCTACAAGCAGGTCTGGCCGAAGCCGGCGTACCCCTACGACCTGTTCCCGCTGATCATCGCCGGATGGGCCGTGCTCGGAGCGGCGATCACGTTCGCCTTCCCGAGGCTGACGCGGCAGATCGGCCGCGGGCTGGCCGAGGCGGAGGGCATGACGGGCGAGATGTGACGACTGGACACAATTCGTACAATTGAGCCATGGCTCGGACGATGAACGCCGTCCACGAGGCGACCACGTGCGCGGTCGCCGCCTCCGCCGAGATCATCGGCGCGAAGTGGACGGCGCTCCTCGTCCACGACCTGTCCGAGGGGCCGCGCCGCTTCTCCGAGCTCGAGCACTCGTGCTCCGGGATCAGCCCGCGCACGCTCGCGGAGCGCCTGCGCGCGCTCGAGCAGGAGGGGATCGTCGAGCGCCACAGCTATCCCGAGTCGCCGCCGCGCGTCGAGTACGAGCTGACGGACAAGGGCGAGTCGCTCCTGCCGATCATCGACGCCATGCGTCAGTTCGGCCACTCGTGGCTTCCCTGCCACCATCAGCACTAGGACCAACTCCCTCACAGAACGTTTACTGCGTCGCAACGCAGCGGTCCGTACCGTGAGAGGCATGGAACGGACAGAGAACCAACTGCAGCGCCTGCTGCAGCTCGTGGAGTCGGCGCAGCGCGCGGGCCACTCGGAGAACGAGATCGCCAAGATCGTGGACGACGCGATCGACGGCGACGTCGAGCTCGAAGACGCGGCCTAGCTGTTGCTGCGGGGGAGCTCCCCGTACGCCGTGTACAGCTCGGCGGCGGTGTTCACGCCCGCCTCGAAGTAGCGGACGAGGAACTTCTCGTTCGGCGAGTGCACGTTCGACTCGGGGAGCCCGAAGCCGGTGAGCACCGTGGGGATGCCCTTGTCGGCGAGCGCGGGCACGATCGGCAGGGTCCCGCCCGAACGGACGAGCAGCGGCCGCACGCCGAGCGCCTTTTCGAAGGCCTTCGCACCGAGCTGGATCGCGGGCGCGTCCGGCCGCATCATTCCCGCCGGGACGCCCGCCCACTTGATGTCGAGCTCGGCGCCGTCTGGCGCGGCATCGCGCATGAGCTTCTCCACGGCGGCGCCGATCACCTGGACGTCCTGTCCGGGTGCGAGCCGGACCGTTATCTCGCCGGCCGCCTTGACGGACAACGTCGTGTTTCGCACGCCGGGCTTTCCGCCGATGATCCCGTTCACGTCGGCGGACGGCTCCGCCATCGTGCGCATGTTGAACTGCTCCGCGGCGTTCGGGTCGAGCGGACGCGCACCCTGGAGCGCGAGCTCGTCCCCGCCCGGCGGCAATGCCTTCCAGTTCTCGAGCTCTTCCGTCGTCGGCGGGACGATCCCCTGGCGGAGCGGCTCGGGCAGGAGCCCATTCGCGCCTGCGGTCACCGCGCCGAGCGAGCGCATGAGCACGTGGATCGCGTTCAGCGCGGCGCCGCCGTACATGCCGGAGTGGAGGTCGCGGTCGCCCGTTTTCACGGTGACGTCGAAGGCGATGAGCCCGCGCGTCGAGAGGCTGAACATCGGCACGTCGACGCGCAGCATTCCGCCGTCGAAGATGATCCCGGCATCGGCGCCGACTTCGTCGTCGCGGATCCAGTCGACGATGGTCGTGCCGCCGATCTCCTCCTCGCCGTCGCAGGCGAAGCGAAGGTTCACCGGCAGGGCCTTCTCCTCGACGAGCTTCTGCGCCGCCTTGAGCAGGATCCAGACTTGGCCTTTGTCGTCGGTGATGCCGCGCGCGTACGCCCAGTCGTCACGGATGGTGAGCTCGAACGGGTCGCTCTCCCACAGGTCGAGCGGTGCCGGCGGCTGGACGTCGAAATGGCCGTAGACGAGGACGGTCGGCGCGTCGTCCGGGTCGTGCGACGCGCGGATCTCGCCGAGCGCCAGCTCCTTCTCACCGTACGGCGTGAGGTTCGCCGTCCCGCCGCACTTGGAGCGGATGAACTCGCACACCCATTCGCCCGCCATCTTGACGTCCTCGCGGCGCGAAGGCTCGGCGCTCACGCTCGGAATGCGGATGAACTCACTGATCTCGCTGCGCCACGCGTCGTCCACGACGCGACAGCCTAAGCGAACTAGGCCACGTCGCGCAGGCTGATCGAGTCGGCGAGAGCCCGCAGCTTCTTCAGGCTCTGGTTCTCGATCTGCCGAATGCGCTCACGTGTGACGTTGAACGTCCGCCCCACCTCGTCGAGCGTGCGCGGGTGCTCGCCGTCGAGCCCGTAGCGGAGCTCGAGCACGCGGCGCTCGCGGTGCGAGAGCGTCGAGAGGATCTTCCGCAGCTGATCCTTGCGCATCGCCTCGTCGGCGACCTCGTCCGGGAGCGGCACGTTCTCGTCGGTGATGAAGTGGCCGAACTCCGACTCCTCCTCGTCACCGACGGGCTTCTCGAGCGAGACCGGCGTCTGTGAGCTGCGCATGATCTGCTCGACCTCTTCGATCGGGAGGTCGAGATCCATCGCGATCTCGTGCGGCGTCGGCTCGCGGCACAGCTCGGCGCGCAGCTTGCGCTCGGTGCGCACGATCTTGTTCAGCTTCTCGACGACGTGGACCGGCATGCGGATCGTCCGCGCCTTGTCGGCGAGCGCGCGCGCGACGGCCTGGCGGATCCACCACGTCGCGTACGTCGAGAACTTGAAGCCCTTGCGGTAGTCGAACTTCTCCGCCGCGCGCACGAGGCCGATCGTCCCCTCCTGGATCAGGTCGAGGAACGGGAGGCCCTGGTTGCGGTAGCGCTTCGCGATCGAGACGACGAGACGGAGGTTCGCCTCGATCATCTCCTGCTTCGCGAGATGGTCGCCGCGCTCGATGCGCTTCGCGAGCTCGACCTCCTGCGCCGCCGTGAGCAGCTCGACCTTGCCGATGTCCTTGAGGAAGAGCTGCAGCGAGTCGGTCGAGATCTCGCGCGCCTCCGCCTTGACCGCTTCCTCCTCGTGCACGACTTCTTCCACTGCGGAGACGACCTCGATCTGCATCTCCTCGAGCACGTGGTAGAAGTCGTCGAGCTGTGCAGCGTCGAGGTCGAGCTCGTCGAGCGCGAGCGCGATCTCCTCGGTGGAGAGCGATCCGCCGGCGGTGTGCGCAGCCTCCAACAGGTGCCGCGCTTCGTCGGTGTCCAGGATGTCGGCAACTTCCCGGACGTCCCGCGCTTCCCGTGTGCTCATGGGGCTCCCCTGCTCGGCGATGCCGCACTATGCCTGCCGGGTCGGACGGGGCGCCATGGGCCGTTCGGCTCATATTTCCGCTACTTGGTCCCATCCTTCCGGAGCGCCTCCAGGATCTTTTCCGCCGACGCCGCGTAGACCGATCCGGGCTGTACGGCGACAGCCGCGCGAAGCTGCTGCTCGCCCTTCTTGACCTGCTTCGTCCAGAGGAGGAGCTCGCCGAGATGGAGGCGCACGACGGCGGCTTTCGGGTACGTCCCGGTGAGCGGGCCGAGCATCGGGAACGGCCGCAGCGGATGCGCGGGCGAGAACGTCGCGACGGCGGCGGCGGTGAGGACCGCCGGATCGTGCGGCGCGAGCGCGGCGGCGGCATCGAGCTCCCGCTTTGCCGACAGGGGCTCCTCGCGATCCCACAGGAGGATGCCGCGCAGCAAACTCGGCCGTGCCTTCGCGTCGACCTGGGCTGCGTCGATGACGATGACCGGCAGACCCGGTGCGACGTTCGGATTCAGGAAGTCGAGCGCGGTCACGGCGTACGGGGAGTCCGGCTCGAGCTTCGCCGCGAGCCTCCAGCTCGTGACCGCGTCGGTATCGCGCCCCGACCAGTAATACGCCAGCCCGAGGTGGAGCTGCGCGAGCCCGCTCTGCGGGTGGGAGGCGACGACCTTCTTCATCGCGTCGAGGCTGCCGTGCGGCCAGCGGGCGAATGCGGCGCCAACTTGGTCGGCAAGCGAATGCGACCGCGAGAAGAGCACCTCGGCCTGCGCGGGTTTCCCGGCCTGGTAGAGCCGGAGGGCCGGCGAGGCGGGCAACTCGAGCGGCGGGAATCCCTTGCGCGCCGTCGTGCCCGTGCTCTCGCCCCGGGTCTGGAGGAGCGTGGCCCCGACGGTCGCTCCAGCCGCCACCGCGGCCGCGAGCGCCACGATGCCCACGACCCGGGTCCTCGCGCTCATCGCGAACCAGCCTAGCCAGGCGCCATCTCGCTATATTTCGGAAAGTCATGGCGAGCTATCGGGATTTGCTCCAGCAGGTGAAGACTGAGATCGACGAGGTCGACGTTCCGCGCGCGCGCGAGATCCTCGACGGCGGCGATCGGCCGCTTCTCGTCGACGTCCGCGAGCTGGACGAATGGACGGAGGGCCGGATTCCCGGCGCGGTCCACATCCCGCGCGGGTTCCTCGAGTCGCGCATCGAACAGGCCGCGCCCGACAAGGCGCAGCCGGTGCTCGTGTACTGCGCCGGCGGCGCGCGCTCCGCGTTCGCGGCGAAGTCGCTCGGCGACCTCGGCTACGAGAACGTGACCTCGCTCGCGGGCGGCTACACCGATTGGAAGCGCAGCGGTCTCCCGACCGAGCTGCCGCGCTCGCTCGACGCAGCGAAGCGCCAGCGCTACAGCCGCCATCTGCTCATTCCGGAGGTCGGCGAGGAAGGCCAGCTGAAGCTGCTCGACTCGCGGATCCTCCTCATCGGCGCCGGCGGCCTCGGCTCGCCCGCGTCGCTCTACCTCGCCGCGGCCGGTGTCGGCCGTCTCGGCATCGTCGACGACGACGTCGTGGACGCGTCGAATCTGCAGCGCCAGATCGCGCACTCCACCGAGCGGCTCGGCGAGTCGAAGGCCGACTCGGCCAAGCGCACGATTCAGGCGCTCAATCCCGACGTCGAGGTGGTCACCTACAAAGAGCGCATCACCTCGGAGAACGTCGACCGGATTCTCGCCGACGGCTGGGACGTGATCGTCGACGGCGCCGACAACTTTCCCACCCGCTATCTCCTGAACGACGCGGCCGTCTGGCACGACATTCCGATCGTGCACGGGTCGATCTATCGCTTCGAGGGCCAGGTGACGGTCTTCAAGCCGCACGAGGGGCCGTGCTACCGCTGCCTGTTCCCGCAGCCGCCGCCGCCCGAGCTGGCGCCGAGCTGCGCCGAGGGCGGCGTCCTCGGCGTGCTGCCCGGCATCGTCGGCTCGCTGCAGGCGAGCGAAGCGCTGAAGCTCGTGCTCGGCGTAGGCGAGTCGCTCTCCGGCCGTCTGCTCCTGTTCGACGCACTCGCAGCCGAGTTCACCGAGGTGAACCTCCGCCGCGATCCGAAGTGCCCCGTCTGCGGCGAGCATCCAACCATCACCGAGTACATCGACTACGTGGAGTTCTGCTCCGGGAGGCCAACGCACGCATGAAGACCGTGAGGATCCCACCGACGCTCCGCACCGAGACGGAAGGCAAGCGCGAGGTGCACGCCGCCGGCGGCACCGTGCGCGAGCTGCTCGACGATCTCGTCAGCCGCTTCCCGGGCCTGCGCTCGCAGCTCGTCGAGGACGACGAGATCGCGCCGTTCGTGAACGTCTACCTCGAGGGCGAGGACGTCCGAACGCTGGACGGGCTCGAGACCGAGGTGCACGACGGTTCGACCGTGATCCTGCTGCCCGCGATGGCCGGCGGCTGATGCCGACGGTCCAGGAGCTCTACGAGCTCTGGGCCGACGAGGCAGAGCTCGACGAAGCGCTCGGCCGCAGCCTCGAGCCGCGCGGCGTCGACTGGCTGTTCACAGCGTTCGCAGAGCTCGGCCCCGAGGCAGGACAGCTCGTCCTCGACGCAGGGGCGCGTGACGCCCGGTATGCGATCCGGCTCGTGCGCGACCACGGCCTGCGTGCCGTCGCGCTCGACCCGGTCCCGGTCCACGTCGAGCTCGCTCGCACCGCGGTCGAGGAGGCCGGTCTCAACGACGCGATCGAGGTGGTCGAGGGATCGATCGAGGCGCTGCCCCTCGCCGATTCGTCCGTCGACTGGATCTGGTGTCGCGACGTGCTCGTCCACGTCGACGCGCAGCGCGGCCTCGCGGAATGCGCACGCGTGCTGAAGCCGGGAGGCGCGATGCTCGCCTACGTCACGCTCGCCACCGACCGGCTCGAGCCGCGCGAGCGCGCCGAGCTCGTCGAGGCGACGGCGGTCGAGACGTTCGACGCGGACGTGCTCGAGAACGCTGCAGCCGCAGCTGGGCTCGAGCAGCGCTCGATCGATCGCCTGGGCTCGGAGTGGCGCGAGTCGATGCTCGAGCAAGGAACGTGGAACGCCGGCGAGGACCTTCTCCATCTCGCCCGCCTCCGCCGCGGCGGCTTCACCGGCCCCGACGCCGAAGCCGCCTGGGGCGGGCTCATCTGGGGCATCTACCAACTCCTGGGGAAGACGTGTCCAACCGTTTACGTGTGGTCCAAAGCCTCCTCGACCTAGTCGGGAATACGCCGCTCGTCGAGCTGCGCCGGCTGTCGCCCCCGGGTCATGCACGCGTGTTCGCGAAGCTCGAGGGCCAGAACCCGACCGGCTCGATCAAGGACCGGGTGGCGAAGTCGATGGTCGAGGCGGCCGAAGCGACGGGCGAGCTCGAGCCCGGGCGCGCGCTGCTCGAGCCGACGAGCGGCAACACCGGCATCTCGCTCGCGCTCGTGGCGAAGCTCAAGGGCTATCCGCTCACCTGCGTCATGCCGGCGAACGCGACCGAGGAACGGCGGCGATTGCTGCGGCTGTACGGCGCGACCATCGTCGAGTCTCCCGGCGAGGAGGGCTCGAACGGCGCCGTGCGCCTCGCCCTCGAGCTGGCAGAGCGCGACCCGAGCCTCTTCATGCCGTTCCAGTACGCGAATCCGGCGAACCCGCGTGCGCACTACGACGGCACGGGCGCGGAGATCGCCGACGCGCTCGACCGCGTCGATGTGCTCGTCGCCGGCCTCGGCACGGGCGGCACGCTCATGGGCGCCGGCGACCGGCTGCGGGAAAGCTTCCCCGACCTCGTCGTCGCGGCCGCCGAGCCGCTGCCGGGAGACGCGGTCATGGGCCTGCGCTCGCTCGAAGACGGCTATGTCCCGCCCATCCTCGATGTGTCGAAGCTCGACCGGAAGTTGCTCGTGTCGAACGAGGAGTCCGTTGCGGCGGTGCGAGCGCTCCTCGACCGCGAGGGGATCTTCGCCGGCGTCTCCGGCGGCGCGGTCGTGCACGTCGCGCGCCGGCTCGCCGAGGAGCTCGACGAGAACGCGGTCGTCGTGTGCGTGCTCGCCGACGGCGGGTGGAAGTACCTGAGCGCCGACTTCTGGGCCGCCGACGACGTCGGAAGCTCCATGGAACGCACACTGTGGTGGTAGTCCCCGCGGCGATCCGTGAGGAGATCGCTGCACACGCGCAAGACGAAGCACCGAACGAGTCCTGCGGGCTGCTGCTGCTCGACGGCGATCGCGCGGTCGAGTACGTGCGCGCGGTCAACAAGGCGGCGTCTCCGTACCGGTTCGAGCTGTATCTCGATCCGGAGCGCTGGTCCGAGATCGAGCTCGATCAGGCCGTCGTGCATTCGCACCTCTCGTCACCGCCCCGTCCGTCGCGCACCGATGTCGAGAACGTCGGGCTCTGGGATGGGCGCCCGTATCTCATCTACGCCGTTCGCACGGACGATCTCGCCGCCTGGACGATCACAGGCGGCGAGATCGAACCGTTGGAACTAGCGCACTAGTTCGTCCTGCGGCGGGCGACGAGACGCATCGCCACACCGGAGCCGATCAGCCCGAGGGCGATTAGCTCGACGATCCAGAGGCGGAGCCCGGTGAAGGGCAGCGTCCCGGAGGTCGCCGTGGTGCCGAGCGTCTTCGCGACGCCGAGGACACCCGCCGGCGCACTGGCCGGTTTGGATGCCGGTGCCGTCAGCGCCTTCGACGCGCCGAGGACGCCACTGGCGGCGGACGGCGCCGCGTTCGACGGCGGCGTCACCGCGGCGGCAGCGGCCGACGTGGTGGTCGTCGGGACCGTTGTCGTGGTCGCGACCGTCGTCGTCGTCGACGCCGTCGTGGTGGTGGTGGGCACGGTCGTCGTCGCGAGCGTGGTCGTCGTCGACTCGACGCCGTTGCACTCTACGTCGTCGTCGTCGTTCTTCTTGCTCTTCCCATGCTCGTCGTCCGACTTGCCGTGCTCGTCATCCGACTTGCCGTGCTCGTCCGACTTCGCGTGCTCGGACGACTCCGACTCACACGACTCCACCGTCGTGGTCGTCGGCACCGTGGTCGTCGTCGGCGGAGGCGTCGAGACGTTGCAGCCGGCGTTGAAGGTCGCTTCGCCGCTCGGCCAGTTCTCCGAGTACGTCTTCCCGTTCAGCGTGAACGGCGGGACGATGTCGCGGTTCTCCTCCGCGCTCCCGTTGAACTCGTGGTTCGCGACCTCGGAGGCGTTCTTCGTCTCGAGCGTGCCGCTCGTGGCCGACTCCATGTCGCAGAACGTGACCTGCTGCTCCTGTTCCTGCGGCTTCGGGGGCTTCTGCCCCTTCTGCTGCCCGCAGTCGCCACCCTTGTACGCGTGGACGTCGCGGCCACAGATCTTGTGCGGCTGGCTGTTGCCAGGCCCGTAGATCTGAGTGCCTGCTGGTGCGCCCTTGTCGTTCGCGATCTGCGCGGCGGTCTTGCCGTTGCCGTACCGCTTCGACGAGTCCGACTTGTCCGGATACGTGCCGGACTGGCAGGTGGCGGAGCTGTCTTGGCCGCCTCCCGTCGTGCAGGTCTGATCCTTGTACGTGTTGTTGCTCGGCTTCACGCCCGCCTGCTGGTCGGACGAGGTCGAGCCCTGCTGGGCGGATTCCGGCGTCTGTCCCTGGCCGTGGTCGTGGCCCTGCTGCTGCTGGGCCGAGCCATGGTCGCCACCGCCATGGTGGTCGCCGGCCAGCGCGACGCCCGACAGGGCTGCCAGCACAAGAACGGCGGCCGCGGCGGCTGCCGCGGCAACAAGTTTCTTCATCTTTTCCACCTCGTACCTATATGGGTTTACGAGAGCAGAGAGGCGTTTTACAAGCGGGAAACGCTCGCGGGCCTCACGCGGATACGGGGGCGGCTACTCGATGTCGTCGTCGGAGCCGTCGTCCGCACCGGCCTGGCGCGGCTGGGGCCGCTCGACGAACGTGACGGCGATCCGCTCGATCCGGTTCCCGTCCACCTCGAGCACGTCGAAGCGGAGCCCGTCGTACGAGACGTCGTCGCCGGGCTCGGGGGCTCGCCCGAGCTGCCCGAAGACGAAGCCGGCGACCGTGTGGTAGTCCTCGTCGGGCAGGTCGGTGTCGAACCGCTCGTTGAACTCGTCGATCGGGAAGCGGCCGTCGAGGCGCCACGTGTCGTCGTCCACCTGCTCGATCGACTGCTCGGGGACGTCGAACTCGTCCTCGATCTCCCCGACGATCTCCTCGATCAGATCCTCGAGCGTGCAGATGCCGGCGAGCGCGCCGTACTCGTCGATGACGATGGCGAAGTGGTTGTTCGTCCGCCGAAACTCCTGCAGGAGCGACGCGAGGTCCTTCGTCTCGGGGACGAAGTACGCCGGCCGCAGCAGCTCCTCGAGGCGCACGCTCTCGACTCCGCGCGCGTACACGGAGGAAAACAGGTCGCGGACGTGCAGCACGCCGACGACGTCGTCGATCGTCTCGCGGTAGACGGGATACCGCGTGTACGGGTGGTCGAGCACCGTGGTGAGCGCCTCTTCGGTCGGCATCTCGGCGGAGATGGCGGTGACGTCCGGCTTCGCAACCATGACGTCGGCCGCGTCCTTGTCGCCGAAGACGAAGACCTTGTCGATCATCTGCTGCTCGTCCACCTCGATCTCCCCCTCGCGGGTCGAGCGCGAGACGAGCATGCGCAGCTCCGCCTCGGAGAGGACGTCGCGCTCCGCGCCGGCCGGAGCGACACCGAACACGCGCAGGACGACGTTCGTCGATCGCTGGAGCACCCAGATGAACGGCTGCGCGATCGTGAAGAACGCGCGCACCGGCGCCGACACCCACAGCGCCGTCCCCTCCGAATGGCTGAGCGCGATGCCCTTGGGGACGAGCTCGCCGACGACGACGTGGAAAAACGTCAGGATCAGATAGGCGAGCGCGATCGCGAGTGCCGTCGCAGTCCACTTGTCGAACTCCTTCGTGAGCACGTGCTCGCCCAGAGCGCCGATGGCCAGCGAGGTGAGCGTGACGCCGAGCTGCATGGCCGCGATGAAGCGCGGCGGGTCGCCGGTGATGCGCAGCACGTCGCGTGCCCGCCGGTTTCCCTGGTGCTGAAGCTCGATGATC
This sequence comes from Gaiellaceae bacterium, assembly GCA_036560805.1. Classification (GTDB taxonomy): domain Bacteria; phylum Actinomycetota; class Thermoleophilia; order Gaiellales; family Gaiellaceae; genus Palsa-739. Next base: position 42,966 of record DATBQM010000049.1, on the reverse strand, counting down.
CTTGTTCGACGCGCAGTGACGAGGCCGTACTCGGCCGCGACGAAGAACGCGTTGAGCAGGATCAGGGCCGCGACGCCGATGAGCTCGAGGAAGAGTTTCACGGCGCGAGGCTGGTACTCGGAGGTTTCTCGCCCACCAGCTAGCGCGCAGTGTAGGCAACAATGCGGTCGTCCTCGTGCCGGCGGGCGCGTCCGAGGACGACCAGCCGCTCGAGGTGCGACAGGGTTTCGGCGACCGCGAAGCGCCGCTGGATGGCCGGCAAGGCCGTCCCGAAGAGCACGTGGGACACGTCGTAGCCGGTCCGCGGCTCGTCCGAGAGCGCCGCTTCGGTGCGGTCGAGGCGCTCGTCGTGGTGCACGAGAATCGCGTGCGCGCGCGCCGCAGGGTCGAGGATCGTCTCGCCGTGGCCGCCGTAGGAGACGCGCGGGTCGAGCTCGGCGATGGCGCGGAGCGAGTCCGAGTAGTCGCCGAGCGGATCGGGGCGGCTCTGCGGATAGAGGCCGATCGCCGGCGTGATCGGGGCGAGCAGCGTGTCGCCGGCGACGAGGACGCCGTCGCGGTAGAGGGAGAGATGGCCGTCGGCATGACCCGGGAGCGCGAGCACCTGCCAGCCGTCCAGGTCGTCGCCCGGCTCGACGAGCGTCGGGTTCCACGCGAAGCGGACGAAGTCGGCGAACACGTGGCCGGACTCGATCAGCTCGTCCGCGACCTGCGGCGGCACGCCGTTGCGGATGAACCAGACGGCGATGCGCTCCGGCCAGTCGGTCGATCCCCAGACGCGCTCGCACTGGGCGTAGTCCAGCCCTCCCTGGAAGACCGGTGCACCGGTCGCCAGCGCGGCGGGCGCCGCGCCCCCGACGTGGTCAGGATGCATGTGCGTGACGAAGATGCGCACGACCGGCCCGTCCACCTGTTCGAGGACGTCTTCCCAGGACGGCTCGGGCAGGCCCAGGCCCGTGTCGACGAGCGTCCAGCCATCGTCTCCGCGGAGCAGGAAGCAGTGGACGTGACGGGGCCCGCTCGGCAGCGGGAGGGTCACCCGGAGGATGCCGGGCTCAACCTCGATTGGCGTTGCGAACGTATGTTCGATAAGCTTCGGCACGGGGATGCGAGTCGAGTATCGCGAAGAGCCCTGCCGCTCCGCGCTGAATCGAGTCCAGGGCATGCCGTTTGGGTGGTCGCTCAACCCATACATGGGGTGCGCCCACCGCTGCACCTTCTGTTACGTCCGCGCATTCGAGCGGCGCGCCGACCGGCCGTCGGACGAGCGCTACGGGGCGAGCATCCGCGTGAAGACGAACGTCGCGCAGGTGCTGCGGCGCGAGCTCGCCCGGCCTTCGTGGCAACGCGAAGGGGTCGCGATCGGCGCCGCCACCGATCCGTACCAGCCGGCCGAGGGCCGCTACAAGCTGACCCGCGCCTGCCTCGAGGTGCTCGCCGCCGCGGCGAACCCGTTCGCGATCATCACGCGCGGGCCGATGATCGTGCGCGACCTCGACGTGCTCGTCGAGGCGGCGAAGCGCGCAGACGTGAGCGTGACGTTCTCGATCCCGACGCTCGACATGGAGATCTGGCGGCAGACGGAGCCGGGCACCGCTCCTCCCCGTCAGCGCCTCCGTGCGTTGACCCAGCTCGTCGAGGCCGGCGTGAAGGCCGGCGTCGGGATGGCGCCGATCCTGCCCGGGCTGAGCGACAAGCCGGAGCTGCTGGCGGAAGTCGTGCGCGCGGCGCGCGCCGCCGGCGCAACCGGCGTCTGGGCGAACCTCCTGTATCTCAAGCCGGGGACGAAAGAGCATTTCCTCTCGGCACTGGAGCAGGACTGGCCCGAGCTGCTGCCCCAGTACGAGCACCTGTACGCGCGGCGCGCCTACCTGCCGGCGGAGAAGACGAGCCCTGTGCGCGAGCAGGTACGCGAGCTCGCGCGGAAGCACGGGATTCGCGACCGGCGTCGGGTACGGCTCCAGCCGCCCGCCGACCCGGAGCAGCTCAGCCTCTCGATGTGATCAATACGCGCCGACGAGCCAGAGCACGAGCAGGGCGAACAGCGAGAGCACGATGGCGGCGGCCATCATCGCCAGGTTCATGCCGAGGATGAACGCGAGCAGCTTCCCGGCGTTGCGGCCGCCGGCCAGCTCGCGCACCTCGCGGTTTACGCGTGTCTTCCGTCCCGGCCGCGGCCCGACGCGGTAGACCGGCAGACCGAAGCGTGCGAGGGCGCCGTCGAGGCCGGCGTCCGCCGCCGCGCCGGCGATCACCATGTCGGTCGCCGGGAACTCCGCGAGCGCGTCCGCGACCGCCTGCACGGGGTCGAGGTCCCCGGCCTCGCTCGTCACCTCGACGAGCCCGGACAAGGCGTCCTCCGCCTCGGACGCGCGAAGCCTGGCCCGCTCGTGGGCTCGCTCGTCGGCGTTCGCCAGCCAGTCGAGCGGCCGGACGACCGCCGGCACCAAGACGTGAACGTGTGCGGGAGCCCCGGCGAGCGCGAGGCGGACGGTCTGCGGTGACGCCTCGCCGACCACGACGAGCAGGCGCCTGGGATCGTGCTGGTCCGACATTTCGGGCCAGTTCTACCTCGCCGTCAGAAGGCAGGCATAGAATCGGCTTCCCGCGATGGCCCCCTCCGAGATCACGGTTCTCATCGTCGACGACCACGAAGTCGTGCGCGAAGGCCTGCGCCTTTCGCTGTCGCGCGCGCCGCACGTGCGCGTCATCGGCGAGGCGTCCGACGGGGAGAGCGCGGTCGCCCTTGCCGAGCGCCGGCGCCCCAACGTCGTGATCATGGATGTACGCATGCCCGGCATGGACGGGCTCGAGGCGACGAAGCTCCTGACGGAGCAGGATCCGAACGTCGCCGTGCTCATCTTCACGGCGTACAGCGAGCGGAGTCTCCTCAGCCGCGGGCTCGACTCGGGCGCGAAGGGCTACATCCTCAAGGAGGCCCCGCACGAGACGCTCGTCCGCGCGATCGAGAAGGTCGCGGACGGCGAGGGATACGTCGACCCGGCGCTGATGCCGGCGTTCCTCTCCGGCAAGGACAAGGAGGAGATGCTGACGACGAGGGAGCGCGAGATCCTACAGCTCCTCGCCGACGGCATGTCGAACGCAGACGTGGCGACGAAGCTCTTCATCAGCCAGGAGACCGTCAAGAGCCACGTGCGCCACATCCTCGCCAAGCTCGAGGCGGACACGCGCACGCACGCAGTCGCGATCGCTCTCCGCGAAGCGATCATTGACTGACGAGCCCTCGCAGGGCGAGCCAACCGAGGAGATCCTCGCCGCCGAGCAGGACGAGCGCCGCCGCATCGCGCTCTTCCTCCACGACGGGCCGGTGCAGTCGCTCGCCGGCGTCGCGCTCATGCTCGATGCTGCGCTGAGCTTCCTCCGGCGCGGGGACACGCAGGAAGCAGGCGAGGTGCTCGACCGCGCCCTCGGCCGCACGCGCACGACCATCGGCGAGCTGCGCGACCTGTCGTTCAACCTCGAACCGGTCGTGCTGCGCGACCACGGCCTCGGCGTCGCGCTGAGCGCGCTCGGCGACAACCGCGGTGCGGCGAACGGGATCGCGGTCGAGGTCGACGCGGCCGCAGCCGAGACGCTGAGCGAGCGGACGCAGGCTGCGCTGTACGCGATCGTGCGCGAGGCGCTGGAGGGCGCGATCAGGCGCGGGCCGCCGACGGTGTTCGCGGTGCGCGTGCGCCCGATCGACGACGGCGGGCTCGAGATCGAGATCTCCGACGACGCCCCCGGCGAGCGGCGGCAGCGCTCGCTCGAGGTGCTGCGCGAGCGGGCACGGACGCTCGGCGCGGCTCTCGACGTCGCCCGCGACGACGAGGGAACGACGATGCGGCTCGTCGTCCCGACGTACCCCCGAGGCGAGTAGGATCCGCGCCGCGATGGCCGAGGCGCACCTCCTCTTCGTCTGGAAGACCACCGGCTACGAGCTGCACGAGGAGCCGGGCGAGGCGCCGGCCGTCGGCGCCGAGGTCGAGCAGGACGGCCAGCGCCTGCGCGTGACGAAGGTCGCGCCGTCGCCCCTCCCGGGCGACAAGCGCGCGTGCGCGTACCTCGTGCGCGATTGAGGAAGCCCCCTGCGGGGGGATAGGCGCGCGAAGTGCAGAGGTCGATGATCTCGTCGCCGCATGTCCGCCGTCGCCGCGACGCCCTCTGCACGCCCTGAGCTGGATGCTCGGAGTTGGGCTGTTTGGGGCGCGGTTCTGGCGGGCGGCGCTGCGGCGATCGCACTCTCCGTGAACTCGCTCAGACTTGCGCCGCTCGGTTCCGGGAGTGTGTACGGCGCGCTCGTCCTTCTCTTCCTGGCTTGGCTCGCGTTCAGTCGTCCGTTCCCGGTCGGCATCAAGGGAGGGGACGCATCGCTCGACGTGGTGTTCGTCGTGTGCGCGGCCGTCATGTACGGAGCGGCCGTCGCGGCCCTCATCTCGGCAACCGTCTGTGCGTTCGGATGTGCTCGCGCGCACCTACACCCGGTCAAGATGGGCTTCAACGCCGCCGCCTTCGGATTGACGGGCGGCGCGGCCGGTCTCGCGGCGCACGTGGAGTCGGGCCGAGGCGTCGGCCTCATCGCAGCGGTGGCGCTCGCCGCAGCCGCCGCCTGGGCAACGAGCGTCGGGCTCCACTCGTTGATGATCACGAGGGCGCGTCTTCGCGAGTTCGCCACGAACGCGTTGCTGGGGATACGTGGCACAGCACTTCCGTTCATGCTCTCGCTTTCGGTCGTCCCTCTGTTCATCGTCAGCTGGCGCGTCCATCCGTACGTCGCCGTGCTCGCAGTCGTGCCCCTCGTCGCGATCGCGCTGCACATGCACTCCCTCGAGGAGAGCAGACAGGCGACCGCGCTGGCGTTGACGGATCCGCTGACCGGTCTCGGAAACCGTCGTCACCTAGCCGAACGGCTTGCGCGGGAGCTAGATCGCTCCGACAGCACAGGCGATACCCTGTCGGTGTGCGTCCTCGATGTTGACGGCTTCAAGACTGTCAACGATCGGCTCGGTCACGAGGCGGGCGACGAGGCTCTCGTGTCGATCGCCGAAGTGCTCAGGAACGGCGGCGAGGCGTTCCGACTGGGTGGCGACGAGTTCGTCCTCCTCCTCCCCGGCCATGACTCGGAGGAGGCGGCGGCTGTTGCGGCGACCGTCGCCGAGCGCGCGCGTGGGGTCGACCTCAGCGTCAGCACCGGCGTGGCGACGTATCCGCACGCCGGGCTGAGCCGGAACGACGTGCTTCGAACAGCAGACGAGCAGCTGTACGCCGCCCGCGCTACGCGGCGCTAGCGTCTTCAGCGGCCGCGAGGCCGAGGACGAGCGCCTGCGCGAGGCCGCTCGAATAGCCGCCGGTGGCAATGCCGCCGGCGTCGACGCCCGCGGCCCACACCCCGTCCAGTCCCACGACGCGCGCACTCGTGTCCACGCGCAGGCCGCCGATCGTGTGTGTCACGCCGGCCGAGACATGCACGGCGATCCGGCCGTCGTCGCGCGCGATCACCGTCCCACCCGCCGCCCGTGCGGCCTCGATGCGCTCGTTCGTCCGCTCGACCACGTACCACGCGCTCGGCCCGATCAACTGTGCGAGATCGTTCTCGTGCCACGCGACGCGCCGCGGCGTGATGTCGCGGCCGTCGTCCGTGAGCACGCGCGCCTCGGCGCCGTACAGCTGCGCGAGCCGGACGAAGTCCTCCTCCCCGATCCGCGCCGGCCGTGCCGGCATCGCGCGCCCGTAGAACTCCCCCATCCCGGCTGAGACCGATGCGCCCTGCGCGATCGCCCAGTCGAGCGCGTCGCCGGTGCTCCACGGGTTCGCGCGCAGGAGCAGCCCCCGCTCCTCGGCCAGGCGGCAGCCGAAGCCGCCCGTCGCGAGGAGAACGGGCCGCTCGGCGTCCGGCGCGATCGCCGTCTGCAGTCGCACGTCCACGCGGCTTGCGAGCAGATCCGTGAGCGCGCGTGGATCGAAGCGCTTGCCCGTCGTCCGCGGGTTCTCGGTGTCCTCCCACACGGGCTCGGCGCCGAGCGAGACGAGCCACGCGAGCCCGTCGTCCAGCCGTTCCCACACGAGCCGTTGCAGCGATTCGTCGCCGCCGGGGCAATCCGCGCGGAAGTCCTCCCATTCCAGATGCCGCCAGACGACGCCGCTGGAGAGAAGCATCGAACCGCCCGCCCGCGTGCCCTTCTCGATCACGACCGGATTGAGGCCGAGCTCGCGTGCGCGCACGGCGGCGACGAGCCCCGCCATTCCCGCACCGGCGATCAGCACTAGGTCAACGAGAAGGTCGGCTTGTGCTCGACGTACTCAATGCGCACGCCCTCTGGCCCACGCAGGAACACGGCGTACGTGTTGGGAGCGTCCTTGATGTCGTCGATCTCGATGCCGAGGTCGTTCGCCGCCGCGATGTGCTCCTCGGCGGAGTCGACGAGGACGGCTATGTGGTTCAGGAGCGGCCGCTCCGGCGTTCCCGGCTCGCCCGCATGGAACTCGATCCACGCGCCACCGACCTCGACGCGCGGCGCCCCGGACGGCCCGGGCGCCGCGGGCCTGAAGCCATACGACCCGTACTCGGCCGCAGTCGCCTCGGGATCGCGGGAGAAGAGCGCGACGTGATCGAGGTCGTAGTCGTCGCCCTCGACGAGGAGGATGTGCACGTCTTCCCAGAGCTCCAGCTCGCGCTCTTCGCCGATGTTCGGGGTCCGCCAGCCGACGTGCTTCAACGCGCCGCGCTCGCGCGGCCCCTCGGCGGCGAAGAGCGTCAGCTTTCCGCGGCGCGCGTCCGCACCGACGAGCGTGAAGGCGTCGGTGCGTTCGATGACGTGCATGCCGAGCTTCGTCGTCGCGAAGTCGGCGATCGCATCCCGTTCCGCCACCCAGTACGCGACGTGATCCAGCTTCGTCGGATTCACGTCTGGAGCCTAGTTATTTGGTCTTACCCTTTGCTTCGCCCTTCTGCGCGCGCTGTTTGTTGACCGTCCGCGCCGCGATTTCCTTCGCGCGCTTCAACGAGCGGCCCTGCTTCCGCTCGCTGTCCTTGATGTGCTCGTACTGTCGTTCGCGCTTGTCCGACCATGCTTTCTGAGGCATCGGGCAGTCCCCCCTCTTTCCGAGGGAAACGCGCGACAGGACGAGATGGTTACTCGATTGGCTCGTTGTGGACGTCGTTCTCGACCGCGTACTTCTCGGTGAGTTGATTCACGACGTCCATGCCCTTGGGAAATGCGTAGTTGATCTCGACAAACGCGTTCCACTTGTCCGGGAGCGCGTCCTCCGGGAAGATCGCCTCGACCGGGCACTCCGGTTCGCATGCGCCGCAGTCGATGCACTCCTCCGGATCGATGACGAGGATCCGGTCTGCCGGGTGGATGCAGTCCACGGGGCAGACGTCGACGCAGGAGAGATCTTTGATGTCGATGCAGGGCTCGGCGATGATGTAGGTCACGGCGCCAACTTTAGAGCACGCGCCAAACCGGACATCCGGATAACCGTCTACCCCGGCAAGAGCTCCGCGACGACCTCGGCGCCGCGCTCGACGAGCGCGGACTTCGCCAGCACCTGGTCGAAGCCGGCGGCGTGCGCCGCGCGGAGGCCGGCCGTATCGGTGTGATTCGTGTACCCGATGATGGGGACGTCGGGATACGTGTCGGCCACCTCTTCCGCATCGATGCGGGAGATGTCGCAGATGACGAGGTCCGGATCGTCCGTGTGGTCGACGGTGACCAAGCGGTGCCCAGGCAGCATCGCCTCGAGCTTTCCACGGAAGAACAGGTCGACCCCACAGAGCAGGATCGTGGCCACATGACAAGGTTAGAGCGGAATGGCTGACCCGTACAAGGCGGGCCTCGACCACATCCGCGCCGGCCGGTACTTCGAGGCGCACGAGGAGCTCGAGATCGTGTGGCGCGCGGCCCCCACCGAGGAGCGCGACTTCTACCAGGGGCTCGTCCACGTGGCGGTCGCCTGGTACCAGGCCGGGCGCGGCAACCGGGTCGGGACGGAGCGGCAGCTGGACAAGGCCCTGAGGCGGCTCGAGCCGTACGAGCCGGCCCACCGCGGGGTCGACGTGGCGGCGCTCCGCCTTCAGCTCGCGGAGCTGCGAGCGACGCTTGACCTACGGGGACGTGAGCCCGATGGCATCTAGCGCGCGGTTCACCGCGACGTGCAGCCACCAATCCCGGTGGAAGAAGAGCAGCAGGCCGAGCGCGACGAGCGTGATGCCGCTCGCCACCTGGATGAGCGTGTAGCGGTTCCGGATCCAGCGGAAGGCGGACATCGCGCGCCCGAAGGCCAGGCCCGCGGTGAGAAACGCGGCCCCGAGGCCGAGCGCGTACGCGGCGAGCAGCGCGGCGCCGCGGAGCGCGGTCCCGGTATCGCTCGCGAGCACGAGGACCGCCGCGAGCACCGTGCCGATGCACGGCGCCGCGCACACGGCGAACGCGCCGCCGAGCAATGCGCGCGAGCCGCGCCTGCGCGCGCCCGTGATGAGCCCGGGAGCGACGATGCGCTCCGGCACGGGCAGCAGCCCGACGAACGCGAGGCCGAGCACGACGAGCACGAACCCGGCGATCTCGGATTGCGAATTCGCCGACACGACGTTCGAGATCGCCGCGGCCCCTGCGCCCACTGCGACGAAGACGAGCGTGAATCCGAGGATGAACGGGACGCTCGCGGCGGCGATGCGCCGCGCCGTCCCCGCGCGTCCGAGCTCGTCCGGGTCGACGCCCGAGACGGCGGACAGGTAGCCGGGCACGAGCGGGAGCACGCACGGGGTCAGCACCGACACATAGCCCGCTGCAAAGGCGACGACGAGCCGGACGAGCATCAGTCGAGCCGCGCGAGCATCTCGTCGAGGCGCTTCTCCGTCTCGGGATCGAGCGCCTCCTCTTCGGCGGCGACATCGGGCTCGCGCGTGCGACTCCACCGCCAGACTCCGACCGCGAGGAGCGCAGCGCCGGCGAGGACTCCGCCGAGCGGCAGCCACCACGCGAGCAGGTCGAAGCCCCTGTGCGGCGGCGCGGCGAGGATGCCCTGCCCGAAGTTCCCTACGAGCTCGTTCTCGATCTGGTTCGCGCTCCAGCACTGCGAGATGCGTGTCGCGATCTGGCGCTTGATCTGCTGCGCGGCCGGCGCCTCCGACATGTCGAGCGTCGTATGACAGGTCGGGCACATGATCTGGCCCTCGAGGTACGAGAGCGACGTCTTCGGATGCGCGCATGCCGACGCCGGGCCGGCGAGCGCGAGCGCAGCCGCCGCCACGGCGAGGACCCTCAGCGTCACTGGTCGAGCGCCGCCCGGATGCCGTCGTGGAACGCGTGAACCTGGTTCGTGATCGTCCCGATGATGTGCGAGCCGACGAGGCGGCCGCTGCGGTCGACGAAGTACGTCTCCGGCACGCCGGTCAGCCCGTACTTGTCGCCGGTCATCCCGGAGCCGTCCTGCACGATCGGATACGTGACGCCGTGGTGCGACATGAACGTGCGCGCGTCACTCGCCACGTCGTGGTAGTCGACACCGACGAAGACGACGCCCTGCGAGCGGTACTGCCGCCACGCCTGCTCGAGCAGCTTCGCCTCGCCCTTGCAGGGCACGCACCACGACGCCCAGAAGTTGATGACGACCGGCTTGCCGCGCAGCGACGCGAGGTCGAGCTTCCCCGTGGCGTCGATGCGGCGAAGCGTGAAGTTCGGTGCCGGGCCGCCGATCTTCGGCGGGTGCGTCTGGTGTGTGAGCCGCCACACGAGCAGCCCGAGCAGCCCGGCTACCGCGACGAGTGCGAGCGCCTGGCCGGTGAGCTTGACCGAGCGGCTCACGAGGCGACGATGAAGACGGGAGTGCCGACGGTGACGTGGCCGAACAACCACTCCGCGTCGGGGACCAGCATGCGAATGCAGCCGTGCGACTCCGAGTAGCCGATCGACGCCGGCTCGTCGGTGCCGTGGATGCCGACGCCGGGCGAGTCGATTCCCATCCACCGCGTGCCGAGTGGGTTGTTCGGGCCCGGCGGCACGGGCTTCAGCCCCTTCGCCCACGCATCCTGCGTCGGGGGGTACCACGTCGGGTTCTCCCACTTGACGACGATGTGGAAGCTGCCGAGCGGCGTCGGGTAAATCGACTGCCCGGTGGCGACGTGGAACTGCCGCACGTAATGGTCACCACGGTAGAGCGTCAGCAGGTTCGAGCCGCGCCGGATGACGATGACGGAGCCGATCGTCGCCGACTGCGGCTGGGACGTCTTCACGGGAACGGCGACCGGCGTCCTCGTTCCGTGCGCGAGCTCGTCCGACAGGAGCGCCACGGTCGCGCCCTGCTCGATGCGCAAGCCGATCTGCGACGGTTTCACGAGCGGCCGGTAATTCCGAAGGAGGAGGCGCGCCGAGCTCGGGTCGCGGTTCATCTTCCGCGCGAGTCCGACCACATATGAGGCGACGCGCGCACGGCTGAAGAGCGCGCGGAAGCCGAGTGAGGTGTTGGGCGGAACGGTGAGGGCCTTCGCCACCGCCGTGTCGGCCCAGATCGTCACGCCGAGCGTCGCCGGGTCGACGGTCACCTTCTGGCGGCCGATCTTCAGCACCACGGGCCGCGAGAACCGCTGGACGACCAGCGCGGTCGCCGCGTCCGAGGCCAGCCCGCCGATGGGGATCCCGCCGAGCACGACCCCGGCCGGGACGAGAGGCGGAGTGTCGGCGGCTGCGGTCGCCGCGGCCGCGAGCGCGACCACGAGCGAGACGAGGAGAGCCAGGCGCTTCACGGACGAAAAGGTTACCGCCGGCCTCTAAGACCGGCGGATGACGACGACGGCCAGATCGTCGGCGAGCTCGCCGTGGGCGAAGGCGCGTGCGTCCTCGGCGATCGCCGTCGCGAGAACGTGCGGCTCGAGCTCGCGGTGCCCGCTCAGGAGCGCATCGAGCCGCTCGACCCCATACAGCTCCCGGTGGCGGCGCGCCTCGATGACGCCGTCCGTGTACACGACGATCGTGGCGCCCGGCGGCAGCTCTGTGCGCACCTCCTCGTACTTCTGATCCTGCTCGATCCCGAGCGCGAGGCCGCGCGGCTCGAGCCCCCGCACGCTCCCGTCCGGCAGCAGGATCCGGGGCGGCGGGTGACCGGCGCTGGCGCACGCCACCTCGCCTCGCGCCCCGTCGATGGCGAGATACGCCATGGTGATGAACTTGCCCGGCGCGATCTCGTCGACGATGACCTCGTTCGCGGCCGCGAGGAAATCGCCGGGCTCCGGGTGTTCGCGCGCAAGCGAGCGGAAGACGAACTTCGCCATCGCCATGTCGGCGGTCGCGTCGACACCGTGGCCGGTGACGTCTCCGAGGACAACCGCGAGCCTGCCGTCGTCGAGCGGCACGAAGTCGTAGATATCGCCGCCGACGTCGACGCGGGCGGACGACTCGTACACCTCGCCCACCTCGAGGCCGGCGATCGACGGGCGCGAGCGCGGCAGGAGCGAGCGCTGCATCGTGTCGGCGAACTCCTTCTGCTGCTGGTAGAGCCGCGCGTTGTCGATCGCGAGCGCCGCCTGCCCGGCGATGGCAAGCGCCGAGTCGACCGTGTCGGAGCTGATGGGGCTGCCCGGCCGGAACGAGAAGATGCCGAGCGACGCGATCACCTCCGCCGGGGTCGCGACGGGCACCATCGCGCCGGTCCACCCTTTCTCGAGGAACGGGTCGAGCAGGTCGTTCGCCATGCGCCGTCGGAGGCGGATCGGCGTCGCCTCGCGGAAGAGCCGCTGCACCGCCGTCGCGCCGAACGGCTGAGGGCGCCACAGCACCGTGCGCACGGCAGCGGAGAGGCCGGTGTCCTTGACCCACACCGCGCGCGGCTCGAGCACCTCGCGGCGCCCGTCCGGCATGCGGATGATGGCGGCGTCGACGTCGAGCACGTCGACCACGGTGCGGACGAGTGCGTCGAGGGTCGCGTCGAGCGACAGGCTCTGCGCGAACGATCGCGAGATCTCGTACAGCGCACCCAGGCGACGCGCGGCCTCGCGCTCGGACGCGAGCGCCGCCTCTCTCTGCGCGGAGAGCTCTGCCGTACGCTCGTGCAGCTGCGCGTTCTGTACCGCCACCGCGAGCTGCGACGCGAGCGCGGCGAGCAGCGCGGCCTCGCTCTCGCTCGTCGCGCGGCCCCGGTCGGGGTACGCGGCGAGGAGGCCGATGACGTCGTCGCGCACGACGAGCGGAACGGCGAGTGCCGCATCGATGCCGGCTTCGCGCGCAGCGTCGCGGGCGTCGCCCAGCCGGATGTCGACGGCGGTGTCCTCCACTTCGACGAGCGGCCGCCGCCGGCGAGACGGGCCGGTGCCGAGCTCGAGGAGCCGCTCCGCGACGCGGGTGTGCGGGCCGGTGAGGCCGTGCCCGGCCGCGGGCGTCAGCCGGTCGCCGGCGACGCGAAGGTAGACGGCGACGCGCTCCACGTCGAGCAGCTCGGCGATGCGCGCGACCGACGTCTCGAGCGTGTGCGTGAGCGAGAGCTCGGCCGTCGCCTGCCCGACGACGGCGAGCAGCGCACGTGAGCGCTCGAGCTCGAGCTCGAGCTCGCGCGCGCGCTTCCCGGACCGCAACACGTAGGCCGCGCGAACGCCGAAGGTCGTAAGCCGGCCCAGCTGGTCCGCGCTCGGCTCGGCCGAGGACGGGAAGAGCAGCTGGAGGAATCCAACCGGCGGCTCGCCCAAGGCGAGCGTCGTCGAGATGCCGCAGCCGTCGGGCAGCCGGTCGCTCGCGATCGCGCGGATCGCGCCTCCCTCAGCGAGCGCAGCCGCCGCCAGCTCCGCCGCGTCGCCCAGGCCACGGTCCGGGGCGAGCCCGTGCGACCCGATGAGCTCGAGCACGTCGTCGTCTCCCCGCTGCCAGAGCAGGGCGACGGGAGCGCCCACGACGCCGGCCGTGAGACGGACGACCTCGCCCGCCGGCTCGGTCTCGTGCAGCGCGGCGGCGAGCGCTTCGCCTGCGAGGTCGAGCGCATGGCGTCCCGAGTCGGACACAGGCCCGACAGCGAATGCCCGCAGCGCGAGCGCCACCTGGCCGGCGGCGAGCTGGGCGCCGAGCTCCTCCGACGGCGAGAAGGGGCTCGCCCGGTACAGCTCGAGCACAGCCGTCGCGCCGATCGGCTCGAGGAGGATCGACGCGCAACCGGTCCGTTCGGCAACGCGGCGCACGGCGGCGGACGCGTCGGTCAGCAGGTCGATGCGCCGTTCCGGGAGATCGGCCGCAGGCGTGCGGTCTCCCTCGAGCTCCGCCGCCAGAGCAGCCGAGCCCGCAACCGCGGCGGTCTCGAGACGATCGACCTCGACGATCCGCACCAGCGCGACGTCCGCGCCGGCGGCGACGCGGGCGCCTTCCGCGAGGTCCTGCAGCGCCGGGACGAGGCTCGGACGCCCCGCGGCGGCCACGACTGCGCGGCCAAGCGCGGCGAGGGCCTCGATCGAGATCCCCGGCCCTGTGCCGATCGTTTCCGATACTGCCTGGACGGTCATGTCACCGGCCCCCGCTGGAAGTATCGCTTCAGGCGCCACCCCTTTACAATCCCGGTTCGTGGCCAGGCCAGCCCAGCGGATAGAGCAGGTTCCCCGCGAGCCCTCGACGGTGGAGCTCCGGTACCGGTATCACCGGGCGCGCCGGAACGCCCGAGTCCGGCACCGCGAAGAGAGCCGGCTCGCCCGCTACCGGTTCTACATCGTGCTGACAGTGCTGTTGGCGATCTCCGCGGCGTTCGTCATCGGCGCCTGGCACGAGATCAACCATCTGTTCGGGTTGTAAGCCTCCGGGGCGCGAAATGTGCCCATACTTCGCCTGTGGAAACGCCGGAGCCCATGCTTCCCCCGCGCACGAGCCCGACGCAGGAGAGGCGCCCGGTGCCGCGCCCGGTCGTGCCCGGCTACTGGGGCGAGCGGCTGGCCTGGATCGCCGGGCTCGTCCTGGCCGTTTCCGCCTTCACGGACTGGTATGCGGGAACGCAGGCCGACGGCCTGACGCTCTCCGTCACAGGCTGGCACACCGGCGCGCTCGGCAAGCTCGTCTTCTTCATCGGGCTCGCGACGCTCATTCTCGAGGCGCTGCGCGAAGCAGGCGTCGAGCTGCCGGCGACGGTGCCGGAGAGCCTCGTGCTCATCGCGCTCGGATCGCTCGCAACGATCTTCGTGCTCATCCGTCTCATCTCGATCCCGGACACGTTCTTCGGAACGGCGGGCCGCGGCATCGGCCTCTTCATCAGCCTCGCCGCCGCGGTGCTGCTCATCGTCGCCGGGCTACTCCGAGCAGCAGAAGAGCTATAGCCACGCCGAGCGCAGCACCGGCCGCGACGTCGAGCGGCCAGTGCACGCCGACGTACAGGCGCGAGTAGGCGATCGCCGCCGCGAGCGCGACGAACGCCGGCGCCGCTTTCGGAGCGAGCGCGCAGAGCACGGTCGCGCAGGCGAAGCTCATCGTCGCGTGCCCGGAGGGGAACGAGGACGAGTGCGGCACTGCGACGAGCGGATGGAATCCGCGTGGCCGATGCTCGCCGACGGCCGCCTTCACCGCCGAGGAAACCCCGGATGCGGCCGCATCGGCGAGGGCGACGAGGACGAACGGCCGCGGGCTGCGGCGCAACAGGGCGAGCCCGAGCCCGATCGCGAGCCACACCGCTCCCCAGCTGCCTATCCGCGTCAGCCAGACGAAGACGTGGTCGAGCGGCTCCCACCGATGCTCGACGATCCAGCGCTCGAGGCGGCGGTTCAGAGAGGCGCGAGCTGCTTCGTCCGCTCGACGAGCTGCTGCAGGTCGAACGGCTTGCCGACGAAGGCTTGCGCGCCATGGCTCGCCGCCTGTTGCTCAGCGTGCTCGTCGACCTTGCCGCTGAACATGACGACGGGGATCGCGCCGACGCCGTAGCGCTCCTGCATGCGGCGCAGCATCTCCCAACCGTCGACGTGCGGCATCATCACGTCGAGCAGGACAAGATCGGGCTTCGCCTCGTCGATCGCCGTGAGCCCTTCGTCGCCGTCCGCTGCCTCGCGCACGGTGTACCCCTCGAACTCGAGGTTGATGCGGACGAGCTCGCGCACCTTCTCGTCGTCGTCGACGAGCAGCACGAGCGGGCCGCTCTTCGACTGGCCGCCGGGGCCGGAGCGCTCGAGGAACGTCTCCAGGTCGGTCCGGCGATACCGGCGATGGCCGCCGGGCGTGTAGAAGGCCGGCACGCGCCCCTGATCCGACCACTTCCGGATCGTGCTCTGCGCCACGCCGAGGAACCGTGCCGCCTGGCCGAGGGTGAGCCACTCGCTGTCGTCTCTCATCGCCATTGTCGAAGAACTTGCCCAATCCTCAACGTTCCTACGCCTAGGAAGGTTACGGATGGATGGTTTCCTCGGTTGTAAGCGTGATTCCGGGCTTCGGATTGTCGCGAATCGCCTCTCCCACGGCGATCCCGACCGCGAAGACGACGGTCGCGGCGAAGAAGACGAGGAGCCAGCGCGTCCAGCCGTTCATGGGCCGTAATCCGCGGCGCCGCGCTGGTAGGCGTGGAAGGCGGCGGCGAGGACGAGCGAGAGGTCTCGCGGCCACCCCGGCGCGGGCGCATGGTCGGCGACGGCGGCGCGCGCCCAGGTGTCCGCGTCGCTGTAGGCCTCAGACAGCTCGGCGAGGGTGTACGTCCCTCCGACCCGTCGCCGCAGCTCGTCGAGGACGACCTCGACCTGGGCGATGAGCTGGTCGTAGCGGGGGACGTCGCCGCGCTCGGCCTCGAGCCGCCGGTCGCCGTCCTCCCACTCGTGCCGTGCGAGAGCGGACGCCTCCATCACGCGGAGCAGCAGCGTTCGGGCCAGAGAGGAATCACCTCGCCGAGAATACGTTCGCCGAGCTCATAATCCGGCCGCGCAAGCCCGAACGCCGCGTGCGCGTGCAGACACTTGAGGGATCCGGTGCGTCCGGCGCCGCCGACTCCGAGCCCGAGCGACGCGCCCGCGTCGCGGCCCGTCTCGCCGGCGGCGAGCTCGCGGCGGATGCGCCGCTGGTCCTCGTCCGCGCGGGCGCGGCTGGCCGCCAGCTCCGGCTCCGCTACGGCGCGCGCGCTCCAGCGCTCGACGCCACCGTCGGCCTCCAGCCGGGACAGCGCAGCGACGAGATGTCGGCATGTGAGGTAGTACGTCGTCGGGAACGGCTCGCCGTCGGGCGTGTACGCGTGCTGCTCGGTCACGGCGGGCAGGCCGAACGGGCAGCGGACGACGACTCGGCGGAACGCGCGCGGCTCGCGGCCGAGCTGCTGCGCGACGATCTTGCGGTCTTCGTCAGTTCCCATGCGGTTGCAGGCTAGCCCGCAGCCGCTTCCGCCACGCGTCGATGTTCTTGACGATGAAGAGGTGCTCGTCGGGGCGCACGTATCCGAGCGCGCGCGCCTCGCGCGCGACCGTGGCGACGGACGTCGACGCTCCGAGCCGCCGCTCGAGGTTCGTCTTCTCGTGCTCGAGCCGGTGCACGACGGCCTGCCGCTGTCCGAGCTGCGAGCGCGCGTCCACGTATGCCCTCAGCGGGCGGTAGTACAGGAGCGCGACGAGAACGAGCGCGCCGACGGCGATCCAGCGGCGGAGGGTCATCCGCGCGGTTTTCGTCAGCCTTCGGACGTGTCCTGCGCGAACAGACCGGTGGCAGCCACCAAAACGTCTGTGTCACAACTTCCCGAAGGTCTCGTGACGGTACCTGGTACCGGTCGTGCGTCTTTCAGGCGATGTCGACTTTGATGACGTTTGTCGAGCCGGGGATGTTCACGGCCGTGCCGGCGGTGATCACCACGCGATCGCCGGTCTGCACGAGGCCGGCTTCGCGTGCGGCGTCGATCGACGTGCGCCAGAGGTCTTCGACATCGGGGCGCTCCGAGATGAGCAGCGGCGTGACACCCCACTCGAGTGCGAGCTGGCGCATCGCCCAGTCCATGTGCGTCAACGCGACGATCGGCCTGCGCGGCCTCAGCCGCGCGACGGCGTTCGCCGTCCGCCCGGTGAACGTCGGGACGAGGATCGCGGCCGCTCGCAGCGCCTCGGCGAGGTCGCATGCGGCGTTCGACATCGCCCCGCCGATGGTCGGGTTCTCGTGCGCCTCCGGGAGCTCGTGGCGATAGTCCATGCTCGGCTCCACCGCGCGCGCGATGCGATCCATGTACGCGACCGCCTCGACCGGGTACTCGCCGACCGCCGTCTCGCCGGAGAGCATCACCGCGGACGTCCCGTCGAGGATCGCGTTCGCGACGTCGCTCGCCTCGGCACGCGTCGGCTCGGGCGAATGCACCATCGACTCGAGCATCTGCGTCGCCGTGATCACCGGCTTTCCGCGCTCGAGCGCCGCGGCGATGATCCGCTTCTGCAGGAGCGGCACGACCGCCGCGCCGATCTCGACGCCCAGATCGCCGCGCGCGACCATGACCGCGTCGGTCGCCTCGAGCACGTCGTCGAGCACGTCGATCGCCTCGGCCTTCTCGATCTTCGCGATCACGTGCGCGCGCGATCCCGCCTGCTCGATGCGCTCGCGCAACTCGTGGACGTCCCGCGCGGAGCGGACGAAGGACAGCGCGATGAAGTCGACGCCGGTCTTCAACGCGAAGTCGAGATCGATTGCGTCCTTCGGCGTGATCGACGGGATCGGAAGCGGGACGCCGGGAAGATTCACGCCTTTGTGCGAGCTGACCGGGCCCCCGACGATGACGGCGCACTGTGCCCGCCCCCCCGAGACCTCCTCGACGCGCAGCCGAACGAGGCCGTCGTCGATGAGCACGTCGTGCCCGGGCGAGAGCACCTCGCTGATGACGGCCGGCGCGACCGGCAGCTCGCCGTCGATCGCCGACGCCTCGGCCGCAACCGTGATGAGCTCGCCCTTCCGTAGGACGATCGGCTCCTCGAGATCGCCGACGCGGAGCTTCGGCCCCTGCAGGTCGGCGATGAGCGCGATCGGGCGGCCGATCTCGGCGGCAATCTCGCGCACGAGCCACGCGCGCTCGGCGTGCTCCTCGTGCTTGCCGTGCGACAGGTTCAGCCGGACGGCGTCGACGCCGGCGCCGATCAGCTCTCTCAGCCGGTCCCCCGTCGCGGATGCAGGTCCAAGCGTCGCAACGATCTTCGTACGGCGCTGTTCGACCATGGAGATCAGAGTACGTGACGCGCGCGCGGAAACGCCGTCCAACCCGGATAACCCGCGCGGCCGCCCAGCTCCTCCTCGATCCGAAGCAGTTGGTTGTACTTGGCGACACGATCGGTGCGCGCCGGCGCTCCCGTTTTGATCTGCCCGGTGCCGAGCGCGACCGCAAGGTCGGCGATGGTCGCGTCCTCCGTCTCACCGGAGCGATGTGACATCACCGCGCTGTACCCGTGTTGTTGCGCGAGGTTCACCGCGGCGATCGTCTCCGTGAGCGTGCCGATCTGGTTCACCTTGATGAGGATCGAGTTGGCGACGCCCCGATCGATTCCCATCTGCAGACGCTCCGGATTCGTGACGAAGATGTCGTCGCCGACGAGCTGGATGCGGTCGCCGAGCTTCTCCGTCGTCGCCTGCCAGCCCTCCCAGTCGTCCTCCGCGTTGCCGTCCTCGATGGAGACGATCGGGAAGCGGTCGACGAGGCCGGCGAGGAAGTCCGCCATCTCTTCCGGCGACGCCTCGCGCCCTTCGAAGCGGTAGACGCCGTCCTTGAAGAGCTCGCTCGACGCCGGGTCGAGCGCGATCGCGACGCGGTCGTGATGGCCGGCCCGCTCGGCGGCGCTGAGGATCGCCTCGATCGCAGCCTCGCTCGACGGCAGGTCGGGGGCGAAGCCCCCCTCGTCCCCCACTGCCGTTGACAGCCCCTCGTCCTCGAGCACCTTCTTCAGCGCGTGGTACGTCTCGGCGCCGATCTGCAGCGCCTCCGCGAACGACTGGGCGCCGACGGGGACGACCATGAACTCCTGCAGGTCGATCGAGTTCGCGGCGTGCACCCCACCGTTGATGACGTTCATCATCGGCACGGGCAACGTCGTCGCGTCATCTCCGCCGAGGTGGCGGAAGAGCGACACACCTGCATCGGCAGCCGCCGCCTTCGCCGTCGCGAGCGACACCGCGAGGATCGCGTTCGCACCGAGGCGGCCCTTGTTCGGCGTCCCGTCGAGCTCGACCATCGTCCCGTCGAGCGCCTCCTGGTCGGCCGCGTCGAGGCCGCGCACGGCCGCGGCAATCTCGCCGTTCGCGTTTCCGACCGCCTTCGTCACCGCCTTGCCGCCGTACGCCTCTCCGCCGTCGCGGAGCTCGACTGCCTCGTGTACACCGGTCGACGCGCCCGAGGGAACGGCCGCGCGGCCAAACGCGCCCGACTCGAGCACGACGTCGACCTCGACCGTCGGGTTCCCGCGCGAGTCGAGGATCTGGCGGGCGTGCAGCTGTGCGATACGGCTCATCGAGTCTTCTCCTTGGCGAGATCGAAATAGCGGTCCTGCTGGTCGAGCGGGAGCTCGCTCCAATTCTCGCCGCTCGCGGCGGCGAGCCCCTCGGCAGTTGTCACGCGATCGCGAAAGCGCTGTGCCGCGCGGCGCAGCTCGAGCTCGGGATCGGCGTCGATCCGCCGCGCGACGTTGACGGCAGCGAACAGCACGTCGCCGAGCTCGGACGGGTCGAGATCCTCCTTCAACTCGCGCAGCTCGTCCTCCAGATCGGCGACGGCGCCGACCGTGTCCGGATACTCGAAGCCGACGGACTTCGCGCGCTGCTGGATCTTGCGCGCATACAGCAGCGCGGGCAGCGACTCGGGAACGTCGTGGAAGATCCCCTCGCGCCCTTCGTCCTCGCGCTTGATCCGCTCCCAGTTAAAGCGCACGCGCTCGGCCGTTCGGGCCTCGACGTCGCCGAACACATGCGGATGACGCCGGACGAGTTTCTCGTGCACGTTGCGCGTGACGGCCTCGAGGTCGCCGAGGTCGCGCTCCTGCAGGAGCAACGAGAGGAAAAAGACTTGGAAGAGCAGGTCGCCCAGCTCGTCGAGCAGCTTCGCGTCGTCGTCGGCCAGCGCCGCGTCCGCGACCTCGTATGCCTCCTCGACCGTATGCGGCACGATCGTGCGCGCGGTCTGCTCACGATCCCAGGGACACTCGCGGCGCAGCCGCTCGGTCAGCTGCTGGAGATCGAGTAGCGCCTGCGCGAGGTCAGCCAGTGGTGCTCGTGGCCGACGTCGTCGTCGTCGCCGACGGCGTGTAGCCGGACGCGTAGACGACGGTCTTCGAGAAGTCCTTCTTCACCCCGTTGAGCCAGTTGTTCATCGTGGTGGTCTTCTTCTGCTGAAGAAGCGTGCTCTCGATCGACTGGCGCACGCTCGCGAGCGGCGTGGTCTTCGCAGGCTTCACATCGGAGAGCGCCTGGATGATGTGCCAGCCGTACTGCGTGTGCACGGGCGGCGAGGTCGCGCCGGTCTTCAGCGAAAACGCCACCTTGTCGAACGGAGGCACCGTCTCGCCTTTGGTGATCGTCAGCTTGCCGCCGACCTTCGCGGAGCTCGGATCCTTGGAGTACTTCTTCGCGAGCGTTGCGAAGCTGGCGCCGCCCTTGAGCTGCGTCTCGAGCTGCTGGGCGAGCGTCTTGCTGTTCACGAGAATGTGGCGCACGTTGCGCGACGCGGCGGTCGTGTACGAAGACTTGTGCGTGCCGTAGTACGACTGCACGTCGGCCGGCGCCACCTTCACGTCCTTCGTCACCTTTGTGTAGATCCCCTGGCTGAGCAGCTGCGAGCGCCACTCGAGCTGGTAGATGTCGAGCGTCAGGCCCTGCGACGCGAGGCCTTTCTCGAACTTCGCCTCGTTCCCCCCGAAGTACTGCTTCTTGACCTTGTCGATCTGCGTCTGGACCTGCTGGTCGGTCACGTTCACGCCGAGGGTCGAGCCCTTCTGCGCCAGCTCGTCGAGCTGGACGAGGAACGCGAGGACCCGGTCCTGCACCTGCTTGTACGCGGTGGTGCCGGCCTTGGGCGGCGTCTGCTTGTTCACCTTGTCGACCTTCGCCGTCGCGTCCATCAGGCTGTTGAACTGGGTCTTCGTGATGCTGTCCTTGCCGACGAGCGCGACTGAGTCGGAGGGAACGCTCTTCGACCCGCCGCCGCCGCAGGCAGCGAGCACGCTCGTGAGCAACGCGAGGCAGACAAGAATGAAAAGGCGCTTGGTCATGAGAAGGCCGGGCTAGGCCGCCCGCCGGGCATCCAAGATAGCATCGACCAGCCGGAGGGCCTGGGGAAAGCCGTCGTCGCTGCGGAGGCTCACTTCGCGGTTCCCTACGGTGTAGACGGCCGTGTGGATTCGGTCGCGCAGCTCCTGCAGCTCGCGCGACCCGAGCACGAGCCGACCGACGGTCGCCTTGCCGCCGCGGAAGACGAGGTAGTCGGCGCCGAGCTGAGCCAGCTTGATCTTCACCTCCTGGATCGCGAACAGGTTCTGAACCGGCTCGGGGAGCGGGCCGTACCGGTCATCGAGCGCCGCGGCGAGCTCGCGCAGCTCGTCGTCGGTCTCGGCGAGGGCGAGTCGCCGGTGGATGTCGATGCGCAGCGCCTCGGAGCCGACGTACTGCTGCGGGACGTACGCGTCGATCCGCGCGTCCACGCGCACCGGGCGGGCGGCGACGCGCCGCTGCCCCTGCATCTCCGCCACTGCCTCGTTGAGGAGCTCGACGTACAGCTCGAAGCCGACGGCCGCGACGTGCCCGGACTGCTCCGCGCCGAGGAGCTCGCCGGCGCCCCGGATCTCGAGGTCGCGCATCGCGATGGCGAATCCGGCGCCGAGCTCTGTGTGGTCGGCGAGCGTCGCTAGGCGGGCGCGCGCCTCCGGCGTCAGCTCCTGCGCATCCGGATAGAAGAGATACGCGTACGCGGTCTCGTCCGAGCGGCCGACGCGGCCGCGGATCTGGTAGAGCTGCGCGAGGCCGAGCATGTCCGCGCGCTCGACGATGAGCGTGTTCGCCTGCGGGATGTCGATACCGGACTCGATGATCGTCGTCGAGACGAGCACGTCCGCGTCCCCGCGCAGGAACGTGTGCATCTTGTCCTCGAGCTCTTTCTCGCGCATCTGCCCGTGTGCGACGAGGAAGCGCAGACCGGGGCACAATTGCCGGAGCTTCTCGGCCGCCTCCTCGATCGTCTCGACGCGGTTGTGGAGGTAGAACGCCTGCCCGTTACGCTCGACCTCGCGTTCGAGCGCGAGCTTCACGAGCTCCTCGTCGTACTCGCCGACAGTCGTGCGAATCGGGCGGCGTCCCTCCGGCGGCGTCTCGATGACGGAGATGTCGCGCATGCCGGCGAGCGAGAGGTGCAGCGTGCGCGGTATCGGCGTCGCGCTGAGCGTGAGCACGTCGACTTCGAGCCGAAGCGATTTGAGCAGCTCCTTCTGCGCAACGCCGAAGCGCTGCTCTTCGTCGAGGATGACGAGACCGAGCTCCTTCGGGATGACGTCGCGGCTGAGGACGCGGTGCGTCCCGATGAGGACGTCGACCTTTCCCTCCGCGAAGTCGGCGAGCACTTGCTTGACCTCCTTGGGCGCGCGGAATCGAGAGACCATCTCCACTCGAACGGGAAAGTCCCTGAAGCGCTCGCGGAATGTGTTCCAGTGCTGTTCGGCGAGGATCGTCGTCGGCGCGAGCATCAAGGCCTGCTTGCCGTTGACCGCGACGGCGAACGCCGCGCGCACCGCGACCTCCGTCTTGCCGAAACCGACGTCACCGCAGACGAGCCTGTCCATCGGGTTCGGCGTCTCGAGGTCCTCCTTCACCGCTTCGATCGCCGCCTCCTGGTCGGGCGTCTCGCGGTACGGGAACGACGCCTCGAGGCGCGCGATCCACTCGTGCTCGAGGTTGAACGCGATCCCCGGGCGCGTCTGACGCTGCGCGTACAGCGCGATCAGCTCACCGGCCAGCTCCTGGACCGACTCGCGTGCGCGCGACTTGAGCAGCTGCCACGCCTTGCCGCCGAGCTTCGACAGCGCGGGCGACTTCGCGTCGGCGCCGACGTAGCGCGACACCTTGCCGAGCTGCTCGTGCGGGACGTACAAGCGGTCGTCGCCGCGGAACGCGAGCAGGAGGTAGTCGCGCGTGACGCCGGCGACTTCTTTCGTCTCGAAGCCGAGGAGCTTGCCGACGCCGTGATCCTCGTGGACGACGTAGTCGCCGGTGCGCAGGTCGGCGAACGACTGCAGCGCGCGGCCGCCGAGGCGGCGCTCCTTCGGCACGCGACGACGGAAGACCTGATGGTCTGGCAGGAGCACGAGCCCGA
This sequence comes from Gaiellaceae bacterium, assembly GCA_036560805.1. Lineage (GTDB taxonomy): Bacteria > Actinomycetota > Thermoleophilia > Gaiellales > Gaiellaceae > Palsa-739. Next base: position 19,734 of record DATBQM010000049.1, on the reverse strand, counting down.
GGTCGCGCCAGACGAAGCCACGTCGCGCGGGCGCGATCGCGAACAGCACCTCGGCCTCGTCGGGCAGCGGCTCGCCCGGCTCGAGCAGGCGCGCCTCGACGCGCCGGAGGAGGTTCTGCGTGCGAAGCGCCTCACCGCGATGCGGGAACGCGACGACGACGCGCTGCCCGGCGCGCACGAATGCCGCCAGCTCGGTCTCCGCCTCGGCGAGGCCGCGAGCTGCGATCGCCGGGCGCTGCGCCTCGAAGGCGAACGGCTGCGTCTGCGGGAACGGGTCGAGCTCCGTCGCGCCCTCGAGCGAGGGAGGCGCGAAGACGCCGTCGTCCTCCCACACGCGCCGCACACCGTCCGGCTGGAAAACGAGATCGGGAACGCGGTCGAGCGCGGGCACGAGGTCGTCGGGGACGCCTTCCGCCTCGGGGTCGACGAGGTCGATACGCCGCTCCGCTGCGGGATAGACGACGGCGAGATCCACGGGGTGGAGCGCGCGCTGCGTGAACGCCGAGAACGCGCGGATCGACTCCACTTCGTCTCCGAAGAACTCGACGCGGAGGGGCTCGTGCCCGGTGGTCGGGAAGATGTCGACGATGCCGCCGCGGACAGCGAACTGGCCGCGGTCGTCCACGCGCTCGACGCGCGCGTAGCCGGCGAGCGCGAGCGACTCCGCCAGGGGCTCGACGCCGAGCTCGGCGCCCGCGCGCAACTCGACCGGCTGCGGACGCGCCGTCGGCGGAGGCATCGCCTCGGCGAGCGCGCGCGCCGAGGCGCACACGAGCCCGCCGCGGGCAAGGACGTCGAGGGCCCGGCTGCGCTCGCCGACGAGGTGCGGCGGCGGCTCGAGGCCCGAGTCCCAGCCGACGCCGCGGCTGGGCAGGAAGCCGACGCGCTCGTCGCCCAGGTACCAGGCGGCCGCCTCGGCGGCGTCGCGCGCATCCGCGTCCTCGGGAAGAAGGCAGATCAGCCCACGTTCGAGGCGCTCGTGCAGCGTCGCGAGCAGGAGCGGGAGCGCCGCCTCGCTGACGCGGGCGCGGGTCGGCATCGCGTCCGCGAGCTCGCCGACGCGCTCGTTCTCGACGAGCTCGCGGACGAAGGCGTGAAGGATTGGGCGGTCCATGACGAGTGGCGGAACTCGCGTTCCGCGGGGGTCATGGTAGTTGCACTCAGGTGTGCTGCCAGTACAGGAGCGCTCGCCCGTTGCGATCGAGGAAGAACATGTGGCTCACCTGGTCGGAGTAGACGCCGCGGCCGACGACGATCGCTAGCGAGTCGTGGACGAGAGCGGCACCGCAGCGCCGGACGAGCGACGTCGAGTACGGGTCGGCAGACGCCGGGCCGACGGTGTAGACGTGGTGACGGCCGATGCCATAGCGGCCGTCGATCTGGTCGGTGTAGAAGCCAGACCACCACGAGGGATCGCTGAGACGGAGGCCGCGGTCGAACGGCGGGATGTCGACGACCTGCGCTGCGCGGATCGCCGCCGTCCTCGCGGACCCGTCGAAGCTCCGGAGGCCGGCCGGCGACGGGCAGCTAGTCGTCATCCCGGGCGGAAGCGTGGCTGCGAGCGGAGTCGTCGTGCGCAGAAGGCGCGCCTTCCCCGCAGGGCTGACGGCCGCGAGCGCCGTCTGGTTCGTGTATCCGTTGCCGCTGAAGGTGTCGACGTAGATCGTCCCGTCGCGCGCGACCGCCACCCCGTCCTCCTGGAAGTCGATGGAGGACGACACCCCTCGGCTTAGGTCGGCGACCGTGGACAGCTTCCCGTCGTGAAGGCGTTGCACCGCGCCGAACTGCGTGCCGATGATCACGCTGCCGTCTGGCGCCGTCGCGAGTCCGTGGACGTACGACACCCAAACATGGAGCGGCTTCCCGGACGGAGTGATCTCGAAGATCGTCTTCCCCGAGAACGAGAAGACGTACAGGTCGCCGTTGCCGCCGACGGTCATGTTGTCGGCCTCGAAGCCGCCGAAGAGCCGTCCGCGAACGACGATCTGGTGGAACTTCCGCCCCGTGCGGAACACGGGGCGTGTCGAGCCGTTCGGCGCGACGGCGACGATGGACTCGTTCGCGCCGACGTAGAGCGTCCCGTCGGGCGCGAACGCGAGCGAGGTCAGCCGGACGAACCGCTGCGGCAGGGTGCGCTCGGTGCCGTTGGCGAGCACGTGGATGCGACTCCCGTCGCCGACGTATATGGCTCCGCTCGGCGCGACCGCGACCGTCGCCTTCCATCCCGCGATCGGGGCGACCGCGTGCAGCGATCCGTCCGGGGCTCGCCGGAAGAGCTCGTCCCGGTACGTGTCGGCGACGAGCAGCGACCCGTCCTTCGCGACCGCGAGAGCCTCGGGGCGAATCAGTCCCGGATCGATCGGGTGGGCGAAGCGCGTCGGGAGCACCCACGTTGGAATCCCCTCCTCCCCCGCCCCGACGGGCGGCGGCCCGCAGAGCTTCCCGTAGAACTCGCGGATGAAGCAGGCCGTCAGCCACGTGACGCCGCCGCCGTCGGCGTAGCCGACGAAGCGGTCGGCGACGCCCGGCCGGTAGACGACGTCGAAGTCGACGCGAGACCCGGCGACGCGCTCGACCCGCACGTGCACCTTCTCGCCGACGTCCGTGGAGATCGCCGGCGCGAGCCGTTCGAACGCCGCCCGGGGAGAGATCCCGGCAAGCACCAATGCAGCGAGCAGGAATCGGACGAGCATCGCCTCTAGGATGACGTGCATGTGCAGAAACATCCATACGCTCTACAACTTCGAGCCGCACGCGACGGAGCACGAGATCCGAGCAGCGGCCGAGCAGTACGTGCGCAAGGTCAGCGGGTTCACGAAGCCGTCGAAGGCGAACGAGGAGGCCTTTGCGCGGGCGATCGGCGAGGTCGCGCACACGACGTATCACCTGCTCGAGGCGCTCGTGACCAACGCGCCCCCGCGCGACCGCGAGGTCGAGGCGGAGCGCGCACGCGAGCGCGCCAAGAAGCGCTTCGCTACGGCCTAGGTCGAGGCGAGCGTTTCGACGGCGTCGGCGGCGCGCTCGATGAGCGCGTCGGCGCCGTCGTGCGCGTCGAAGTCGGCGAGGACATAGTCGGCGAGCGTGCGCGGGTCGCCGCGCTCGGGCCGGCCGACGCCGATCCGCAGCCGGGCGAAGTCCTGCGTGCCGAGATGCTGCGCGATCGAGCGCAGCCCGTTGTGGCCGGCGAGCCCGCCGCCGCGCTTGACCTCGATGCGGCCGAGGTCGAAGTCTCCCTCGTCGTGCACGATCAGCACGTCCTCCGGCTCGACGTTGAAGAACGCAGCAGCCGCACCCACCGAACGGCCCGAGTCGTTCATGTACGTCTCCGGCTTGAGCAGGACGAGTTTCCGGCCGTCGACGCGGATCTCGGCAAGCCGGCCCGAGAACTTCGACTTCCACGAGCCGTCGTGCCGGCGCGCCAACTCGTCGACGACGAGATAGCCGGCGTTGTGCCGGTTCCGCGCGTACTCGCGGCCCGGGTTGCCCAAGCCCGCGACGAGGAGCAAGAGCTACTCCTCTGCGGGAGCTTCTTCGGCCGACTCGTCTTCGGCCGGCGCTTCGCCTTCGCCCTCGGCGACTTCCGCAGCGTCGCCCTCGACGCCCTCCTCGCCCTCTTCACCCTCGACGGGCTCGGGCTCGACCTCGCGCGTCGGCGCCGTGATCGTCGCGACGACCGTCTCGGGATCGTCGAGCAGCGTGACGCCTTCCGGCGCCTTGACGTCTCCCATGCGAAGTGTGTCGCCGACGCCCATGTGCGAGACGTCGAGATCGAGATGCTCGGGGACTTCGAGCGGAAGCGCTTCGACGTTCACCTCGCGCAGCGGCTGCGAGAGCACGCCGCCCTCGCGCACGCCCGGCGCGTCCTCGCCGCCGTGGAGGTGCACCGTCACCGACGCGTGGATCGGCTTGTCGAGCGGGACCTCCTGCAGGTCGACGTGCGTGATGTGACCGCGCACCTTGTCGACCTGGTACTCCTTGAGGATCGACGCGTGCGTCTTGGCGTGGCCGTCGATCTCGACGTCGAGGATGGAGTGCAGGCCGGCCGCGCCCGTCAGCGCGCGGCGTAGCTCGCGCTCGGCGATCGAGATCGCGACCGGCTCCCCGCCCCCGTAGAGGACGCCCGGGATCCGGCCCTCCTTGCGCAGTCGGCGCGACTCGCGTGTCCCGAGGGACTCGCGCGCGGTGACGACGAGTTTTGTGCGCTCTCCAGCCATACCGGCGGCGGAGTGTAGCCCAAGGCGCTCGCTGCGCGAGCCCGCTAAACGGAGGCGCCGATTCATTCGGCGCCTCCACCTGCATCTAGCGGGCAAGATTCAGTCGTGTTCGAGGACTTGCTGAAGGGGTGGGACGGCGAGGAAGCGGTCATCCGCTACGACGCCGACAGCGGAGCCTGGATGTTCGTCTGCATCCACTCGACGGCGCTCGGGCCCGGCGGCGGCGGCACGCGACTGCGCGTCTATCCGACCGCCGCGGACGGGCTCGCCGACGCGATGCGACTCTCCGGCGCAATGACCAGGAAGTTCGCTGCTGCCGATATCCCGCGCGGCGGCGCAAAGGCGGTGCTTGCCGTGCCGGAGCTGCCGCAAGGCGACGCGCGGCGGAAACTGCTGCTGCGCTACGGCGAGCTCGTCGCCTCGCTCGGAGGCACCTACCGCACGGCCGGCGACATGAACATCTCCCCCGCCGACCTCGACGTCGTCGCCGAACGGTGCCAGTGGGTCTATGGCACGACCGGTCGCGGCGGCAACAGTGCACGCGGCACCGCGATCGGGACGCATCATGCGATTCGGGCGACGGTCGAGCACGTGTTCGGCTCGCCCGACCTCGCGGGCAAGCGCATCCTCGTGCAGGGCGCGGGCGCGGTCGGCGCCGACCTCGTGCGGCTCCTGCAGGCGAACGGCGCCGAGGTGCTCGTCTCCGACGTGGACGAATCGCGCGCCGCGACGACCGGGGCAATCGTCGTCCCCGCGGCTGATTTGATCGGCACCGAATGCGACGTGTACGCGCCATGCGCCGTCGGCGGGACGCTCAACGCCGAGACGATCCCACGCCTGCGCTGCCGCGCGGTCGCAGGCTGCGCGAACAACCAGCTCGCCGAGCCCGACGACGGTGACCGCCTGCACGAGGCGGGGATCCTGTACGCGCCCGACTACGTCGCAAACGCGGGCGGCGTCATCCAGCTCGTCGGGCTCGAAGATCTCGGCTGGAGCGAGAGCGAGCTGATGGACGGCCTCGCGCGCATCGGCGACACGCTGCGCACGCTCTTCCACACGGCCTCGGAGCAGGGCATCACGCCTGCAGCCGCGGCCGAGCAGCTCGCCGCCGCGCGGGTCGCAGCCGCTCAGGCCCAGAGCGGCAGGTAGATCGAGAACTTCGAGCCGCCGCCGGGTGTGGCGGTGACGTCGACCTCCGCGCCGTTCGATGCGAGAACGTCGTGTACGGCCGCGAGCCCGGCGTCGGCGCTCGCGCCTCGGCTCTTCGTCATGTGAAACGGCGCAAAGACGCCGGGGAGCTCGACGTCCACGATGCCTGGCCCGCTGTCGGCAATCGTCAGCAGCACCGATCCCGGCTCGGCCGAGGCACGCACGGCAATCCGGCCGCGATCGACGATCGCGACGCTCGCCGCCTGGACGAGCTCGATGACGAGGTGCCTGAATGCGGTCGTCGGGAAGCGAACCGGCGGCAGGCCGGCATCGACCTCGACGACGAGGTCGACATCGGGACCAGCGATCCGCGTCAGCAGACGCCGCAGGTCTGCCAGGGCGGAGTCCACGCGCAGCGGCTCCACTCATCCATCGTCGCCCACATGGACAACGCATTGCGTGACCCGATTGGGTCAGTCGTCAGTGGCCGGCCATGCAGCTCTTGTCGCCGATGTCCTTCAGGATGGCGACCTGTTGCTGCTGGTACTGCACATCGGCGGAGTTGCCCGCGTCAAACGGATGCAGGCCGCCGATGTCCGTCTCGACGTTCGGTTCCACGCCGGGGCCGAGCGCGATCAGCCGGTACTTCGTCCCTACGCCCGGACCGCGCGCTGCGGTGACGCCAGCGGGATGCCGGTAGCCGCCCCTCGTCGGATCGAACTTGAAGAAGCCGTAACAGAAGGCGCCCGTCGGGTTGTGCGGGACGAACGAGTTCTCGCGCCGCCACCCGGAGCCGTACGCCGAGTTGTATGTGTCGAGGAAGATCAGCCGGCCGTACGAGTCGCTCGGCACGCCGTACCGGCTCGTTCCGAAGCCGTGCACCGGCTTACCGCCGTACGTGTACACGCCGAACACTTCCTGGAAGCGGCCCCTCCACACCCAGTCGGTGTACGCGCTCAGCGTCGGGATCGGCCCCTGCCAGTGCGAGATCTCGAGCCACTTCGCGCTCTGCGTCGGAGTCCACGGGACGAAGCCGAGATCCGGAAGAGGCTGCGCCCACTGTTGTGCAGCCCAGTACGAGCCGTCGGGGAGCGTGCACGCCACGACGACATTCGGGAGTGCGGGACCGTTGTACGGCCGGCACATGTTCGTGAAGCCCTGCCAGTTCGGGCCGCCCGAGTAGTCGAGCTTGAACTTCACCTGCGGCTCGGTCGTGCTCGGGAAGAGCGCGTTCATCGCGCCCCACACGAGCACGTGCCGCTGCTGCCCGTGCGCGCGGTAGACGAGCAGCGCCTTGCCGTTCGTGTTCGCCTCGAGCTTCACGCCGGTGGCGTTGCGGTCGACGAGCTGCGAAGCGAGCGCGTTACCGCTCAGCGCAAGCGCGACGACGATGAATGCTGCCGTGACCCCAAGACGGCGCATGCATATCGGGTACCCGGGGCGACGAACTCCAACCCCGTGCCCCGAAAGCGTCTAGAACAGCTGGTTTTCGCCGCCGAAGATGCCGGAGACGGACTCGTCGGAGAAGACGTTCATGATCGCCTCCGCCAGCAGTCCGGAGACGCTCAGGACGGTCATGTTGTCGGGCTGCTTGCGCGGATCGACCGGAATCGTGTCGGTGACGACGACGCGCTTGATGTCCGAGTTGCCGAGCTCCTCGAGCGCCTTGTCCGAGAACAGCGCGTGGGTGACGAAGACGTTCACTTCCTTCGCGCCGTGCTCGAGCAGCGCATGCGCTCCCGCGATCAGCGTGCCGCCCGTCGTGGAGACGTCGTCGCCGACGATCGCGATCTTGTCGCGCACGCGGCCGGTGACCTCGGTCACCGCGACGAGGTCGGCGGCCATGCGCGTCTTGTGCATGATCGCGAACTCGGCCTCGATCATCTCGCCGAAACGGACTGCATGCTTCGCGCGGCCGGCGTCGGGCGCGACCGAGACGACGCCGTCGCCGGCGAGCCCGAGGTCGCGGAAGTGCGTCGCGAACCGCTGCAGCGCGGTCATGTGGTCGACGGGGATGGTGAAGAAGCCCTGGATCTGTCCCGCGTGCAGATCCATCGTCAGCACGCGGTCGACGCCGGCAAGCTGGAGCATGTCGGCGACGAGGCGCGCCGAGATCGGCTCGCGCGGCTTCGCCTTCCGGTCCTGCCTCGAGTATGGGAACCACGGGATGACGGCCGTGATCCGCTTGGCCGACGCGAGCTTCGCGGCCTGGATCATCAGCAGCAGCTCCATCAAGTTCTTGTCCACGGGCGGCGCGCCCGTCTGAACGATGAAGACGTCGGCGCCGCGGATCGACTCGTCGTAGCGGCAATAGCTCTCGTCGTTCGCGAAGGTGCTGAGCGTGACCTCGCCCGGTTCGACGCCGAGCTGCTCGGCAATGCGCGTGGCGAGCTCGGGGTGCGAGCGGCCGGCGAACACCATGAGCCGCTTCCACGGCCCGCGCTCGATCCAGTGTCCGGGACGAGGTTCGGTCACGACCTGACTCGACTCCAGCCCGGGTAGTGCGACCTCAGTCGCGCTCACGCTTTCCATGCTTGTCGTAGACCCACCCTTCCTTCGTCTCCTGCCGCGGGGCGAACCCGGCCAGCGATCCCGGGGGGACATCATCCGTGATGACCGAACCCGCTGCAATCCAAGCGTCGTCGCCAACGTCGACAGGAGCATCGAACGTATTGTCGACGCCGGTCCTGACGTTGCGCCCGATCCGGGTCTTGCCCTTCGGGAGGCCGGGCTCGTGCGGGAAGTTGGCGGTGATGTTCCCGGCGGCGATGTTCGTATCCTCTCCGATCTCGGCGTCCCCGATGTAGGAGAGGTGCGGCACCTTCGTCCGGGCGCCGATGGTGGAGGCCTTCACCTCGACGAACGTCCCGATCTTTGCGTTCTCGCCGACGACGGTGCCGGGCCGGAGGTACGCGAACGGGCCGATCTCGACGCCGCCCGCGATCCGAATCCGGCCGCGGAGAACGCTGAAGGGCTGGATCGTGACGTCGGGCTCGATCTCGACGTCGGCGTCGATCCACGTCGATGCGGGATCGACGATGGTCACGCCGGCAAGCATGTGGCGCTCGTTGATCCGGTCACGGAGCGCCTCGGCGGCGACGGCGAGCTCCGCGCGGGTGTTGATCCCCTCCACCTCGAACGGGTCGGGAGCCGTGTGCACCGCTACGACCTCGCCGTCGCCCACGAAGAGGGCGAGCGTGTCCGTGACATACAGCTCGCCCTGCGCGTTGTGCGGCTCGAGCCGGTCGAGCACCGGCCACAGCTTCGCGCCGCGGAAGACGTATATGCCGGAGTTGACCTCGCGCAGCGCGAGCTCCTCCGGGGCTGCGTCCGTGGCCTCGACGATGCGTGCGAGCCGGCCGTCGCCGTCGCGGACTATGCGGCCATAGGCGCGCGCGTCGAGCGGCTCGAAGGAGAGGACCGTGGCGGCGGCGTTCGCGCGGCGATGCGTGTCGACGAGCGCGAGCACGGTCTCCGGCGTGAGCGCGGGCACGTCGCCGTTGAGCACGAGCACGTCACCGCCGGAGTCCTCGAGCGCCGGTCGCGCCGAGCGGACGGCGTCACCCGTGCCGAGCGCCTGCTCCTGGACTGCGACCTCGAGGCCGTCGTACGAGTCCGCACTATCGGGCGACGCGACGACGATCACGCGCTCGACGCCCGCGTCGCGCGCGGCGGCGATCACCCAGTCGACCATCCTCCGGCCGAGGAGCGGGTGCAGGTGCTTCGGCGTCGCGCTCTTCATGCGCGTGCCGAGGCCACCGGCCATCACGACTGCTGCGAGGTCGTTTGCCATGTCAGTGAAGAGTGGCTGGGGCGCCAGGATTCGAACCTGGGATCACGGGACCAAAACCCGTTGCCTTACCACTTGGCCACGCCCCATCAGGGCTCGAAATGTTACCGCCGGTCCGTGAAGACGAAGAAGAGCGCCACCAGAGCGAAGATGCAGACGAAGACGATCGCCGTCCAGAAGACGATGAACGCCAGGATTGCGGCGATCACGGCCAGGAGCTGGGAGACCGCGAAGATCCAGGACGTCTGGTGGAACACGTCCGAGCGCGTCCGCCGGCCGCCGTACCAGTAGAGGGCGACCGCGAGGAGGGCGAGCGCGATGACCGTGATCCGCGAGACGTCGTGGAAGACGGCGACGACGATCGCCTCGGCGGCGGCGATCCAGAAGCTGATGCGCGTGCGTCGATCGCGGAGCCAGCGGCCCGGCTTGCTCGACCCGCGCTCGATCGCGTGTGACGAGTCCATGACTCGTTTCAACCGTACCACGCAGGTGCGGTCAGCCAGCTCTCGCCGGCCGCCTTCAGCGCACGCTGCGCCGCCTTCGCGCGCTCCTTGTGGTGGAAGAGCCCGAACACGGCCGGCCCTGCGCCGGTGACGTCGGCGCGGAACGCGCCAAGCGCGCGCAGCTCGTCTGCGAGCGGCGACGAGGCGAGGTCGTTCGGCGGCAGCACGGCGAGGTCGCGTGGACGGCGCACCTGCTCGAGCGCGGCGAGGAGCGCCGAGCGGCGCTCCTCAAAGCCGGCGGCGGCGTCGCGCAGGTCGAAGTCCGCGTAGACGGATGCAGTCGACGGCTTCTCGATCGCGCGCGGAACGACGAGGACGATCCAGAAGTCCTGCGGAAGGTCGAGCCGCGCCAGGTCGCCGCCGTCGCCGGTGCCGAGCTGCGGGCCGTCGAGGAGGAAGAACGGGACATCGGCGCCGACGCCGCGCGCGAGCTCGAGCAGCGCGATGTCGGGGAGAGGCTGTGCGAGCGTCGCGTTCGCGAGACGAAGCGCGGTAGCTGCGTCGGAGCTGCCGCCGCCGATGCCGGCCGCGATCGGGAGGCGCTTCTCGATGCGCACGTGCCAGCGCGGGTCGACGCCTGCACGTGCTGCGAGCGCTTCGAGCGCGCCGCGCACGAGCGTGTCGGCGTCGAAGCCCTCGACGAGGAGCGCGTGACCGGGATCGAGCTCTATCCGGTCCGCGATCCCGATGCGCTGGTACACGGTGACGACCTCGTGCTTGCCGTCTGCCCGCGTCGGACCGACGACGAGCGCGAGATTGATCTTCGCCGGAGCGGACGCCCTCACCGCAGCGCCCTGGCCAGCTCGACGAACTCGACCGGCGCGAGCGCGTCCGCGCGCACGCTCACGTCGCGGTCGATTGCGGTGAGAGCGTCGGCCGCCGCGGTTCGCGACGCGACGCCCGCGAGCTCGAGCGAGTTCGGCAACGTCTTGCGACGGTGGGCGAACGACGCGGCGACGATCTTCTTCACGCGCGGATAATCATCCGGTAGCCCGACGCGGCGAAAGGCAAGCAGCGCGGAGTCGACGTTCGGCGGCGGGCGGAAGACCGTGCGCGACACGGGATGGAAGCCGGTGCGCTCGCACACGAGCTGCACGAGCACGGAGACGGCGCCGTAGTCCTTCGTCCCCGGCTGCGCGAAGAAGCGGTCGGCGACCTCCCGCTGCACCATCACGCACCACAGGCCGACGTTCGGCAGCCCGTCGAGGCTCTCGACGACGATCGGCGTCGCGACGTTGTACGGGAGGTTGGAGACGAGCTTCGTCGCGTCCTGCGGGAGCTCGAGCCGAAGGGCATCGCCGAAGGTCACGTGCACGTTGCCGCCGAGGTCGCGAAGCATCGGCTCGAGCTCGTCGTCGATCTCGACCGCGTGAACGCGGGCGACGCGCGCGGCGAGATAGCGCGTGAGCACCCCTTGCCCAGGGCCGATCTCGAGCACGACATCGTGCGGAGAGAGCTGTGCGAGCCGGCCGATGACGTCGAGGATGTTCCGGTCGGCCAAGAAGTGCTGGCCGTATTCCTTCTTCACAGCGCGAAGCACGCGGTCGCGTTGCGGTCGATCTGCGCTGCGAGCTCGCCTGCGTCCTCCCCGCGCGCCTGCGCGAGGGCGGCGACCGTGTGCACGACGTATGCAGGCTCGTTCGTCCGTCCGCGCACCGGCTGGGGAGCGAGGTACGGGCAGTCGGTCTCCGCGAGGATGCGGTCGGCCGGCACCTGCGTCGCCGCGAGACGCAGCTCAGGCGCGTTCTTGTACGTCGCGTTACCGGCGAACGAGACGTACCAGCCGCGCTCGAGCGCGGTCGGGAGCATGCGCGGCGACGAGAAGCAGTGCAGGATGACGGTGCCGTCGAAGCCCGCGAGCGCGGCCAGCGTGTCGTCGTCTGCCGCCCGCGTGTGGATGACGAGGGGTTTCCCCAGCTCGGTGGCGAGACCGAGCTGGGCCTCGAACATACCCCGTTGGGCCTCCGGGGTGGCGTAGTTGCGGAACCAGTCGAGCCCCGTCTCCCCCACCGCGACCGCCTTCGGATGCTGCTGGAGGCGCCGCACCTCCTCGATGTCGCCCGTCGCCGAGTCGTGCGGATGGATGCCGACGATCGCCCAGACGTCCTCGAACCGCTCGGCGAGCTCGACCGCCTGCGCGGTGCCGACCGTGAGGATCCGCGTTACGCCCGCGTCGCGCGCACGCGCGATCACGTCGGCCGGATCGTCGTCGAGCGCGTCGAGATGCGCGTGCGTGTCGATCACTGTTGCCGCGGCGTCACTTGCGATGCCGCATAGAGGAGGCGCCGATTCACTCGGCGCCTCCGCCTGCAATGCCGAGGCGCGCAAGCTCCTCCGCCGCGGTCTCGGGCGGGAGCTTGCGGAAGAGCGGCACGGGCTCGCGCAGCGGACGCCCGGGCTCGAGCTCGCTCGGCTTCCACTCGCCAACCCAGCTCGTGTAGTCGCCCGTGAGGACGTTGTGGTCGTCCACCCGGCGGATCTCGAGCGGGCCGGCGAGATATCCCTCGTGACCGAGGAGCTCGTGCACGACCTGCGACGTGAAGGGCAGGAACGGCGCGAGCAGGGTCTTCAACGAGTCGACGCAGCGGAGCGCGACGTACAGGACGGTCGCTGCTCGCTCGCGGTCGGTCTTCACGAGGTTCCACGGCGCCTGCTCGGCGACATACTGGTTCGCGAGGGAGCTGATGCGCATCGCCTCCCCGATCGCTGCCTTGAAGCGCACCTGTTCGATGAGCGAGCCGACCTCGTCGAAGCCGGCGGCGACGGCGTCGAGCACGCGCCGGTCGGCATCCGTCAGCTCGCCGGGTGTCGGGACTCCGCCGAACGTGCGGTGCGCGTTCACGAGCGTGCGGTTGACGAGGTTCCCCCAGTTGGCGAGCAGCTCGTCGTTGTTACGCCGGACGAACTCGTCCCACGTGAAGTCGGAGTCCTGCGTCTCCGGCCCTGCGGCCGTGAGGTAGTAGCGCAGCGGGTCCGGGTCGTAACGGGTGAGGAAGTCGTGCACCCAGATGGCGATGTTGCGGCTCGTCGACGCCTTGCGCCCCTCCATCGTCAGGAACTCGGACGCCACGACGTTCGTCGGCAGGTGCAGGTCGTCGCCGTACCCCATGAGCATGGCCGGCCAGATGACCGCGTGGAAGACGATGTTGTCCTTCCCCATGAAGTAGAGGTGCCGCGCGTCGGCGTTCTGCCACCACTCGCGCCACGCCTCGGGCGTGCCGCGGTTGTGCGCCCACTCGATGCTCGCGGACAGGTAGCCGATGACGGCGTCGAACCAGACGTAGATGCGCTTCGTGTCCTCCGGGTAGCCGGGCACGGGCACCGGGACGCCCCAGTCGATGTCGCGCGTCATCGCGCGCGGCTTCAGGTCGCGCACGAGGCCGAGGGCGAAGTTGCGCACGTTCGGCCGCCAGTCCGTCTGCGCCGTCAGCCACTCCTCGAGCTGTGCCGCGAACGCGGGTAGGTCGAGGAATAGGTGCGTCGTCTCCCGGAATTCCGGTGTCGAGCCGTCGATGACCGAGCGCGGCTCCACGAGGTCGACCGGATCGAGCTGGTTCCCGCAGTTGTCGCACTGGTCGCCGCGCGCATGCGGGTACTCGCAGATCGGACACGTCCCCTCGATGTACCGGTCCGGCAGCGTTCGCCCCGTTGCGGGGGAGAACGCGCCGAGCGTCGTGCGCTCGATGAGATAGCCCTTGTCGTAGAGCGTGCGAAACATGTCCTGCGTGACCGCGTAGTGGTTGGGCGTCGTCGTCCGCGTGAACGTGTCGAACGTGAAGCCGAGGCGCACGTAGTCGTCGAGGATGAGAGCGTTGTTGCGATCGGCGAGCTCACGAGGCGACACGCCTTCCCGGTCGGCCGACACCATCACCGGCGTGCCGTGCTCGTCCGTCCCGCTCACCATGAGGACGTCGTTGCCCGCAAGCCGGTGATAGCGCGCGAAGATGTCGGAGGGCACGCCGGGGCCGGCGACATGGCCCAGGTGCCGCGGACCGCTCGCGTATGGCCACGCGACCGCGACGAGGATCTTCTGCGACTGCGACAGGGTGCGCTCCTTCGGACGTCTTCGAGGAGCTAGAGATCATACGAACGGCCCCGACGCCCGCCGCGCACGCGAACGCGAGCAGGAGATAGAGCGGCCACGGCGCGTGACGCTGTCGTGTGCGCTCGACCATCGGCCTCGTCGGAGAGGAGAGCGGGACGCCCGGGTGGCGGCGAGACGCCGGCACGATGACCGGCGCACGTCGAATGCGTCGCAGGACGGGCGCCGGTGCTGCCGAGACAGCGTGCGGAGGAGCAGCATGCGGAACGGCGAGCGCGCGCGCCGGACGCTGCGGCCGCGCGACGAGGGCAATCGCGGTGGGACGCGGAAGCGACGCATGCAGCCGGAACGCGTCGTCGTCGAGGACCGTGACGGCCGCCGGCGGGTCGGCGGCCGGGTCCGGCGCGACGATCGGGAGCGGGCCGGCGGCGGGCCCCGGCGCGACGTCGGTCGGCACCTCCGCAGGCGTCGACGGCGCGTCGGGCGGCGCAGTCGGGTCGAGGCCAGGATCCGGGTTGACGACGGTCGCGTGCGCCGGCTGCGGCGGTGGCGGCGACGCACGCGGCGGCTCGTGCGGCGGCGGCGCCGGAATCGGCGTCGAAGCCGGGGGCTCGGACGCCGGCGCCGGGTCGCTTGCGCCCGCGTCCCCGGTGGAGGGCGGCGCGGGCGCGTCGGTGCTCGTGTCGGGTGCGGTGGAGATGTCGCCCGCGCCGCTCGTCGGCGCGCTCGTCGCATCGACGGGCGGCGGCACGTCGCTGCTCGCGTCGGGCGGTGGAGGATCGGCGGCCGGCGCGGAGACGTCGCCCGCGCCGCTCGTCGGCGTGCTCGTCGCATCGACGGACGCGGACGTGTCGCTGCTCGTCGTCGTCGTCGCTGCGGCAGGCGTCGCGTCGGGCGGCGGGGCATCGGCCGGCGCCGTCACGGCCTCGTCCGGAATGGCCGTCGTCGTCGCGGGCGCGTCCGGGGGCGGCGGTGGCGCCGCCGCGGCAGGGTCGGGCGCCGTCGTCGTCTGGACCGGCGGTGTGTCCGCGACCGGCGGAGGCGGCGGCGGTGCGGGTGAAGAGACAGGCGTAGGCACAACCGGCGGAGGCAGCGCCGGGAGGAACGAGAGCGGATCGAGATAGCCCTGCGCGTTCGCGGTGACGCGTACGCCCATGTACAGGTAGGGAACGTCGAGCTCCGGCGTTCCGCTCGGTCCTACCGTCCCGACCGCGCTGCCCTCGTCCACGGACGCACCCTTGGCGACGCCGATCGAGCCGAGATGCGTCAACGTGACCGAGTACCCGTCGGCCGTCGCGATCGTCACCGACTTCCCGCTCGTCGGCACCGTCCCCGCGAACGTGACCGCCCCCGACGCGGGCGCTGCGACCGGTGTCCCGGCCGCCGCACCGATGTCGATGCCGCGATGTTGCCCGCCCGCGTAGGGATGGCTCGGATCGAAGACGAACCCGAGCAGGACGGGACCCTGCACGGGCCACGTCCACGCATAGGCGCCCGGCGCCCAGAGCAGGAACAGCAGGACGACGAGGACGAGCGAGCGGCGCATGATGCCTCCTCTGTTGTCTTGATTGAAAACGAAGGAGGCGGCAAGCTAGCAACGCCGTCGGACGTTGTCAAAATTGCTTACAGAGAGCCGCGGTAGAGCCGGTTGCGCGCGATGCCGCTGACGCGTCCGATCAGCTCGGCCGCGCGGCGGCGCGGAACGCCCGCCTCCACCAGCTCGGCAACGGCCGCAAGTGCCACGCCCTCGTCGGCGACCGTCTCCTGCACGCGCGGACCGATGACGAGCGTGGTCTCGCCCTTCGGCGGCGCGGCGAAGCGCGCGGCCAGCTCCGACGCCCTCCCGCGCACGATCTCCTCGAACCGCTTCGTCAGCTCGCGGCAGACGGCGACCTCGCGCGCGGGGTCGGCGGCGGCAAGCGAACGCAGCGTCGCAGGGAGCCGCTGCGGCGACTCGAACGCAACGGTCGGCCACGGGACGCCGGCGAGCGCGTCCCAGTCCTTCGCGCCACGCGGCAGGAAGCCGACGAACTGGTACCGCTCCCCGACGAGGCCGGACGCGACGAGCGCCGTCTCCACAGCCGACGGGCCGGGCAGCACCGTGACGGGAACGCCGGCATCGAGCGCCGCGCGGACGATGCGCGCGCCGGGATCGGACACGCCGGGCATTCCCGCATCGGACACGAGGGCGATGCGCTCCCCCGCCTCCAGCCGCGGCAGCAGCTCCGCGGTGCGCGCCGCCTCGTTGTGCTCGTGATACGAGAGGACGCGCGTGTCGATGCCGTGCCGCGTGAGCAACGTGCGTGTGTGGCGCGTGTCCTCGCACAGAACGACGTCGGCCTCGCGCAGCTCCGCGAGCACGCGCAGCGTCACGTCCTCGAGGTTGCCGATCGGCGTCGCGCACACCGCGAGAGGCATCAGACGTCCACCAGTGGAAACCGCGTCTTCGGAACCCAGCGCTCCGACTCCGTCCGCGCGAACAGCACGACCTCGCGCGCGCGTGCGCGAATCGGAAGGCATGAAGCGACAGCGGCCTCCGCCTCGTCGAGCTTCGCCCCCCACGCGATCGTCAGGTGCGGCGTGATATCCGGAAGGAACTCCCCTCCGTAGGGAGGCCATTCGGGAAAGCGCGCCCAGACTGCCTTCGTCATCGCGATGAAAGGTTCCTCCGGATCCGGAGCGAGATACACGGCGTTCGAGAACCTGCGCGTCTCGCGGAAGGTGACATCGAACGACTCGAACCCGTCGAGCGCGTGATCGATGTCCTCCGGCGACGGCGCGAGGACGGTCACGTGGGGAGGAATGCCGTGCGAAGGGCGCCCGCCGATCGAGTGCTCCAGCCACGGCCCCGCGATCGACGCCAGCTCGGGGAACGGGGCGAGAAGCGCGTGTCTCACACCGCGTCGAGCGCCTCGAACGCGACGAACCCGGCGCCGATGAGGCCTGCCGTCGTGCCGAGCTCGGCGCGCACCACCTTCACCTCGTCGCGCATCGGGCGGAGCGCTTCGCGACGCAGAATCTCTTCGGCGGGCCCGATGAGATGCTCCCAGGCGGCGTACCCGAAGCCGCCGCCGATGACGATCAGCGCCGGCTCGAAGATGTTCGCGAACGAGCCCATGCCGGAGCCGAGGTGACGCCCGATGTCGGCGAGGATCGCGCGCGCGCCGCCGTCTCCCTCGTTCGCGAGCCGGACGAGGCGGTGCGCGTCCGCGGCGGGACCGAACGCCTCCTGCGCCGCCCGCGTCGCGGCGAGGCCCGTCACGTATGGCTCGAGGTGACCGCGCCCGGTGCATCGCCCTTGACACGGCCGGCCGTCGTGGACGATGACGACGTGGCCGAGCTCGACACCGGCGCCGTGCGCGCCGCGGAACGGGCGCCCCTGCGAGATCACGCCGCCTCCGAGGCCGGTGCCGAGCGTGAGCATGATGAGATCGTCGACGCCACGGCCGGCGCCGACCCGCCACTCGGCGATCGACGCCGCGTTCGCATCGTTGTCCAGCCCGACCGGCAGCTCGAACCGGCGCGCCATGTGATCGCGCAGCGGGTAGTCGTGAAACGGGAGATTCACCATGTCGTACGTCCGGCCGGCCACGAGGTCGAGCGGGCCGGGTACGCCGAGGCCGATTGCCCCCACGTCGTCGCCCAGCACCTCGGCGATCGCCGTCTCGAGCTCGGCCACGAGCGCTTCCTGGGAGTCGAGCGATGTCATCCGCTCGTGCCTCCGGAGCACCTCGCCTTCGCGCGTGACGACTCCCGCGAGGATCTTCGTCCCGCCGAGGTCGACGCCGATCGCGTGCGTGGCGCTCATCGTGAGCGGGTACCGTAACCCGCCGGATGGCCGCCTCCGGGGAGAAGCCGTACCGCGTCTACAAGGGCGGTCGACAAAAGGGGAAGGTGCCGCTGCCCGGCCGCGACGAGCGCAAGCAGGACCGCGGCGACGGAAACCGCGTCGTGCGGCGCCCGCGCAAGGCCTGGACGTGGAGACGGTGGACGGTGCTCGCGCTGCTCGCCCTCGTCGTGCTCTTCGTCGTCTGGGGCGTGGCCGGCTACCTGTCCGTGTCGAGCGGCGTCTCCGACGCGAACAAGCGCCTCCCGCCGGGGACGACGGCCGCGCTGACGAAGCAGAACGGGCTGATCCTCGACTCGCCGACGAACATCCTCCTGCTCGGCACCGACCACGCGACGAACGGCCAGGCGGGTCGCAGCTCCGACGAACACTCGGACTCGATGATGTTGCTGCGCACCGATCCAGGGCGTCACCGCATCACGTACCTCGCCATCCCGCGCGACCTCGGCGTGCAGATCAACGGCGTGTACCAGAAGATCAACGGCGCGATGCAGCTGGGCGGCCCGAAGCTTGCGGTGCAGACGGTCGATCAGCTGCTCGGCTCGCAGCTCCCCATCAACCACGTCGTCGTCGTGGACTTCGGCTCGTTCGAGAAGCTCATCGACGCGGTCGGCGGCATCGACGTGAACGTGCCGGAGAACATCGTCTCCAACCGGTTCGACTGCCCGTACTCGACGGCGACGCGCTGCCAGCAGTGGGGCGGCTGGCGCTTCCACAAGGGCGTGCAGCACATGAACGGGCACACGGCGCTCATCTACTCGCGCATCCGCGAGAACCGCCTCGACCCCTCGTGGACGGACTTCAAGCGCAGCCAGAACCAGCAGGCCGTCATGCAGGCGACGCTCGCGAAGCTCGCGAGCCCGACACGCTTCTTCTCACTGCCGTTCGACGGCTCGTCGCTCCTGGCCGCGATCTCGACCGACCTCTCCACCTGGGACTTCATGCAGCTCGGCTGGGTGAAGTTCCGCGCCGGCGAGGTCGTGCACTGCCGGCTCGGCGGGTCGGCGACCGGCAACGGCTACATCACCGGGACGGAGGAGAACATCCAGGTCGTGCAGGAGGTGCTCGGGAACTCGGCGCCGCAGCCCCCGGCGCCGGGCACGGGCCTGTACGGGCCCGGCTGCGTCGTCGGGAATCAGACCTTCAAGTAGGAGCTAAGAGTCGCCGCTCGAGGCGGCGGGCTTCTTCTCCACCGGCTTCGAATCGGTCTTCGGCGCGTCCGAGGACGACCCGCCTTCGCCGCCGTCCTTCTTCGCGTTCTTCCCCTTGCCGTAGTCGGTCGAGTAGAAGCCCGAGCCCTTGTAGTGGATCGCGACCGGGTAGAGGACGAGCTCGAGCGGCGCGGCGCCGCACACGTCGCACTTCTCCGGCGCGGGCGCGGTCATGGACTGGAAGCGCTCGAACAAGTGGCCGTTCGGGCAGCGGTATTCGTAGATGGGCACGGAGAGCTAAGGCTACTTTCAGCCGTCCTGCGCCCGCTCCTGCTCGAGGAGCTCCTGGAAGCAGGGCGCCTCCTCGAACGCCGCGAGGCCGGCGGGATGGAGCTGCCGCTCGCGCCGTCGGCGCGCGAGGTCACGCCGTCTCTGCGCCGCAGCGACTGCCGCGGACGCGCCGACGACGCTCCCGATGAGGAAGGAACGCAGTCGAGCTGCTCTGTCCTCGCCTTCCATGGGACGATTGTAGAAGTGCGGATCGCAACGCTCGGCGACGTGATGCTCGACGTGATCGTGCGGCTCGAGGAGCCGCTCGCTCCCGGCGGCGACGTCCGTGCGGCCACGCGCGCCGGCACGGGCGGCCAGGCGGCCAACGTCGCCGCCTGGGCGAGGGAGCTCGGAGCGGACGCCCGCTGCATCGCGAAGCGCGGCACCGACGCGACGGGCGAGCTCGTCGCGCGCGAGCTCGCCAATCGCGGCGTCGAGGTCGTCGGGCCGATGGTCGCGGGCGCGACCGGGGTCGTCGTCTCCATCGTCGGCGGCGACGGCGAGCGCTCGCTCGCATCCGACCGCGGCGTCGCGCCGTCGTTCGACCCCGCAGAGCTGGACGCGGCGTGGCTCGACTGCGACGTCCTCCATCTCTCCGGCTACGCACTGCTGCGCGAGCCGGTGTCGGACACCGCCCTGCTCGCAGCGACGATCGCACGTAACCGCGGTGCACGCGTGTCGGTCGACGTGGCCGCGTGGACGGAGATC
>DATBQM010000048.1:0-54917 GCA_036560805.1 Gaiellaceae bacterium | reverse complement strand
TTCGTGTTCATGAAGAAGTAGTAGGTGTTCGGCGGCGTGTAGATCTTCAGCTGGTCGCCGTACTTCGCCTCCGTCTCGGCGAGGATCGACTCCGGAATCGGCTGCGGGTCCCAGTCGTCCTGGCCGCTCGTCGTCCGTTTGAGCGCGGTCGCCGGGTCGCCGACGATGTCCCAGACGATCTTGTCGGGGTTCCCCGCCGGCACGTTGCCGTGGAACTGCGCAGCGTGGAAGTGCGGGTTGCGCACTTCGACGATCTGCTTGTTCGGCGCGTAGCTCTGGATGACATACGGGCCTGTCGCAGGGAGTGGGTGCGTCGACGTGTCCGACCCCGATGCGTTCGCCGGAACGGGTGCGGCGAACTCGCTCGCGAGCACGTTGGCGAAGTCGCCTTGCGGCGTCCTCAGCGTGATCGTGATCTTCCCGGTCGCGTCGTCGGCGGCGATCCCGGAGATGCCGTCGCCCTTCGTCTTGCGCGCATCGTCGGCGCCGACGATGTTGTAGAAGTAGCCCGCTCCCGGCGAGTCGAGCTTGAAGTCGCGCTCGACCGTCGTCTTGAAGTCGCTCGCCTTCACCGGCTGGCCGTTCGAGTAGGTGAGGCCCTTCCGCAACACGAGCGTGTACGTCCGCCCGTCCGCCGAGACATGCGGAAGCGCGCGCGCGAGGTACGGGACGATCGTCGAGCCGCCGGCGCCGCTCACGTGCCGGTACCCGAGCAGCGGGAGATAGACGTTCCAGATGACGTTCAGCCCCTCCGGGCTGTACGTGAGGCCTGGGTCGAGATAGTCGATGGAGGTGTCCTGCGCGACGCGGAAGACGGGGAACGCAGGCGCGGTCGACGCCTTGACCAGCGGCGCTGCGGCCGCCGGCGCAGGCCCGCCTGCGTTCGAGGCGCCGCCGCAGCCGGAGGCGAGCACAGCGAGCCCCGCAAGCGGGGCAAGTGCGAGCAATCGAGAGCGTCGAGTCAGTCGTTCCATGAAGAGCGGGCGCGGCATTGTTACTGACGTCGATACGCCGTTCGGGTTAGGAATCGAACGTCTGTTCGTCTAGACTCCCCGGGGATGCAACTCCGGCTCGATGCGGCCGACCGCCTCGTTGAGCTGGTCGAAGAGCGGCGTGGGCCGGTCCTCGCCGACGAGGCGGCGCGGCGGCTCTTCGCCCTCCGCTCCGCCCCGGTCGCGCTCGCCCGCTCGTTGCTCGACGACGTCGTCGAGGCCGACGCCCGCCTCGCGTGGAACGGCGACGCGGTCGGCCTTGCGGCGCCGCTCGGCGGCGAGCTCCGCCTCGAGCGCGCGACGTACGTCGTCGTCGACCTGGAGACGACCGGGCTCCGTCCCGGCTCCGCGCAGATCTGCGAGATCGGCGCCGTCCGCATCCGCGGACTCGAGCTCGCCGAGGAATTCCAGACGCTCGTCGACCCCGGCATGGCGCTCGGGCCCGGCGTCGCCGCACTCACGGGTCTGACGAACCGGCAGCTGCACGGCTCACCACCGCCGTCGCTCGCCGTACGGCGGTTCCTCGCTTTCGCCGGCGACGCCGTACTCGTCGCGCACAACGCGCGCTTCGATCTCGGCTTCCTCGACCGGGAGACGGCGCGGCTCACCGGGTCGCGGCTGGCCAATCCGGTCGTCGACACGGTCACGCTCGCGCGGCGGCTGCTCGCCGGCCGGGTTTCCCGCGCGTCCCTGTCGCAGCTCTCGTATTTCCTCGGGACGTCGGTGCAGCCCTGTCACCGTGCGCTTCCGGACGCGCAGGCGACGGCGGAGGTGCTGCTCGCGCTCATCGGGCTCGCACAGGAGCGGGGAGCGGAGACGGTGGCGGATCTCATCGCGCTCTCCGCGACGCGGACGCGGCGCGTGTGGAACAAGCGACAGCTTGCATTCGGCGCGCCGCAGCGCCCCGGCGTCTACCTCTTCCGCGACCGCAACGACGAAGTGCTGTACGTCGGGTGCGCGCGCGACCTGCGCGCGCGACTGCGCTCGTACTTCCGTTCCGAGAAGCTGCGGCCCGCCGTCGAGGCTGCGGTCGGAGCGACCGAGCGGATCGAGTGGCGCGTGCTCGGCTCCGAGCTCGAGGCGGCGCTGACGGAGCTGCGGTTGATCCGCGAGCTGCGGCCGCCGGCGAACGCGCGCGTCGCGCGGCCAGACCGGCACGTGTGGCTGCGCAAGCGCGGCGACGGCGTCGTCGCATCGTCGTCGCCGACCGCGGTCGGCCCGATCCGGTCGCGCCGCCGTGCGCAGATGGCGGCGCGCGCGCTGCTGGCGGAGGAGCTGGAGCGGCCGGCCGCGGCGCTGCCGCGGCTGCGGCGAAAGCTGGCGGCGTTGTCGGACGCGCGACGCTTCGAGGACGCGGCACGGCTGCGCGACCGGATCGAGGCGCTCGAGCACGTGTGTCGCGACCTCGAACGACTCGCGCGACTGCGGGAGCTCGAGCGCTGTCTCCTCGTGCCTGCGATCGAGCAGGGACACATGCGGGCGCTCTTCCTCGCCGGCGGGCGCGTCGCGGCCGAGCGAACGTTGCCGCCTGGAGGCGGCGCGCACCTCGAGATCGAAGCAGGGCTCGCGGCCGCGCGCCGCGAAGGCGAGCTCGACATCGACGAGCTGTTCCTCGTCGCGCGCTTCCTCCGCCGGCCGCCGCCGGAGCTGACCATCGTCCCGCTCGAGCGGGAGGCGATCCTCAGGCAGCTACGGAAATGAGATCTCGGAGCGCACCGAGCCTGGCCAGTGCCTGGCCCTCGAGCTGACGGACGCGCTCCCGCGTCAGGTCGAGCTCGTGACCGATCGCCTCGAGGGTCCACGGCTCGCCGTCGAAGCCGAACCGCAGCTCCAGGATCCGCCGCTCGCGCTCGGGGAGCGCGTCGAGCGCGCGCCGCACGCCCTGCCGGCGGAGCGACTCCTCGGCCTCTTCGAACGGATCGGCGGCCTCGCGATCGGCGAACAGGTCGCCGAGCTCACCCTCGTCGTCCGCACCGACCGTCTGGTTCAGAGAGACGGACGCATGGGCGGCACCGAGTGCTTCGTCGACGTGCTGCATCGGCAAACCGGTGGCTTCCGCGAGCTCGAGCTTCGTCGGCTCGCGGCCGAGCTCGACCTCGAGACGGCGCGCCGCACGCGACAGCTTCTGCTGCCGTTCGACGACGTGCACCGGGACGCGGATCGTGCGCGCGTGGTTCGCGACCGCGCGCTGCACCGACTGCCGGATCCACCACGTCGCATACGTCGAAAACTTGTAGCCGCGGCGCCAGTCGAACTTCTCGACCGCCCTGTTCAGACCGAGCGTCCCCTCCTGGATGAGGTCGAGGAACGGGACTCCGAGTCCGCGATAGCCCTTCGCGATCGACACGACGAGACGCAGGTTCGACTCGATCATCCGCCGCTTCGCCGTCGGGTCGGCGCGCTCGATCCGCTTCGCGAGCATGACTTCCTCGGCCGCGGTGAGCAGCTTGTGCCGGCCGACGTCGGCGAGGAACAGCTGCAAGCTGTCTGCGGCGCCGGAAACTGCCTGCGCAGCCTCGAGGCGCGCAGCCTCCTCCTCGGCGGCCTTCTCCTCGGCCGCAGCGGCAGTCGCCGCGCCGGTGTTCGATCCGGGCGCGCCTATCTCGAGGCCGATGCGCTCGAGCTCGTGCGTGAGCTCCTCGATCTCCTGGTCGTTCAGGTCGAGCTCGACGGCGAACGCCTCGAGCTCGGCCGGCTCCAGATAGCCGCGCTCCTGTGCGCCCTCGACGAGCGCGCGCGCCTGGTCAGTCTCGAGCAACTCCTGCAGCGGGTTCTGGCTCAGCTCTCGTCAATCCTCTCGGGCGCTGCTTCGACTGGGTCAACGGTCCTTCTCACTCTACGAGGGAAACCCTCTGACTGCCAGAGGACCCTCCAAGCCTCGGCCATACAGGACTTCGAACGGCGATTCGGCGCTGCTTATTCCGCTGCGGCCGGCTCGGCTTCCTGTTCCTGCTCTTTCGCCGGCGTCGTCCGGATGGGGAAGTCGAACTCGACCTTGCCTTCGTCGTTCAGGATGAGCCGGGCCCGGAACGGTTTGTTGTTTCGGGAGCGGAAACCGGACAAGACTTCACGCGTCTTCCCCTCCTCGAGCAGCTGCCGGGCGAGCTCCGGCGTGATCGTGCGTCCGGCGACGCGCTTCCAGATGACGTAGCCGCAGCCGGTCTCCTCACGGTTCTTCCAGCTCGTGCATCCGTATGCGCGCGAGTTCTCGCGGATGATCTCGCCCGTCTCGGCGCCACAGCGCGGGCACAGCCCGAGCTCGACGCGCTCCGGGCGGAGCTTCTCCTTGTCGAGCGCCTCGATCTGCCCGACGATCTCCTTCGTGAAGTTGGCGATCTCGTCGATGAACGCGGTGCGGTCGCCGGTCCCGTGCTCGATGTCGGAGAGCTTCTTCTCCCACGAGCCCGTCAGCTCGGGCGAAGTGATCTTGTGCTCCTCGAGCATCGTGATCACCTGCAGGCCCTTCGGCGTCGGCTGAAGGTCGCGCCCGACGCGTTCGATGTACTCGCGGCGGATGAGCGTCTCGATGATCTCCGCGCGCGTCGCCGGCGTGCCGAGCCCAGACTCCTTCATCGCCTCGCGCAGCTCGTCGTCGTCGATGAGCTTGCCTGCGGTCTCCATCGCGGAGAGAAGCGTCGCCTCGGTGTAGCGCGGCGGCGCTTTCGTCATCTTGTCCTCGCGCTCGGCGGCGAGGCAGCGCACGGTCTGACCTTCCTGCAGCGTCGGGAGCTCGCCGCCGTCGGAGTCTTCGTCCTCGGACTGTTTCTCCGCGTCCGGCTCGAGTCCGTAGACGCCGCGCCAGCCGGCCTCGAGTGTGATCTTGCCGCGCGTGCGGAAACTCTCGTTCTCGACCTCGGTGACCACAGTCGTGCGCGCGTATCGCGCCGGTGGATGGAACACCGCGAGGAAGCGACGCGCGACGAGGTCGAAGATGCGCCGCTCGTCCGGCGTGAACTTCTCGACGTCATGCGGGACGTCGGTCGGGATGACGGCGTGGTGGTCCGTGACCTTCGCGTCGTTGATCACGCGCTGGAGCGGAAGCTGGTCGAGGCGCATGACATACGTTGCGGCCTCGCGATACTCGGGGACGTCTTGGAGCGTCGAGGCGACGACCTTCAGCTGCGGCACCATGTCGCCGGACAGGTAGCGGGACGAGGTGCGCGGATACGTGATCGCCTTCTTGTCCTCGTACAACTTCTGCGCCGCCTGCAGCGTGCGCCGCGCGCTGAATCCGAAGCGCCGGTTCGCGTCGCGCTGGAGTGACGTCAGGTCGTACAGCAGCGGCGCGCGCTCGGACTGCTCCTTGCGCTCGACCTTCGTGATCGTGCCGTCCTTGCCGGAGACCTTCGAGACGATCTCGTCGGCGCGCTCGACCGCCTTGATGCGCGTCTCGTCCTTCTCGAACCAGATGCCCTGGTACGGCGGCTGGAAGGCGGCGTGCACGAGCCAGTACGGCTCGGCGACGAACGCCTGGATCTCGCGCTCGCGCTTCACGAGCATCGCGAGCGTCGGCGTCTGCACGCGGCCGAGCGAGACGACGCCGCCGACCCACGCACGGCCGCGGATCGTCGCCGCGCGCGTTGCGTTCATGCCGACGATCCAGTCTGCTTCGGAGCGCGAGCGCGCAGCCTGCTCGAGCGAGTCCATCTGCTCGCCGGGGCGCAGCCGCTCGAAGCCCTCGCGGATCGCCTGCTTGGTCATCGACGAGATCCACAAGCGCTGCACGTGCTTCGGCTCGCCGTCCTTCTTCTTCAGCGACTGCCGGTACATCTCGTAGATGTACGCGAAGATCAGCTCGCCCTCGCGCCCGGCGTCGCAGGCGTTGATGAAGTCGGAGATGTCCTCGCGCTTCATCAGCTTGAGGATCAGGTTGAGCTGCTTCTTCGACTTCGCGTCGCGCGGGACGAGGTGGAAGTCGTCCGGGACGATCGGCAGGTCGGCCATCTTCCACTTCTTGAACTTCTCGTCGTACTCCTCCGGATCGGCAAGCTGCACGAGATGCCCGACGGCCCACGTGATGACGTATTCGTCCGACTCGAGGTACGCCTCGTCCTTCTCGAACGAACCGGGAAGCGCCGACGAGAGGTCGCGCCCTACGGATGGTTTCTCTGCGACGACGAGCGTCTTGGCCATAGATTCACCATAGCGTGAGGCCCACTCGTACCTACAGCGCCATTGCAGCGCTCAGCTGGCCGATCCTCGTGGGGCTTTTCCGGTTACACGCGCGAGGGCGCGAGAACATACCGCGCGAGGGCGGGATGGTGCTCGCCTGCAACCACGTGTCCAGCTTCGATCCGTGGCCGCTGGGGCTCCCGTTGTGGCCGCGCCGCTTTCTGCGCTTCATGGCGAAATCGGAGCTGTACTGGTTCCCGCTGACCCTCATCCTCAACGGCGCGGGCGCGTTCCCCGTCCGCCGCGGCCAGTCCGACGCCGAGGCGATCGATACAGCGGTGCGTCTTGCGGCCGGGGGCCACATCGTCGTGATGTTCCCGGAGGGGACGCGTCGGCGGAAGGGGCTCGTGAAGCGGTTCGAGGCGCGGCCGCGCAGCGGCGCGGCGCGCATCGCGCTCGAGGCGGACGTCCCGCTCATCCCGGCCGCGGTGAGCGGCACCGACCGGCTGCTCCGACTCGGTCCGCTGCGCGTTGCGTACGGGGCACCCGTCGACATCGACGACCTGCGCGGCCGTGACGTGCGCGAAGCGGCACTGGAGGCGACCGACCGGTTGATGGCGCGCATTCTCGAGCTGGAGGCGTCTCTGTGAGCACGCTCCTCGTGATCGACGGCGACTCGTTCGCGCACCGCGCGTACCACGCGCTGCCGAAGTCGATCCGCCTGAACGCCGTCGTCGGCTTCACGAACATGCTCACGCAGCTGTGGAAGGCGGAGCAGCCCGGCGCCGTGCTCGTCGGCTGGGACACGCTGAGCGTGCCGACGTACCGGCACGAGGCGTTCGCGCCGTATCAGTCCGGACGCATCTTCGAGGAATCGATCCTCGAGCAGCTGGACGTGCTGCCGGACGTCGTCCGCGCGTGCGGCTTCGCCGCCGCGAAGGCGGACGGGTACGAGGCGGATGACTTTCTCGCCGCCGCGGCACAGACCTGGTCGGGCGACGTGCTCGTCGCCACGTCCGACCGCGACGCCTTCCAGCTCGTCTCCGACCGGGTGACGGTGCTGCAGCCGACGCGCGGCGTGAGCGAGATCGCGCGCATCGGCCCGGCCGAGGTGCGCGAGCGCTACGGCGTCGAGCCCGGGCAGGTGCCCGATCTCATCGCCCTGCGCGGCGACCCGTCCGACAAGCTCCCCGGCGCCCGCGGCATCGGCCCGAAGAAGGCGGCCGACGTCCTCCGCGAGTTCGGCTCGCTCGAGGCCGCCCTGGCCGCCGGGCGATTCGCGACGGAGGCGGAGGACTTGCGCCTCTACCGGCGAATCGCATCGATGGACGCCTCTGCTCCTCTTCCTCCCCTCGCAGATCAGTCACCTACCTGGGTGGAGGCGTCCACCTTTGTACGAGGCCTCGGCCTCGATGCGCTGGCCGACCGGCTAGCGTCCTTCGCATGAACGAGTGGCTGACGCGCCAGGCGGACGCGCTCGGCGTGAGCGGTCTGAGCGACGCAGACGAGCAGATGCTGCTCGACCTCGCGCGGGTCGCGGCGCACGAGAGCGGCGACCGGACGAACGCGCCGCTCCTCTGCTACCTGCTCGGCCGCGCGGGCGGAGAGCTCGACGCGCTCGCCGAGATCGTCCGATCGACGTCCTGAGCCATCCGGCGCTCGCGCGTCTCCATCCCACCGGCCACCACCCCGAGCGGCCGGAGCGGCTCGCCGTCCTCCTCGACCATCGGCACGGGTGGAGCGAGGGTCGCGCGGCGACCGAGGACGAGCTCCTTCTTGTTCACACGCGCGAGTACATCGAGCGCATCCGTGCGATCGAGGCGCCGACCTGGCTCGACGGCGACACGATCGCGAGCGAGACGACGTTCGAGGCGGCGTCCCTCGCGGCTGGGACCGCGATCGAGGCGGCGCGGCGCGGCGGGTTCGCGCTCGTGCGCCCGCCGGGCCACCACGCACTACCCGACCGAGCGATGGGCTTCTGCATCTTCAACAACGTCGCGATCGCGGCCCGCGCGTCCGACTGCGAGCGCGTCGCGATCGTCGACATCGACGTCCACCACGGCAACGGCACGCAGGCGACGTTCTGGGACGACGACAGCGTGCTGTACGTCTCGCTGCACCAGTGGCCGTTCTATCCGGGGAGCGGCGGCCCGGACGAGCAGCGGGAGACGACGGTGAACGTGCCGATGTCGGCGGGCTCCGGCGACGACGAGTACCTGCACGCGTTCGAGCACGTCGTCGAGCCGGCGCTCGCGCGCTTCGAGCCGGAGCTGCTGCTCGTCTCCGCAGGCTTCGACGCGCACGTCGACGACCCGCTCGCCTCGATGAATGTCACCGCGGACGGCTTCCGCGAGCTGGCTCGGCGGTGTCGCGCGGCGGCGCCGCGCGTGGCAGTAGCGCTGGAGGGCGGATATCAGCTGGAGACGTTGCCGGCGCTCGTCGCTGCGGCACTGGAAGGCTTCACGTCCTGACGAGCTACGACGGGGGACAGACCCCATAACGAAAGGTCCCAAATCGGACGCAGCTGTGACCGGCCCGGCCATACGTCGTCGCGAGACGCGACCACCAAGGGCCGGAGCTAACGCGCAGCGTTAGCGGAGGGCCGCAGCAGCGCGCGGGGATGAGCGAAGCCCACCACCGCGCGCGCAGAACCAAACCGTCGCCAGCACTCATAAAAGGAGGCGGGCTTTGCCCGACTCCGCTCCCGCGAAGCGGGAACCTCTACCCGCGGAAAGTGCGCAGCACTTTTCGCGGACCTTAGGCGGCGCGGGCGAGCGAGAGCTGCTCGAGTGCCTCGCGGCGCGAGGAGACGCCGAGCTTGCGCAGCAGGCTCTTCACGTGCGAGCGCACGGTGTGCTCGGAGATGTACAGGCGCTTCGCGATCTCGTCCGTCCCGAGATGCTCGTCGAGAAGGAGCAGGACCTCGAGCTCGCGGGCCGACAACCGCCGGGCGATCGCATCCGGGACGCCGCCGACCTGATCAGGTCCCGTCCGCACGCGGTCGAGCAGGCGACGCGCGACCGAGCCGGACAGCGCCGCTTCGCCGTGCACGACGCCTTCGAGGAATTCCGCGATCCGCTCCGGCGGTTCTGTCTTGAGGAGGTAGCCGGCGGCTCCGGCGCGGATCGCTGCGAGCAGGTTGTCCTCTGTGCCGGACGCCGTGAGGACGACCACCTCGCACCCGGGCGAAGCGTTGCGGACGGCTGGGAGCGCCGAGAGCCCGTCGACCCCAGGCATGGACAGGTCGAGCAGGACGAGGTCGGGCTGGAGGCGCCCGGCCTCGCGGACGGCCTCCGCGCCGTCCTCGGCCATCCCGCAGACGTCGAAGCCGTGCGCGCCGAGCAGCGACGCCAAGGCATCGCGGGTCAGCGGGTGGTCGTCGACGACAAGAACGCGGGCTCCCATCTCCAGGCTTATCGGCAGGGACGGTTCTGCCGAAAAGGGTCAGATGAGGGACGAGAGCGACTTCGAAGGCTGGCTCCTGAGCGAAACGCTCCTGGCTGGGCTGCTGGGCGCGATTCTTGCCCTCTTCCTCACCCACCATGGCCTACGGACCCGGTTCAACCTGCCGGAGCTGCGCCTCGTCCTCGAGACGACGATGGCCCTGGCCGGCCTCCTCGTCGCCGTCCTCGCCGCCGCCCGCTTCTCCGCCGAGGGCCGGCGCGTCGATCTCCTGCTCGCCAGCGGGTTCCTGGTCTCCTCCCTGTCCTCGGCCGGCTTCGGCATTGGACCGCTTCTGGGCGGCGCCTCGAGCCGCCCGTCGGAAGAATGGGCGGCGCTGCTCGGCGGCATGCTCGGCGCGGGGCTCGTTGCAATCGCGCCGTTCGCGCGCGGCCGCACGAGACGACGGGACTGGGCGATCGCGAACGCGGTCGCAGCCGCGGGTCTCGTGCTCTTCGTCGCGTGGTCGCTCCTGCGCGACGCCGGCAACTCGCTTCCGCCGCTCAGCCTTCCCATCGGCGCGACGCAGCCGTTCTACCTCACGGGCACGCTCGCGCTCCAGGCGATGATCATGCTCGTCGCCGTCGTCGGCTGGGGCGAGCGCTTCCGCAAACGCAACGACGACCTCTCGCGCTGGCTCGCGCTCGGGTTCACCCTCATGCTCTTCGCGGCGCTGCAGCTCGTCTTCCAGCCGCTCGTCGCCGGCACCTGGGTGTCGCAGGGCGACTTCCTGCGCATGCTCGCGTACGTCGTCATCCTCGTCGGCGCCTGGCGCGCGATCCGCTTCGCCGAGTTCGGCCGCGCCGTCGCCGAGGAGCGCTCGCGGGTCGCGCGCGAGATCCACGACGGCCTCGCGCAGTACCTTTTCGCCGTGTCGACGCACGCGTCGATGCTCGAATCCGGCGCTGCGGTGGAGGACACGATCCCACGGCTCAAGGAAGCCGCGCTGCTCGCCCAGCAGGAGGCGCGCTTCGCCATCCTCGCGCTTTCGTCCGCAAGCGGGACGGCGCCGTTCGACGCAGCGCTGCGACGGTACGTCGAGTTCCTCACCGCGGACGGCGCGCTCGACGTCGAGCTCGAGGTCGACGTAGCCATCCATCTCGCGCCGGACGAGCAGATCGAGATCTTCCGCATCGTCCAGGAGGGGCTCGCCAACGTCCGCAAGCACGCGCAGGCGACACGCGCGGAAGTCGTGATCGGCTGGCGCGACGGAGAGCGCTTCGTCTCCATCCGCGACGACGGCGCGGGCTTCGACGGCGAGGAGCTGGCCGCCGGGCAAGGGTTGAAGAACATGCGCGCCCGCGCGGCGTCGATCGAGGGCGGGTTCTCGCTCAGCTCGGTCCCCGGGCGGGGAACTGCGCTCGAAGTCGTGCTGCGCACGTAGTCTCCTCCGCGTGATCCCGGCGTTCGAATTCGCCGAGCGGCGCGAACGGCTGCTCGAGCACGTGCGCGGCGCGGGCCTGACCGGATACGTCCTCTTCGGCACGGATTACATCCAGTACTTCACGGGCTTCTCGTTCCTCTCGAACGAGCGACCCGTCGTGTACGCGGAGAGCGTCGCGGGCGAGGCGTCCATCTTCGTGCCGGAGTTCGAGATCGAGCGGACGCGCGACGAGTCGACGTTCGAGCGCATCGACGCGTACGCCGAGTACCCGGGGCTCGAGCATCCGATGCGGATCTTCGCGCGCGTGCTCGAAGACATCGGGATCGAGCGGGCGATCGGCGCCGACCAGGACGGGTACCCGGGGATCCTCGGCTACGAGGGGCCGCCGCTGAGCGAGGTTGCGGGCGCGTCCGTCCGCACGCTCGCCGACGTGATCGAGTCGATGATGCGGCGCAAGAGCGAGAACGAGCTGGAACTGATCCGCGAGAGCGGACGCTGGTGTGCACGTGCCCACCGACTGCTGCAGGAGTACACGAGGCCGGGCGTGACCGAGGCAGCGGCAAGCCTGCGCGCGGAACAGGAAGCGACGCTCGCGATGCTCGCGGAGCTCGGCGACGTCGGCGGCCTCTCGTCGTCCGCCGGCGTGTCGGCGGGATACCGCGGGCAGATCGGCAGGCGCAGCGCGTGGGCGCATGCCGTCGCCCACGACATCGAGTTCCGGGCCGGCGACATGCTCGTGAGCGAGACGAGCGCGCCGATCTGGGGCTACAACGCCGAGCTCGAGCGCGGCATGGTCGTCGGGCCCCCGACCGACGCGCAGCGCGAGCTCCATGGGCACGTCGTCGCGGCACAGGAGGTCGCCTTCGCCGCGATCCGTCCGGGCGCGCCGTGCGCCGACGTCGACAGCGCCGTCATGCGCTACTTCGAGGAGAACGACCTGCTTCCGTACTGGCGCCAGCACACCGGCCACGGCATCGGCCTGCGCAACCACGAGGCGCCGTTCCTCGACCTAGGCGACCATACGGTGCTCGAGCCCGGGATGGTCTTCACGGTCGAGCCCGGCCTGTACGACTCCGAGCTCGGCGGCTTCCGGCATTCGGACACGGTCGTCGTCACCGAGCACGGTATGCAGTCGCTGACCGACTACCCGCGCGACATCGAAAGTCTCACGCTCGATACGTGATCGTCTCGTGCGCGCCGGTCTCGCCGGAGCGCACGATCGCGTCGCACACTTCCGATGCGCGGTACCCGTCTTCGAAGTCGGCGCCGTACGGCGCGACGTCCGCGCCCTCCGCGATCGCCCACAGCATGTGGTGCAGCTCGTGCACGAACGTGTCGCCCCACCCGATGATGTGGCCGGGCGGCCACCAGTACTGCCAGAACGGATGGTCGGTCTCCGACACGAGCACGGTCTTGAAACCGCGTGCACGGTCGCCGTCGGCGCGGAAGACCTGCAACTCGTTCAGGCGCTCCATGTCGAACGCAAGCGATCCCTTCGTGCCGTTGATCTCCCACTGGAAGGCGTTGCGGCGCCCGTGCGCGAACCGCGTGGCCTCGAGCGTGCCGACCGAGCCGTTCGCGAACTCGACCGCCGCCTCGACCGCGTCGTCGACCTTGCGGTCCGGCAGGAACGTGTGCGCGAAGCCGGAGACGGTGTCGATCTCGCCGTTGAGGAAGCGCGCGAGGTCTACGACGTGCGTCATCAGGTCGCCGAGCGCGCCGGACCCCGCCTCGTCGGCGTTGAAGCGCCACGTGTCGAGCGACGCGTCGTCGCCCCAGTCCTGGAGATAGCGGCCGCGGAAGTGCCTGACCTCGCCGAGCTCGCCGGCCTCGATCATCTCCCGCGCGAGGCGCACCGCCGGCACGAACCGGTAGTTGAACGCGCACATGTGCTTGACGCCCGTGGCCGCGACCTGCTGCCAGATCTCGTAGCTCTCGTTCGCGTCGCGGCCGAGCGGCTTCTCGCAGACGACGTGCTTGCCCGCCTGCGCCGCTGCGATCGTCGGCTCGGCGTGCAGCGAGTTGGGACCGCCGTTGTCGAACAGGCCGATGCGCTCGTCCGCGATCAGGTCGCGCCAGTTCGTCGTCGCGTAGTCCCAGCCGTAACGGAGAGCGGCCTCGGTCACCGCCTGCTCGTTCCGGCCCGCGATCCCGAGGAGCAGCGGCTCGAGCGGGGGCGGCCATGTGATGTACGCGATCTTCCGGAACGCGTTCGAGTGCGCCTTGCCCATGAACGCGTACCCGAGCATCCCCACGCCGATCTGCGCCATTCCGCGATAGTACGCGCGTGGGTTCCATAGTGAAGTGGGGAATCGTCTCGACCGCGGACATCAACAGGAAGGTGATTCCGGGGGCGCACGCGTCGGACAAGGTCGAGCTCATCGCGGTCGCGAGCCGCGACCAGGCGCGCGCCGACGCGTACGCGCGCGAGTGGGAGATCCCGCGCGGGTACGGCAGCTACGAGGCGCTCCTCGACGACCCGGACGTCGAGGCGGTGTACATCTCGCTGCCGAACACGCTGCACGTCGAGTGGTCGATCAAGGCGCTCGAGGCCGGCAAGCACGTCCTGTGCGAGAAGCCGTTCACACGGCATCCGGAAGAGGTCGGCGCCGCGTTCGACGTCGCGGAGCGCACCGGCCGGCTGCTGAGCGAGGCATTCATGTACCGCCACAACCCGCAGACGAAGAAGCTCGTCCAGCTCGTGGCGGACGGCGCGATCGGCGAGCTTCGACTCGCGCGCTCCACGTTCTCTTACTCGCTGTACGACGAGGACAACATCCGCCTCCGCACCGACGTCGAGGGCGGCGCGCTCATGGATGTCGGGTGCTACTGCGTCAGCGGCTCGCGCCTGCTCGCCGGAGAGCCGGTCGCCGTGGACGGCAACGCGTGGTACGGGCCGACCGGGACCGACTGGGTCTTCGGGGGAATCCTCCGCTTCCCGAACGACGTGCTCGCGACCTTCGACTGCGGGACGGCAATGCCGAACCGCGACGAGCTGGAGGCGGTCGGGAGCGAAGGATCGATCTTCCTCGACGACCCGTGGCATTGCGTGCACCCGGTGATCGAGCTGCGGCGCAACGGGGCGGTCGAGCGGATCGAGCTCGAACATGAAGACTCCTACCGCCTCGAGCTCGAGAACGTGAGCGATGCGATCCGCGGCGAGGCGGAGCTCCTGCTCGGTCGCGACGACGCAATGGGCCAGGCGACGACGCTGGCGGCGCTGCACGATGACGCATTCCGAGGCTAGGGAGCGCGCCGCGGCGATGCTGGCGGATGCCGGCATCGTCCTCACGCCTGCCGAGCGCGACGCGATCGAGGTGACCGACCTCGGGCTCGGGCAGCTCGAGGAGACCGGCATCCAGATCGTCGTCTACGTGAACACGGACCGCGTGTGCGCGAAGGAGCTCGTCCTGTTCCCACGCCAGATCTGCCCCGAGCATCGGCATCCGCCGGTGCACGGCGAGCCGGGGAAGGAGGAGACCTTCCGCTGCCGCACCGGAGCGGTGACGCTGCACGTCGAGGGCCGCGACGAGATCGTGCTGCAGCCGGGAGAGCAGTTCACGATCCCGCCGAACACGCTGCACTGGTTCCAGGCCGGGGACGACGGCGCGATCGTGTCCGAGTTCTCGACGCGCAGCACCGACGAGCACGACGTCTTCACCGATCCGCGCATCATTCGCTGATCAAAAGGGTCGCCTTGCCGCCGGCGAAGGCGAGCGCGTCCTCGAAGCTGTCGAGCGGCACGCGCAGCCCGATCAGCTGCTCGAGCGTGCCCGGCCAGCGCCGGCGCATCTCGTCGAGCGCGTCGATGCCTGCGAGCCAGTCCTCGCGCCGTGCGTTGACACTCCCGAAGATGACGCGGTTCTCGAGTACGGCGTCCACGCCCAGCGTGCGTCCGTCGAGCGACACGGTCTGCTCGCGCCCGTCGATGCCGAGGAGGCAGGCGACGCCGCTGCGCCGCAGCAGCCCGAGCGCGTCGGCCATCAGCTGTGCGTTGCCGGCGCACTCGACGACGAGATCGAAGGTGCCGAGGTCGCCGCTCCCCGCAGGGACGTATTCCGCGCCGGCTTCCTCGATCAGCGGCTTCGCCGGCTCGAGCGCCGTCGTCACGACCTCGACGCCGTCGAGGCGGAGGAGGAAGGTGACGAGCGTGCCGATCGCGCCCGCACCGATGACGAGCGCACGCTGTAGCTCCCACGGCTGACGGCCGCCGATCGCTCGCGCGTGGCGTAGCGCGCGCATACAGTCCGACATCGGCTCGGCGAGAACGCCGACCCCCCGCAGGTCGTGCGGGATGGGGATGAGCTGCGCCGGGTCTTCGCCGACGATCTCGCACGCGAATCCGTGCAGGCGCGTGATCCCACGCTCGCTGTAGTCACCCGTCAGGCACGAGTCGGGCGATCCCTCCGCGCACGCGATGCAGTGCCGGCACGAGCGGCGAACGGTGGCGGAGACGAGATCGCCGCGCGTGAAGCCCGCGCCGTCGCGCTCGACGACGCCGAGCGCTTCGTGCCCGAGCACGAGTAACTTCTCGCCTTCGGGTGCGATGCCGAAGAGGCCGTGAATGATCTCGCGGTCGGTCCCGCACACGCCTACCTCGAGCACGCGCACCGGCACCTCGCCGGCACCGATCTCGGTGGTCGCGATCTCGTCCACGCGCGCGCTGCCCGCGACGCCCGGCTCGACGACGAGGCCCTTCATCCGAGCACGGCGCCCTCCGACGCCGGCCCGACGAGCGCGCGGTAGCGCGAGAGCACGCCGCCCGCATCCGAGCGTGGCGGGCTCCAAGCGGCGAGCCGTTCCGTCAGCTCCACGTCGCCGACCTCGAGAGCGAGCGTGCCCGCGTCGGCGTCGATCGCAACGACGTCTCCGTCGCGGACGACGGCGAGCGGGCCGCCGCGGAACGCCTCCGGCGAGACGTAGCCGACCATGAGCCCGCGCGTCGCGCCCGAGAAGCGCCCGTCGGTGACGAGCGCGACCGAGTCGCCGAGCCCGGCGCCGACGATGGACGACGTCACGCTCAACAGCTCGCGCATACCGGGGCCGCCGGCCGGCCCTTCGTACCGGACGACGAGCACGTCGCCCGGCTGCACGACGCCGGAGCGCACGGCGTCGGTGCACGCTTCCTCCGAGTCGAAGACACGCGCCGGGCCGCGGTGAGCGCGCATCCCGCTCACCTTCACGAGGCTGCCGCCGGGCGCGAGGTTGCCTCGCAGCGCGCGCAGCGCGCCGCCGGGCTTGAACGGCTGCTCGACGCTGGAGAGAACGACGCCGTCCGGCTCGGGAGCGCTCGCGGTCCGCTCTCCGAGCGTCGAGCCGTCCACCGTCGGCGCGCTCCCGTCCACATGGCCGCTGCGGATGAGCTCGCGCAGCAGCGTCGCGGTCCCTCCCGCGCGCTGGAAGTCCTCGGCAGCGAAGCGGCCGGTGGGAACGAGGCTCGCGATCACCGGCGTGCACTCGCTCACCGCGGCGAGATCGTCGAGCGTCAGCTCGACACCCACCTCGCGCGCGATCGCGAGGAGATGGAGCACGCCGTTCGTCGAGCCGCCGGTCGCAGCGATCCCCGTCATCGCGTGCAGGAGCGCGCGACGATCGAGGAAGTTGCGCGCCGACGGCGGCAGGTGCGCAGCGAGCACACCGGCGTGTCGCGCTGCCTCGCCCTTCGCGTCGAGCTCGTCGGCCGGAACCAGGCCGTCCCCGATGACGGCGATGCCGAGGCAGTCGAGCGCAACCGCCATCGTGTTCGCGGTGAAGTGGCCCGCGCACGTCCCAGGTCCCGGACAGGCGACGCGCTCGAGCTCGTCCAGCGCGGCACGCGGTCCGGGGATGGCCTCCCACACGTCCTGGATCGTCACGCCGCCCGGCCCCGAGCGCATCGGCCCGCTGTACAGGACGACGGACGGCTTGTCGACGCGTGCGAGCGCCATGAGTGCGGCCGGAACCGTCTTGTCGCACCCGACGATGCACACGAGCGCGTCGAAGTCGTGCGCGAGCGTCATCAGCTCGATCGAATCTGCGATCACCTCGCGCGAGACGAGCGACGCCCGCATCCCGGGAGTGCCCTGCGACTGGTTGTCGGACACCGCGATCGTGTTGAAGACGAGGCCGACGCCTCCTGCAGCTTCGACGCCTTCGACGACGCGATCGGCGAGCTTGCGCTGGTTGAGGTTGCACGGCATCGTCCCCGTCCACGTCGACGCGATGCCGACGATAGGACCGGCAAGGCGCGCCGGATCGATCCCCATCGCGCGGAAGTGCGCCCGTGCGGGCGCGCGCGCCGACCCGCTGACGAGGTCGTCGTGCACGTCAGGCCGTGGCGTCGATCGCGGCGAAGGCGAGCAGCTCGTCGTCTGCGCCCGGGAGGCCGCTGACGCCGACGGCGCCGACGCGCGCGTCGCCTTCGAACACGGCGACGCCGCCGAGGAAGAACGTGAAGAACGGGTCGAAGCTCGCCCGCTCCACCGGATCGTCGCGCACCTTCTCGGCGAGCTCGCGCGTCGAGCGCGCGTCGCTGCGGGCTGCGGTGTACGCCTTCCGCTGCGCGTTCAGGCGCGTGTCTGGTGCCGCGCCGTCCATCGTCGCCGCAGCGACGAGCTCACCGTGCGTGTCCGCGACGAAAACGGACAACGGAGCGGGAGCCGCCGCGACCACGTGCTCGACGATGCGACGGGCGCGGTCGAACCTCATGGCGCCATTTTCACCTATTTCCTTAGGACACTAGGATGGGGCAGGCATTGAGCGCGACCGCGCCCTCCATCGCGATCCGCGGTACGCCGTACCCGGTCCTCCTCCCGAAGCTCCGCGACCCGCGGCTGCACTTGGCCGCGACGATCACGTCGCTCCAGGTGATCGGGCAGGTCGGGTTTCACTTCGAGGTCTCGATAGCGCAGATCCTCCTCGCCCTCGGCACGTGCGCGGTGCTCGAGGTGGCGATCGCGTTCCGGAGCCAGCACGTGATCATGTGGCCGGCGAGCGCGATGCTGACCGGGAACGGCGTGGCGTTCGTCCTGCGCGTCCCCGGCACCGCCCACGGCGACTGGTGGAGCCTGCGCGGCTGGTGGATCTTCGTCGGAACGGCCGCGATCTCGCTCCTCTCGAAGCATGTGATCAAGTGGCGCGGCGAGCACATCTTCAATCCGTCGAACATCGGGCTCGTCATCTGCTTCCTCGCGCTGGGGCGAAACCGCGCGGCGCCGCTCGACTTCTGGTGGGGACCGACGTCGGCGTGGCTCGCGCTCGCGCTCGTCATCATCGTCAGCGGCGGCTTCGCGATCCTGTGGCGGCTCAAGCTCCTGCGCGTGGCGCTCGGCTTCTGGGTGGCGTTCGCCGCAGGCATCGGGGTGCTCGCGCTCGCAGGCCATTCGATGACGGCGCGCTGGCACCTCGGCCCGATCTCCGGCTTCCACCTGTGGTGGGTGCTGATCACGTCGCCCGAAGTGCTCGTCTTCCTCTTCTTCATGATCACCGACCCGAAGACGGCGCCGCGCTCTCCGTCGGCGCGTTTCGTGTACGCCGTTTCGCTCGGCGTGCTCGCGTCGGTGCTGATCGCGCCGACGACGACGGAGTTCGCGGCCAAGGTCGCGCTCCTCGGCGCGCTCGCGATCGTCTGCGCGGCGATGCCGCTGCTGCGGCTCGTCCCACTCTCGTTCGACCGGCGGCGGGCGCTCGTCGCCGCGCCCGCGCTCACCGCTGTGGCGGCAGCCGCGATCGTCCTCGCGAGCCCGCCGTCCGCAGCCAACGCGTTCCGGCCGCTGCCGCCGGGCGCGCTGCCGCCGATCACGATCCTCCCGTCGCACGGGGTGCAGACCGCACTCGACCGCCACACGGCGGAGCTCATCGCGCACGACCTGCTCGCGGCCCGGCCCGCGACGA
Organism: Gaiellaceae bacterium; assembly: GCA_036560805.1. Lineage (GTDB taxonomy): Bacteria > Actinomycetota > Thermoleophilia > Gaiellales > Gaiellaceae > Palsa-739. The sequence continues at coordinate 36,116 of DATBQM010000048.1, read as the reverse complement.
CGAAGGACGCGTTGCGCGTGTGGCTCGTGCAGGGCCGCGAGCAGGGGCCGCCGACCGCGACTGCACAGCTCGCCGACGTGACGTACCACCTGCATCAGACCGCGAACGGGCACTGGGCGCTCCCGTCGACGACGAAGATCGCGTCGGCGCCGGTGCCGACGAGCGACGCGCTGGCGGGAACCCGATTGACGAACGTTGCGCCGTCGGTCGGGCTCGACTTCCGGCAGGGCTCGTTCCGCTTCGGGATGTCGAACGAGACGCAGGCGATGATGGGCGGCGGGGTCTGCTGGCTCGACTACAACGGCGACGGCTGGCAGGACCTCTTTGCCGTCAACTCATACGCGAGCGCGGACACAGCGCAATGGCAGGCGCATGGCGGGCTCCCGCGCTCGGCGCTCTTCGAGAACGTGCACGGGAGATTCCACAACGTCACGGCCGCAGCTCACGCCGGCCTGCAGGTGCAGGGCGACGGGTGCGCAGCGGCCGACCTGACCGGCAATGGGCGCCCCGATCTGGTCGTAACGACGACGCGCGGCGTCGACGTGCTCTGGAACAACGGGAACGGCACGTTCACGACGACCGCCCTGCACGCGCAGGGCTGGTACACGGGAATCGCCGTCGCCGACGTCAACGGGGACGGCCTGCCCGACGTGTTCGTCGCCGGCTACTCCGACACGAGCGAACCGGTTCCGGGCTCGCTCTCGGGCTTCCCGACGAACGTCGCGGGCGTCCGCGACCTCCTCTTCCTGAATGAGGGGCATCGGCGCTTCCGCGAAGTCGGCGTACAGGCGGGCCTCGAGTCCGCGAACTTCAGTCACGGCCTCGGTGCCGAGTTCGTCGACGTCAACGGGGACGGTCGCCCGGATCTGTACGTCGCGAACGACGAGGATCCGAACCAGCTGTACGTCAACGTGCCCTGGCCGGGCGGCGCGAAGGCCGACCCCGCGGACCTCGGCTTCCGCTTCGAGGATCGTGCGGTCGCGAGCGGAGTCGCCGATCCGTACGCGGGCATGGGCATCGCGTCCGCCGACGGCACGCTCGTGGTGACGAACTCGCGCGGCGAGCCGACCGCGGCGTTCCGCCAGACGGGCTCGACGTTCTCGAACGCGCGACCGGAGTTCGATGCGGCGCTCGGCACCGGCTTCGCCGGCTGGGGTGCGTCATGGGTCGACTTCGCGAACACCGGAAAGCCGGACCTCGTGCTCGCCGCCGGAGCGATTCCGGTGACGAAGCTCGCGACCGACGCCGAGCAGGTGCGCGTGCTCGGCCCCGCCCGTGCGGGCTTCGGCGTCGCTCGAGGCGTACTCGGCAACTTGCGACTGAACGGCCGTGGCGTCGCAGCGGCGGACGCTGACAACGACGGCCGCATGGATGTCGCCATCAACACGATCGGCGGAAACCTCGTACTCCTCCGCCCCACCGGCCCGAGCGGCAACTGGATCGACGTCGCGCTGTCGCGCTTCGTCCCGGGCGCCGTCGTCAGCGCGACGCTGCCGGACGGACGGACGCTCGTGCGCACCATCGAGGCCGGCAGCAGCTATCTCTCCTCGGAGGACCAGCGCGCGCACTTCGGCCTCGGTTCCGCGAACACGGCGGTCGTGCACGTGCGCTACCCGTGGGGCGCGACCACCGAGACGAACGCTCGGGCAGACCGCATCGTGCGCGTGGCCGTTCCGCCGCTGCGCACGCCACTCTTTCAGCCGGCGCCGGCCGCCTGCACACCGGCCCAGCACGCGGGCTCGATCGCCACCGTCTGGGACGAGACGGCCGTCGCGGTGCTGCGCGCCGGCGACGCGTCAGAGCCGGTGCAGGCGCGCGACCTCTACGACCTCGCGACCGCGATGTCGTCCGCCGCGCCGTCGCCGACCGCGATCAGCTACGTCGCGTATCAGTTGCTGCTGTGGCGCGCGTCGTTCAATTCGAATCTCACGTCGGCCTTCGCGATCCTGACGAACCAGCTGCGCTCGCTGTGTCTCTCGCCGGTCGCCCCCGCGAACAGGATCGCCGCCGCGGCGATCGCGGCCGGCCATCGTGACGGCTCCAACGAAGCGTTGCACTACGCCGATCCGAGCTTCGTCTCGCAGAACGCTCCGCTGCCCCTGACGCAGGTCGGCTCGTCGATGCACGACCCGACGTTCTGGCAGCCGCTCACCGCCCAGCGCTTCGTCGACGCGCAGTGGGGCGGCATCCGTACGTTCGCCGGCCGCGTCCACGTCGGAAAGCCGCCGTTCGGCATTCCGTCGAGCGCCTCGTACAAGGACGCTGCGATCGCGGTTCTGCGCGCGACCTCCCGAGCGAACGCTCCGCGCGCCGACACGTCGCCGCTCGCGTGGAACCGCATCGCGGCGACTGTGGCAACCGGCAACCTTGCGCAGGATCTCCGCCTGTATCGCACCCTCAACGGCGCACTCAACGACGCCGCCGTCTCCGCCTGGGCGGCGAAGCGCGAGTACCAGGCGCCGCGGCCGGTCTCGATGATCCGCTATCTCGCCTTCAACGGGCAGCTGCCGCTCGTCGTCGGCGTGAGCAAGCGCGTCGGCGGTAACACGTACGTCCGCTCGCAGGGACGCTGGATCCGCGGCGCCGCCTGGACATCGCCTGCGCCCACGCCGGCCTCGCCGGGCTGGGTGTCGGAAGGGAGCGCGTTCGCTTATGCCGCGGACAAGGTGCTGACGGCTTTGACCGGCCGCTCCTTCGCAGCGCAAGCGCATCGCCTCGCAACCGCCGGCGTCGCGGAAGGCATCGAGACGCCCGCGGACGAATCGGCCGGCCGCGAGCTCGGCACGAAGGTCGGGACGCTCGCGCTTGCGCGAACCCGTGGATAACGCGGGACTGCATCCACAGGAAAATGGTCGCTCTTCAAGGGTCGGAGCTCTTCTGCCGATAAAGTCTCCGTCGTGGACATCGAATTCGAGACGGTCGGCGTTCCCGCCACGTTCAACCCGCTGTTGCGCACGCTCGCTGACGCCGGCGTGGCCTCCGAGGAGGAACTGCAGCAGGGCTCCGAGGGCGAGGGAGCCGTTGCCGAGGGCTCGCTCGCGTGGATGGAGCGAGAACTGGACTCGGCGGCGGCGCAGCTGGCCGCGGTTCGCGAGCGTGTCGGACACCTGCGGGAACACGAGGACGGCCGCGAGCGCGAGCTCCTCTTGCTGCGCGAGCAGAACGCCAAACTCCGCGAGGCACGTCTCGCCGACGCCGTCCGGGCCCAGGCGCTCGAGACCCAGCTCGCCGAACGGAACCAGCAGGCCGCAGCGATCGCCGGCACTCTCGCCGAGGCAGCGCGCGCACTCGGCGCCTCCTAGGCCGGCACGCATCCTTCAGGAAGTCGGCCGTCCCCCGAGTCGTATCTTGAGAGACTCCAAGCGTGGAGATCCTCGAAGGCCCGACAGTCGAGAAGCGGTCCGAGATTCCATACGTCGGGATCAGGGTCGTGGCGCCGTTTCGAGGCATGCTGGGAGTGCGGGACGAGCTGCTCGCCGAGGTGCATGACTGGGCCGGCCGATCCGCGCTCGAGGTCGAGGGTTACGGGTTTCTGCGCCTGCACGTGATCGACATGCAGGGCGACATGGACATCGAGGTGGGCTTGGTCACACGGCAGCGGAGTGACGTCGAAGGCCGCGTGTGCTCCGGCGTTCTGCCTGCCGGCCGCTACGCAACACTGGCGTACAGAGGCGTCGGGACCGGAGCGAACCGGGCGCTGCTCGAATGGGCGGCGGCGCAAGGGCTCGCTTTCGATCGCTGGGACGTGCCGGAGGGGGATCGTTTCGCTTGCCGTTACGAGGCGTACCTCACAGACCCCGACGTCGAGCCGCGCAAGAAGCAGTGGAAGATCGAGCTGGCGTTCAAGCTCGCCGAGTAACCCTTCGCGACGAGTAGTGACATTGGCGCAGACACGCCGGTAGCTATCGTGTCGGCTTCGTCGGATTCGGTCGCCGGTTGCAGGCCCGGGATCGCAGCTTCTTACCGGGTGGCTCGGAGATCGGGGACGTGAGCGTGCGGAGAGAACTCAGAGTGCCGGAAGTCACGGCCTATTTCTGGATCGCCAAGATCCTGACGACGGCGTTGGGCGAGTCCACCTCCGACTATCTGGTCCACAGGGTGAACCCCTACCTGGCGGTGATCGGAGGCTTCGCCGCCTTCGCGCTGGCGATGACCGTCCAGTTGCGTGCAGGCCGCTACATCACGTGGGTGTACTGGCTTGCAGTAACGATGGTGGCGGTCTTCGGAACGATGGCGGCCGACGTCGTGCACATCGAATTCGGCGTGCCGTACATCGCCTCGACGATCCTGTTCGCCGTCGCGCTCGTGATCGTCTTCGCGTCCTGGTACCGGAGCGAAAGGACGCTCTCGATCCACAGCATCGATACAGCGGTTCGGGAGAGGTTCTACTGGGCGGCAGTCCTGGCCACCTTCGCCATGGGCACCGCCCTCGGCGACCTCGCCGCGTACACCGCCCACCTCGGCTTCCTGAGCGCCGGCATCGTCTTTGTCGTCGTGTTCGCGCTTCCGGGCCTCGCCTACCGCTTCCTTGCCCTCAACGGCATCCTCGCCTTCTGGTTCGCGTACATCCTCACCCGCCCACTCGGAGCCTCGTTCGCCGACTGGACCGGCAAGTCCCGTAGAGCACACGGTCTCGGCTGGGGCGACGGCCCCGTCGCCTTCGTCCTCATCGCACTCCTCGTCGCGGTCGTCGTCTACCTCGCCGCCACTGGCAAGGACCGCCAACCGGAAGAGGTCGCGCTAGCGCCCTGAGCGGGCCTGCAGGCGCCGCGCGAACGTGTCGAGCGTGACAGCGCCGAGGAGCACGAGACCGGTGATGATGTAGATCCAGCCGTTGGACACGTTCAACGTGTTCAGGCCGTTCTGCAGCGTCCCGATGAGGACGGCACCGAGCAGCGCACCGCGCACCTCGCCGCGGCCGCCGAAGAGGCTGACGCCGCCGATGACCGCGGACGCGATCGCGTTCAGCAGGAGGTTTCCGGGCGGGAACGTGAGGGCGACCGAGTTCACCTGCGCCGCGAAGATGATGCCGCCGATGCCCGCCGTCGCGCCCGAGATCATGAACACGAGGACGCGAATGCGCGGCACGCTGATGCCCGCGCGGCGCGCGGCCTCGGCGTTCCCTCCGACCGCGTAGACGTGACGGCCGAAGGTCGTCCACTTCGCGAGGAACGTCAGCAGGACGAAGAAGACGATGAGGATGACTCCCGAAAGCGGCAGGCCGAGCACGGTCGTGATCTCGGTCGCGTGATTCGAGATCGCGACGACGCCGAAGGCCACGACTGCGATCCCGGCGGCCTTGACCAGGAACCAGGCCCAGTTCAGCTGCGCAATCGTCGTCCCGCGTGCGGCGATCCTCTTGTACAGGATGCTCAAGGGGTAGAGCGCCGCGATGACGGCGGCAACGATGTAGCCCCCGGTCGGCGAGAAGCCGTAGCTGTCGGTGTAGTTGATCCAGCGGTCCTGGATGATGATCGTGCCGCGCTGCTCGAGCACGTTGAGGATCACGCCCTGCCAGATGAGGAAGCCACCGAGCGTGACGACGAACGACGGGACGCCGACGAACGCGACGATCGAGCCCTGCACAAGGCCGATGCTCGCGCACGCGGCCACCGCGATCACCATCGCCACGAGGCCGGGAAGCTGATGCCCACTGCCGGGGAGCTGGAGCTCGGCGACGATCAGCGCGCCGATGCCGGCGACGTACCCGATCGACAGATCGATCTCACCGAGGAGAAGCACGAAGACGACGCCGAAGGCGAGCATCGCCGTGCCGACCGTCTCGTTGATCAAGTTGACGAAGTTGACGGCGGTGAAGAAGTTCGTCGCCGTCAGGCCGAAGATGATGACGACCGCGATCTGGCCGACGATGATCGGGAACGGGCCGAGATTGCCGGTACGGAGATTGAGCCAGGCCTTCGCCCACATCCCGGCGAGGCCGCTCGGGAGCTCCTCCTCGTCGCGCGGCGGCGCGCCGCGGTCCTGCCCGACGACGTCCGCGCTCGTCATGCCGGAATCCCGGCAACCTTCGTCGGAACGCCTGCTGTGATCGCCTCGACGACGGCCTGCTGCGTCGTCGTCCTCCGCTCGAACACGCCGACGGTGCGTCCGAGCCGCAGCACCGTGATCCGATCGGCCGTCTCGAACACGTCGTGGAGGTTGTGCGAGATCAGGATGACGCCGATGCCCTGCTGACCGAGGCGGCGCACGAGCTCCAGCACCTGCTCGGTCTGCGCAACGCCGAGCGCCGCGGTCGGCTCGTCGAGGATGACGAGCTTCCCGTTCCACATCACGGCGCGCGCGACGGCGACGGACTGCCGCTGGCCGCCCGAAAGCGTGGCCACCGGCTGGCGAATCGACGAGATCGTGGTCACGGCCAAGCTCTTCAGTGTGTCGCTCGTCTGCTGCTCCATCGGCGCTTCGTTCAGGACCTGGAAGCGATTGGTCTCACGACCCAGGAACATGTTCTGGACGACATCGAGGTTGTCGCACAGCGCCAGATCCTGGTAAACGACCTCGATCCCGAGACGCGACGCGTCCTTCGGGGTGTGGATGTGAACCTCGCGGCCGTCGAAGAAGGTTTGGCCGCTGTCGGGCGTGTGCGTGCCGGCGATGCACTTGACGAGCGTCGACTTGCCGGCGCCGTTGTCGCCGACGAGCGCCATGACCTCGCCCGCGCCGACCTCGAAGTCCACGTCGGTCAGCGCCTGCACCGAGCCGAAGGACTTGGTGATGTTCCGAAGCTCGAGGAGAGGCGTGTCTGTCACCGGAGCGGGTTTCTTACCACAGTGGACGTGGAGGCGCCCCGAAGGGCGCCTCCACGGTCGAGCGTCTTACTTGCAGAACTGCGCGTACGCCCCGATGCAGACCTGGTTCTTCTTCAACCAGCCCTGCGTGAAGAGCTGCTTGTAGTTCGCCTTCGTGATCCACTGGACCGGAAGCGCGAGCGTCGGCTCCTTCGCCTTGCCGTTCAGGCGGAACCCGTTCGACTTCGGCGTCTGACCCTTGAGAAGCGCGACCGCAGCAGCAGCAGCTGCGTTGGCCTCGTCCGGCACGAACTTGTAGACCGTGCCCGACTGCCAACCGGCGAGGATGTACTGCACGCCCTGCGCCGTCGTGTCCTGGCCGCTGATCGGGATCGGCTTCAGGTGCTTCGCCTTCAGGTCGGCGATCACCGCACCGGCGATGTTGTCGTTCGCCGCGATGATCCCCTGGATGTTGTTGCTCGTCTTGACGAGCATCTGGTTGAAGATGTTCGCCGCGTTCGTCGCATCCCAGTCGGGGACGAACTGCGTCGGACCCTTCTTCAGCGCGCCGCTCTTGAAGAGCGGGTTGAGAGTGGCGTCGTTGCCGCTCTTGAACCAGAACGCGTTCTGGTCGGTCTGGCCGCCCCACAGCTCGGCGACAACCGAGCTCTTCTTGTAGGTGCCATTCGCCTTCATCGCGGCGACGACGCCGTTGGCCTGCGCTTCGCCGACGGCCTTGCCGTCGAAAGTGACGTAGACCGACGCGCTACCACCGGTGACCTGGCGGTCGTAGTCGATGGCCTTGCCGCCCTTGGACGTGAACAGCTTCTCGATCGACGCGGCCGAGCCGTTGTCGAGCGCCGTCTCGATGACCACCTTCGCGCCGGCCGCCAGGCACGCCTGTGCCTGCGCCTTCTGCTTCAGCGGATCGTTGAGGGCGTTGTTGATCGAGTACGTCACGCCGGCAGCCTTGAGCGCCTTCGCGATGTCAGGCTTGTCGAACTGCACCCACCGGACCGACGACTTCGTGTCCGGGAGCAGAACGCAGACCTGGATGCTCGCCCTGTGGCTCGCGGCTGCGCCTCCTGCGGCGACAGCGGCGATCGCGGCGAATACGCCGAAGATCGCGACCGTCTTCCTGGGAAACTTCCTCACGCTCGTGCCTCCTCCATCGGGGAAACTGCCGCGCAATACTACTCTCCTAGGGGAATAGTTCAAGGTTAGGCGACCGGGTATTGCTCCCGGCCCGAGCTGCCTTCGAAGCGGCTTTTCGTCGTCAGGTACCGCCCGACGTTCGCGCGCGTGACGAAGTTCAGGCCGGTGTTCGTATCCGCCGGCGCGACGAGGCCGCTGCTGTACCGGTAGAGGAAGAGCTGGAGCACCGGCAGGAATCCCTGCAGATACGGCTGCTGGTCGATCGTGAAGTCGAGCTCGCGGTCGTGGATCGCCTGGAGCGTCGGTGTGAGCAGGTCGTAGCCGCCGGCCCGAACCCCCCGTTCGTGGAGGCGGTACTTGCGCATGACGTGGGCGACGCCTGCGGTGGAGCCGGCATCGACGGCGAACAGGCCACGCAGCTGCGGGTTCGCCTTGTACGTGGCCTCGATCTTGGTCAGCTCCCGGCCGACGTCGACGCCGCTCGCGACGACGTGTGCCTTGACCGGGCGGCCCGAGTCCCGGATGGCGTCGAGCGCACCGTCGATCCGCGGCTGGATGTTCTGCTGGCGCGGCGTCGCGATGAACAGGTAGACGTCGCCGCTCTGTACGAGCGTCACGAGCCTCGCGCCGAGCTCGAGGCCGGACTGGTAGTTGTCCTGGCCGAAATATGCGAGGCGCGCGTTCGCCTTCCCGCCGTCGGCGTTGTACGAGACGACGGGGATGCCGCGCGCGAGCGCGAGCGCGGTCGGGCCGTTGAACGCCTCCGGGTCGATGATCGAGACGGCGATCCCGTCGGCTTTCGACGCGATCGCTTGCCTCATCGCCTTGACCATCTCCCCTACGTCGCTGCTCCTCGAGCCCGTCCACTCGACGCTCGCCCCGAGCACCGCCGCTGCGTCGTCGCTCCCGTACTTCGCGGGCACGAAGAACGGGTTCGTCAGGGCGTGGTTGACGAAGACGAACTGCCACTGAGGATGCGGCTGCGGGAAATTGACGTCGAACGCCTTGCGGACGCTGTCCGGGACGGCGCCAACCGCCGCGAGCCGCAGCAGCGCAGCGCGGTCGAGCAGCGGCGTCACGACGGCGTCCGACGGACGAGCCAGAGCGTGAGGAGGATGACGAGCAGCGCGAGCCCGACGAACAGACCGGCCTCGAAGAGCTGGAACGTCCAGAAGCGGCCTGCGGGCTGGTACGAGATGAGGCGCTTCCAGCCGAGCGTGACGATGTACGTGTGCGGGTCGATGCCCGCGTGCTGCGCGTGCAGCACCGCGAGATCCTCCCGCGCGGCCGTGATCTGCCGGCCGCCCCCGTCGACGAGCGTGTCGCTCAGCACCCAGTCGCCCGCCTGGCGCCCGGAGTCCGTGGCGACGACAGCCCGGTGCAACGGCGTCATGAAGTACGGCCGGACGAACTCGAGGACGAGGAACCGCGTCGCGCCGAACGCGAGCAGCGTCGCCGTCATCGCGGCCACCGTGCGCCGGAAGACGAGCCCGGCGAGCACGCCGAGCGCGAGCGCGAACAGCGCGTACGCAGGCACGACGAGGCCCTCGATGTCGAAGCTGCTCGGCCCTATCCGGCCTTCGAGCGTGTCGTACGGGCCTCGCAACCACATGACGAGAGCGCTCGCGGCCGCGCCGGCGAGCAGCGTCCCGGCGGCGAGCCATACCGTCTTCGAGAGCAGCCAGCGGCGGCGCGTGACTCCCTGGGTCCACGCGAACCGGTGCGTTCCGAGCTCGAGCTCGCGGGCGAGGAGCGGCGCGCCGACGAACAGCCCGGCGAGCACGGGCAGCACTGCCAGCCCACGCAGCGCTGTGACGAGGCCGCCGAACTCGGCCTCGAAATGCGGGACGATGATGTCGCAGCCGCTCCGCGCCGCAGGCGGGAGGCAGGCAGACAGCGATTCGCGGTGGAACGCCGCCTGGATCGGCAGGCGCGTGCCGAGCGCGGCGGCGGCGAGAGCGACGAGCAGCCCGGCCGCGCCGACGAGCTGTGCGCGGTGCTGCCGCCACGTCACCCATGCCATCGGAGCGGGACCTTCTCCGCGATGCGCGGCGTGGGCAGGCGCTCGGGCGCCATATAGGCGAGCAGCAGCTCCTCGAGGCTGACAGCCTCCACCGTCCACGACGGATCGACGACCGGCCCGTCGACAACCGTGAGGAGCGTCAGCTGCCGGCCGCTGTGCCGCTCGCGGACGACCTCGCGAACGCCGCGGATCGCGCCCAGCGGACGGCGCGGACCGGTGAGCAGTCGGTGCGACTCGAGCAGTGCTTCGACGTTGCCCTCGAGGCGCACTCCACCGCCGGTGAGCAGGACGATGTGATCGCAGACCCGCTCGATGTCGGCGACAACGTGGGACGCGACGACAACCGTCGCCCCCGTCTCCGCAACGCCGTCCATCAAGAGCTGGAGCAGCTCGCGGCCGGCAAGTGGATCGAGGCTCGCGAACGGTTCGTCCAGGAGAACGAGCTGCGGGCGCTTGCCGAGGACGAGCGCGAGCGCAAGGCGGGAGCGCTCGCCTTCCGACAGCGCGCCGACCTTCGTGCGCTCGGGAATACGCGTGAGCAGGTCGACCGCCGGCCCGCTGTCCCAGCGCGCGTTCGTGCGGCGGGCGTACTCGATCGTCTCGGCGACGCTGAACGAGCGATAGAGCGGCGCGTTCTGGGCGACGTACCCGACGTCCGCGAGCACGCCGGGGTCGCGGAGTGGATCGCGTCCGAGAACGGAGATCGTCCCCTCCGTCGGTGCGAGTAGGCCGGTGGCGAGTGCGAGCAGCGTCGACTTGCCGGCGTTGTTCGGCCCGGCGAGGCCGACGACTGCGCCCTGCGGAATCTCGAGCGTGAGCCCGCGCAGGCTCCACTCACGACGGAAGCGCTTCCCGAGGCCCTCGGCGACGAGTGGCGCGTTCATGCGACGCGGCGGGCCAGAGACTCCCGAAGAGTTGCGGAGATGAGAGCGCGGACGCTCTCTTCGTCGAGCCCGGCGTCGAGCGCCGACCGCAGCCAGCGCTGGAGCTCCGCGCGCAGCTCGTCGTGATGCCGCAGCGACGCGGGCGCAAGCGAGCTCGCGACGAAGGTGCCTCGGCCCTGGCGCGCGACGACGAGGCCTTCGCGCTCGAGATCGCGGTACGCCTTCGCGACGGTGTTCGGATTGATGGCGAGATGTGCGACGACCTCACGCACTGTCGGAAGCTGGTCGCCGACGTCGATCGTGCCGAGGCGAAGCGCCTCCTTCACCTGCTGCACGATCTGGAGGTACGTCGCGACGCCGGAGCGCGGGTCGAGATGGAACTCGATCACGCGCGACATCGTAGTACGCTCGCGCCATGAAAACGAGTCTCGGCATCTGGGCCTTCGGCGGCATGGCCACCCGCTTCAACCCGGGCGGGTACAAGCCGGAGCTGTCCGGGGTCCCGACTGCGGTGAAGGTGCGGACGGCGGTGGAGGGGCTGGGCGAGCTGGTGGACGACTACGAGTTTCATTATCCGCAGGAGCTCTCGCCGGGGAATCTGGACGAGGTACGGGAGGCGCTTGCTGGGCACGGGATCTACTGCGTGGCGAGCGGGCTGCATCTGGATCCGCGCTTCGGCAAGGGGGCGTTCTGCTCGCCCGATGACGGGCTGCGCGCGGATGCGCTCGGATTGACGCGGGAGGCGATCGACCTGGCGGCCGAGGTGGGGGCGCACATGATCATCTGGCCGGGGATCGAGGGGTACAACTACCCGTTCCAGACGCCGTACAGGGAGTCGTGGGCGAGGTTCATCGACGGCGTCGGCGAGTCCGCTGCGTATGCGGCCGGCAAGGGCGTGACCGTGTTTTTGGAGCACAAGAACTCGGAGCCGGCGATGAAGATCCTCATGCGCAACGTGGGCATGACCTTGCACGTGATCCACACGCTCAGGCGGCAGGGAATCGACAACGTCCTCGTGAACATGGACTGGCAGCACCTGATCATGAACGGCGAGAACCTGGCCGAGTACGCGGCCCTGCTCGCCGCCGACGGTCTTTTGGGGCATCAGCACGCGAACTCCGGGTGGGGCACCTTCGACGACGACAACATGGTCGGCGCGACCGCGTTCATGGAGACATTGGAGCTCGCCATCGAGCTGCGCCGCGCCGGCTACGGCCAGGACGGCGACGAGCGCCGGCTCGGCTTCGACCTCTACCCCTACACCGAAGACGCGGTCGGAGCGGTGAAGCGCTCCGTGTTGCAATGGAACTTCATCGACGGGATCGCCGCCAAGCTCGACGGGCCCGCACTACGCGACGCACAGCAACACAAAGACGCCGTCCGCGCATACGAGCTCGTATACGCCGCCCTCGGCGCGTGACCGACGTCCTCCTCGGCCTCGACGTCGGCACCACCGGTGTTAAGGGCGTCGCGATCGACGAGAACGGCGCCGTGCTCGCGACGGCGGAGGAGCACTATCCGCTCTCGACGCCGCAGCCAGGCTGGGCGGAGCAGGATCCGGAAGACTGGTGGCAGGCGTCGCAGCGCGTGCTCGCCCAGCTGCCGGAAGGCGCGATCGGATTCTCGGGCCAGATGCACGGCCTCGTCGTGCTCGGCGAGCGCGACGAGGTGCTGCGGCCGGCGATCCTCTGGAACGACCAGCGCACCGGCGCCGAGTGCGCGGAGATCGAGCGCCGCATCGGCCTCGAGCGGCTCATCGAGCTGACCGGGAACCGTGCGCTTCCCGGCTTCACTGCGCCGAAGCTGCTGTGGCTGCAACGGCACGAGCCCGAGCTGCACGCGCGGATCCGGCACATCCTGCTGCCGAAGGACTACGTCCGCTTCCGCCTCACCGGCGAGCGGACGATCGACGCTGCCGACGCATCGGGGACGCTGCTCTTCGACGTCGCGCACCGGCGCTGGTCGGACGAGGTGTGCACGGCGCTCGACGTTCCGCTCGACTGGTTGCCGGCCGCATACGAGTCGACCGAGGTCGGGACGGCGGGCGACCAGGCGGCGGGCGCGCTCGGCGTCGGCATCGCCGCGCCGGGCGCGCTGTCGGTCGTGCTCGGGACGTCCGGCGTCGTCTTCGCGGTGCTGCCGGCGTACCAATGCGATCCGCAGGCGAGGCTGCACGTCTTCTGCCACGCCGTCCCCGGGACGTGGCACGCGATGGGCGTGATGCTGAGCGCCGCGGGCTCGCTCTCGTGGCTGCGACAGGCCCTCGGCGCCGAGTACGGCGCCCTCGACGACGAGGCGGAACGATGGGAGCCAGGCGTCGAGGGCCTGCTGTTCGCGCCGTACCTCGCCGGAGAGCGCACCCCACACGTCGATCCGGACGCGCGTGGCGCGTTCACGGGTCTCTCGCTTCGTCACGACCGCGGCGCCCTCGCACGCGCGGTGCTCGAGGGGGTCGCCTTCGGGCTGCGCGACTCGCTCGAGCTGCTGCGCGAGCTCGGCGTCGAGGCGACGGTCGGCCGCGCTTCCGGCGGCGGCGCGCGGAGCGACCTCTGGTTGCGCATCGTCGCTTCCGTGCTGCGTCTCCCGCTCGAACGCGTCCAGCTCGAGGAAGGCGCCGCGTACGGAGCGGCGCTGCTCGCGGGCGTGCGCGAGGGAGTCTTTGCCGACGCGGGCGACGCGGTCGCACGGTGCGTCCGCGTGCGCGATCGCATCGAGCCCGAGTGGGACTACGAGGAACACTACGAACGGTTCCGCCGGCTCTACCCGACCCTGAAGGAGCTGCAATGAGCCTCGAAGGCAAGACTGCTGTGATCACGGGCGCGAGCCGCGGCATCGGCGCCGCCGTCGCGCGGATGCTGCACGACCGCGGCTGCAACCTCGGGCTCGCGTCGCGCAGCGGGGACGACCTCGGCCTCGAGCGCGTCGTCGCTCAGCCGTGCGACGTTCGCGACCTGGATGCGCTGGTTTCCCTGTGCGACGCGACCGCCGATCGCTTCGGCGGCATAGACATCGTCGTCCCGAACGCCGGAGTAGGTGCGTACGGCCCCTTCCTCGACCTCTCCCGCGAGCACCTCGACGAGATGCTCGACGTCAACCTCAAGGGAACGGTGTACGCGATCCGTGCGGCGCTGCCGCACATGTTCGGGCACGAGGGCGACGTGATCACGCTCGCGTCGGAAGCCGGCCGGCGCGGCCTGCCGAACGAGGCCGTCTACTGCGCCTCGAAGTTCGGCCAGGTCGGCCTGACGCGGGCGCTCGACCACGAGCTGCGCGAGCGCGGCATCCGTTGCACGAACGTCTGCCCGGGCGGCGTCGCCACCGACTTCGCGCTCGACGACGGCCGCGGCCGCACGCCCGACGTGCTGTCGGGGATGATGACCGCTGACGACGTCGCCGAGTTCGTCGTCTTCGCGCTCGAGCGGCCACGCCACTTGCGCATGCTCGAGGTGGCACTGCGACCGATGACCGAGGGCTCCTGGGGCTAGCTCGGAAGCGCGTAGCCGCGCTCGAGGCGCACGGGCGCGCCCTCCAGCTGGAGCTCCCACGCCGGCACGTCCCAGCCGAACGAGTCGGCGAGCCGGACGATCATCGAGAACAGTGCGCACACCGTCGCCGCGTCGAGCAGCGCCTGCCGCGATACGCCGGCGGCGTACGCGGCTTGCGCGTCCGCTGCACTCAGCTCGTCGGGGCGCAGCGTCATCGTCTCGACGAAGGCGAGCGCCGCGCGCAGCTCCGGGCGGAGCGGCGCGGTGCGCCAGTCGGCGACGACCGCGTCCCAGACCTCCTCACCGAGCGCATACGACGCGACCGCGCCGTGGGAGCCCGTTCAGAAGGGGCATTGGTTGAGCAGCGACGTGAACGCCGCAAAGAGCTCGCGCTCGCCCGCGCTCCAGTCGGACGGCCCGCGCATCGCGCGGTCGACTTCGTCCGAGAACGGCCGCCCGAACAGCTCCGGCCGGTACATGAGCGTCTTGATCACACCGGGCGCCTCCGCAGGTGCGTGCCCGCCTTCGAGGACGGCGATCCTCACCCGATCACCTCGGTCGCACGATCGAACCGGCGCAGCCCTTCGCCGATCGCGACCGTGACCGTGTGCTCGAAGATCTCGTCCTCCGACAGGCCCGCCGACTGCAGCTCCTCGACGTCGGCGTCCGTCACGGTGTATGCGCGCTCCCGCACCTTGGACAGGTACGCATCCATCGACCGCGGCGCGGAAGGCGCAGCGGCGGCCAGCCGCCGCAGCTCGTCGAGACCGGTCACGAGAGAATCCTAGTTGGCGACGTTCAGTTGGATCTGGCTCTCGCCGAATGCCCCGGCGAGGTTCGCCGCCTGCACGTCGATCCAGTAGGTGCCGTTCGGTAGCGACGTCGTGTCGAACGATTGCGTCAGCCAGAAGCGGTAGTCGCCGGGACGGTTCGCCTTGTTCTGGTAGGTGCCTGGCGCGTAGATCGTCGAGTAGAGCGAGGACGGCCAGAGGCGGTACCTAAAGTCGGCGACCGTGCGCCACGGCGTCGGGGGATCGCCGTTCTCGGGTATGAGCCGCCAGCGCACCACACTCGGCACGAGCCGCGCGCGGTTCCACGGCGGCGCCGGCTCGATGGAGGGAAGCTGATACGCGTCGGCGATGAGCGCGACCGTTCCGCTGACGTCCGTCCCCTCGGCCTGCAGGGCGTGGCCCTCGATGCGAGCGACGGAGATCGAGGCAACGACGGGCGCGTTTAACTCCCGGTAGGGCGTGAGCGCGCCATGGCGCAGCGGGTTGCGATAGCGGCCGGCGACGGTCTCGGCGAAGTGCACGTGCCCCCAGCCCGGGAGGATGTACCCGAGGAGCTGGTGCAGGCGCACGTGCGTGCCCGTCTTCACGACCGGACGGATGTGCCAGTAGCCGAAGCCGCGCCGGTTCGGCCGGCGGAGGTCGACCGAGTCGGGCCCGCGCACGGCGGTCCCGGGCTCGACCGCGTAGACGGGCGTGCCGTCGGGCGCAGCGATGTCCACCCCGAAGTGGAACGATCCCTTCCACGTCAGGTTCGGGGCGACGTGGAAGCGCGGGTCGTCCAGCGTTCCACGAACGGGGTGCATCCGGTCGAACGGCTTGACCGGCCAGCCGTAAGCCTGTGCGACGCCCGGCACCATGAGCGCCAGGACGGCCGTAAGCAATGCACCCCGCAGCATCGTTCTTAAGTGTGCCGATGCCCTCGGTTACAGCACCGCAAACGATGAGTTGTCCCCGAGGGCGGCGTCATAGGATCGACACCGAACCTGGAGGCACACGATGCGCAAGCTGAAACTCGCCATATACGTCTCGCTCGACGGCGTCGTCCAGGAGCCCGCCTGGACGGGGCCGTTCTGGAACGACCGGCTCGCCGACCTGCAGGCGGAATACCTGTACTCGAGCGACGCGCTCGTCCTAGGGCGCGCGACCTACGAGGGCTTCGCCGCCGCGTGGCCGTCGATGGAGGAGAGCACGGGGGACTTCGGCAGGAAGATGAACTCGATGCCGAAGCACGTCGCTTCGCGGACGCTGTCGGAAGCGGAGTGGAACGCGACGATCATGCAGGGCGACGTGGCGGACGCCGTCGTGCGGCTGAAGGACGAGGACGGCGGCGACCTGCTCGTCTACGGCAGCGGCGACCTCGTGGACGAGCTGACCAGGCACCGGCTGATCGACGAATACCGGCTGATGGTGCACCCGGTGATCGTCGGGAAAGGCAAGAAGCTCTTCCAGGGATTGACCGAGACCGTCGATCTGAAGCTCGCAGACACGGTCACGACCGACACCGGCGTCGCCGTCCTGACGTACACGCCGTCCTGATCAGGCCTTGCCGGCGCTGAGCCCGCCGTCGACGACGAGGCCCGAGCCGAGCACGAAGCGGGACTCGTCCGACGCGAGGTAAAGCGCGGCCTGCGCGACATCCTCCGGCGAGCCGAGCTCGCCCCCGAGCTGACGCGAGCGGATCGAGCGCCGGCCCTCCTCCGGGTCGGCGTACGACTCCTGCAGGTAGCGCTCGACGAAGGGCGTCAGGATCGTCCCGGGCAGTAACGCGTTGACGCGAACGCCATGTGGCGCGAGGTCGACCTGCATCGACTTCGTCAGCGCGAGCACCGCGCCCTTCGACGCCGCGTACGACACGCGGCGCGCGAGGCCCGTTTCGGCGAGTGCGGACGACATGTTCACGATCGACCCGGAGCGCTGCGCGATCATCGTCGGGACGACGGCGCGCGACATCAGGAAGACGCCACGCGCGTTCACGCGCATCACCTGCTCCCACAGCTCGAGGCTCGTCTCCCCGACGTCGCCGACGCCCGCAATGCCGGCGTTGTTGAAGAGGACGTCGAGGCGGCCGTGCTCCGCGACGACGGCGTCGGTCAGGGCGCGCGTCTCGTCCTCGTCGCCGACGTCGACCCGGTACGGCGTTCCGTCGAGGTCGGCCGCGACGACGGTCGCGCCTTGGGCGGCGAACAGCTCCGCGCTCGCCCGGCCGATCCCGGACGCAGCGCCGGTGACGATGCAGACCTTGCCCGCGAGCCTCACCGGTATAGGTTCGCACGCATGAAGATCGTCTGTGTCGGGCTCAACTACGTCGACCATGCCCGGGAGGTCGACCTCGCGCTCCCCGAGAAGCCGCTGCTCTTCGCAAAGTGGCAGAGCGCGGTGATCGCGTCGGGCGAGGCAATCGTCATCCCGCCCGGCGTCGAGGAGGTCGACTACGAGGCGGAGCTGGCGGTCGTCATCGGCGCGCGCGCGAAGCGCGTGTCGGTCGAGAACGCGCTCGAAGCGGTCGAGGGCTACACCTGCCTCAACGACGTGTCCGCCCGCGCGCAGCAGTTCGCCGACGGCCAGTGGACACGCGCGAAGTCGATCGACACGTTCTGTCCGATCGGGCCGCGCGTCGTTCCGCGCGAAGAAGTCGGAGATCCTCAGTCGCTGCGCATCTCGTGTCGAGTGAACGGCGAGACGGTGCAGGACGGCTCGACCGGCGACATGATCTTCGGAGTCGCCGAGCTGATCGCGTACGTGACCGAGACGATCACCCTCGAGCCCGGCGACGTGATCGCGACGGGAACGCCGCCCGGCGTGGCGTTCGGCCGGCCCGACGGCCGCTATCTGCAGCGCGGCGACACGGTCGCGGTCGTGATCGAGCGCGTCGGCGTGCTGAGCAATCCCGTCGCCTAGGAGCCGTCGCGCAGATCGCCGAGCGTGCGCTGCTCGAAGCGGATCTCGTCGAACCGCACCTCGCATCCTTCGCCCATCGGCGACTGCGCCTCGAAGCCGACCGCGACCTCAGCGACGCTCCCGAGCGTGAAGTGGCGGACGAGCCGCCACTCCATACCGTCCGTCGAGGCGTGAAAGGCGAAGGCGGATCCCATGCGCGCAATGCGGAGCCAGACCTCGCCGCCGGCGACGACGAAGCCGTTCGCGTCGTCGGAGGTTCCGCGGGTCACCACGGACACGACCATCGGCTCCCGCTGCGGCGAGAGCTCGAAGCACAGCTTCGCCCACGTGGCATCGGACGCATAGAGCATGAGCACGCCCGCGTCGAAGGTGGACGCGAAACGAACACCGACGCGCGCGCGGACAACGAAGTCGCCCGAGACGTCGCCGACGAGCGCCGCACCGTCGATGACCGAATCCCGCAGCCCGCACGGATCGACGAACCAGTCCGTGCGCGGATGCGCCCCGAGCTCCAGCGTCGAGCCCTCCGCGCGCCACGTCGCCGCCGGCGCGAGCCAGCGCATCGGCATCGGCATCGACTCGAGCTGTTCCTGCATCATCGGTGCATGGTGACGGTCGAGGAGGTCCGAGCGCTGGCCGGCTCGCTTCCGCGCTCCACGGAAGTGTTCGTGCACGGCCGGATCAAGTTCCGGGTCGGCGGCATCGTTTGGCTCGCGTTCTCACGCGACGGCGCCGAGATGGGACTCGCCTTCCCGAAAGAGTGGCGCCAGGCTCTCGTCGAGTCGCACCCGGAGACCTTCAGGCTGCCGACCGGGGTCGATCTCAAATACCACTGGGTCGAGGCGCGACTCGACACCCTCGACCCAGAGGAGATGCGCGACTACGTGCTCGATGGCTGGGCGATGGTCGTCCCGCAGTTCGTCGTCGACGAGTTCATCGCGAAGATGGAGAAGCCCCACTTGCGCGGGGCTTCTCGGTAGCAGGCCTGTAAGCCGGATTCTGTCGAGGGTGACCATCCATCTGTGCGGCTACCCGGCTCCTCGGCGGGCCGCCTCGGCGGAGCCTGTTCGCCTTGCACCGGACGGGGTTTGGCAAGCCGGCGATGTCGCCACCGCCGCTGGTGGGCTCTTACCCCACCGTTTCACCCTTACCGTCAGCGTCTCCGGAGAATCGCTGCCGGCGGTCTGTTTTCTGTGCCACTTTCCGTCGGCTTTCGCCGCCTCCCTCGCGGGAGCGTCCTGCCCTGCGGTGTCCGGACTTTCCTCGAGCCCCGAAGGGCCCGCGGTCACCCGGCCTGCGACCCGAATTCTACCTGCACCGCGGCCGAATCGATGCGTCCGTGGAGGACTGTCTCGCACTCGGGGCAGCGGATGCTCACGCCCTCGTGCAGGACGAACTCCCCGCACACCGGGCACTCGAGCGAAGCCCCGCGCATCAGCGCGAACAGCTCCTGCTCCAGCGTCCGATGGAGGGGAGCCACGGTCATAGCTCGCGGAACACCCCCACGACCTTGCCGAGCACCTGGACGTAATCGGCGTAGATCGGCTCGAGCGCGCTGTTCTCGGGCTGCAGGCGAATGCGGCCGCGCTCGCGGAAGAACGTCTTGACGGTCGCCTCGTCGGCCGACTCGTCGTCGCCCGCCAGCGCGACGACGATCTCGCCGTTGCGTGCGTCCTGCGCACGCTGCACGACGACGATGTCGCCCTCGAGAATGCCCGCCCCGATCATCGAGTCGCCCTTCACGCGGAGCAGGAAGTCGCCGCGGAGCGTCTCGGGGACGGCGATCGCGTCCTCGACGTTCTCGTCGGCGAGCAGCGGCGAGCCGGCCGCGATCTGGCCGAGGAGCGGGAGCTTCGCGACCGTCGCGGTCATCGCCTCGCGCCCGGTCAGCTCGAGCGCGCGCGGCTTCGTCGGGTCGCGGCGCAGGAGCCCGGCCCGCTCGAGGTTCGCCAGGTGGGCATGCACGGTGGACGGCGAGGCGAGCCCAACGGCCTCGCCGATCTCGCGCACCGTCGGCGGGTAGCCGTGCCGGTCGACGTAACCGACGAGAAAGGTCCAGATCTCCTGCTGGCGTCCGGTGAGCTCCACTTCGTGGCCTCCTGGCGAGGGGTTCGGGTCGAACGTGTGTTCGACAGGAGGGTAGAGACTCCTTCGGACAGCGTCAAGGGCCGCCCGGAAGGACGGCCCGAAGCGATGCGCTGGAGAGGACTTGAACCTCCACGGCCTATGCGGCCACTAGGCCCTCAACCTAGCGCGTCTACCAATTCCGCCACCAGCGCGAGGGTGCCACGAGATTGTAGCCGGGCGTTACTTGAGGTAGTGGAAGAGCGCCACGCTGTTCGCGAAGAAGAGCACCGCCACCACCGCCGTCAGGCGCGTGAGGTTGCGCTCGACGATGTGGGTGCCGCCCTGCGAGGCGGGCGTGAAGCCCATCCCGCCCATCCCGGCGTCGCGACCGCTGTGCATGAGCACGAGCGAGATGAGCGCGAAGACGAGCAGCACCTGGACGACGGCGAGGAAGCTGGTCACACGGACAGGGTAGCTAGTCCCGTGCGACCTGAAGGATCGCCTCGACCAGCTCGGCGGCGATCCGATCCTTCGTCACATAACCGGCCGCGCCCGCCTTCCGGGCCCGGTCGACGTCGCTCCGGTCGTTCGAGCCGGTGAGCATGAGGATGCTCACGTCCTCGTCCGCGGCCTTGATCAGCTTCGCCGCGGCGATCCCGTCCATGAGCGGCATGGAGATGTCCATGAGGATGACGTCCGGCCGCTGCTCCCCGGCCATCCGCACCGCTTCTTCCCCGTCGCCGGCGAGCCCGACGAGCTCGATGCGGTCGTCAGCGGCGAGGATGGCCTCGAGCGCCTCGGCGAAGAGGCGGTGATCGTCGGCGATGAGGACCTTCACTCCCATGGGCCACACACTCTGCGTTGTTACGGTCCCTTTGTGAAGAGCGACGACGCGCGCGAGCAGATCCGGAAGTTGCTCCTCACCGGTGACAACCGCTTGAAGCAGGGCGTCGACCCGGAGAAGGCGCGGGAGAGCTGGGAGCAAGCCCTCGCGGTCGCCCGCGAGGCAGGGCTCGAAGAGGCGATCCGCCCGCTCGTCGAGGTCAGGCTCGCCGACCTGCCGCAGCCGCCCGGCTGAGGATCGCCTCGATACGCTCCGCCTGACGGCGCACGTCGTGCGCGGCGGCGGCCCCGCGCGCCGCGTCGTTCGGCCGGGGGAGCTCCGCAGCGCTGCGCATGGCGGCGGCGAGCGCGTCGACATCCAGCGGGTCGACGAGCGGGCCGGCCTCGGGCGGCACGAACTCGCGCGGGCCGCCGATGCGCGTGGCGACGACCGAGCGGCCGCTCGCCATCGCCTCGAGCAGCGCCTGGCCGAGCGGCTCGATCAAGCTCGGCTGGCACAGCACGTGACTGTCGGCCAGGAGTCGCGGGATCTCGTCGTGCGGAACGCGGCCGAGCAGCCGCACACGCTCGCGTCCGTCGAGCTGCGCGCGCAACGCGCCGTCACCCGCGAACGTGAGCGTCCCCTCGTCGAGCGTCGCGAACGCGTCTGCGAGGCGGAGGACGTTCTTCCGCTCCTCGAGCGCGCCTACGCAGAGAAAGCGCGGGGGCCCGTCCGGCGGCGGCGCGACCTCGAACGCGTCGAGGTCGACGCCGCTCGAGACCACCTCGGTCTTGCCGTGCGCCTCGGGCACCTTCGCCTCCAGCTCGTGCCGCAGGTACTCGGAGACACAGACGACCGTCGCCGCGCGCCGGACGACGACGCGCGTCGCCGCCGCGACGCCGGGAATCGCACCGATGTTGCGCACGTCGCGGCCGTGTGCGGTGACCACGAGCGGCGCGCGCGCCGTCAGCGCGATCAGCCCGCTCGGGACGAGGAAGTGCGCGTACACGACGTCGGGGCGCGGAGCGCGCAGCGTCCGCCGAGCGAGCGTGAGGTAGCGAAGCTTGCCGCCCGCGCGCGTATCGAGCACGGCGCGGTCGACGTCGTTTCCGCGCGCGAGGAGCTCACGCTCGAGCTGCGCGACGAACGTGCCGAGGTCGGGCGCATCAGCGCCGGGATACATCTGCGAGACGAGGAGGATCCGCACGGGCGGAGCGTATGCTCCTGCTCCGTGGCAGGGGTCGTGCAGGTGGACGGGCTCACAAAGGTCTTTCGCGTCGCCGAGCGCGAGGCCGGCCTGCGCGCGTCCCTGCGCAGCCTCGTCGCACGCACCTGGCGCGAGGTACGAGCCGTGGATGGGATCTCGTTCGAGATCGGCGCCGGCGAGATCGTCGGCTTCCTCGGCCCGAACGGCGCCGGCAAGACGACGACGCTGAAGATGCTCTCCGGGCTCCTGTACCCGAGCGGCGGCGAGGCCCGTGTGCTCGGACACATTCCGTCCCGGCGCGAGCGCGACTACCTGCGGCGCATGACGCTCGTCATGGGCAATCGCAACCAGCTCCAGTGGGACCTTCCCGCGTTCGACTCCTTCGAGCTCAACCGAGCCATCTACCGCCTGCCGCGCGAGGACTTCCTCCGCACGCGCGACGAGCTGATCGAGCTGCTCGACATCGGCGATCTCGTGCGCAAGCCCGTGCGGCAGCTCTCACTCGGCGAGCGCATGAAGGTCGAGGTGGTGGGCTCGCTCCTGCACCTGCCGCAGGTGCTCTTCCTCGACGAGCCGACGATCGGGCTCGACGTGACGATGCAGAAGCGGATCCGAACGTTCATCGCCGAGTACAACGCGCGGTACGACGCGACCGTGCTCCTGACGAGCCACTACATGGCGGACGTCGAGGCGCTCTGCAAGCGCGTCATCGTCATCCACCACGGGCAGATCCTGTTCGACGGCCGGCTCGCGGCGCTCACGCAGCAGTTCAGCGGCGTGAAGACGATCGAAGCGGTGCTCGCGGACGGCGAGCGCATTTCGCGGCAGGTTCCGCGCGAGGACGTCTCGCGGGTGACGGCCGCGCTTCTCGCCGAGCACGAGGTACACGACCTCACCGTCGAGGATCCACCGATCGAGGACGTCATCGAGCAGGTCTTCGCCTCGTGAACGCAGTCGCACAAGCGCCCCGCGTCCGGTCGATGCTCGACTTCTACTGGACGAGCATCCGCGTCCAGATCCAGACGCAGTTCCAGTACCGCGCGGCCATGTGGATGTACACGCTCGGAATGGTCGCCGAGCCCACGATCTACCTCGTCGTCTGGACGACGATCGCACGCACGCACGGAGGCTCGGTCGACGGCGTGACCGCGAGCCAGTTCGCGGCGTACTACATCGTGTGGACGCTCGTCCGGATGATGAACATCGTCTTCACGCCGTTCGGATGGGAGTTCCGAATCCGCGAAGGACAGTTCTCCGGCTGGCTCGTGAAGCCGATCCACCCGGTCCACTACGACCTCGCAAGCTTCGCCGGTCAGAAGGTCCCGTGGCTCATCCTCTATCTTCCCATCGCGGTCGCACTGTCGCTCGTCTTCCATCCCACGATCAATCCGAGCGCCGCCGACGTGATCGTCTTCCTCATCGCGATCTGGGGCGCATATGTCATCCGCTCGATGAACGCGTTCGCGCTCGGGATGGTCACATTCTGGACGACACGCGTCAGCGCCATCTTCCAGGTGTGGTTCCTCGCCGAGCTGCTGCTTTCGGGAAGGCTGCTCCCGCTCCCGCTCATGCCGCATTGGGCGCAGACGCTCGCCGCCTGGCTCCCGTTCAAGTGGACGTTCTACTTCCCGATCGAAGCGCTCGTCGGACACATGTCGACGTCGTCGCTCCTGACCGGGCTCGGGATGCAGGTGCTATGGGCCGCCATCATGGCCTCCGTCGTCGCCGGAGCGTGGCGATTCGCGCTGCGCCAGTACACCGCGGTAGGCAACTGATGTTCCGGCTCGTCGGCGTCTTCTTCCGGCTCGGTGTGATGAACGAGATGCAGTACCGGGCCAACTTCTTCATCGCCGCGTTTCAGTCGCTGCTCGCCGTCGGTGTCGGGCTCGTCGTCCTCGCGCTCGTCTACTCGCACACGACGACGCTCAACGGCTGGACCGAGTCGCAGCTGCTCGTCATCGTCGGCATCCAGATCCTTCTCGGCGGGATCGTGCACGCGACGATCCAGCCGAACATGGAGCGGATCGCGGACGAGGTGCGCGACGGCAAGCTCGACTTCGCGCTGACCAAGCCGCAGGACTCGCAGCTGATCGTGTCCATTCGCCAGCTGAACATCTGGCAAGCCGTCGACGTCGTGTCCGGCGGCATCGTGATCGGTGTCGGCGTCTCGCGTCTGCACGCGAGCCTCGGAGTCGGAGAGACGCTCTCCTTTCTCGGTCTGCTCGCGCTGGGCGCGCTCCTTCTGTACTGCTTCTGGCTCGCGCTCGCGACCGGCGCCTTCTGGATTGTGAATCTGTGGTTCCTCTCGGAGCTGTTCGAGGGCATGTTCCAGACCGGCCGTTGGCCCATCGGCATCTATCCCGGCTGGCTGAGGTACTCGATGACGTATCTCGTCCCCGTCGGATTCGCGGTGACGGTGCCCGCACAGGCTCTGACGCATCGTCTCCACTGGACGACAGCCGTCGTCGCGCTCGTCTTCGCCGCCGCAGTCGTCGTCTTCACGCGCTGGTTCTGGCGCTTCGGGCTGCGGCGCTACTCCGGCGCGAGCGCGTAGGCGCCCGCGCCGGAGCGATTCGGCGCTACTTCGTGAAGAACTCCGTCATCGGCTGCACCTGCTGCCGGTCGGAGGCGTTCGCGAGGTAGCCGAGGCCGAACTCCGCCTCGACTGTCGCGAGGAGCGAGTAGTGGTTGTACGGGACTTGGCTCTGGTAGCCGCCGGTCTTCCCCTTGTTCGTGACGACGACGGCGGGGATGAGCCCACCGCCGTATGTCCCTCCAGCCCAAACGTGCCCGTCGGGCGCGCCGTTGGAACCGAGGAACTGATAGCCCGGCGGCAGAACCGGTGAGTCGCAGCAGCCGTCCGCCGTCTCCCATCCGTCGGTGGCCGCGTTGTTCGTGAAGTCGTTCTCGTCGGTGGCGATGAAGATCGCGGCGAGAC
Organism: Gaiellaceae bacterium; assembly: GCA_036560805.1. Lineage (GTDB taxonomy): Bacteria > Actinomycetota > Thermoleophilia > Gaiellales > Gaiellaceae > Palsa-739. The sequence continues at coordinate 11,099 of DATBQM010000048.1, read as the reverse complement.
CGGACTTCCACGCGGGGCTCGCCATGATCTGCGTCACGGCGCCTTTCACGAATGCATCCGCCTTCTGCTTCAGGGCTGCGTCATTCGTGTCGTCCTTCGTCGAGCCGTACGGGCACGGCGTGCCGTCGGAGCCGTCCGTCGCGACCGCCGTGTAGACGCCGCCGTGCATGTCGTGGCACTGGTTCGGCGTGATCCAGACGAAGTTCGGTGTCGTCGACACCTTCTGCAGGTCGGACGCGAGATCCGTGTACGGCTTGATCCGCGCAAGGCGTGCCGGGTTCGAGCGGATGTCGTCGAAGAGAACGAACGGGTTGTGCTTGGACGCATACAGCGGATTGCCCGAGCTCGGGTAGAAGTCTCCTGTGTAGCCGACGGACGGCATCGACTCCATGTACGCGCCCCAGGTCAGCTTCTTCGCCTCGAGCTGGTCGACGACGTTCGTGTGGTTGAACCGGTTGGCCGGGTTGTCGTCGTTGACGAACCAGTTCGACCCGGAGATGGCCGCTACGTAGTTCGGCTCGCTCGGATGCGTGACGCCGTAGTAGTTCTCGGCGACCGCGTACGAGCTCGCGAGCGAGTTGATGTACGGCGCGTTCTGGTCGCCGAGCACACTCGACTTCGAGTGGTTCTCGAGCATGATCACGAAGATGTGCGCCGCCGGCGGCGTTGCCGGCTTCGGCTTCGGCTTGTGCTTCGGCTTCGGCTTCGCGCCCGCCGCCGACACGAGGACGAGCATGAGCGCGGCGACGAGCAGTGCGCCGCGAGCGACGTTCTTCATCGGCCTCCCCCTTCGTTGACTGGGCGGGGCCTACCCGGCTAGGGGCGGGACCGAACCGCGTCGTACATGCCCCACTGGGCGCGGAGGGCCTCGCAGATCTCGCCGACGGTGCACCGCGTCCGGAGGGCCTCGCGCATGACCGGGAGCAGGTTCGCCTCGCCGCCGGCCGCGTCGCGCACCGCGTCCAGCCTGGTTGCCGCCTCGTCCGCGTTCCGCTCGGCGCGGACGCGCGCGCTGCGCTCGAGCTGGCGGCGCTCGGCCTCGGGATCGATGCGCTGCAGCTCCAGCTTCTCCGGCTCGTCCTCCTGGTAGCGATTGACGCCGACGATCACGCGCTCGCCCCGCTCGACCTGCTGCTGCCAGTCGAACGCCGCCTGTTCGATCTCGGCCTGCACGAAGCCCTGCTCGATCGCCTCGACGGCACCGCCGAGCTCGTCCACGCGCTCGATCAGCTCCCACGCGCGCGCCTCCAGCTCGGCGGTGAGCGCCTCGATGTAATACGAGCCGCCCAGCGGGTCAGCGGTGTCCGTCGTCCCCGCCTCCGAGGCGAGGACCTGCTGCGTACGGAGCGCGATTCGCGCCGAGTGCTCTGTCGGGAGCGCGAGCGCCTCGTCGAACGCATTCGTGTGCAGCGACTGCGCGCCGCCGGCGATCGCCGAGAGCGCCTGGATAGCGACGCGAACGATGTTGTTCTCCGGCTGCTGCGCGGTCAGCGTCGACCCGCCCGTCTGCGCGTGGAAGCGAAGCGCCTGCGCCTTCGGATTCGTGGCGCCGAAGCGCTCCTTCATGATCCGCGCCCACAGGCGCCGCGCGGCGCGGAACTTCGCCACTTCCTGGAAGAAGTCGTTGTGCGCGTTGAAGAAGAACGACAAGCGCTCGCCGAACTCGTCGGGCGAGAGCCCGGCGTCGACGGCTGCGCGTCCGTACGCGATCCCGTTCGCGAGCGTGAACGCGAGCTCTTGCACCGCGGTCGCTCCCGCCTCGCGGATGTGGTATCCGGAAATCGAGATCGTGTTCCAGCGCGGGATGCGCTCAGCGCAATACGCGAACAGATCGGTCGTCAGCCGCATCGACGGCTTCGGCGGGAAGATGTAGTTCCCGCGCGCGACGTACTCCTTGAGGATGTCGTTCTGCACCGTCCCGCGCAGCACGGCCGGCGCGAGGCCCTGCTCCTCCGCGACCAGCTCGTACAGGAGCAGGAGCAGCGCTGCGGGCGCGTTGATCGTCATCGACGTCGACACGTCGCCGAGCGGGATGCCGGCGAGCAGGATCTCCATGTCGGCGATGGAGTCGATCGCGACCCCGGTGCGGCCGACCTCTCCCTGCGCGCGCGGGTCGTCCGAGTCATAGCCGAGCTGCGTCGGCAGGTCGAACGCGATCGACAGGCCCGTCTGCCCGCGCTCGAGCAGGTAGCGATAGCGCGCGTTCGACTCCTCCGCCGACGCGAATCCCGCGTACTGGCGGATCGTCCAGGGACGCCCGCGATACATGTCCGGGTACGGCCCGCGCGTGTACGGATACGCGCCCGGCGGCTCCAGCTCGGCGGGCGCGTCAGCGGCCGTGTAGACCGGCTTCACCGGGATCCCCGACTCCGTTTTACGATCGTCGGTAGCGGCCACGTGGTAATCGTAGGGCTGTGGTCGCCGCCGTCGCGTCTGCGGTCGCCCTGGCCTGTACGCCGCAGCCCGGCGCGGGGACCGTGGCATACGTCTCCGCCGGGGCGCTGAAGGTTCTCGATCTCGGCACATGCACGACGCGAACGATCGTGCCGCGCGGCGCGGCGGCGCCGCTCGCGTTCAGCCACGACGGGCACTGGATCGCGTTCGGCCGCGGCAAGGTCGTGTCGGCCTCCGGCGGGAAGGTCCTCATGCCGATCGGCGCGATCTGGCGCTGGGCGTGGGCGCCGAGGTCGGACGAGCTGGCGGGCATCACGCCCGCCGGGGGCGTCGTCCAGGGCGTCCCGGGCAGCCCCGCGGGCGTGCTCGCGCCGGCCGGATGGGGAGCGACGTCTCTCGCGTGGAATCCCGAAAACCTCGCTCTCGCGGTCGGTCGAGGCAAGTTCAACGGCCCGGCGACACCGAAGGGCATCCAGGAGATCGTCGGGTTCGTGGGCGCTGACCAGCACGTGCTGTACCGAACGCCGCACGGTCAAGTCGCGCCGCCGATCGTCGCAGCCTGGATCGGGCAGCACATCTATTTCCAGCCGGACTTCGGCAGCTCCGCCTCGATCGCCGCCGACGGGCTCCCCCTGCGCGCAATCCTGCCGTTTCGCTCACCGAAGCCCGTCGTGCGCGCTGTCCTTCCGCAAGCCGGTTTCGTCGTCGGTTGCGGGAAGAACGCCATCGTCGTCGCGGGCGGCGATCGCAACACGGAGACGAACAAACGCGTCGTCGCCTACGACGGCGCGCACGTCACGACGCTCGCGGCCGGCCGCGGCCTCGCCTGGCTCGAACCGGCGTGCGGACCGTCGACCGCCGTCGCAGCGGGTCCGGATCGGCCGGCAATGGGGCTCATCCAGCCGCAGCGGTCGATCTGGCTCGTATCGCCGCTGCGCAGGCTGACGCGGTCGCCGAAGGGCTGGAGCGACGAGACACCGACGTGGACGGCGAACGAGAAGTCGCTCGTGTTCTTCCGCGAACGCTTCGGCAAGGGATCGCTCTACCTCGTGAAACCGAAGACGAGGAAGCTCGTCGGCCCGCTCGCGCTCGACGTCGTCGGATTCGCCGTCGGCCGATGATCCCGTGCACGCCGCACCCCGCCGTACACCGTTACGCGCTGAGCTCGAGCTCCGCGTCGCGGTTGACGAGCGCCGCGTAGCGGCCGCCGGCGTGCACGAGCTCTTCGTGCCGACCGATCTCGACGACGCGGCCGTGGTCGAGCACGACGATCTGGTCGGCGTCGCGGATCGTGGACAGGCGGTGAGCGATCGCGATGGTCGTGCGCCCTTCCGACAGCCGGTCGAGCGCGTCCTGCACGAGCCGTTCCGTCTCGGTGTCGAGCGAGCTCGTCGCCTCGTCCAGCACGAGGATCGGTGGATTGCGCAGCACGGTGCGCGCGATCGCGATGCGCTGCTTTTCGCCGCCGGAGAAGCGATAGCCGCGCTCGCCGACCATCGTGTCGTACCCGTCGGGCAACGCGGCGATGACGTGGTGGATGCGCGCGGCGTCGGCGGCGGCCTCGACCTCCTCGTCGGTCGCGTCCGGCTTCGCGAAACGGAGGTTCTCGCGCACGCTCGCGTGGAAGAGATACGTCTCCTGCGAGACGACGCCGACGAGATCCGACAACGCCTGGAAGCTGAGGTCGCGCAGGTCGATGCCGCCGATGGTCACGCGACCGGAGCTGACGTCGTACAAGCGCGCCGCGAGATAGCCGAGCGTCGTCTTGCCCGAGCCGGTCTCACCCACGATCGCAGTGGTCGTCCCCGCCGGCACAGTGAAGGAGACGTCGTCCAGCGCCCAGTTGCTGCCGCCGTAGCTGAACGAGACGTCGTCGTACACGACGTCGCCGGCGCTTCCCTCCACCACCGCGTTCGGCTTCTCGTCGATGTCGACGGGCTGGTCGAGGTACTCGAAGATGCGATCGAAGAGCGCGAGCGATGTCTGCAGGTCGAGGCTGACGCCGAGCAGCGATCCGACGGGGAAGAACAGCCGGGTCTGGAGCGTGGTGAACGCGATGATCGTCGTGATCCCGACGACGCTCGTGAGACCGCCGAGCCAGTACACGGCCGCGGGCATGATCGAGAAGCTCGTCTGGATCGACGCCATCACCCACCGGCCCGCCATCCGCTGACGCACCTCGAGGTCGGCGAGGTTGAGCGACTCCGACTCGAAGCGGTCGGCGAGCTCGCGCGTGCGACCCATCGTCTTGCCGAGCATGATCCCGCTGACCGAGAGCGACTCCTGCACGAGGCTTGAGATGTCTGCGAGCGACTCCTGCGTCGACTTCGCGATCTTGCGGCGCTCGTTGCCGACGCGGCGCGTGAGCAGTGCGAAGATCGGGATGAGCGCGAACGCGAACAGCGACAGCTGCCAGCTGAGCAGCAGCATGCCGACCATCGTCGCGATCACCGTCGTGGTGCTCTGGGTGATGTTCGTCGCCGTGTTCGTCACGACGTTCTGGACGCCGCCGATGTCGTTGTTGATGCGCGACTGAACCTCTCCCGTTCTCGTCCGTGTGAAAAACGCGAGGGACAGACGCTGCAGGTGGCGGAACACGGAGGCGCGCAGGTCGTGCATAACGCGCTGGCCGACCTGGTTCGAGAGCAGCGTCTGAATGACGCCGAGAATCCCCGTGACGATGGCGATCGCGATCATCCCGCCGGCGTTCCACGAGATCGCCGCCTTGTCGTGGTGGTAAATGCCGTTCAGCACGCGCCGGAGGAGGAACGCAGGCACGACTCCGAGAGCGGCGCTGAACACGATGAGCGCGAGTAGGCCCGACAGCCTGCGCCAGTACGGCTTGAACAGAGGCCCGATCCGCTTCAGGTTGGCGCGGCGGACCGCCGGGTCGGCGGGCCGCTCGGGCGGCGCCTCGGACGAGTGGAAGAACATCCCCATCGCGACTCAGGGTACGTCGTGGTGCATGATCGAGGACGTGCGCGTGACGGTCAGACTCTTCGCCGGCCTGCGCGAGCGGGCAGGCAAGGGGCGCCTCGAGCTCGACGGCGTCGAGCGCGTCGGCGACGTGTGGGGCAAGCTCGGCCTCGGCGACGAGCCCGGCGGCCTCCTGTACGCCGTCAACCGGGAGTACGTCGCGCGGGACACGGCGCTCGCCGACGGCGACGAGGTGGCGCTCATCCCACCGGTGTCGGGCGGCGCGTTCCTCCTCAGCACGGAGCCATTGGACACCGAGCGCGTCGTCGCGGAGGCGGCGAGCGACGACGCCGGCGCGGTCGCGATGTTCGTCGGCACCGTGCGGCGGAGCTCGCGCGACCGCGAGGTCGTCCGCCTCGAGTACGAGGCGTTCCCCGAGATGGCCGAGCCGATGCTGGTCCGGCTCGCCGACGAGCTGAAGAAGAAGCACGGGTTGTGTGAGGTGGCGATCCACCACCGCATCGGCCCCGTCGCGATCGGCCAGGCGAGTGTCGTCATCGCGGTGTCCGCGCCGCATCGCGCCGCCGCGCTCGACGCGTGCCGCGAGGCGATCGACACCCTGAAGGAAACGATCCCGCTCTGGAAGAAAGAGATCTACGCGGACGGCGAAGAATGGATCGGGAGGGGATCGTGAAGCGGGCCCTGGAACGGTTTCTGGGCGGTGCGGTGGTGATCGCGGGCACTGCGCTCAAGTGGGGTTTCATCTTCGCGAAGTTCTTCGGCTTCTTCATTTCGGCCGCGGCGTACTCGTTCTGGTTCCACAGCTGGACGTTCGGGGTCGGGCTCGCAGTGCTGATCCTCGTCCACGAGATCGGGCACGTGCTCGAAGCGAGACGCCAGGGTCTGCACGTGTCGTGGCCGATGTTCATCCCGGTCCTCGGCGCGTACGTGACGATCCAGCGCGCGGGATTGACGCCGCTGCGCAGCGGGCTCATTTCGCTCGCAGGGCCGTTCGTCGGCTCGATCGGCGCCGCGGCGGTGTGGGTGGCGAGCGCGATCAACGGCTCGAACAAGCTCGAGGTGCTCGCCAACATCGGCTTCCTCCTGAACGCGTTCAACCTGCTGCCGGTCGGGTTCCTCGACGGCGGCCACGTCGCGACGTCCATCCGCGAGGCGTGGCGGATGCCGGTCATCCGCTTCGAGGGCGGTGTGCCGATGCAGGCCTTCGCCCCCGACCGGGCCCGCGCACTGCAGCTGTTCACGCTGTACGCGGGCCTCGCGGCCGCGATCGTCATCTGCCTGCTCGCGACGCGGCCGCACGGAGCGCTGTGAGCACCGAGGACCGCCGGATGCTCCAGGCGCACTGGTCGCCTGAAGAAGAGCTCGAGCACGCGCAGCGCATTGGCGAGGAATTCCTCGCGGGCTTCGGCGTCGTCGACAAGATCGACCGCCCGGCGGTCTCCATCTTCGGCTCGGCGCGTGTGCGCGAAGGGTCGTTCGCCTACGACGAGGCGCGCGCGACCGCGAAGCTCTTCGGCGAAAGCGGCTGGGCAGTTGTGACCGGCGGCGGCCCCGGCGTGATGGAGGCGGCGAATCGCGGCTGCCGCGAGGGCGGCGGCCTGTCGGTCGGCTTCAACATCGAACTGCCGCACGAGCAGGGGTCGAATCCGTACATCGACCTCGGCCTGACGTTCCACCACTTCTACGCGCGCAAGACGATGTTCGTGAAGGCGGCCGAGGGCTTCGTCGTGTTCCCCGGCGGGTTCGGAACGGCCGACGAGCTGTTCGAGTCGCTGACGCTGATCCAGACGGGCAAGGTGCTGAACTTCCCGGTCATCCTCTTCGGGTCGCAGTACTGGTCGCCGCTGCTCGAGTGGGTGCGCGACCGGCTCTTGCCGGAGGGCATGGTCTCGCCGAACGACCTCGAGCTACTCGAGGTGCTGGACGATCCGGCCGAAGCGGTGCGGTGCGTGCTCGAGCGTTACGCCGAGCGCTCGAGCGAGGCGGACAGCCCGCACGAGCCCGAGAAGCACGACGCGCAGTAACGTTTCCCGCCATGGAGCTGCGCGACCTCCCCTCGGTGGACGAGCTCGCACGGGACGTCGGAGACCCGCTCGCCGTCGACGCCGCGCGCACGGTCCTCGCGCGCGCGCGTGAAGAGATACAGGCAGGCGCGGATCCCGGCGACCTCGCCGGCCGCCTGCGCGCCGAGCTCGATGCCGTTCGTGCGCCGAGCCTCCGCCGCGTCATCAACGCGACCGGCGTGATCGTCCACACGAACCTCGGACGCGCCCCGCTCGCACCGGAAGCGCTCGCCCGTGTACAGGAGGCGGCGCGCGGCTACTCGAATCTCGAGCTCGACCTCGAGGACGGCGAGCGCGGATCGCGGCAGGATCATCTCGCCGGCCTCGTCCGCCGGCTCACGGGCGCGGAGGGGGCGCTCGTCGTGAACAACAACGCGGCGGCCGTGCTGCTCGCACTCGCCGCGCTCGCGGAGGGCCAGGAGGTCGTCGTCTCGCGCGGCGAGCTGCTCGAGATCGGCGACGGCTTCCGCATCCCGGACGTGCTCGCGCGCTCGGGCGCACGCCTCGTGGAGGTGGGGACGACGAACCGCACGCGTGCGGCCGACTACGAGGCGGCGATCGGCGCTGAGACGGCCATCCTCCTGCGCGTGCATCAGTCGAACTTCCGCGTCGTCGGCTTCACCGAGCTGCCGCGGGTCGAGGAGCTCGCTGCGATCGCCCGCCGCCACGGCTTGCCGCTCGTCGACGACCTCGGCTCGGGCGCGCTCGGTCACATCCCCGGCGAGCCGTCGGCGCGCGAGTCGCTCGCGGCCGGCGCCGATCTCGTCTGCTTCTCCGGCGACAAGCTCCTCGGCGGCCCGCAGGCGGGCATCGTCGCCGGGCGCGCCGATCTCGTCGAGCGGCTGCGCCGGCATCCGCTCCAGCGCGCGCTGCGCGTGGACAAGCTCTCGCTCGCGGCGCTCGAGGGAACGCTCCGGCTGCACCTCGACGCCCCCGCGCGCATTCCCGTCCTGCGCATGCTCCGCGAGGATGCGAACGCCGTTCGCGGACGGGCGGAACGTCTCGCGGAGATGACGGGAGGCACGGTCGAGGAGACGGTCGCGCGCGTGGGCGGCGGAGCGCTCCCGCTTGCGGAGCTCCCGAGCTTCGCGTGCGCGCTCGACGAGTCGCTCGCCGCGCCGCTGCGCACCGGCGAGCCGCCGGTGATCGGCATCGTCCGCGACGAAAGGCTCCTGCTCGACTGCCGCACGCTCGCCGACGACGAGCTCGACGAGGTCGCGGCAGCAGTGCGCAGATGCCTCTGACGGTCGCTACAGCCGGTCACATCGACCACGGAAAGACGACGCTCGTCGAGGCGCTGACGGGGAAGAACACCGACCGGCTGCCCGAAGAGCAAGCGCGCGGCATCTCCATCGACCTCGGCTATGCGCCGCTCGAGCTGCCGGACGGGACGCAGCTGTCCGTCGTCGACGTTCCCGGCCACGAGCGTTTCGTACGCACGATGGTCGCGGGCGCGACCGGCGTCGACCTCTTCCTGCTCGTGATCGACGCGAACGAGGGCTCGCGGCCGCAGACGCACGAGCACCTCGCCGTGCTCCGGCTCCTCGGTGTGGAGCGCGGCGTCGTGGCGCTGACGAAGTCCGACCTCGCGGACGCCGAGACGCTCGAGCTCGCGCGCGCAGAGGCGGAAGAGCTCGTCCCGAACGCCGCTGTCGTCGCTGTCAGCGCGCGCTCGGGCGAGGGGCTCGAGGAGCTGCGGGATGCGCTCGCCGGTGTCGCGGTCGAACGCAGCCGCAAGCAGGCGCCGACGCGGCTGTACGTCGACCGCTCGTTCACGCTGCGCGGGATCGGCACGGTCGTGACCGGGACCCTGTGGTCGGGATCGATCGGGGAAGGCGACGAGCTGCGCGTCGAGCCGCGCGGGCGAACGGTCCGCGTGCGCAGCGTGCAGGTGCACGACCGTCCTGTCGAGCGCGCCGAGGCGGGGCAGCGGGTTGCGGTTGCCCTCCCCGGAGTCGAGCGCAGCGACGTTCGACGCGGCGACGCGCTCGTCGCGCCCGGCGCGTACCGGCCGAGCTACCGCCTCGACGTGGCGCTCGAGCCGCTCGCGGACATTCCGCCGCGCGTGCACGTTCACCACGGGACGGCAGACGTGCTCGCGCGCGTTGCGCGCGTCGGCGACCGATTCGCGCAGCTGCGCCTTGCTGCGCCCGTCGTCGCGGCGCGCGGCGACCGAGTCGTGTTGCGCGCGGGCACGACGGTCGGCGGCGGAGTCGTGCTCGACGCGAACCCGCCGCGGCATGCGAGCGCGGAGAGGATGGAGGCCGTCGAGCGAGGAGAGTCGTTCGTCTTCGCGCCCGAGCTCGCGAACGGCGAGTGGGCCTGGTCGCAGGAGTGGCTCGACGAGGTGCGCGCCGAGCTCGAGCGCGCGATCGACGCCGCCGATCCCCTCGACCCCGGCGTCCCCGTTCCGGCCGAGCCCTGGGCGAAAGCCGTCGAGCCCCTGCTCGGCCTCGAGCGTCGGGGTGCGAAGCTCTACCGCCCCGGCGCGGCCGCCGAGCTCGGCGCACGTGCGGAAGCGGCCGCTGCGCTCGAGGCGCAGCTCGGGCTCGAGCCCGTGAAGGTCGAGGATCCCGCGCTCGCGCGCTTCCTCGAGGGCGAGGGACGGCTGGTTCGCGTCGGGGACGGCTTCGCGATCTCGCCGGCGGCATACGAACAGGCTCGTTCCGTCCTCGTCGACGGAATCACGCTCGCTCAGTTCCGCGACGCGCTCGGCGTCGGCCGCAAAACCGCGCAGATGCTGCTCGAGCGGTTCGACGCCGATGGGGTGACAAGGCGCGTCGGAGATGCGAGAGTGCTGCGACGCCGATGAGGGTCCGTGATCTGATCGAGCGCTACAACGGTGCGTGGAACGCGCACGACGTCGACGCGATCCACTCGATGCACCATCCCGACGTCGTGTTCCACAACCACACCGCCGACGAGAGCGCCGAGGGCGCCGATGCGGTGCGCGAGCACATCGCGGCCATCTTCCGCAACAACCCCGACCTCAGCTTCGCGACGCGCAGCCTCAACTGCGGCGAGGGGTTCGCCGTGTGCGAGTGGACGGCGAGCGCGCGCGGCGTCGAATGGGACGGCGTGGACGTCTTCCCGATCGAGGACGGCTTGATCAGGCGGAAGGACGTGTACTCGGCGTCGCATCGCCCGCGCGAGCGGAAGGGCTGACGCCGAGTCGAAGCACGTCCGGCCGGTGGTAGTGGCCGACCGGATCGAAGCGCTGACGCTCCGCGAGCAGCGCGGACGGATCGAGCTCCGCGTACAGGATTCCTTCCTCGTCGTACAGCGGTCCCGCGAGGTACGAGCCGTCCGGCGCGAGGATCGCGCTGCCGCCGCGGCCGAGGACGCCGGCGCCGTCGAGCTCCGCGCCCAGCGGGAAGTCGTCCGGGTACGAGGACGCGTGCTGGATTGCGGACGGTGAGATGACATACGCGCGGCTTTCCCGCGCGATATGCACGAGCGTCGCCTGCCACGCGTCGCTGTCGTCCGCAGTGGACGCGACGTAGATCTCCACCCCTGCTTCGTACAACGCGAAGCGCGCGAGCGGCATGTAGTTCTCCCAGCAGACGAGCCCGCCGAGACGGCCGAAGCCGGTCTCGACAGCGGTGAGGCCGCGGCCGTCGCCTTGGCCCCAGATGAGCCGTTCGTGGTTCGTCGGGACGAGCTTGCGATGGTGGAGCGCGAGCGAGCCGTCGGGCGCGTGGTAGA
>DATBQM010000047.1:0-25377 GCA_036560805.1 Gaiellaceae bacterium | reverse complement strand
CCGCGCTACGTCGAGCTCCTGAGCGACGCGCTGAAGGTGGCGCCGAGCGACACCGACTACCTCGACGACGTCGACCAGGGCTTCTACTGCTCGGAGTACCTCCGCGCGTGGGCGTTCGAGGCGCAGCTGCGCGGCCATCTGCGCGAACGCTTCGGCAACGCGTGGTTCACCAAGCGCGAGGCGGGCTCGCTCCTGCGCGAGCTGTGGAACGAGGGGCAGAAGCCGACGGCGGACGAGATCCTCGCCGACGTGACCGGCCAGGGCATCGAGCTCGAGGCGGTCGCGGACCGCATCCGCGAAGCCCTGTAGTGATTCCGCTCAAGGACAACGTCCCCACCCGCCGGTTCCCGTACGTCACGATCGGCCTGATCGCCGCCTGCTTCCTCGTGTGGTTCTGGGAGCTGTCGCACCCCGGCGTCGACGTCCACGTCTTCCGCGACGGCTTCTACCCGTGCGCGGTGCAGGGGCCGTGCCATCTGCCTCCCGGCTTCCACGCCCTGCCGTGGTACGAGGGCGTCTTCACCGGCATGTTCATGCACGCCAGCTGGGAGCACATCCTCGGGAACATGCTCTTCCTCTGGATCTTCGGCAACAACGTCGAGGACGCGATCGGCTCGATCGGGTTCCTCGTCTGGTACCTCGCCGCCGGTGTCGCCGCCATGGCCCTCCAGACGGTCATCACGCTCCATTTCGCCTCGACCTCGGGGGCGAGCATCCCGAACATCGGAGCGAGCGGCGCGATCGCGGGCGTTCTCGGCGCGTACTTCGTGCTCCTCCCCCGCGCCCGCGTGCTGACGCTGATCTTCTTCGGAATCATCCTCATCCGCGAGATCCCCGCTTTCTGGTTCCTGCTCATCTGGATCGCGCTCCAGATCTGGGACGGCGGCCTCTCGTTCCTCCAGCCGCAGGCCGGCGGCGGCGTCGCGTTCTTCGCGCACATCGGCGGCTTCGCGTTCGGGATCGCCACCATCCTGCTCGTGGCGAGGAACCGGCCGAGGGCGCCCGTGTCGAAGTACCCGGTCTATTGACGTTCGAGGAAAGGGTCGCGCGCGCGGTGGAGTCGCTCCCGCCGGAGCTACGGGCGGCACTCCTGAACGTCGAGGTCTCGGTCGAGGACGAGCACCCTGAAGACCCCGACCTGTTCGGGCTGTACGAGGGCGTCCCGCTCCCGGAGCGCGGCGACTGGGCCGGCGCCCTGCCCGACCGGATCCGGATCTTCCGGCTGCCGCTCGTCGAGTCGTTTCCCGACCCGGCCGAGCTCGAGGAAGAGATCCGCGTGACCGTCCTCCACGAGCTCGCCCACTACTTCGGAATCGACGAGGAGCGGCTGGACGAGCTCGGATACGGCTGAGCGTTTCCTGAGGAATGTCCGGAAGAGGCCTTGCGTTCTAAGGGGCATGAGAACGTTCCAGGAGATCCACAAGGAGATCGACCGCATCAGCGAAGAGCGCGCCGAGCTCTACAAGCAGCTCTCCGCCGAGTACGACGCAGCCGTCGTGGCCGACATCCATCGGCTGGATGCCGAGCTCGACCGGCTCTGGGATGAGCACCGCGCCCTGCGAGCGCAGGTGCGCTTCGGCGACCGCAGCAAGATCGTCGCCCGAGCCCGGGTCGAAGAGCGGCTCGAGCGCGCCGCCTGATTCCCTCCGTCGGCGCGTCCCCTGGCCTCCCCTTTTCGGGGTTGACAGGGACGCGCCCGCGTCGGATGCTCTGAAGCAAGGTCTGCGGCACAGATCGAGTTCACGAGGAGCACGCCGCATTGACCATTCCGCGCCTGCCTGAGGAGATCCCGAGCGGAACCGAGCTCGCCCGGCGGCTGCGTGCCGTCGAACGGCGCGAGCGGCAGCTCGACCAGGCCCTCGCGGCCGTGGCGGCGCAGCGGGAGCAGCTCGCGGCGATCCAGAGCGAGTACGAGCGGCGCCGCGACGGGCTGATCGCCCGGACGCGCGAAGTCGAAGCCGAGCGCGACCGGCTGCGCGCCGAGCGGGCCGAGGTCGTCGCGTACAGCCTCGCGCAGGACCGCGCTCTACACTGAGCGCCACGGGGCGTTAGCTCAGCTGGGAGAGCGCCGGCTTTGCAAGCCGGAGGTCATCGGTTCGATCCCGATACGCTCCACTCCCCGTTCGTACGCCCTCCGGCAGGACCATGAGCCGGTCCCTCTTTAGCTCTTGAAATCGAGTCCCGGTTGGACGAGTATCGACGAACCGAGGCCTGAAGCGCCATTCCGCAGTGGCGTGACTCGGGAGAGGGCACAAACGCAACGGAGGGAGAGGAAGAGTGAAGAGCTTCATTGCTCCGCGCCGCCGTCAGATCGGCGCGATCCTGTTCGTCGCCGCAATCGCAGTCGTGGGGTCGCTCACGGCAGCTACGACGTCGAACGCCGCAGCTCCACAGTCGCATCCGATCGTGGTCCAGCCGGACATCTCCACCGCACAGCGGTATACGGGGAACCCCGGCAGCGTGACGTTCGGCTGCCAGAGCCGCCCGATCGACGGCTCGCACGGTGCGCGCTGCTACCAGCCGTCGCAGATCCAGAAGGCGTATGGCTATTCCGGCCTGCTCGCCTCCGGCGTGAACGGCGCCGGCAAGACGATCGCCATCATCGACGCGTACGCAAACCCGTACCTCGCCAACGACCTGGCGATTCAGGACGGCATCCTCGGGCTCCCCGCGCCGCCGAGCTTCACGCAGGTAGCGATGCCGGGTACGCCCGTGTTCGACGCGAACGACCCGAACCAGGTCGGTTGGGGTGAGGAGGAGACGCTCGACGTCCTCTGGGCGCACGCGATGGCCCCGGGCGCGGCGATCGTCCTCGTCGAAGCGGCGAGCAACAACGACTCGGACCTCCTCACTGCGACTCAGTACGTCGTCGACAACCATGTCGGCGACGTCATCTCGCAGAGCTTCGGCGAGGCCGAGACGTGCATGGATCCGTCGCTTCTTGCGCAGCAGCACGCGCTGTTCCAGCAGGCGGCCAACGAGGGGATAACCTCCTTCGCCTCGTCGGGTGACAGCGGTGCGTCGCAGTTCAATTGCGACGGCAGTGCCGCGATCCTGTCGGCGAGCACGCCGGCTTCCGACCCGAACGTCACCGGTGTCGGCGGCACGACGCTGAACGCGACGACGCCGGACGGCAACTACGTCGGCGAGACGGCGTGGACGGAGCAGCTGTTCGGCTGCAACCCGCCCGCGGTCGACTTCAACGACATCAACTGCTCCGGCGGCGGCTTCAGCACGATCTACGGCCGCCCGTCGTGGCAGGCCTCGCAGGTGAAGGCGAAGGGCCGCGGTGTGCCGGACGTCTCGTATGACGCGGGCGTCAACGGCGGCGTGATCACCCACTGCGGTGTCTGCAACCTGACGATCGGTCAGAGCCCGAACGCCCTGATCTTCTTCATCTTCGGCGGCACGAGCGCCGGCTCTCCTCAGTGGGCCGCACTCACCGCGGATGCGGATCAGATGGCGGGACATGACGTCGGCAACATCAACGAGTCGCTGTACAAGTTCGGCCAGGCACCGCCCAAGGCCGCAGTCGACTTCCACGACGTCACCACCGGCAACAACGACGTCGTCGAGATCGGCAACCAGGGCTACAACACGAGCTCCGGTTGGGACCCCGTCACGGGTCTCGGCACGCCGAACGCGGCGAACCTGCTCCCGGCGCTGGCGAAGAAGAACTAGTCGCCACTTCCGGATAGCTCGAGCGAAGGGCCGCCCTTGGGCGGCCCTTCGCCGTTGTGCGATAGTCCGCACAGGTGCGACGGCAGGCGCTGATCGTCCTCTCCCTTGCGGTGGGGGTCGCGAGCGCTACAGCTGCGCCGCCGAAGAAGAAGCCGCCGAACCGGCCGCCGAAGGTGACGCCGATCGCGGCGACGTTCGTGCAGCAGGACTTCGCGACGTATTACCGCGCGAGCGCGACCGACCCGGACGGCGACAACCTCGTGTACGCGTGGTCGCTCAAGCCTCCGAAGGCCGACCCCGGTTGTAGCTCATTCGCGTCGCCGTCGGCCGGCGAGGCGGTCTGGAAGCACGGCGACCAGGACGGCTGCAACCACCAGATCTACTACAACCGGGGCCACCCCGGGATCGTCACGCTGAAGGTCACCGACGGAACGTTCACGTGCACGGAGACGTACTTCGGCACGCTCACCGGCAAGGGCCTCTTCGCCGAGTGCAAGCGCAACAAGGTGCCGAAGCCCGCCGGCGGCGGGAAGGGCGGCGGCGGGAAGGGCGGCGGCGGGAACGGCGGCGGCGGAAACGGCGGCGGCGGAAACGGGGGCGGCGGCGGCGGCGGAAACGGCGGTGGTGGCGGCGGAAACGGCGGTGGTGGCGGCGGTGGCGGCGGCGCGCAGGCCTCGGCCAAGGTGAAGCTGAGCGCGAAGCCCGACACGGGCAAGCCGCCGCTCGCGGTCACGTTCACGATCAAGTCCCCGAAGGCGATCGGCTGGCGCATCGACTTCGGCGACGGCAAGTCGACGGGCGCACAGGGAACGCCGCCGAAGACGCTCGCGCACACGTATGCGGTCGACGGGGATTTCAAGCCGATCCTCCGCGTCCAGACGGACGCATCGACCTCGTACGCCGGCGCGACGAGCGTCATGGTGCACCTCCATCCGCTCATCGGGCTCACGGTGCAGCCGCCGTCCGGAAAAGCGCCGCTCGCGGTGACGTTCTCGCTCGAGACGAGCGTGAAGAGCCCGGTGCAGTGGTCGCTCGACTTCGGCGACGGCACACCGGCGGCGAGCGGCCCCGGCGTCCCGCCGGCGACCGTGAAGCACACGTACACGAGGGACGGGAGCTACAAGGCGACGCTCGCGATCAAGCCCGGCTCGCTCTCCCTGCTCGCCACCTTCGCGGCCGTCACGGTCGGTGGCGGGACGCCGCCGGTCCTCGCGATCAAGGCGAAGCCGAGCTCTGGGAAGGTGCCGTTGAAGGTCACGTTCACGACGGTAGAGAACGTCCCGCCGCGCGTGGTGTCGTGGAAGATCGCCTTCGGCGACGGCACGCAGTTCATGTCGGGACAGGGCGCGCCGCCGGCGACGGTTACGCACACCTACACGAAGAAGGGGGCGTTCCGGGTCTACCTCTTCGTCGCGCAGCAGCAGCAGTACGGGGGCGTTCAGTACCAGACCTATGTGGACGTAACGCCCGGCTAGGCCTGAAGCACGGTCGGGGCGGCCGCGCGCAGTTGCTTCCCGTGCGCGTCGAGCGCAACGACTGAAACCGTCCCGTTCGCCACCGGGAGCGGAATCGCGGTCTCGAAGCCCGCGCGGCCGACCGTCTTAACCGGCTTGAGCGCGCCGGCGGTCGGCCCCGCGAGCAGCTGCCACTTCGCCACCCCGGTCGCGCCGTTCCAGCTCACGTACATCGTCAGCGTCCCGTCGGCGGCGGGTGCGATCTCCGTCGCCGGCCTGCCCTTCGGGCGCGCATCGAGCTCGAAGCGGAACGCCCGATAGCTCACACTGCCGTCTGCGAAGCGCCCGTCGAGCCGCACGCTCCCGTCGGGGCCGAGCTCCGTGAACGAACCGTCCGTTCCCCACCCGATGAAGACGCCGCCGTCGTCGAGCTGCTGGACGTTGCCCATCGCCCACGTCGTCCGGCCCGCCGGCGCGAAGTACTCGCGCACGAGCGACGCGTGCTTCTTCTTCATGTCGAGCTTGATCCGCATGCCCCGCGAGAGCGTCTGTGCGCCGGGGGCGGCGGCGTTGTTGTCGAACAGCGTGATCGTGCCGTCGGGCCGCCTCCGCACGTCGTGCTGGAACGCAAACGACGCGGCGGGATCGACGGCGAAATCGCTCTTCTTCCCGCCGAGGCGCCACAGCACATCGCCGCTCTTGCGGTCGAGCTTGTAGATCGTCGACGTGTTGCGCGCCGAGATGAGGAGGTTGCCGTCCGAATCGACGTCGATCGAGTTGAGGTGGAAGTAGTCGACGTTGCCGGCCGCCGCCACCTGCGGCATGAAGGACTCGTCGAGCCCGACGTGCTCGTTGCTGCGCCATTCGAAGAGCACGCGGCCGCTCGCGACGTCCACCTCCTGCACGATCCCGGTGACGAGACGCGGCACGGTAGGGGTCGCGATCTCGCGATAGATCGTGATGAGCGCGGTCCCCTCCCGCGTGAGCTGGAGGTCGTGGAGGTCGCCGTGCCGGCCGTGGCCCGCCTTCACCCTGGCGACCTCGTGGTACGTCGGGTCGAAGATGACCCAGCTTCCGCCCTCGGCGCCGAGGACGGTGCCCTCGTACCAGGTGACCACGGTTCGCTCCTGATACCTCTGCAGCCGCACGTCCATCGCGGTCGTCGAGCCGAGCGGGAGGAACCACACCGGCTCGCCGCTGTCGTCGACGACCAGCGGGCCCGAGTGGCTCCGGCTGTTCGGGGTGGCCTGGTAGGCGCCCTGCGCGGCCGTGATGTCGAACGGCGCGACGAAGATGAGCCCTGGCGACGTGCCGTCGGCGGGGAAGTCGATGGAGATCGCAGGCGGGTTGAGATCGGGGCGGCTGACGTACGCGTCAGTAGCCGAAGCAGCTCGCGCGGTCGGCAGGCGCCATCCCGACAGCGCGGCCCAGCCGGCCCCTGCCAGCACGACGAAGCTCCTGCGGGTGAGCCGAACGCCCTCGACCACGAGGGCGATTCAACCACCTATCGCCGTCAGGCGGCGACGCTGCGGTTTCCGCCCGCGGCTTTCGCCCGGTACGCGGCCAGGTCGGCCCGGTGGACGAGCTCCTGGCGGTTCGTCGCGTCGTCCGGGGACGACGCCAGCCCGATCGAGACGGTGACGCGCAGCGCAGCGGTTGTCCCCTCGGCCATGAAGATGCGCTCCTGCACCGCAGCCCGGATCCGCTCGGCGATCCGCGCCGCCTCGGAAGGCGGCGTGTCCGGCAAGAGGATGCAGAACTCGTCGCCGCCGAAGCGGGCCGGCACGTCATAGCGGCGCAGCTCCTCGCGGAACACCTCCGCGATGCCGCGGATGACGACGTCGCCCGCGAGGTGGCCGTGCGCGTTGTTGATATCGCGCAGATGGTCGAGGTCGACCATGAGGATCGAGAACGGCGTCCGCATCCGCTCGGCGCGCGCCACCTCCATGTCGACCGCGTGCTCGAACTCCTTCGCGTTCATCAGTCCCGTCTTGACGTCCGCCTGCGCGAGCTCGCGCAGCTGCGGCACGTACAGCGCGCGGTGGATGATCAGGAGCGGGCCGAGGACGAAGAAGATCAGCCAGCCGTTCACCGACCAGAATGCCGCGACGCCGATGCCGAGCGCCGCGAGGCCGAGATCGGTGGAGAGGCTCTCGAACGAGAAGAGACCGGTGGCGAACATCGAGCGACTGCTCGCCAGCGAGATCATGCGGGAGAGAAGGACGTGGTTGACGACGACGAACACGGCGCAGGCGGCGAGGCCCGCGATCGCGTACCGCCCTGCCGGCTCGTGCGCGACGTCATCCCCTGAGAGCGCGTGGAACGCAGCGCCCGCCGCGACCATCGCGAGAGCCGTATTGGCGATGTTGAAGCCCTGGACGAGGCCGCGCGTGCGGTCCTTGACCCAACTCGGGATGTAGTGGAGGACGACGAGCGGCCCGATGAACGCCGGGCCGAGCACGACGACGGCCGCGACGAGGAACGCGATCGACGTCCGGTAGGACTGGTTGTTCCGTCCTTCGACGACGTACACCTGCGACAAGGTCGCGAGGGCGGTCAGCACCGCGAACGCCTCCCAGCCGTGGACGTTCGCGGGAAGCCTGAAGTAGCTCTGCCCGCACGCGACGACGGCCCCGGCGATGACGACGCCGAGATAGATGCGGGCGGTGAGCGAGAGATCGAGCGGCGGCCGCGCGGCCTTCACGGCCGCCCTGTGCCCACGGACGCGCGATAGGACCCCTGAAGCGCCGGCGTAGGCGACTACGGAAGCCACGCGCTAGCGGCCCAGTTGGTCGCGTCCCAGTTGGTCGCGTCCCAGTTGGTGGCGTTCCAGTTGGTCTGGCTCCAGTTGGTCTGGCTCCAGTTCGTCTGGCTCCAGTTCGTCTGGCTCCAGTTGGTCTGGCTCCAGTTCGTGGCCGACCAGTTCGTCGCGTTCTGGACCGTCTGCTCCCACCCGTTGCCGTCGAAGGCGAGGCCGCCGCTCCCGTCGGAGACGACGAACTGCTCGAGGTTCGAGTCGGCGTCCGGCGCGCTCGCGAGCGTCAACGCCTGGGGAGCGTCGAGCTCACCGACACCGCCGGCCCAGTCGGGGATGCCCGGCAGGCCGCTCGCGCTCACCATGAGGGCGCCCTTCACCTGGCCGGGCGTCCAATCCGGATGGAGGGCGAGGATCGCGTCGGCAGCGCCCGCGACCATCGGGCTCGAAAGCGAGGTGCCCGACATCCACATGTAGCCGGGCGCGACCATGCGGTCCGGCGCCGAGGTGGCCAGTGTCGACCCATCCGGGACCGGCGCGGCGATCCAGCGACCGGGAGCGGAGATCTCGGGCTTGAAGAAGCCGTCGCCGGTGTAGCCGTATGCCGACCATGGTGCGGAGAAGTCGTCGCTCGGGTCCGACGAGCCGTTCGTGTCGAGCGCGCCCACGGTCATGACGAACGGGTCGTTGCCCGGCGCGTGCGCCATGAACACGCCGCCCGGCATGCCGAAGTTCCCCGAGGCGGCAACGACGAAGATGCCGTGGAACCAGAGCTGCTCGACGGCCGCGTCGAGCGGGTCGTTGGTGAAGCTCGACTGCGCCTCGCTCACGAGCGAGAAATTCGCGACCCGGATGTTGTAGGTCGCGGCGTTCTGCAGGATCCAGTCGCAGGCGGCGATGACGTCGCTCGTGCGCGACGCGCCGTTCGCGTCCGCCGTGCGGAGGGCGACGATCGGCGCTCCGGGAGCGACGCCGGGGTACATGCCCGCGCCGGCGGCGATGCCGCTCACCATCGTCCCGTGGCCCTCGTCGTCGCCGGTCGCGCTCGGGTTGTCCGAGTTCAGATTGACGTCGGCGACGATGTTCGGGAAATCCTGCGTCTTCGTCGCGTCGATGCCGCTGTCGACGACCGCGATCGCCGGCAGGTTCGAAACGCCCGTCAGCGACGGAACCTGGTTCGCGCCGACCGAGTCGCGCCACAGCCCCGACTCCTCGATGCCGACTGGTGCGACCGGGACGTCAGGGGTGATCGAGAGGATGTGCGGGTTGTGCGAGAGCCCCCAGAGCTCGCCGCCGCTGAGCGTCGCGGAGATGCCGTTGATCGACGCGAAGCGGTGCCCGATGTGACCGTGTGAGACGGTGCCGAACGCACTCGCGACACCGTTCGAGGAGTTGCCCCTGGTGCCGCGGATGATGACGTTGAACTTCTGCGACGGGTTCGCTTTTGCCTGCGCAAGCAGGCCGGGCGACGTCCCCAGTGGCGAGCTCTTCGGCGCATGAGCAGCCGATGCTGTCTGCGCCAGCCCCGCCAGCACAGCCACTGCAGTCATGAGAAGCGCAAGCGTGCCGCGTCGCTTGAGTGTGTGCATTTCCCCTCGGACGTTGGAAGCTGACGCACCATAGGCCCGTCGATCCGTCTTGTTCTCCCTCGGTCGGGGGAGTTTGCGACGGATCCCCCTACCGAGGGATTAGGTCGGCAAAAGCCTGTGCGCGAGCGCCGTCGGCGGCCACGTGGCGGGTGTCTTCACCGCCACGTGGCCTGAGAGGTCCTAGCCGATGGGCTCCTGGACGAGGCGCCGCGTCGAGACGCCTGCGAGGAGGTTGTCGCCCGGCTTCCGTGCCCGGACGAAGATGACGAGGTCACCGCGCCGAAGCGGCATGTTCCGCGTCGGCCGGATCTGGATGGTGGCCCAGCCGGTCGAGTCGGTGGTCTGCTCGGGTGCGCCGTTCACCCAGCCGTACGGCAGCCCGAGTGCGTAAACGAGAGCACCCGAGATCGAGAACCCGCGCGTGTCCGACACGTGGAACCGGGCGGTGATGATCCCGCGGCTCGTTGCCGGGCTCGGCGAGAACTTGACGCCGTCGATGATCAACCGGTTCGGCAGGTTCACCTGCGTGACCGCGATGGCCGCACCCTGCGTCCCCTTGGCGGGGCTGATCAGGTCGGTCTCGGTCGTGTTAGCGGTGCTCGATCCGTTGGCGTTCTTCGCCGTCACCTGCGCGAGCAGCGTATGCGCGACATCAGCGGACGTCGCCACGTAGGTCGTGCCGGTCGCGCCGGAGATGGCGGCGCAGCCGCCACCCGTGCCGACGCAGCGTTCCCACTGGTACGAGAAGCTCGGCGCGGGCGTGCCGCCCCACGAGCCCGGGCTGACCGTGAGGGTGCTGCCCTCCTGCGTCGTGCCGGAGATGGTCGGCGGAGCAGTGTTCTTCGGTGCGCTACCGGTCGCCTGCACGACTCCGGTCGGCCGCGAGGTGGCGCTGCCCGAGCCACTGGCGTTCGTCGCCGACACCTGCACACGCATGCGATGGCCGACGTCGGCCGTCTGCACCGTGTAATGGTCGCTCGTGGCGCCCGCGATGCTGGCGCAGTTCCCTGCCTGGGAATCGCAGCGGGTCCACTGATACGAGTAGCTCGTCGGGCTCCCCGTCCACGATCCGTGCGACGTGCGAAGGAGCGAGCCGTCGCGCGCGGAGCCGGAGATGGACGGAAGCGAAGTGTTCGACGGCGCAGCCGTCGCCTGACCCAGCGAGGTGGCCGCGACGATCAACGTCGGCACGGCCGCCGCGCAGGCAAGGACGATGAATCGTCTGATGCGCATCGTGCCTTTCCCCCTTGTCGTAGTACGTTCGTAGTCGAAGACAGGAAGACGATTCCCGGCGTGTCGAAAATCCATGTGTCAAACAGGTGTAAGTTGTCTGTGATGGAAATTCAGGAGGTCCGGCGCCTCGCCCGAGAGCTCGCGTCGCGGCGCGAGGCGGCCTATGCCGAGGTGCGGGACGAGGTGGAGGCGATGAAGACCGAGCTCCGCGAGCGCGCCGCCGCCATAGCCGACCGCGAGCGGCAGCTGGCCGAGCGAGAGCATCGCGCCGGAGCCGGCGGGCTTGATGAGGAGCTCGCGGCCGCGCGGCGCGCCGCCGCCGAGGCCGAAGCCGAACGCGCCCTCGCCGCCGCCGAGCGCGAGCGGCTGGACGAACGGGAGCAGCAGATCCGGAGGGTGGAGAAGGAGCTCGCGGCGCGCCGTATGGAGCTCGAGCAGCTCGAGCGCGCCCCGGCGCGGCGACCGCCTTCGTCCGCCCGCCAGCGCGAGCTGGACGCGCGGGAGGCAGCGCTCGACGAGCGCGCGGCCGCGCTCGAGCTGCGCGAGGCCGCGCTCCGCGGCGACACGATGTCGATGCCCGCCCTCGGCTTCGCCGACGGCCTCGCCGCCCTTTCGCAGCCCGACGCCGGTTAGTTAGTCTCGAAGACAGCCGCGGGCGCAGGGCGACCGCGGCACTTTCGTATGTCTATGGTCGCGAATCCCGTCGATCCGCCGGACCTCGGCCTGCTGCCGACCTTCCGGCGCCTGTTGCGCCTCTGGTGGGGAGAGCGCCGCCTGGGCGCGGTCGGCCTGTCGTTCGCGCTCGCCTACACCCTCATCTCGACCACGATCCCGATCCTCATGCAGGAGGCGATCGACCACGCGATCGTCGGACACACGCAGGCGCTGTGGCCGTATCTCCTGATCATCGTCGCGCTCGGGTCCATCCGCTTCGTCGTCAACTTCATGCGCAGGTATGCGACCGCGCGCATCGGCATCCGCATCGAGGCGCGCATGCGCGAACTGCTGTACGAGGCATACCTGCGCTACCCACGCGCGTTCTATGACCGCCATGCAACAGGGCAGGTGCTCTCGCGGGCGACCAACGACCTCTACCCCATCCGCTACTTCATCGGCTGGGGACTCGTACAGGGGATGCAGAGCCTGATGATGATCGTCGGCGCGGGCATCGTCCTCGTGCTCGTCGACGCGCGGCTCGCGCTGTACACCGCGATCGCGATGCCGCCGATCACGGTGCTTGCACTGCGCTTCGCCCGGCTCGTCTCGCCGATCTCGCGACAGGTGCAGGAGCGCAAGGGCGACGTCACCGAGGCGGCCGACGAGGCCGTCGTCGGGATCGAGATGGTGCAGGCGTTCGGCCGCGAGGACGACGTGCGCAATCGCTTCGGCGGCAAGGCCGAGGCCGTGCGCGACACCGTGCTGCGCCAGGCGGGCGTCGAAGCACGCCACCTCCCCGGCCTCTACTACCTGCCGTCGCTCTCGATCGCCGCGGTCGTCTTCTTCGGCGGCAAGCAGGTGATCGGCGGCCACCTGTCCATCGGGCAGTTCGTCCTCTTCGAGACGCTGCTGCTCCAGCTCGTGTGGCCGCTCGAGGCACTCGGTTGGATCACGAACCTTGCCCAGCGCGCGCTCGCCTCCGCGGGGCGAAGCTTCGCGTGGCTGGAGGGAATCGCGCCGCTGCCCGAGCCGACGACGCCGCGTCACCTGCCAGAAGGGCCGCTGCCCGTCCGCTTCGAAGCCGTGCACTTCGCGTACGGCGGCGAGACGGACGTGCTCCGCGACCTCGACCTCGTCGTCGAGCCGGGCGAGATCGTCGCCGTCTGCGGAGCGACCGGAAGCGGCAAGACGTCGCTGCTCAACCTGCTGCCGCGCTTCTACGACCCGACGGGCGGCCGCGTGCTCGTCGGCGGCGTGGACACGCGCGACGTCCCGATCGCGGTGCTGCGCGCTTCGGTGGGACTCGTCACGCAGCGCCCCGTCCTCTTCTCCGTCCCGTTGCGCGAGAACCTCACCGCAGGCCGCGAGGACGCGGACTGGGACGAGGTGCTCGCCGCGTGCACAGCGGCCGGGGTCGATGCGTTCGTGGACGAGCTCCCGAACGGATACGACACGCTCATCGGCGAGCGCGGCGTGAACCTCTCCGGCGGCCAGCGCCAGCGCGTCGCGCTCGCGCGCGCGCTCGTCACAGGGGCGCGCGTCGTCGTGCTAGACGACCCGCTCTCGAGCGTCGACACGCTCACGGAGCGGCGGCTGGTTCAGCGGCTGCGCCCGGCGCTCGAGGGCAAGACGGTGCTCGTCGCGACACAGCGCCTGTCGACCGTGGAGATCGCCGACCGCGCCGTCGTCCTCGTCGACGGCGAGATCGTCGAGGCCGGCCGTCCGGCCGAGCTCGTGCGTGCGAACGGGCCTTTCGCTGCGCTCTTCGGGGAGGAGCTTGCGGCATGAGACGCCTGACGCGGTATCTCGAGGGCCTGAAGCTGCGCGCGGCGCTGATGATCCTCGTCGCGGTGGGGAATGCCGCCTGCCAAACGGGCGGCTGGCTCCTCGTCCGCGACGCCATCGACAACGGCATTCGCGCGCGCAATACGCATCACCTGACGATCGTCGTCGCGATCTACCTGGGAGTAGCCGCGGTCGGCTGGATCCTGCAGGCGATCCTCATCCGCGGGCTCGCCGGCATCGGCCAGCGCATGGTGCTCGGCCTGCGCCGCGATCTGTTCGACCACCTCACCGGCCTGTCGCTCCGGTACTTCTCGCAACAGAAGGCGGGCTGGATCATCGCCCGCCTGACGAGCGACGTCGACGCCGTCAGCGACGTCCTTTCCCAGGGGATGCCGACGCTCATCTCGAATGTCGTCCTCCTCCCGTCGGCGCTCGCGGCGCTGCTCATCGCCGACTGGCGACTGGGCCTCGTCGTGTTCGCAATCCTCCCTCCCGCGCTGCTCCTCACCCGCTGGTTCACGCACACGTCGCACGTCGCGCTCGTCGAGCAGCGGAACCGCATCGGCGCCGTCACCGCGCAGATTGCCGAGTCGGTCTCGGGGATGGCGGTCGTGCAGGCGTTCAACCGCGAGCGCGCGTTCCAGACCCAATTCGACGAGCTGAACAACGCGAACAAGACGCAGTCCATCTACGTGCAGAAGATCTTCTCGGTCTTCTTCCCCTCGATCGAGTTCCTCGGCGTGATCGCGACCGGGTCCGTCCTCTTCGCCGGCGAGAAGCTGCTCGCGCACGACTCGCTGACGATCGGAACGCTCATCACCGCGCTCTACCTCCTGCAGCTCGTCTTCCAGCCGCTGCAGGAGCTGTCCGACGTCTACGGCCAGCTGCAGTCGGGCGCGGCGGCGATGGTGAAGATCGCGGCCATCCTCGACGAGGAGCCGGGGATCGGTGACCGCCCGGGCGCGGAGGAGCTACCGCGCATCGAGGGCGATCTCGCGATCGACCACGTGTGGTTCGCTTACGGCGCGGAGCCGGTGCTACGCGGAATCGACATCCACGTACCGGTGGGCGGCTGCCTCGCCCTCGTCGGCGAGTCCGGCCACGGGAAGTCGACGCTCGCGCGACTCGTCGGGCGCTTCTACGATCCGGACGAGGGTGCAGTGCGCGTCGACGGCGTCGACCTGCGCAGCGTCAAGCTCCGCTCGTACCGGCGGCAGCTCGGCGTCGTGCTCCAGGATCCCTTCCTCTTCAGCGGCACGATCGCGTCGAACATCCGCTTCGCGAAGCCGGACGCGACGGACGAGGAGGTCACATCCGTCGCTGCCGCCGTCGGCGTCGACCGCGTCGCAGCACGCCTCTCGGGCGGCCTCGACCATGCCGTGCGCGAGGGCGGCTCGGGCCTGTCCTCCGGCGAGCGCCAGCTCATCTCCATCGCGCGCGCGCTGCTCGCCGACCCGAGGATCCTCATCCTCGACGAGGCGACGTCGAACATCGACCGACCGACGGAGGTGCTGATCGAGCGCGCGCTCGACCGGCTGCTCGCCGGGCGTACGTCGATCATCATCGCGCACCGCTTGTCCACCGTTCGCCGCGCGGACGAGATCGTCGTCGTCGAGCGCGGCCAGGTCGCGCAGCGCGGCGCGGAGGACCAACTGCTCGCGGTGGACGGACCGTTCCGCCGCCTCGCGCACGCGCTCGAAGCAGCCTAAGCTCGGGCGAGCTCGAGCGTATCGAGGCAGACCTCGACGACGCGTGGGTCGAACTGCGACCCGGCGCCTTCGCGCAGGCGGCGTACGGCCTCGGGATGACTCAGCTTCCGGCGGTACGGCCGGTCGGTCGTCATCGCGTGGTACGCGTCGCAAACGAAGATGATCCGCGCCTCGAGCGGGATGCCTTCGCCGGCGAGGCCGTCGGGATAGCCGCGCCCATCCCACCGCTCGTGGCAGTGCCGCACGATGTGGCGGACTTCCTGCAGGCGGTCGATCGGCGCGATGATCTTCTCGCCGAGAACGGGGTGCATCTCGATGACGGCACGCTCGTTCGAGCTGAGCCGGCCGGGCTTCGAGAGGATCGTGCTCGGGACGCCGATCTTGCCGATGTCGTGCAGCAGCGCACCGAGCTCGAGCCGCTTCAGCGCGGCGTCGCCGAGACCGAGCTCGCGGCCGACGCGCAGCGAGAGGTCGGAGATCCAGCGGGCGTGCGTCGAGGTGTACTCGTCGTTGGCCTCGAGAGCGTTCGCAAGCGCCTCTACCGTCGTCACGAACGTGCGCTCGAGGCCTTCGTAGTTGCTCGCGTTCGTGATCGCCAGCTTGGCCTGGTGCGCAAGGCCGCCGAAGAGCCGGAGCTCGCGGTTCCCGTAGAGCTCTTCATCGGGGAGCGCCGCGATGATGAACGCAACCCGCCCTTCGACGTCGAGCGGCGCGATTGCGTACGACGCGGCGGGATCGAGCGGATCGTCGACGACGCCTGCGATCTCGCGCGGCGTCATGACGAACGGCTCGGCGCCGCCCATCCTCGCTGACTTGCGCGCGTCGTACCGTCGAGCCGACACGTTCTCGCGCTCGGCGGCCGTGTGTCCGAAGAAGGCGCGCGGCACGACCCATCCGTCCTCGTCCTCGAGCCAGATCGACGTCCGCGGTGAGCCGAGCAGCCCCGAGGTGAGCTCGACCACGCGCTGGAGAATGTGGTCGAGGCTCGACGACGACGCCAGCTCGCGGCTGAACTCGAGCAGCGCGGTCGCGCTTTCCGCCTCGCGGCGCGCCGAGTCGTACAGGCGCGCGTTCTCGACCGCGACGGCGGCGTGGCCGGCGAGCACCTCGAGCAGGCGCACGTCGTCCTCGTCGAACTGGTCGAGGCCGAGCTTCGAGACGACGATGACGCCGACGACACGGGAGCCGTAGCGAAGCGGGACGGCAACGAGCGACTCCTCGATCACCGGCGTTCCTTCGATGCGATGCCCGAACTCGCAATTGGCGGCATCGCCGATCAGCAAAGACTCTCCCCGCTCGGCGCACTGTCCGGTCACGCCGACGCCGATGCGGATGCGGAGCAGCTCCAGCGGCAGCGCTCCGGTGTCCGCGCCGAGCGCGCCGCGGAACGCGACCGGGACGAGCGCGTCCCCGTCGACGACGAACACGCGGCAGTTGTGGTAGTCGATGAGCGAGCGCAGCTCGGACGTGATCTCGTCGCCGATCTTGCGCACGTCGGTCAGCCGATTGAGCTTCCCGGTGAGGCTCTGCAGCATCTTCATGTGCGCGAGCGAGCGAACGTCGCGCACGGGCACGGGGGTGTCGGGCCGCTCGACCGCGTCCTCCTGGTAGAGGACGACGCGGTTCTTGCCCTGCGCCTTCGCGGTCATCATGGCCGCCTCGGCGCACGCGGCGAGCTCGCGCGGGTTCATCGCGTGCTCCGGGCCGAGCGCAAGGCCGACCGAGATCGTCACCTTGCCGACGCCCGGCTGGTCGAGCTCGCCGAGCCGCTCGACGATGCGACCGGCGACGTGCGTCGCATCCGTCCCGTCGCAGGAGCCCATGATGACGCCGAACTCCTCGCCGCCGAGCCGGCAGACGACGTCGTCCGGCCGGACCGCGCCGCGAACGGTGTCGGCCAGGAGCCGCAACAGCTCGTCGCCGACGCCGTGGCCGTGCACGTCGTTGACCCGCTTGAAGTCGTCGATGTCCAGCATCAGGACGGCGACCGGCCGGTGCGTGCGGCTCGCCTCCTGGAGCGCGTACAGGAGGCGCTCGTGGAAGCTGCGGTGGTTGAAGAGGCCGGTGAGGGAGTCGGTCTGCGCCTGGTATTCGAGTCGCGCCCGGATCTGCGCGTTGTCGACCGCGAGCGCGGCCGCGTCTGCAAAGCGTTTCGCGAGCTCGAACTCGTCGTCGGTGAACTGCACGTCCACGCCGGATCGGTAGAGGTTGAAGACACCCTTGATCTGCGAACGCGCGACGAGCGGGATCGAGATGAGCGCCTCCGGCTCGAGCGGCGTGCCGGGGATCGTCCCGACGCGC
Source organism: Gaiellaceae bacterium (assembly GCA_036560805.1). Classification (GTDB taxonomy): domain Bacteria; phylum Actinomycetota; class Thermoleophilia; order Gaiellales; family Gaiellaceae; genus Palsa-739. The sequence goes on along the minus strand of DATBQM010000047.1, from coordinate 8,213 downwards.
GGATCGAGGTGCGCCTGGTTGAGGAGCACCGGCTCGCGGCGGCGGGCCGCCCAGCCGGTGACGCCCTCGTCGAACCGCACGCGCTTGCGCATCACCTGCTCCGCCCAGTCGTGCCGTGCGAGCACCGGGTTGAGGATTCCCTGCGACTCGTCCGCCTCGTAGATCGTCATCGACTCGTGCGGGACGAGATCGGCGAGCGTGTCGGCGATGCGCTCGAGAAGCGCGTCGAGGCTCTGCTCCGCGAGCACCTCGTGGAAGACGTCGGCCAGACGCCGGTACGACTCGACGATCTCGAGCTCGGGCGCCCCTACCGGAGCCCCCTGCTCGGGGAGCAACTCGAGTCGCCGAGCTTCCGGACGCGCTACCACGGCGCGTCCTTCGTTGCGGGTGCGGCCAGCCGCAGGGCGATAGCCTCCTCGTCGGGGATCGTCCTGCGTACAATCGTCCGCTCCGGAGTGCGAAGCCTCCCCCGGTTGAGGGAACCGGCCCGGTACGGACCGTCGCCAAAACTCTAAGAGCGAAGCGGGGACAAAACCGAGGGGCGGTCGTCAGACCGCCCCTCGAAATTAGTCGCCCCAGTCGAAGTCGCGTGCGCGGTCGACAGCCCAGAAGCCGTTGGACTCCGAGTCGTCGACGTCGGCCGCGGCCGTGTTCTCCACGGTCGCTTCGCCGGGCCACGGCAGGCTCTCCGCAGCGACGAAGGCGGGCTCGCCGTCCATCGTCTCCTCGAGGCGCGCCTGCTCTTCGGTCTTGAAGAGCGGATGGTTCTGGAACGGATCGTCCGCCTTGTAGCGGTCGATCGGCATCTGGGGGTCGAGCGAGGAGTTCCGCTCCTTCAATTCCAGATGATCCTTGATGACTTGGGCGAAGTACGACGGCGTCTCAACCGGCATTCGTTTCCTCCCGTTTGGGGCCCCTCCGGAGGGGAGTCTAACGCCTTTTCAGGCTGGTTTCCGGCCCGAGACTACTAAAGGCTCCGGCTTCTGGCGTTCCATTCGACCCTATCCTTCCCAAGCCTCTTTGCCTGGTAGAGGGCACGGTCGGCCTCCCCGAAGAGCCTCCGCTCCCCCTCTCCGGCCCGGAGTTGGGACACGCCGAAGCTACTGGTGACGCCGAAAACGGCCCCATCCCGGCCGTGGAACGACCGCTCGCGCAGGGCCGCCCGGACGCGCTCGGCCAGCTGGACGCCGCCCTCGGCGTCGGTGCCCGGGAGGAGGAGGACGAACTCCTCCCCGCCCCACCGGCCCGGGAGGTCGGACTCGCGGAGCGTGAGCCGGAGGACCGACGCGAACTCCTGGAGGACGTCGTCGCCGGCCTCGTGGCCGTGGACGTCGTTGATCCGCTTGAAGTCGTCGAGATCGGCGATGACGAGCGTGAACGGCGTGCCCATGCGGCCCGCGCGCGCGATCTCGTGGGCGAGCGCGTCCTCGCATCCGCGGCGGTTGGCGATGCCGGTCAACCCGTCGACGAGCGCCTGCCGCTCGACGACCGCGTGCAGCCGCGCATTCTCGAGCGCAACCGCCGCGTGCGCTGCGATAGACGCCGCCGTCATCCGCTCCTCCGCGTCGAACGACCCGATGAGGACGAGCGTTCCGAGACGCTCCCCGCCGACGGCGAGCGGGTGCTCGAGCCGCTCACCCTTCGCGTGGTGGTTGCCCGCCGCGGCCGCAAGGCCGCCGCTGTGGATCGTCGCACCCGCGGCGCCCGTCGCTTCGACCGCGGTCTCGACGACGACGTGCAGCAGCTGCTCGACGTCGTTCGTAGCGAGCGCCTCGCCGAAGCGCGAGATGGCGATGCGCAGACGGCCGCGCTCCGCGTCCAGCTCCGTGAGCCGCGCCTGCAGCTGGTCGGCCATCTCGTTGAACGAGCGGCCGAGCGTCGCGAGCTCGTCCCTGCCCTTGACCGGGACGCGCTGCGCGAGGCGGCCCTGCGCGATCGCACGCGCCTGATCGGCAAGCCCGCGCAGGGTGCGCACGATCGAGCGTCCTTCGAGGAATGCGACGACGGCGACGAGGACGGCTGCACCAAGGAGCGCGAGCAGCAGCCGGTCACGCGACGCCGCGTCGGCCGAGTCGACTGCCGACTGCGGCGTGAGCACCGCGAGCGAGACGCCCGGAAGGGGCGGCGCGACGAGCGTGCGGTAGCGCGTGCCGGCGACGCGCACGACGGCGATGCGCCCGGCGGAGAGATTGATCGTTCCGGTCAGCGGCGGGCTCGACGCGAGAATGCGGGCGCCTGCGAGCAGCGCGAGCCGGTCGGTGCTCGGGAGGCCGGCATGACGGTGGAGGCCGGCGACGAACGAGGGGTCGAGCGGCACCGATGCGACGACGACGCCTGCGAGCCCCTTGGTCGTGATCACGTCGGCCTCCCGGTGGACGGCGAGCGCGGGCGTCCGGCCGACGCGAAACGCTCCGGCGTGCACGGAGAGACTCGGACGAGTCTTGATCAGCGCCGCGATCGCCGCGCGGTCGCGGCGCTGAAGCGCGACCTGGAACGTCGGGTTGCGCGCGAGCCGTGCGGCGGTGGTCTGCGCCGCGTCCGCCCGCTCCTGGTAGGCGGCGAGCGCGACGCGGAGGTCGGCCTGCAGCCGCGTATCCACACGGCGCGCCTCACTCTGAGCCGACGCCGACGCGAAGCCCCAGACGGCCGCGCCCACGGGCACGAGCGTCAGGAGGACGAAATAGAGCGCGAGCTTGAATTTGAAGCTGAAGCTGCCCAAAGCCGCCTCCCCGGAATTCAAGCCCTCGTCCCGACCTGCCGATACCTCGTTCGAGGGATGCCATCGGCACTGGGGGTCGGAACCATGAGTGCTATCACGAGAGGAGTCGTCGCAGGATTGTTGCTCGCCGGTGCGGTGGTGGGCGCGGCGGCATTCCCGCGGCTCTTCGCCGGCCCGGCAGGCGTCCAAACGCCGCCGTTCACGGTTTTACCGAGCGCGTCCCAGCCCGCGATCGTGCAGGCGCCGGCGCTGCCGGTGCCGCAGCTCCACCTCCAGCTTCCGGCGGTGAGGCGGGTGGTCGTGGCGCCGGTCATCCATCGCCTGCCTGCACCCACTCCTTTGCGCGTCCAGTCGAAGCCGAAGCCGATCGTCATTCAGCGCGTGACCCCCCCGTCTCCGGTCGCCGCGCAGCCGGCTCCGGCCACCGCCCCGGTCTCGGTCCCGGTCTCGGTGGCGAGAGCGATCCCGCCCGCGCCTGCCGCACCGCCGCCGGCGCGCGTGGTCGCCGCAGCGGCGCCGACGACGCCGTCGCCCGCAGCTCCTACACCCAGTTCAACGCCGACCGTCCCGACGCCGCCGGCAGTGCACGGGCACGACGATCACCACGGGCACGGCCACGACGACCAGGCGCCGCAAGCACCGCCGCCACTAGGATCAGACGATGGCCCGCCTGCGCAGCAAGCTCCGCCCGGGACCGATAGCGGTAACGGTGGCCCTGTTCGACCTGTGGAAGCGCCTGACCCCGGCGCAGCGCCGCCGGATCATGGCCATGGCCCGCCGCCATGGTCCCACGGTCATGGCCAAGGCCACTGAGCTCCGCCGCAAGCGCCGCTGACTAGCTGATTCCGAGCGCGGCCCGCACGATGCGGTCCTGCTCGCGCAGGTGCGCCGTCGGATACCCCTCGCTCGGGCTCGCCCGCCACGGGCGGCCGACGTACATGAGTGGGACGTCGTCCGGCTTCGCCTCTTCGAGGCGGTGGCGGATCGCGCGGAAGGGGCCCATGTTCTGCGGCTCCTCCTGCACCCACACGAGCTCGCGCAGGTTCGGGTAGCCGCGCAGCAGCTCGGCCGCCTGCGGCACCGGGAACGGATAGAGCTGCTCGAGCCGCGCGACGGCAACGCCCTCCGCCTCGCCGTGCCGCTCGTGCCCGACGATGTCGTAGTAGACCTTCCCCGAGCAGAGGACGAGCCGCGTCGTCTGCTCGCGATCGACGTTCGGGTCGTCGAGGAGCGGCTGGAACGCCCCCTCCGAGAGATCCGCGATCGTGGAGGACGCCTGCTTCAACCGGAGGAGCCCCTTGGGCGTCATCACGACGAGCGGACGCGCAGTCGCGTCGAGCGCCTGCCTCCGGATGAGATGGAAGTACTGCGCTGAGGTCGTGCAGTTGGCGATGCGGATGTTCTCCTGCGCCGCGAGCTGCAGGAACCGCTCGAGGCGCGCGCTCGAGTGCTCGGGCCCGTTGCCCTCGTAGCCGTGCGGGAGCAGCAGCGTCAGGCGTGACGTCTCGCCCCACTTCGACAGGCCTGCGGAGATGAACTGGTCGACGACGATCTGCGCGCCGTTGACGAAGTCGCCGAACTGCGCCTCCCACAGGACGAGCGCTTCCGGCGCGGCCGCCGAGTAGCCGTACTCGAAGCCGACGCACGCGTACTCCGACAGCGGCGAGTTGTGGATCTCGAAGGACGCGACCGCTTCGTCGAGATGCTGCATTGGCGTGTACGTCGCCCCTGTGTTCACGTCGTGGAGGACGGCGTGCCGGTGTGCGAACGTGCCGCGCTCGGTGTCCTGTCCGGTGAGGCGGACCGGGATCCCGTCGACGAGGAGCGACGCGAACGCGAGCGCCTCCGACTGGCCCCAGTCGATGCCGCCGTCGGTCAGCGCGTCGCGCCGCCGCTCCAGCTGCTTCATCAGTTTCGGGTGCGGCGTGAACCACTCGGGGACGCGCAGCAGCTGCTCGTTGAGGTCGCGCAGCCGATCGGCGGGGACGGCGGTGTGCACGGTGACGCCGCTCCCCGCGGGCAGGCGGTGCTCCACGGGCGTCACCTCCGGCTCGACGCCGAACGTGCGCTTCAGCTGCTCGTGGGCGGCCTTGAGCTCTGCTTGCACGGCGGCCACCTGCTCGGTCGCCTCCTGCTCCGTGATGACGCCTTCTTCGACGAGCCGCGCTGCGAACTGATCGCGCACGGTGGGATGATCCGCGATCGCGGCGGCGAGCAGCGGCTGTGTGTACGCCGGCTCGTCCTGCTCGTTGTGCCCGAAGCGGCGATAGCCGACGAGGTCGACGACGACGTCGTGGCCGAAGCGCCAGCGATACGCGAGCGCCAGGCGAATGGCGGAGATGGCCGCCTCCGGATCGTCTGCGTTGACGTGGATGATCGGGACGTCGAAGCCCTTTGCCAGGTCGCTCGAGTATCGCGTCGAGCGCCCATCCTCGGGATCGGTGGTGAAGCCGACCTGGTTGTTCGTGATCAGGTGCAGCGTCCCGCCGGTCGAGTACCCGTCGAGCGCCTGCAGGTTGAGCGTCTCCGCCACCTCGCCCTGGCCGCTGAACGCGGCGTCACCGTGGATGAGGATCGGCAGCGCGATCGTCGGGTCGTGGTAGCCGTCGCGCGTCGAGCGGTCGGTCTGCTCCGCGCGCGCGCGACCCTCGACGACCGGGTCGACCGCCTCGAGGTGGCTCGGGTTCGCGGCGAGCGTGACGGTGATCTCCCCCGCCTCCGTCTTGCGCTGCCCTTCGGCACCGAGGTGGTACTTGACGTCGCCGGTCCCGCCCTCTTCGCTGGAGACGACGGCGTCGATCGTCCGCTCACCCTCGAACTCGCGCAGAATGACGTCGTACGGCCGGCCGACGACGTGCGCGAGCACGTTCAGGCGCCCTCGGTGTGCCATGCCGATCACGACTTCGTGCGCGCCGGCTGCCGACGCCTCCTCGATTGCCTCGTCCAGCATCGGCACCATCACGTCGAGGCCCTCGAGGGAGAACTGCTTCTGCCCGAGGAATGCGCGGCGCAGGTAGTGCTCCATCCCCTCCACGCGGGAGAGGCGAGCGAGCAGCGCCTTGCGCTCGTCGGTGTCGAGCGGTTGCCGGTAGCGGCCCGACTCGATCGCCTGCCGCAGCCAGACGCGCTCCTCGTGGTCGGAGATGTGCTCGATCTCGTACGCGAGCGTCCGGCAATACGTCTCGCGCAGGCGCGGCAATGCGTCGGCGAGCGTCTCGCCGAGATGCGAGAGACGGAGGACGGACGTCGGGATGCGCGCCTGGAGCTCCGGTGTCAGCTTCGGGATGAGCCGCTCCGGCTCGAGCGCCGGGTCGCCGGGCGGCTCGGAGCCGAGCGGGTCGAGGTGCGCAGCGAGATGGCCGTGCATGCGGAGAGCCTTGATGAGCGACATCGCTGCTCCGACCCCGCCGAGCAGCTCGTCGTCGACGACCTGTACCTCGCGTACGGCGGCCGGGGCATCGAGGGGTGCGACGGGGTGTCCGTTGCCCGCGAGCCGCTCGACGAGCTTCGCGAGACCAGGCTGGGCCTCGAGCAGCTGTTCCGCCGGCGCGCTCTCGAACAGCGCGCGCCACTCGGGCGGCACCGCTGCCGGGTTGTCGAGGTACTGCTCGAGCAGCAGGGCCGCGTAGCCGGTATTCAGGCCGTCCATTTGTCTCGTTGTAGCAGCAGCCCGGGAGCTACCAGAGCGCGCGGCCGGTGATGACGGTGATCATCATCCCGAGGAAGAAGCAGACGGCGACGGTGAGCACGGCGGCGAGCGGCAGGCGCTTGCCTCGGCCGGCCATACCGGCACTGATGAGCGCGAGCAGCATCGCCGGCGCGAGCAGGCGGATCGGGTGCCACGCGAGCGAGATGAGGCTGGCGAAGATCGCGAGCGAGGCGAGCCAGCCGGCGATGACGTCGACCTGGCTGCTGTCGCGGGCCGGTTGCTCGACGCTGCTGAAAGGCTCGACGCTCATCGCCGTTCAGCGTACGCGCGCGCGGCCTTCGCCGTCCGCGGGTACGTGCGGGCGGGCCCGCCGTGCGGGCGCCGCGGGCGATGGTGCGGGCGGCGGCGCCATCCGGGGCCCGAGTCCTCGGGCCCGATCCGTGCCGTGACCGCTGCGCCTTCCTCGCCGCGCGGCTCCGCCTTGATGGCGTAGTAGACGACGCTGCAGAGATAGACGATGGGGATCTTCAGGATCACCATCAGGAAGACGAGCTCCCAGACCGTATCCGGGCCGTGCACGGGGAACAGTCTACCCGGGGTTAGAGGCCTTCACCCTTCGGGGATGGGAGGGGGATGACACAGGATCAGCTGAAGGCCCTGCTCGAGCACGGGGAGGATCAGGGCTGCGTCAACTTGTCGGCGTTCAACGACGTTGTCGCCGATCTCGAGCTCGACGACGACGAGCTCGCCGAACTCCATGAGCGCCTCGAGCAGCGTGGTATCGACCTCCTCGACGACTGCGCGATCCCCGAGGCGGAGGAGCACGAGGCGCAGTACGCGAACGACGAGGTCGCAGCGATGACGACCGACTCGCTGCAGCTCTTCCTCAACGAGGCCGGGCGCTATTCCCTCCTGACGGCGGCGGAGGAGGTCGAGCTCGCGAAGGCGATCGAGCGCGGCGACCAGCGCGCGAAGGACCGGATGATCAACTCGAACCTGCGGCTCGTGGTGTCGATCGCGAAGAAGTACCAGGGGCACGGGTTGTCGCTGCTCGACCTCATCCAGGAGGGGATCATCGGACTCATCCGCGCGGTCGAGAAGTTCGACTGGCGCCGGGGTTACAAGTTCTCGACGTATGCGACGTGGTGGATCCGCCAGGCGGTGCAGCGTGGCGTGGCGAACAAGTCGCGCACGATCCGCATTCCCGTGCACATCGTCGAGCGCGAGCAGAAGATCGCCCGCGCCGAGCGCGAGTTGACGCTGCAGCTCGAGCGTGCGCCGACCGACGACGAAGTCGCGAAGAAGGCCGGGCTCGCGGCCAAGCACGTGCGCGAGGTGCGGCACGCGGCGCGCACGGTCGCGTCGCTGGACAAGCCGCTCGGCAACGAGAGCGACACGTCGTTCGGCGAGCTCGTCGCGCACGACTCCGGCGACGTCGAGGAGGAGGTCGTGCTGGGGCTGAGCGAGCAGACGCTGCGCAAGGCGATCGAGAAGCTGCCCGATCGAGAGAAGCAGGTGATCAAGCTCCGCTACGGCATGGACGGCGACCCCGACCCGAAGTCGCTCGAGCAGATCGGCCGCGAGATGGGGATCACGCGCGAGCGCGTGCGCCAGATCGAGCTGCAGGCACTGCAGCGGCTCGCAGGCCAGCGCGAGGTCGCGGCGCTGTCACCGGCTGCATAGCCTTCAGGCGAGAGGGCGGTCGCGCAGGCTTCTCCCTCGCGCCTATTCATATTGGAGTGCCCCCGTCTGACTAGTCATTTTCCATCCCTCCGAGGTGAGCGAGTAGAGCTTGCACGTCCGACCGAGCCAATGATTGTTCTCGTCGCCCGTTGAGCGCTCTCG
>DATBQM010000046.1:0-13528 GCA_036560805.1 Gaiellaceae bacterium | reverse complement strand
CCGCGTCACCGTCAGCCTCGACTCCGTCGACGACGTGCAGTTCCGCGCCCTGAACGACGTCGACTTCCCCGTCGACCGCGTGCTCGAAGGGATCGACGCAGCGGCGGCAGCCGGCCTGCCGGTGAAGATCAACGCGGTCGTAAAGCGCGGCGTGAACGACGACGGCATCGTCGCGCTCGCGGAGCGCTTCCGCGGCACGGGCCACGTGCTGCGCTTCATCGAGTACATGGACGTCGGGCACACGAACGGCTGGCGCCTCGACGACGTCGTCTCCGCCGACGAGATCGTGCAGCGCATCGGCGCGCGCTGGCCGCTCGAGCCCGTGAAGCCAGGGAGCCCCGACTCCACCTCCCTCCGCTGGCGCTACGCGGACGGCGCCGGCGAGATCGGCGTCGTCGCCTCCGTCACGAAGCCATTCTGCGGCGGCTGCTCGCGCGCGCGACTCTCGGCCGAGGGAAGCCTGTACACGTGCCTCTTTGCGCTGCGCGGCCACGACCTGCGCGCTCCGCTCCGCGCCGGCGCGACCGACGAGGACCTGGGACAGACCCTCCGCGACATCTGGACGAAGCGCACCGACCGCTACTCCGAGCTCCGCACCTCGGAGACGGCGTCGCTGCCGAAGGTCGAGATGTCGTACATCGGCGGCTGAACCGGCGTAAAGTCTTGCCTCTGAGACCAGAGGCAAAAAGGAGAGGCATGACAGGGAAGCGCACCATTGCCGTTGCAGGCGCGTTCGCGACGGCGCTCGCCGTCGCCGCGGTCGCCGCAGCAGCGGTCACCCCGCCGCCGGCGATCAAGTCGGCCGGGAAGATCGTCTTCTGCACCGACGCGACGTACCCGCCGGAGGAGTCGATCCCGACGGGCTCGACGAACCCGGTCGGCTCCGACATCGACATCGGCTCCGCCGTTGCAGCGCAGATGGGCGTGAAGGCGTCGTTCAAGAACACGACGTTCGACTCGATCATCGCCGCACTGAAGGCGAAGAAGTGCGACGCGGTCATCAGCGGCATGAACGACACCTCCGACCGGCGCAAGCAGGTCGACTTCGTCGACTACCTCAAGGTCGGCCAGTCGATCATGGTCAAGTCCGGGAACCCGGAGCACCTGTCGTCGCTCGCGAGCCTCTCCGGCAAGAGCGTCTCGGTCGAGTCCGGGACGACGAACCGCGACTTCCTCGCCGCCCAGTCGGCGAAGCTCACGAAAGCCGGCAAGAAGGCGATCAACATCAAGACGTTCCCGAAGGACACCGACGCCGCCTCCGCGCTCAAGGCCGGACGTGTCGACGCGTACTTCGGCGACTCGCCCGTCGCCGTGTTCTACGCCCTGAAGGACAAGTCGTTCCAGGTCGCAGGTTCGCCGATCGCGCCGCTCGCGATCGGGATCGCGATTCGCAAGGGCGACCCGCTGAAGGCGGCGACCCAGAAGGCGATGACCGCGATCTATGCGAGTGGCACGATGAAGAAGATCGTCGCCAAGTGGGGGATGACCCACGCAGTAACCCTGTTGAAGTAGTTGCTCGCGTCAGTCGACTGGCACGTGGTCTGGGTGCGCATCGCGCATCCAGACCACGTCTTCTTCCTCGCACTCACTCGAACCGTCTACGTCGCCGTCATCGCGCAGGTGATCGGCGTGGTGCTCGGCGTCGCCGCCGCCCTCATGCGGATGTCGAAGGCAGCGCCGCTACGGCTCATCTCCGGGATCTACGTCTGGATCTTCCGCGGGACGCCGCTGCTCGTGCAGATCTTCTTCGTCTACTACGGCGCCAACCAGCTGCTCGGGTTCACGCTCATCCCGAACTCGCTCAACGTCGGCCTGTTCAGCCTCGACGGAGCCATCGTCGGCGGCATCCTCGCGCTCGGCATCAACGAGGGCGCCTACATGCGCGAGATCGTCCGCGCCGGCATCGACTCGATCGACAAGGGCCAGATGGAGGCTGCGAAGTCGCTCGGCATGCGCTACGGGCTCGCGATGCGGCGCATCGTGCTGCCGCAGGCGGCCCGTGTGATCATCCCGCCGCTCGGCAACGAGTTCAACAACATGCTGAAGAACACCTCGCTGCTGTTCACGATCGGCGTGTACGAGATGTTCGCCGACGCGGAGATCGGCTACTCGAACTCGTTCCAACCGGTCGAGTACTTCCTCGGGGTCGCGTTCTGGTACCTCGTGCTGACCACCGTCTGGACCTTCATCCAGGCCGGGATCGAGCGGAAGCTCGCCGCGAGCGAGCGCGGCGAGGAGCTGTCGTTCTTCGAACGTCTCCAGGCAGTCTGGAATCCGGTGTCCGCTTGGAGAAGCGCGAGATGACCGACGTCGTCATGCGAGCCGAGGACGTGCACAAGCGCTTCGGGCGCCTCGAGGTGCTGAAGGGCGTCTCGCTCGACGTCAGCCAGCGCGAGACCGTGTGCATCATCGGCCCGTCCGGCTCCGGCAAGACGACCTTCATCCGCTGCATCAACCACCTGGAGAAGGTCGACGGCGGCCGCATCACGGTCAACGGCCAGCTGATCGGCTACCGGCAGAAAGGCGACAAGCTCGTCGAGGACTCGGAGAAGAGCATCGCCCGGCAGCGCACGCAGATCGGGATGGTCTTCCAGCGCTTCAACCTCTTCCCGCACAAGACCGCGCTCGAGAACGTCATCGAGGCGCCCATCCGCGTGCTCGGCCAGTCGAAGGAGCAGGCCACCGAGGAAGGCGTCCGCCTACTCACGCGCGTCGGACTCGGCGACAAGACCGACACGTACCCGGGCAAGCTCTCCGGCGGCCAGCAGCAGCGGGTCGCGATCGCGCGCTCGCTCGCGATGAAGCCGGCGCTCATCCTCTTCGACGAGCCGACGAGCGCCCTCGACCCGGAGGTCACGGGCGAGGTGCTCGCCGTCATGGAGGAGCTCGCCCACGAGGGGATGACGATGATCGTCGTCACCCACGAGATGGGCTTCGCCCGGGAGGCGGCCGACCGCGTGGTGATGATGGACGAGGGCGTGATCATCGAGGAAGGCACCCCCGAACACTTCTTCGTTGCCCCAGAACAGGAGAGGACGAAGCAATTTCTGTCCAAAATCCTCTAAAAGGCTCTGGATTAGAAAGACGCGTCGCGTCTAGACTCTCCCTGTGACCGCAGTCGTCGCAGCAGGACGGCGGGTACTCCCGCGCGGCTGGACCGATTTCGGGCGTCAGCTCTCGATCTGGTTCGGCTTCTACTTCGCCTACCTGGGCGCGCGCAGCCTTGCCGACCGCAACCCGGCGCAGGCCTTCTGGAACGGCTGGCGTGTCCTCTCCTTCGAGCAGCGGACGACGCACAGCCTCGTCGAGACGACGACGCAGCAGATCGTCAACTCGTCCCACGCGCTGCTCACGGCAGCGGCGTGGACGTACTGGAACTCCGAGTTCACCGTCGTCGGGCTCGCGCTCCTCTTCGTGTACGTACGCCATCACGAGCGGTTCGCCGCATTCCGGAACACGGTGCTCCTGGCGAACGTGATCGGGCTCTTCGGCTACGTCTTCTGGCCGACGGCGCCGCCGTGGATGTTCACGACGTACTTCCAGGCCGGCGTGAACCACTCGAACGGAGCCCTGGCGGCGCTCGCGAACCCGTACGCGGCCATGCCGAGCCTGCACGCGGCAGACGCCCTCATCGTCGGCGTCTTCCTCGTCTCCCTCTCGCGGCGCTGGTGGGCCAAGGCCGTCTGGGCGCTCTGGCCTGCCTGGGTCTGGTTTTGCGTCCTCGCCACGGCGAACCATTTCCTGCTCGACGTCGTGGCCGGGATCGGGGTCGCGCTCGTCTCGCTCTGGGCCGTTCGGCAAGCGCCGCGGCTCAGGCCGCTCATCGCAAACCTGCTATAGTCGCGGCATAGCAAGTTTGCGATTGGAATCCGCTCCCAGCCGCGTCAAGGAGAGCTACACCACCGGCGCGCGGACGCTGGCATCCCGCTCGGTGAGCGGCCTGGCGCGCACGCGCATCACGCCGAACGCGCTCACCGCCACGGGCGTCTCGCTGTGCCTGGCCGCGGCCGTCCTAGTCCCCTTCGAGAACCGCGACAAGCTCCTCTTCTACTGGCTCGGCGCGCTCGTCTTCGTCGTCGGTTCCGTCCTCGACATCTTGGATGGCGCGCTGGCGAGGGCCGGCGGCAAGACGACGCCGTTCGGCGCCTTCCTCGATTCGACCACCGATCGCGTCGGCGAGGGTGCGATGCTCGCTGCGATCGCGCTCGTCTTCGCCCGCTCCGGGAACGCCACCGCGGTCGTGTTCACTGTCGCAGCGGTCGCGGGCTCCTTCCTCGTCCCGTATGCCCGCGCGAAGGCGGAGTCGCTCGGCCTGCGCGGAGACGTCGGCCTCGGCTCTCGCGCCGAACGGGTCGTCGTCATCACCGCCGGCCTCGTGCTCGCCCCGTGGGGCGTCCTCGAGTGGGCCATCCTCTTCCTCGCAGTGACTGCCTGGCTCACGGTGGTCCAGCGCATCCTGCACGTACGCAAGCAACTGAACCACGGAGGCACCAATGTCTGATTCGAACGGCAAGGTCCGCGTCGCCATCATCGGCGTCGGGAACTGCGCCAACTCGCTGCTCCAGGGCGTCGAGTACTACAAGAACGCGCCGGACGACGAGTTCGTCCCCGGCCTCATGCACGTGAACCTCGGCGGCTACCACATCAGCGACATCGAGTTCACGGCCGCGTTCGACGTCGTCAAGGGCAAGGTCGGCGAGGATCTCGCCGACGCGATGTGGGCGCACCCGAACGACACGATCAAGTTCGCCGACGTGCCGAAGACGGGCATCCGCGTCTCACGCGGCATGACCCACGACGGCATCGGCAAGTATCTCTCCCAGGTCGTCGAGAAGGCGCCGGGCGAGACGGCCGACATCGTCGGGATCCTCAAGTCGACGAACACCGACGTCGTCGTCAACTACCTACCGGTCGGCTCGGAGATGGCGACGAAGTGGTACGTCGAGCAGATCCTCGAGGCCGGCTGCGCGATGGTCAACTGCATGCCGGTCTTCATCGCGCGCGAGGACTACTGGAACAAGCGGTTCCAGGACGCAGGCGTGCCGATCATCGGCGACGACATCAAGTCGCAGGTGGGCGCCACGATCACGCATCGCGTGCTGACCTCGCTCTTCCGCGAGCGCGGCGTGCATCTCGACAAGACGATGCAGCTGAACGTCGGCGGCAACTCGGACTTCCTCAACATGCTCGAGCGCGACCGCCTCGAGTCGAAGAAGATCTCGAAGACGAACGCGGTCACGTCGATGCTCGACTACGACCTCGGCGAGGGCAACGTCCACGTCGGCCCATCCGACTACGTGCCGTGGCTGACCGACCGCAAGTGGGCCTACATCCGGATGGAAGGCACGTCGTTCGGCGACGTGCCGCTCAATCTCGAGATGAAGCTCGAGGTCTGGGACTCGCCGAACTCGGCAGGCATCGTCATCGACGCGGTGCGGCTCGCGAAGCTCGCGCTGAACAACGGCGTGGCGGGCTCGCTCGTCGAGCCGAGCTCGTACCTGATGAAGTCGCCGCCGCAGCAGATCCAGGACGACGACGCGCGCGAGCGCACCGAGGAGTTCATCAGGAAGTACCGCAAGGGCGCGCCCGTCGAGGCGTCGGTCACGGCAGCGAGCTGAGCCAGGTCACTTCCTCGGGCTGGTAGCGGGACTCGGTCGAGAAACGGATCTCGAGCGGGCCCCGCTCCTGCCCGTGCGAGGCAAGCCAAGGGTCGTCGCCCGGCACGAGCACGACCGCGCAGTGGTGACCCGGGTACTCGCCCCAGACGACGATGTCGCCGGCGAGCACCGCACGCCGGTCGACGTTTTCCATCGCCTCCATCAGCGTCCCCGTCCAGCCGCCGCCGTCGTAGTCGAGGCCGTTCGGATCGTCCGCGCCGGCGAGGAAGTAGCAGAGCGTGGCGAAGCCGGAGCAGTCGGTCGTGAGCGGCAGCTCGCGCGCGAGCGGGATCGGGCGAACCTGGCCGTAGTGGATCCGGGGCTCGTTTCGGATCCCCCATCTGGCCGCAGCGACGATCCGCCTGCGCACGTCGCTCACTAGACTCGACTGGGAACGATGGCACTTCGGATCGCCCTCGTCACCCCCTTTGCCTGGTCGCAGCCGCACGACGTGAACGAGCACGTCGCCGGCCTCGCCCAGGAGCTGCGGGAGCGCGGCCACGGCGTGACGGTCCTGGGGCCGTCCAATCGCGCGCGCGACCTCGCAGCGGGGCGGAGGGCGCTCGCCACCGGCCTCGACGGGGACTTCGTCGCCCTCGGGCCGGCCGTGCCGATCTCGCGGCGCAGCCGCATGGGCGTGCCGGTCGGTGTGCGCGCGAATCTCGCGATCGCGCTCGCGGGCGGCCGCTTCGACGTCGTGCACGGCTTCGAGCCCGCCCTGCCCAGCCTCTCGTACCTCGCCCTCCGCCACGCGGACGCTCTCACGGCCGCGACGTTCTTCTCGCCCGAGCGGCTTTCGTACCCGCCCGGCAAGGCGCAGCGCGAGCGGCTCCTCGGGCGGCTCGACGCGCTGCTTGCGACGAGCGAGGAGACGGCGCAAGCCGCGGCGCTTCGCTTCCCCGGCACGTACGACGTCGTCCCGCTCGGCGTCGATCTCGAGCGGCACACGCCCGGACGGAAGCGGAAGACGGTGGTGGTGGAGTGGCGCCAGCTTGAGCGGCCGCTGCTGCGCGCCATCGCGAGCGAGCTCACAGAGCTCCCCGACTGGGAGGTGGTCCTTCTGCGCACGCGCCCGCTCAGCGGCCGGCCGCCGGTGCCCCGCGCGCTGCGCGGGCGCCTGCGCGTCCGCACCGGCTTCGATGGCGACAGCCGCTCGGAGATCTTCCGCACCGCGTCGGTGTTCGTTCCCGCACTCGACGGCGTCCCACGCGTCACGCTGGAGGCGCAGGCTGCCGGGGTCGCGATCGCCGACCCGCCCGGTCGCGCGCTGCAGCCGGAGCTCGCAGCCGCCGAGACCGCGCGGCTGCTCGAGGACCCCGCCTTCCGCGCCCAGCGCAGCGAGGCCGCGAGCCGCGCAGCCGACGGACAGTCGTTCGCGGAGCTCGCCGACCGCGTGGAGGAGACCTACGGCCGCCTGACTCGACGCCGCCGCTCGTCCGCGCCCGCGCCCGCGGAGGATCGCGACTGGATCGTCGCCGACCTCCACCTGCACACGAGCTGGTCGCACGACTGCTCGATCGAGGTGGACGAGCTGCTCGACCACGCGGAGGCCGAAGGACTGGGCGCGATCGCTGTCACCGACCACAACGTTTTCGGCGGCGCGCTCGAGGCAGTCGAGCGTGCGCGCGGCCGGCGCCTCGTCGTCATCCCGGGCGAGGAGGTCAAGACCGACGGCCAGGGCGAGGTGATCGGCCTCTTCCTGCGCGAGGAGATCCCGCGCGGCATGTCCTTCGCGGACACCCTGGCGGCGATTCGCGCGCAGGGCGGCCTCGTCTACGTCCCGCACCCCTTCGACCGGATGCACGCGATCCCCGATCCGGCGACCCTCCACCGCCACCTCGCCGAGATCGACGTGCTCGAGGTGTACAACGCGCGCCTCCTGTTCGAGGCCTACAACGAGGAAGCGTTGCGCTTCGCGCGCAAGTACAACCTCACGTCGGGCGCCGGCTCGGACGCGCACGTGCTCCCCGGTGTGGGGACGGGCGCGGTGCGCATGCGCCGCTTCAGCGGCCCGGAGGACTTCCTCGTCTCGCTCCGAAGCGCAGAGATTTTGCGCCGCCCGAAGTCGCTTGCGTACCTCCAGGGGCTCAAGTGGGTCGCCCAAGCCAAGGAGAGAGTGCGCTGAAGGCGAACCTTCGGTGGGGGCTCAAGTGACCGTGGCGACCGACGAGATCTACGAGAAGTACCTGCAAAAAGCGATCACCGAGATCAACACTCTCGGAGACGAGGTTGCGCAGGCGGGCGGCGGCGTGCGCGTGCCGGTTGTCGGCTCGGGCCATCCGCTCGCGGACGTGATGTTGCTCAAGTACGCGCCGCGCCCGTCGGAACTGCAGGAGGGCGTCGCGTTCTTCGGGCGGTCCGGGAACGCGATCCTCAAGTCGCTGCAGCGTCTGCACGTCGACCCGATGGCGATCTACGGGACGAACTGCCTCAAGTTCGCCGACGGCACCGAGGAGGAGTCCCGCCCTTTTCTGCTCCGTGAGCTGCACATCGTCCAGCCGAAGCTCGTCGTCGTCATGGGCGAGCAGGCGCTCGCGTTCCTGAACGGCGTCGCCTTCCCGCTCGCCCGCCCGGTCGAGGCGAAAGAAGGCGAGCGGCAGCAGTTCACGCCCACGATCGAGGCGGTCTACACGCCCGACATCGACGCGTCGCTCGACGAGCAGGCGGAGAAGACGCGCTTCTGGAACGCGTTCAAGCCGCTCGGCGAGTGGTGGGAATCCCTCCCGCCGTACTGAGATTTACCGCCGTCTTCGCGGTGGTGATCGCGTGGTTCCTCGCCGCGCCGCACCTGCACGGGCTGTCGCTGTGGACCGACATCGTCCTCGTCAGCTTCGTCGTCATGCCGGGGACGCTGCTGCTCGTGCCGCTCGCGCTGCCGCTCTGGAACCGGCGCTGGCTGCCGGTGGCTGCAGGCGTCCTCGCACTTGCCGCATTCGGTTTCGCCGAGGCGGGCTGGGGGCTGCCCGAGAACTTCGCGAAGCTCTTCGCAGCGATCTTTGCCGGCTGGGCGTTCCTCACACTGTTCGAACGGCTGTCGTGGGTCGTGATCGTCGCCGTGATCATCCCATTCGTCGATTCGATTTCGGTGTGGCGCGGGCCGACGCACTCGATCACGACGCACCACTTCCACGTGTACCTCGACGTCGCGATCGCGTTCCTCGTGCCCGCCGGGCGGGCGGCGTACCTCGGCCCGCCCGACGTCCTGTTCTACGCGCTCTTCCTCGCTGCCGCCGCGCGCTGGAGCCTGCGCGTGTGGTCGACGTGGATCGCGACGACATTCATGTACGGGATCACGATCGTGCTCGCGAACGCCGTCGACGTCGGCGGGCTGCCGGCGCTGCCGTTTCTCTCCTTCGGCTTCCTCCTCGCGAACGCAGATCTGTTGTGGACGCGGCTCAGACCCCGGTCGTCGGCGTCTTCTTCTTCCCCGGAGTCGAGCTCACCGCCGACTCCCCGAACGTGAACGGAGCCCGGAACGACGCGATCACCGCGAAGATGATCCCGATCGCGACGGCGAACCAGCCGCCACCCGAGTCGTAGCCCGTGACGACCATCGTGAAGCCGAGCGCGACGATGGTGAAGCACAGCAACCACGCCGGGCCCTGCACCCACAGGTGGAACTTCTTCACCGGATTGCCAACCTGCACGTGCAGGTTCGCGTCCGTCAGGAGCTGTTCAGCCGCATCATGGATCCGGGCCGCAACCGGAGGAATTGCATCGTTCATGCCTGCCTCCGTGTTCCCGAGTTGATGGCGGGAGACTACGCGGAGTCGTCGTGCTCGTGCAAGACGTCACGCAGGCCGCGCTCGCCGGACGGATCGGGGTCGTCCACCGGCTCCGGAACCGGGTCGCCCGAGGCGCGGCGGAACGGCACGCGCCGGAACCAGCGCGTGAGCATGAGCGGCCCGAAGAAACCCGCGGAAGTCTCGCGCTCCCCTTCCTTGTCGAACTCCTCCCACGCGACGTCGCGCGTCGCCTGGTCGAGCTTCTCCTCGTCGTTCATCCGGGCACCTTAGTACGGTTTCCACCGTGCTCGCGAGCTTCAGCCATGTGATCCATTGGCCGACCCATGGGGGCTACAACTTCGTCAGCGGGCCGCTCGCCGACATCACGCTCGTCACGGCGTTTCTCGGAGGGACGTTCCTCTTCCTCCGCAAGCACAACTGTCATGTCAACCGGTGCTGGCGCCTCTCCTGGCACGAGCATCCGGGACACGGGCATCCGGTGTGCAAGAAGCACCACCCGGACGGACACAAGATCCTCGCCTAGGCGCGTTCGAGCAAGGCGACCGCTTCGACGTGCGGCGTGTGCGGGAACATGTCGACGGGCGTGACGCGAAAGAGCTCGTAGCCGTACTCGCCGCGCAGCGTCTTCACGTCGCCGGCGAGCGTCGTCGGGTTGCAGGAGACATACACGAGGCGCGGTGCGCCGAGCCGCCCGAGGTGGCGTAGCGCCTTGCCCGCGAGGCCTGCGCGCGGCGGGTCGACGACGACGACGTCCGGCGAGCCGGAACGCTCGACGAGCTCCTCGACGACCTGGCCGACGTTCCCCGCGAAGAACGCCGCGTTCGTGATGCCGTTGATCTCGGCGTTCTCGAGCGCGCACGCGACGGATTCCTCCGACACCTCGATCCCCCACACCGTCAACGCGCTGCGCGCGAGCGTGAGGCCGATCGTGCCGATGCCGCAGTAGAGATCCCACACGGTCTCGGTACCGGTGAGCCCGGCAGCCTCGGCCGCGAGCGCGTACAGCCGCTCCGCCATCGACGTGTTCGTCTGAAGGAACGCGTTCGGCCGCACGCGGAAGCGGAGGCCGCCGATCTCCTCCTCGATCCACTCCTCGCCCCAGAGCAGCTTCGTCGGCAGGTTCGTCACCTCGGCGGGCCGGTCGTTGATCGACCAGTGGACGGAAGACACTTGCGGGAAACGGCGCACGACGTCGACGAAGTAGCCGGGCTCGAAGTGCTCGCCCGGCGCAGTGACGAGCTGGACGAGCGCCTGGCCGGTGTTGCGCCCCTCGCGCAGGACGAGGTGCCGCAGGTAACCGCTCCCGTCCGCCTGCGAATACGGCGCAAGCCCTTCCTCACGCGCCCAGTCGCGCACGGCGTCGCGGACACCGTTGCCGACGTCGGTCGTCAGCCAGCACTTCTGCAAGTCGAGCACCTCGTCCCAACGCCCGGCCTTGTGGAAGCCGAGCGCCGGGCCGTCCGGCGTCTGCGTGAACGAGTACTCGACCTTGTTGCGGTAGTGGAAGATCTCCGGCTCGCACGGGACGATTTCCCGCAGCGGCGGATCGGCGATGCCGCCGAGGCGCTGCAGCGCGTCGTGCACCTGCGCGTGCTTCTGCTCGAGTTGCTTCTCGTACGCGAGGTCCTGGAACCGACAGCCGCCGCACGCGGGGAAGTGCACGCATGGCGCGTCGACGCGATGCGGTCCCGCGCGCAGGACGTCGGTCATGAGGGCCTCTGCGTGACTGCGCTTCACCTTGGTGACGCGCGCGCGAACACGGTCGCCGGGCAGCCCGCGGCGGACGAAGACGACGTACCCGTCGAGGCGCGCGACGCCGTTGCCGCCGTACGCGAGCGACTCGACCTCGAGCTCGACTTCCTCGTCTCTTGTCACCGGCGCGGCCATGCGGCCACAGTAGCGCCGGTCAGCTGAACGGCGGATGCAGCGACAGGACAAGCGGCGGACGCGGCTTTTGGGAGAAGTCGAAGTCCCGTACGAGGCTCCCGAGGATCTTCGCGTTCTCACGCACGTCCGGTCGGAGGTCAGGCCGGCCGTCGGTCTTCGGGTCGATGCGCGCGCCCCCGAGGAAGTCGTCCTCGATGAACGTGAGGTAAGCGTCGAAGCTCAGCACTTGGTGGTCGACGTACCCCTTCCTCGCGTATGGGCTGATGACGAGACCCGGCACGCGCAGCCCGTAACCCTGCGCGTCGACCTGCGGCGGCGCGACGTGGTCGTAGAAGCCGCCCCAGTCGTCCCAGGCGAGAAAGATCGCCGTCGAGCTCCAGTCGGGGCTGCGCATGATCGTGTTGATCAACCCGGTCACGTACGCCTGGCCCCGCGTGATGAGCGCGGGTGGATGATCGCTGACGGCCTGCGCCGGCGTGATCCACGAGACGGCGGGGAGCGTGCCCGTGCGTGCCTCCGCATAGAACGACGTGAGCGGTCGTATGTCCGACAGCTGCCCGTCCCGCCGCACCGTGTCGAAGTACGGCAGCGGGTTCCAGATCCCCGGCGTCTTTGCATTCTGCGGAACGGGTGCGCAGAACATGGCGTTGTCGTCGCAGTCGGGCTGGTAGCCCTTCGCGACGTAGTAGCCCCAGCTGACGTGGCGCTTGTGCAGGAGATACGTGAGGTCCGTCCATGCGTAGTCCGGGACGGCGCCCGTCGTGTTCTGCGGGCTGTCGGGAGGCGAGCCCGGCGCCTGCACCGCGGCGCGACAGCTCATCGGGTCGCCCTTCTTGGTGCACTTCGCGGACCAGCCGGACACGAGGAACAAGTGCGCGGGAAGGCTCCACGACGTATCCGACTCGAACATGTGGTCCTGCAGTACGAAGTGGCGCGCGTACGACCAGTAGTTCGGGATCTCGTGCCAGTCGTGGTAGCCCATCACGTCCGGCTTGCTCGGCGCGAGCGAGCACGTCGGCGCGTCGATCTCGACCGAGCACGCGACCTTGCGCCCTTTCACCGCTTGCTGGATGAAGCCGTCCATCGCGCCGCCGGCGATGTCGCGGACAGCGTCGACGTGGTCGTGCGGGCCACCCGCGTTCCTGTTCGAGTGGTCGTGATACGGACGCCGGCACGTCTGCGTCAGTGGATCGGGGAGGCAGACGTTCTTCGGGATGCCGTCCGCTCCGGGATACGTGCCGAAATAGGAGTCGAACGACCGGTTCTCCTGCATGATCACGACGACGTGCCGGATCAGGTGGATTCCGGACGCGCCGCGGGTCGCTCCCGCCGCCGAGGTCGCAGCCACTCCGACGAGCAGCGCAAGGGCGATCGCCCGCCGCACACTCCGACGCTACGGCCGCTTTGTTGAGCTGAGATTGAGCCGGCGTTACTGCAGCGTTGTGACGTAGACCTTGCGGTCCCGCGGCCCGTCGTACTCGCAGAAGTAGATTCCCTGGTACGTGCCGAGTGCGAGCCGGCCGTCCCGGAGCGGGATGAGCACCTGCGACCCGGTCAGGGTGGCGCGGACGTGGGACGGCGCATTCGGGCCGTCCGGATCCTCGGTGTGCTTCCACTTCCAGCCCTCGATCACGACCTGCTGGAGCGCGCTCTCGATGTCCTCGCCGACGAGCGGGTCGGCGCCCTCGTTGATCGTGACGCCGGCCGTCGTGTGCGGCACGTAGACGAGTGCGGCACTGGCCCCGTTCGCGTCCGCGATTGCGTCCTGCACCTGGCTCGTGATGTCGACGAGCTGGGTCTTCCGCTCGGTCTGGAGAGAGAGCTCCTTCATGCCGGGACTATCCTAAGCGCCGTGCCGGAACCGCTGAGCCAGCGTCAGCTCGACGATCTGAGCGAAGACGCCGACCGCTTCATCGCAGAGCTGGACGAGGAGACCTACCTCCACTTCGCCGGCTTCAAGGACACGTACGAGCTGACGCCGATCTACGAGCGGCACGACGAGCTGACGAAGCTCGACACCGCGCTCGCCGTCGGCGCCTCGGTGGACGGAAACCGCAACACGCGCGAGCTGTGGCGCTTCGCCAGCGAGGGGTATCTCGGCAACTTCGTCCGGGACGAGGCCGAGCGCGCCGCCGAGCTCGAGGCGACGCTGCAGGCCGAGGTGGACGGCGAGCAGATTCCCTACCGCAACCTGCGGCCGGCGATCATGAACGAGCCCGACCGCGGCCGCCGCGAGCG
>DATBQM010000045.1:0-28721 GCA_036560805.1 Gaiellaceae bacterium | reverse complement strand
GCGCAGGCTTCTCCCTCGCGCCTATTCATATTGGAGTGCCCCCGTCTGACTAGTCATTTTCCATCCCTCCGAGGTGAGCGAGTAGAGCTTGCACGTCCGACCGAGCCAATGATTGTTCTCGTCGCCCGTTGAGCGCTCTCGCCAGAGCGTGTCGATATCGACGATCGCCAGCGCACCATCACCCTCAGCCGACACTTCGATCCTCACGATCGAACGGCCGTTGCGAACAAGCACGTATCGCCTGAAGAAGTCTTCGTACCGACGTCGCCAACGTTGGGCATCGAATCGACCCATTACCAACCGCCATTCGACCGGATCGACCGAGGTGTAGCTTCGCGGCCACGCCCAGACCATGTCCGGGTGAAAGACCGAAAGCAGGAGCCCAACGTCCTGCGTGTCCCACGCCCGCGTCTCGCGATCGACGACCTCGCGAATACTCGCTTCGGAATCCACGTGCGGAGTATCGCCAAGCCGCGACGTAACCACCTCCCAACGTGGCTCAGGGAACATTCCCGCGCACTGGCGCAGGTCAATGGTCTCTTACGCGAACCGCCCTCATCCACGCGATCAGGAATCCCCACGCGACAACCCCGACCGCGAACTCCACGGCGAACATTGCACCCGAGTGTCCGGCGACCGCAACCAGAAGACCGTTCGCGAGAGCCGTGGCGAGCGCCGTCCGCAGATAGGGGTGCGACCACTTGTTCACTGGTTCGGCCTAAGCATCCCGAAAAGAATCAGCGTGGCGTCGGGGGACGTTTCCGCGCACTGGGGCACGGGACGTTCACCTGTTCCGCGGTCATCATTAGCGACATGAGGCGACAGACCTTGTACCGGGTGAGGCTTATCGCCGTCATCGCGATCCTCTCGCTAGTAGTTGGGGTCGTGTTCGTCTGGGTTGATCAGCGTGCGGGTGTTGTCGCCGCGTTGGCCGCCGGAGTCGTATTGGCCCCCATCCTCGGCTGGACCGTCTCTCGCGTCGTCGTCAAAAGACGCTGATCCGTCGGGGGACATTTCCGCACGCTGGCGCAGTCGAGGTATCTGTACGCGTTCAAAGCCGATCGAACGCACGCGTTCGGGGCGGGGTCTCAAAGAGGTGAACGACGCGTGACGCCAACAACGCGGGGGGAGGATCGTCGGTTGTGTCCACTTCAGCGTCATACGGGACATGGTGGACAGTCTCGAACCACTGCACGTCGAGTTCGAGATGCGGCCGATCCGTTCGCTGCTCCTCACGAGCCGTGGCGACGCTTAGAGCACAACGGACGCCGACGACAAGAACAGGAATGTCTGCCAGAGCGTCGCGATAAAGCGCTCTACGCTCCGGGATGATGATTGCCTCGGCGACTGCGTCGCAGCCCGCGCGCACTAGAGCGGCGAGCGAGTGAACGTAACCAGTCATCACCTTGTTGAAGAGCGAATGATCTTCAGCCCTCCATCCAGGCCCGTAGCCGGCGAGGAAGTGATCGAGCGAGCGATAGAAAATCGGCCTAGGCGCGACGGTCTGAATCGCGGTGGCCAGTGTGGACTTCCCAGCGCTCGGCGAGCCGTTCAGCAGCATGAGCTGGCTCTCCACGACGCGAACCTATAGAACGAGCTGGTCGACGACCTCGCCCGTTGCGCTGCTCAAGGGACATTGCCGCGCACTGGCGCAGCCGGCGGTGTCGTCGTCGGTGGGAGCGTGGAGTCCGTTGGGTTGATTCTGTTGCGCGGTGCTCCTAGAGTCGCGGGATCGTCGGGAGGTACCGGGTGGGTAAGGCGTGTGGGTGGATCGGCGGCCTTCTGTTGGCGGTGGTTTTGCTTGTTTTGTCGGGGGTGGGGTCTGCGTCGGGTGCGTTGACGCCGATTCGTGAGGGTGGGACGTTGCGCGTGAACGTCTCGAACGATTCGATTCCGTCGCTTGATCCTGCAGTCGACTATCACTCGGCGTGGTGGGAGGTCGCGTATGCGACCTGTGCCAATCTTGTGAGTTACCCGGATCTGGGCGGCGTCGGCGCAGGGCCGGTGGTGCCGGATGTTGCTGCCGCGCTTCCGACTGTGGTCGACCATGGTCGCACGTACGTGTTCACGGTTCGTGAGGGTTTTCGGTTTAGCAGCGGCGAGGTTGTAACGGCGGCGAGCTTTGCCGCTGCGATCAACCGTGATCTCGCACCGGCGATGCGTTCACCGGCAGCTGCCTTCCTGGGCGACGTGGTCGGCGCCCAGCAGGTGCTGTCCGGAGCGGCGACAACCGCCTCTGGTGTCACCACTTCTGGAGACACCCTGACGGTGCACTTGGTCCGGCCGGCACCGGACTTCGTCACCCGAATGGCGATGCCGTTTTTTTGTGCGATCCCGGCTGGTCTGCCCGCTGTCCCGCAGGGCTTCCAGCCAATCCCGATGGCGGGCCCGTACTACATCGCCTCCGCCACCCCAGGCACCTCCATCGTCCTCGAGCAGAATCCTCATTACGGCGGCTCGCGGCCGCGCCACCTGAGCGAGATCGACGTGAGTCTCAGGAGCGACGAGATGACGAGCATCCTTCAGATCGCCGCCGGCAGCGCCGACTACGACGCAGGCACGCTCGGAACTAGTCTCCTGCGCTCCTACCAGGCACGCGGCAAACTCGGAACAGCAGACCTGTCCGTGCACCCGGACATGGAGTTGCACTATCTGGTCTTCAACACGCGGCGGCCGGTTTTCCGCAGCGCGCGGCTACGGCGAGCGGTCAACTTCGCGCTCGATCGCCGCAGGATCCTTGCCGTCAGCGGCCTGTACGGTCGCCCAACCGACCAAGTCCTGCCGCCCGCCATGCCCGGGTACAAACCCTTCACGCTCTATCCGCTCAACGCCCCAGACCTTGCCCGTGCCCGTCAGCTCGCCGGGCACCAACAACGCGCCGCGATCCTCGCTGTCAGCGGATCTCTCACCGACGATTACATCGCCACCGAGGTCGCAGACGAACTTGCACGCATCGGCATCACCGTCCAAATCACCTATCCACGGAGTGCCATTACCCCTGCAGGCGCCTGGGACATCGCGATCTACGACTGGGCCGCGGACTACGCCGACCCGTACGACTTCATCAACCTCCTCCTCGACGGCCGCATTCCCAACTCTCCGGGAGACCTCGGCGGGTTCGACAACCGTGGCTTCGATACTCGCATTGCCACCGCCGCGACGCTTGCCGGACCAGCCCGATACACCGCCTATGCCAATCTCGATGCCGCCCTCATGCGCTCCGAGGCGCCAATCGCTCCGCTCGCCGATGTCTACCAACCCGAGCTCACCTCGAGTCGCGTGCGCATCGACTGCGAATTCTTCTCGCCCCAACGTTCAGGTCTCCTCGACCTCGCCACCACCTGTCTCCGCTAGCTCCAGGCTCAAGAGGCGACACGAGGCTGAGCGGGGAGCTGCTCGCGGACAGCGCCAGATCCTCGGGGGACATTCCCGAACACTGGCGCAGCGCACAGAGCCATGTCGGATACCGAACTGATGCTCCAGCCCCCGCCTCCCCCTCCGGTCGACTACTCCCCTCCCGAGAACCGCGTCGATCCTTGGCGCCCGTGGTGGTTGAAGCTCCTTCTGAAGCTGCGGGTCGGACGAGCGCGAGCCATTGACGAACGTCGCCATGCGAAGTACGTCGAAGACACGCGGTACCTCGTCGACGAATAGATAGTGCTCGACGCCGCGCGGGGGACATTCCCGCACACCTGGCGGCAGCCAGGGCTTTAGATCCTCTCAGCGCCCCGGAGGTAGGGCAGCAGGTTCTGGACTCTGCCGAGCCGAGACAGGTCTAGGATCGCGCGCGAAGCCGCCGTCCGTATCGCGACGTGTGCTTCGCGACGTACGATTCGTAGATGCTCCGCGGATTTGTGCTGCGCCTCGCACTATGCACCGGCGCTGCTGGGATCCTCCTCGGGGTAGTTGCAGCGAGCGATCACAGCGTTGCAGTCTTGCCCGCGGATGCCTCCGCTGCCGGTGTGCTACCCGGCGCAGTGCTCCTCGCGGTGCTGAGCGCAGGGGTCGAAGCAATTCGGCGCCGTCGGTCGTAAGCGCTCGGGGATAATCCAACGGTTCAAGGGCCGTTTCTGAACCTGCTCATCGCCACAGTTCGACGCACGCAGCTCCTTCGTAACTCCGATGACGAATTCCCGCACACTGGCGCAGTCCAGCCACGCGTTACCTTGCCGAGACCCGCGGACATACTGTTTGTGTGAGAGTGCGCGAACGGTTGCTCCGCTGGTGGAGACCTGCGGCGTACTACGAGACTCGCCCGCTCTCTGAAGGAGAGCGCCGAGCGCTCGACCAGGCTGTCGATCGCGGTGGCCACACGCTTGGCCCCCCGGTGAACACACCTTTTGGGCGGCCTCCGATCTCAGACGACGACCAGCAGCGCTGATACCGCGGTCCAGCTCCGGGGACATTCCGCAGACCGGCGACACACAGGAGTCGCGCCGCTCGACCGAAACGGCCACTTGCCGGCGCGCCTGAGAGTCGCGACCATGATGTTGTGTCAATCGAGGATCGCGATCTAACGACGGTCATGTCTATCCTTGGAGACATCCGCGAAGACGTCAACGCGATCCGAGAACTCCTGGAGGACGACGATGGCGAAGAGGAAGAAACCCCGGAAGATCACTCCTGAGGAGCGCGCACGGTTCGACGAGTTCACGCGTGAGATCAGGGCGCGCATTGCCGAGCGTCGCGCACGCGAGCGTGCGCAGGACGACGACGGCTCGACGAGCCGCTAGGCGGAGAGCAAGCCGGCCGCGACCTTGCCGACGCGGCGGCCGAAGTCGGTCAGCCGGTACTCGGCGCGCGGCGGGCGCGTATCGAGCACGCGCCGCTCGAGGATCCCCGCCTCCTCCAGCTCCTGCAGCCGCGCAGCGAGCGTGCGCGGCGGGATCGTCTCCAACGCCTGCTTGAACTCGTTGAAACGGACTGCGCCCGCCTCGGACGACGCCCACAGGATGGCGAGCACCCAGCGCCGCCCGAGGAGGTCGGCCGCACGGGCGACCCCCTCGGGCAGCGGCTGACAGCTCCTACACCGCATGCAAGTGGCTCTGCTTCGGCTCGAGCGCGAGCTCGAGCACCTCGCCGAGCGTCATCACCGGATGGAAGCGCATCGCCTCGCGCACGTCCGCGGGGACGTCGTCGAGGTCGGCGCGGTTGCGCTCCGGGATGATCACGTCGGTCAAGCCGGCGGCATGAGCAGCGAGCACCTTCTGCTTGAGCCCGCCGATCGGGAGCACGCGGCCCTGCAGCGTCACCTCGCCGGTCATGCCGACGGTGTGCTTCACCGGGCGATCCGACAGGAGCGACGCGAGCGCGGTCGACATGGTGATGCCGGCGCTCGGGCCGTCCTTCGGGATCGCGCCCGCAGGCACGTGCACGTGGAACGTCTTGTCCTTGAACGCGTCCGGCTCGACGCCGAGCTCCTCCGCGTGCGAGCGCAGGAACGAGAGTGCGATGCGCGCCGACTCCTTCATCACGTCGCCGAGCTGGCCGGTCAGCACGAGCTCGCCGTTGCCATCCATCGAGGTCGCCTCGACGAACAGGACGTCTCCACCCGTGCCCGTGACGGCGAGCCCGGTCGCGACGCCGGGAACCGCCGTCCGCTCCGCCGCTTCCTGGAAGAACTTCTGGCGTCCAAGCGCGTCGCGCACGACGTCGACGCCAACCTGGATGGGCGGCTCGACCTCGGCAGACGCGATCTTCGTCGCCGTCTTCCGGAGGATCTTCCCGAGCTCGCGCTCGAGCTGGCGGACGCCGGCCTCGCGCGTGTACTCGGAAACGACGAGCTGGATGGTGTCGTCGCCGATCGAGACCTCGTCCTCGAGCAGGCCGTTGCGCTCACGCTGCCGCGGCCACAGGTAGCCACGTGCGATCGCGGTCTTCTCGTCCACGGTGTAGCCGTCGAAGCGGATGACCTCCATCCGGTCGAGCAGCGCAGTCGGGATCGTGTCGGCGATGTTCGCCGTCGCGATGAAGAACACGTCGCTCAGGTCGAGCTCGACGTCGAGGTAGTGGTCGCGGAACGAGTGGTTCTGCGCGGGGTCGAGGACCTCGAGCAGCGCCGCGGACGGGTCGCCGCGCCAGTCGGCGCCGACCTTGTCCACCTCGTCCAGCAGGATGACCGGGTTCATCGTCCCCGCGTCGCGCAGCGCGCGCACGAGCCGGCCCGGGAGCGAGCCGATGTACGTGCGGCGGTGGCCGCGGATCTCCGCCTCGTCGCGGATGCCGCCAAGCGACATGCGCACGAACTCGCGGTTGAGCGCACGCGCGACCGACTCGCCGATCGAAGTCTTGCCCGTGCCGGGAGGGCCGATCAGCGTGAGTATGGCGCCGCTCTTCTTGTCGTTCGGGATACCGCGCTCCTGGCGCAGCTTGCGCACGGCCAGGTACTCGACGATGCGGTCCTTCACGTCGTCGAGGCCCGCGTGGTCGGCGTCGAGCACCTCACGCGCGTTGACAGGGTCGAGCCGCTCCTCGGAGCGCTTCGACCACGGCACCGCGGTCAGCCACTCGAGGTAGGTGCGGATCATCGACGCCTCGCCCGAGGACTCGCCCATCGTCTCCAGGCGGCGCAACTCGCGCTCTGCCTGCGCGCGGACGTCGTCCGGCATGCCGGCTTCCTCGATCTTCGTGCGGTACTCCTCGACGACGGAGCCTTCGTCCTCGCCGAGCTCCTTGCGAATCGAGTTCAGCTGCTGGCGGAGGAACCACTCGCGCTGCTGCTTCTGCGCACCGGACTCCACGTCGTCGCGGATGCGGGCGCGCACCTGCAGCTCTGCGAGCCGCTCGCGCTGGAGCTTCACCGCGAGCTCGAGTCGCTCGACGACACCGATCGTCTCGAGCAGCTCGACGCGATTCGCGAACGAGATGTCGGGCGCGTACGCGCACGTGTCGGCGAGCGCGCCGGCGTCGGTGATGGAACGCAGGAACTGACGGATGCGGTCGTCCGCGTCGCGCAGCTCGAGGATCTCCTCGACGACGGCTCGGTACTCGCGCTCCAGCTCGCGCGTCGTGACAGGGGCCGGGTTCTCGTCCTCGGCCTCCTCCACCTCGACGCGCAGGTTGCCCTGAGGGTCGCTGTGGGCGGCGCCGATGATGGCGCGGTGCAGGCCGGTCAGGACGACGGCCGAGCCGGCGCCCCGCGGCAGCCGAACGCGCTCGTCGACGCTGGCCACGGTGCCGACCTTCGCGTACTCCTGCTCGTGCTGGGGGACGAGCAGAACCTCGGTTTCGTCCCCGGTGTCGACCGTCAGCGTGACGGTCATGCCCGGGAAGACGACGGTGTCCTCGAGCGGGACGAGGAGCAGGTCACTCACGATTCGGTCACTCTCCAATCCGTGTACTAGGTATCCGGATTGTACCGACACATGGGCGGCCTCCGAAAGGCCGGATCCTGGGGCCTCAGTCCCGGGGCTTGCCGCGACCCAGCAGGCGCCGTCCCGTGCCGTTCTGGGCGCCCACGAAGGTGAAGAACGCGCCCACGAGGATCCCACCGACGACGGCTACCGGCACGAGGCCGCCGGCGAAGATCGAGGCGACGATGGCGGCGGCGTAGAGCATCGGAACGACGGCGTAGAGCGGGTTTCTCATACCGGCACCATCCCAGCGGCGGCGGACGGCGTCCGCACGAGTCGCACCGGCCCGAGGTACTCCCGCTTGTCCCGGCCGTGGCTGCTGATGAGGTGCGGGAGCCAGTCCCCGACGCGGGCGTCGACGGCGTACGTCACGAGCCCGGCGCGCAGCGGCTCGGGCGCGCCGACGAGGAAACCGCGGTAGTACGGCCACAGGTCATGCGAGAGGACGAGCGGCTTCCGCGTCCCGCCGGGCACGCGCAGGAGCGCCGCGTTGAGCCTCACCGCCTCGTCGACGATGCCGTCCCCGCCGAGCAGCTCCGCCGCCTCCGCGTAGAACGCCTCGAGCCGGCCGCTCGTCACCAGCTCGATCAGCGCGTGCTGGTCGGCGGGCCAGCGGAAGCCGTGGCTCTCGAGGTACTCCGGCGCGCCGTCCTGGATCGCTCGTGCGTGCGCGCGCAAGGCCGCGCTCATGGACGCGATCGTGGGAAACCGCTCGGGATCGGCGTCGGCGAACGTCTCGACGAGCGTCCGCAGCGACGTGCCGCGCTCGGCCTGGAGGAGAACGAGCGGGATCTGGAGCGCGCGGTCGAAGTAGAGGAAGTCGACGAGCCAGACGAACGTCTTGGCGCGCACCCAGTCCGCGGCGGGCATCGCATCGGTCGCGATGACGGTTGCGAGCCGCTCGTCGACCTCGTCCACCTCGGCGACCGGGGAGTGGATGCCGACGATCGGCTGGTCGACCGTCCGCAGCCCGAAGCGGGCGATGTACTCCGGGTCGCCCATCTCCGCGTTCGGGAGGAGCGAGCAGTTGTGGAACTGGATGTGGTTGTGCTGCCCCTCCGCCACGACCTGCGCGACGCCGTCGGCGAAGTCCGCGTACGACTCTCCCGGCAGGCCGAGGATGATGTCGGTGTACGTGTAGATGCCGTCGCGCGTGTACCGCCGCTGCAGCTCGCGGTACGACTCGGAGGAGATGTTCGAGCGGCGAATGTTCGCGAGCGTCGCGTCGTTCACCGACTGGAGCGAGATGGTCGCCCCGTAGGACGACAAAGATCCATCGATGAGCTTCTGGATCGCATACGTTCGCTCCGTCGCGTTCTTCGCGCTCTGCACCGAGAGCGAGTACGGATGGCCGGTGCGCGTCTTGCCGGCGACGATGCGCTCCGTCAACTCGAGGTCGCGGCGGAGGATGCCGTAGTTCGCATCGCAGCAGAAGACGAAGTCGACGGCGCCCGAGCACATGTAGTCGATCTCGGCGTGCAGGCGCTCGTCGGGGAAGCGGTGAACCTTGGCCGCCGTCGCCGAGCCCCAGTCGCAGAAGCTGCACGAGAACGGGCAGCCGCGGTTCGTCTCCCACGTCATCACCCAGCGCTCCTCGGGGAAGCGGCGCTGGAGCGCGTCGAACGTCCCCGACAGGTACGGCGACGGGATCTCGTCGAGCTCGGCAATGCGCGGCGGTTTCGGGCTCTGGTGGAATGCGCCGCCGGCGTCGAGG
Source organism: Gaiellaceae bacterium (assembly GCA_036560805.1). Classification (GTDB taxonomy): domain Bacteria; phylum Actinomycetota; class Thermoleophilia; order Gaiellales; family Gaiellaceae; genus Palsa-739. Next base: position 19,655 of record DATBQM010000045.1, on the reverse strand, counting down.
AAGCTCGAGCCGGGAACTGTGCGCCACTCGCGCGCGGGCGCGGCGTCGAGCGCCGCCGTGAACACGCGCTCGCCCTCGCCGTGGCACGCGAGGTCGACATACGGATGCTCGCGCAGGAACGCCTCGCTCCGATCAGGCACCTGCGGGCCGCCGAACACGATGATCGTCTCGGGACGTGCGCGCTTGAGCTCGCGTGCGATCGCGAGCGAGAGTCGCGCGTTCCAGACATATGCGCTGAACCCGACGAGATCCGCGTCGGACAGCCACTCGACGGCGTCGGCAACCGGCAGACGGCGGTGGATCGGAGCGAGGAAGTCGTGGCGCTCGGCCGCATGGCGACCGGCGTAAGCCTGCAGCATCGCGACCGAGTAGGGAAGGAGGCTCACCGAGACGGGCGCCTCACCCTCACGGCGCTCGCCCCAGTTCAACGTCATGTTGATCTGAACCAATCCGATCTTCATGCGCTTCCCACGACGAACTCGCCGACGGTGGACTCGGTCTCGTAGTCGATGCCGGTGGCGGCGGCGAACGCGTCCGGGTCGCCCCCGCCCTGCGCGCACGGCGCGAGCCCGAGCGCAGTGGACACGAGGTAGAGGCTCTGGAACAACGCGCCGACCTGCTTGAGCGTCAGCGCATACGCGATCGACTCGTACTTCCACGCGACGCGCGCAAAACGCGAGGTGACGAGCAGGGCAACCTGCGGCGGCCCATCCATCACCGACGTGATCCGCGCGAATTCGAGCAGCGACTGCGTCGACGCGCTCGGCTCGCTCACGTGCTCGAGCGCGTGGCCGGCGGGGTCGTACCGGTAGAAACCCGGCTCGACGCCGGCGCACAGCCGCACGAGCGGATAGATCTCGAGCTCGTACGTCGAGCCTCCGGACGGGTACGGCCTGTTCGACAGCTCCTGCTTCCCGTCCGAGAAGACGCGGCGAACGCGCGCACAGCGATACAGGAGCTCTCCGAGCTGCGCGACGTCGATCGGGTGCTCGTCGTCGTGCCGGCGGACGGATTCGCGCTCCTCCATCGCCTCGGCAAGCGAGAGCCCGGGGTCGGCCTTCGGCACCGGTAGCGCGATCGTGGGACCGACCGTCGGCTTCACTGCGGGCAGCGGCTCGACCTCGCCCTCGAAGCGGTACGTCCCGCCGAAGCCGCCGACGTGGCGGCCGAACCGACTGCGCGCGTGGAACAGGAGCTCGTGGAACGACCACACCCCCGGCTCGTCGTCCTGCACGAGGATCCCCGCATCAGAGAGGAGCTGCAAGAGCTCGTCGGGAGCCTCTGACGGCGACGCGAAGATGCCTGCCACGGCCGGATCGTGCACGACGACCTGCGCGGCAACCCGCGGCGACTCGAGGAGCGTCTCTCCCCCTTCGCTGCGCATCAGGGCGAAGCGCGACACGCGGACCGGGACGTCTGGGTCGAGCGGTGCCGACGGGGTCGGCGCGCGGTGGCCGAGCGGACGGAGCGTCGCGACAGGACGCCCGTCGATGCGCAGAGTTCGCTGGAGCCAGCCGCCGGACCGCAGCCGGTGGAGCAGCATCTGCAGCGGAATCACCGCTTGCTCGCCTCCCACCGAGACCGCCGCGCGAACGACGTCGAGCTCCGATCCGCCGCCGTTGCGCAGCAGGTCGAGAGCGGCGTCGCCCGCAGGCTCCGGCGCGCCGAGGCTCACGCGGGCGAAACCGGCGCGCAGGATGCGCACGGAGTCGGTTCGTTCGAGCGTCGCGTCGGAGCGGAGCCGGATCGCTTCGTCGATCGCCATCAGAAGAAGATGCTGATCGGGTTCAACTCCGCTTCCGGCGTCGGCCGGTCGAGCCAGCCGAGCCGCACGGGCACGTCGTAGAGGCGCCCCGGGCCGAGCCGCCGCCAGAAGTGGCGCAGACCGGGCGCGAGCGTCTTGACGACGGAGAGCTCGATGTCGGGGCGGGTCTGGTCGAGCACGAAGAGCTCGAGACCGGCGGCGTCGAGCCGAGCCACGGTGCGGCGGACGTCCTCGGCGATGTCGTCCGTCGCGATCAGGTCGAAGTCCTCGACGCGCCGCGCAGGTGCCGCCGGATCGGGAACGAGATACGGCTCACTCTCGAGCGTCGCCGTCGTCCACCAGTCGATCGAGTCGCGGTCGTCCATCCAGTAATGCGTCGTGCCGTCCGGGCGAATGTCGCTGACGGCGGGCAGGAACTGGTTCGTCTCGCTCAGGGCGCGAAGCGCGGCCATGCGCGGGTCGACGTGCGCACCGAAGCCGAAGACGACGTCCTGTGTCGGTCCGTGGAGGCGCCGCGACAGCGCGACGACGACCGGGATGCCGAGGTCGCTCGTCAGGTCGAGCGCCCAGAGATCGCGTCCGAGCGTCGCGTAGTGCTTGCGCAGGGAATCGACGTACGGCTCGTCGAGCGAGTCGAGGTCGAACGCGGGGCGGCGTACGCGGTTGTGCCACCAGATCGATGCGGCGTCGCGCTCGACGAGCTCCATCGTCCCCTGGAGGATCGCCTCCTCGACCGTGTTGCCGGCCGCGTGCCCGTTCGCGTCGCAGGCGGTGAAGAAGTGCTCGCGGATGTCGGGATGGCCGAAGTAGCAGTACGCGGTCGGCACGTAGAGCGACCGCTCGCGGCCGAGCGACCAGACGGGCGACCAGTCGATCTCGAGATCGGGATCGAGCCGCTTCGGCACTGTGTGGAAGTTCGTCGCCTGCGCTGCGTTGAACGCCTCGCGATTCTCGTATTGGCTCTCGGAGAAGCACAGGAGCTGCTCCGGGTGCAGCGCGTTCTCGCCGAGCTCCGAGTACGTCGCGCGGATGCGCCGCTCGTCGCCGCGGAAGACACCGTTGAAGCGCTCGATCGCCTCGCAGATGGCGCCGGCGCGCGCCTGCGCGTCGGTGCGGCCTTTGCCGCCCGAACGGCCGCGCAGGTTCTTGCGCAGGAAATACATGCTGTCCTGCATCAACGCGAAGTTGTGGCCGGCGGCGTAGCTGACCTCCAGACCGTTGTCCTCGCGCGTCTGCTTCGTCAGCGAGCTGACGGCTCCCGTGATGCGGCTGACGTGCTTGGCCAGGCGCGCCACCGTCTCCTCCGGCGTGCAGGTGCGATGGCCCCCGTCGGAGGTAAAGACCTTCGGGCGCGACGCGAGCCGCACCTCGAGCGGCGCCACTGCACTCACGGGGTCCCCACACGCCGGGCACTGCGGCTGCCGGACGACGGCATGCCGCTCGCTCGCGAGTGTGGCGAGGTCGAACGCGAGAATCGCGTCATCGAGCGCAGAGCTCCCCGTTACGAGGAGGCGTTGCAGCTCGAGCGCCGCGAGCGAACCCGCGAGCTGGACAGCCGCCGGAGTCACCGGTACGTGCGCGGGAAGCCAGCGGACCGAGCCGTCCTTCGACTCGAGATAGCGCTCGACCTGGCGGTTGCCGAGAATGCGCTGCGTCATGCACTCCCAGCACGCGCCGACACCCGGTCGGAACACGGGGCCGATCCACAGCTCGGTTCCCGTCGGCTTCACGAGCATCCACGGCGTCCCCGATTCCAGATGGCGACGGTTCACGTCCTCGAGCGCGTCGTCGAGGTAGTCGTCGACGACCACGAGCTCCGACCCGTCGTTCCCGATCGTGAGACCGGCCAGCGCCTCCTCGAAGTCGTCGACCTGCGCCAGGACGGTGACCGCAATCGGCGCATCGCGGTCCACCGTCGAGGGATCGACCCCTGCCGCGTCCCACCATGCGACCGAGGCGGGGTCGCCCACCGACGGCCCCGCGGCGAGGAAGCCGCCCGCCTCGAACGTCGCGATCGCGCGGCCGACCTCGGCGAACGGCAGGTCGGACAGCTCGACGAGCAGCTCGCTCCGCGACCTGCTGCCGTCGAGGAGCGGCGCGAGCGCCGCGACGGCGCGCCCTTCGAACACGACGTGGCGGCGATCCTCGAGCAGGAACACGCGCGCCGCGTCGACGATCGCCGCGGCGACGTCGCTTCTGAGCCTGACGTGATCGTTCATCCGCGTATGGGAGGGCGCGCGACGATCGTCGCGCGCCCTCGCACGACCCGCTCCTTGCTCAGCAGCAGCAGGGAGAGCAGCAGCAGCAGATGGTCACCGACGTGTCGCCGGCGCCGGCCACGCCTTCCAGCTCTGCCTCGGAGAGCTCGCCCTCCTCGATCTGCGGCGTCTTCGGCACGTACAGCGTGTAGTGCCCCGACGACTCGCCCTGCTCCCAGAGCCGGACCTGCTCGTCGAGGTCGCCCTCGCCGGAGGTATCGCGGACGATGTCGACGGTCGCCGTCGAAGAGACCGGCAGGCCGCTCTCCGAGAGAACCGCCTGCGGATCGGACGTGAGTCGACTTGCAAACGACTCGTCAGTCCACGCGTGGGTCAAGAGCTTCGCGTAGTTCGTGACGAATTCTTCGCGCTGCATGTGGCCTCCTGGCTTTCGCATCGACCGGACACATCCCATCCAACCACACTTCGGGTTCCGTTGCTACAGCGTCCACCACCGTGACTCATCCGAGATTCGGCGCCGGCGACGGGCTGCTGCGGCGGAAATGGACCGCGATCGTGCCGCCGACGGCGACGAGCAGGTTCGCCGCGAGCGCAGGCACGCCGATGAAGAGCTTCTCCCGGTGGTCGCCCCAGCCGAACGCGTAGCTCGAGGATGCGAAGCCGACGTGGACGAGCAGGATCGTTCCGATAGCCGTGCCGACGAGCCATCCCGCGAGCGTCGACCACGCCTCGAGCCGCCGCCAGATCAGGGCGAGGAACACGGCCGGCAGCGTCTGCAGGATCCAGACTCCGGCGGCGAGCTGGAAGTTGATGACGAACGTCGTCGGCACGGCGATGACGAACCCGACGGCGCCGAACTTCACGAAGAGCGACGCGATCTTCGAGACGCGCGCCTGCTCCTTCGACGTCGAGTTCGGCCACAGCTCGGCGTAGACGTTCCGCGCGAAGAGATTCGCGGCGGCGATCGCCATCATCGCGGCTGGGACGAGTGCGCCGATGGCTATCGATGCGAGCGCGAATCCGGAGAACAGGGGCGGGAAGACCTTGTCGAACAGCGCGGGGATAGCGATGTTCGCGCCGTAATGGCTGTCGGGCTTGATGCCGTCGGCCACCGCCATGTAGCCGAGCACCGCGAGCAGTCCGAGCATCACCGTGTAGACGGGCAGGAAGATGCTGTTGCGCTGCACGACGGACGCGCTCGAGGACGAGAGCGCGCCGGTGAGCGTGTGCGGATAGAGGAAGAGCGCGAGCCCGGATCCGAGCGCGAGGGTGGCGAAGTCGGCGTAGAGGTTCCCCGGCAGGACGAGGTCCTTGTGCGGGACATGGCCGAACGCGTGCGCGAAGCCGCCGAGGTGAATCGGGATGTAGATGACGGCGACGAGCACTGTTATCCAGATGAAGACGTCCTTGACGATCGCGATCAGCGTCGCCGACCGAAGCCCGCTCACGTACGTGACGAGCGCGAGCACGGCGAAGGCGATCCACAGCGACCACTGGACCGGCAGGCCGATCTGCGACATGCAGATCTCGATCCCATAGACCTGCAACGCGATGTACGGCATCGTCGCGACGAGCCCGGTCGCCGTGACCGCGAACGCGAGCCAGCGGTTGCCGAAGCGGTCGCGAACGAAGTCCGCCGCGGTCACATACCCGTGCTTGCGGGCGAGGAGCCACAGGCGCGGCACGATGACGAACGCGATCGGATACGTGATCACGAGGTACGGCAGCGCGAAGAACCCGAGCGCGCCGGTGCCGAAGACGAGCGCCGGCACGGCGATGAACGAGTAGGTCGTGTACACCGAGCCGCCCTGCAGGAACCACGTCAGGACGCCGCCGAACGTCCGTCCGCCGAGGGCCCATTCGTCGAGCTCGGAGAGGTCCGCCTTGCGCCACCTCCCGGCGAGGAGCCCGACGCACGTGATCAACGCGAACGCGACGGCCATCACGATCGCCTGTGTCGTCTCGATCGCGGCGAGCATCACGGCCGGCGGAGGAGATAGACGACGCCGGTGACGGCGCCGCCGAAGACGACGGCGACCATCTGGTACCAGACGAAGAACGGCACGCCCGCGACGGTGGGCGTGCGGTGCGAATAGAGCGGCGGATAGAGAACGGATGCTGCAGGGAGGAGCAGAAGCCACAGCGCCCACGAACGTCGCCGACGCGGCTCGGACGCATGGAGCTCGTCGAGGAGGTCAGGCAAGCTGCCTCTGCGCGAGCAGGCGGAACGGGCCTTCGACCGCCATCAGCTCGTCATACGTGCCCTGCTGCGCGACCTTTCCGGCCTGCACGACGACGATCCGATCCGCGTTGCGGACGGTGGACAAGCGATGGGCGATGACGACGCGGGTCGCGCGCAGGTGCTCGATCGCCTGCGAGACCGCCGCCTGCGTCCGGTTGTCGAGCGCGCTCGTCGCCTCGTCGAAGAGCAGGATGCGCGGGCGGCCGACGACCGCGCGCGCGATGAGCAGGCGCTGCTTCTGGCCGCCCGAGAACGCGCCCATCCCCTCGGCGACGAACGTGTGCATGCCCATCGGCAGCGCCTCGATGTCCTCCTTGATGCCGGCGATCTCGGCAGCGGCCCATGCGTCCTCGACGGTGAGCGGCCGCGCACCGACGATGTTCGTGAAGATGTCGCCCGGCATGAGCCGCGCGCTCTGCACGACGACGCCCATCTGGCGGCGGAGCGCGCGCGGGTCGAGGCTCTCGATGTCCTTGCCGTCGTAGCGCACGGTGCCGACCTCGGCGTTCTCGAACCCGAGCAGCACGCGCATCACCGAGGACTTGCCCGCGCCGGACGGCCCGACGAAGGCGACGAATTCGCCGGGCTCGGCGGAGAAACCGAAATCGTCGAGGACAAGCGGACTGTCCTCCGCGTACCGGAACGACACGTGACTCATCTCGATCTGGCCGCGCAGCTCGCCGGGGTCCGCCTTGACGACGTCGGTTTCGCGCTCGGCGCCGAGGATCGGCCGCGTGTTCTCGTACAGCGGAACCGACTGGGCGAGGAACGTGGCGACGTTCGTGAGTCCGGTCACGGCGGCCAGCGCCTGGATGAACGCGGTGTTGAACGCGAGGAACGTCGCACCCGAGATCGCCCCCGTCTTCAGCGTGGCCGCGCCGAGGAACAGGAGCAGCGTGCCGAGCGCCGGCGCCGAGGCGACCACTGCCGTCGCACCGGCGAACCCGACCTGCGCGTCGTAGAACGAGCGCTTCAGGTCGGCGAAGCGTTTCCCCCATTCGGCGAAGCCCCGGCGCTCGGCGTCTGCGACGCGGAGCTTCCCCGCCGCCTCGACGAGCTGCATCGAGATGCCGAAGAGCTCGCTCGTCGCCTCTTGCACGCGCCGCTCGCGCGGAACCTGGAACCGGATCAGCAGGACCATCACAGCGCCGATGAAGACGATGCCGACGGCGCCGAAGATCCCGAGGCGTACGTTGAGAACGAAGGCGAGCGCGAGGTTCGCGATGCCGACGGGGATCGCGAGCACCGCGGTCACGACCGCGCCCGTCGCATAGAGGCGGATGCGCTCGATCCCCATGACGCGCATTGCGAGCGAGCCGGCCGAGTACTTGCGGAAGAACGGCAACGGCAGGTCGAGCACGCGGTCCCACAACGCCGCCTGAACGTCGGTCGCCGCTCGTCCCTGGAGGCGGAGGAACGCGATCTGTTGCGCCAGTGAGAAGCCGAGCGTTGCGAACGCGAACACGACGAGCAGAACCGTCAGCCACGCAAGATTCGACCGCTGCAGCCCAGGGACGACGCGGGAGAAGATCACCTTCGTCACGACCGGCGTCAGCAGCGAGATGCCGGCGACGAAGACACCGAAGACTGCGAGCCACGCAACGTCGCGACGGATCGGCCGCCACATGAAGCTGATGAGGTCGCGTCCCGTCAGCGGGTGCGACGGAAGCGCGCGGTAGAGCATGTAGCCCTCGTCGGCAAGGGTCGAAGCGCTCTCCACCGTGACCGGCACGCGCGTGCCCTCGGCGGGGTCGACGATGACGTAGCCGCGCCGGCCCGCGGGGAGGATCGCCACCGGATGCTCGTCCTCACTGCGGAAGGCGAGGAATGGGCCGACGTCCGTCTTCCACCATTCCCCCTCGGGGACGACCTTGCGCGAGCGAACGCCCGACGCGCGCGCGATCGTGTCCACCGGGTCGGTGGTTGCGCCGACCGCGCCTCGCGGCGCCGGCTTTACGTCGATCTGCTGGGCCGCGCCGACGACGCGGAGCGCGCCGAGCACGAGCCCTGCCTCGATACCCGGAGTGACGGTCGCCACCTCGCCGCCGAGCACGGCGCCGAGGCCGGTGTACGTCGCCGTCCGCAGCTCGTCCTCGTACGAGCGGCGCTCGTCGAGCTCGGCGCCGGCCGCGCCGTCCATCCCGTCGAGGACCCGCGCGACGCGGACGAGCAGCGCGCGCTGGAACGCGTCGATCCCGCGCCAGACGTCGGGATCGGCGAGCGCGTCGAGCGTCGAGAGCGGAGTCGTCTCGACGTCGTCGAGGGCCCCGACCCACGCCTGCGGCGGCACCGGGCAGAGTGCGTTCGTCGGGGGCGTGCCGGTCTGCTCGCCGAAGAGGACGAGATTGGCGTCGTTGTGTAGCCACACGATCCGCGTCGCGGGCCACGCGAGCGCCCCTGCCGGAATGCGAGCGAGCTCGCCGGGCGCGAGCGAGAGGCCTTCGTCCGGCAACGAGCGTTCGAGCGTCGCCGCCAGCTGGCCGAGCCATTCGTCGAGCAGCTGCGCGACATGCCCGGGATCCGCGCCGCCGGCTGCCGCGCGGACGTGCTCGAGCGGGACCGGGTGCGCCGCCGTGTCGTCGACGAGGCCGACGGCGATCAGCTCGACGTCTCCGCCCGCGGGCGGAGGAAGGAGCAGCTCGCCGCTCCCGACGGTGAACAGCGGCAGGCGCGCCGAGCGCCCGCCCGGCCGCACCGCGAAGACCTGCACGCGACCCGACTCGAGCAGCCACGCAGTCCCCGGGTCGTCGAGGTGCAGCGGCCGGTTCGCCGGCAGCGGCGTCGGCGTCGCGCCGGCGAGATCGACCGTCGAGGTCACTCGTTCAAGAACTCCGTGTAGATCCCGCCTCCGGCGACGAGCTCGTCGTGCGTGCCGCGCTCGACGGCGATGCCCTTGTCCAGGACGACGATCTCGTCGCAGTCGCGGATGGTCGAGAGCCGGTGCGCAACGATCAGGCACGTGCATCCGCGCGCGCGGATGTTCGCGTCGATCGCCTGTTCGACGATCGGGTCGAGTGCGCTCGTCGCCTCGTCCATGATCAGGATCGAGGGATTGCCTGCGAGCGCGCGCGCGATCTCCAGCCGTTGCCGCTGACCGCCGCTCCAGTCCTTCCCGCCTTCCTCGACCGCGCGGTCGTATCCCTGCGGACGCTTGACGACGTCGTCGTGGATCATCGCGTCGCGTGCGGCCCGCACGATCGCGTCCTCGGGGATCGTGGGGTCCCAGAGCGTGAGGTTGTCGCGAACGGTTCCCTCGAAGAGAAGAATCTCCTGGTCGACGAACGCGAGCGACGACGCGAGCACCTGCCGCGGGATGAGCATGCGCGGAATCCCGTCGAAGAGGATCTCCCCGCCCCACGGCTGGTTGAGGCCCGCGACCATCTTCGAGACCGTCGACTTGCCCGAGCCCGTGGGCCCGACGATGGCCACGCGCTGGCCCGGCTCGACGCGCAGGTTCAGTCCTCGCACGAGCGGCGGCTCGAGCGGGTTGTATCCGAACGACAGATCGAGGATGTCGATAGAACCGGACAGGCGACGCGGCAGGATGCGACGTACCGAGCCGCTCCCGTTCGCGGACACCTCGACCTCGTCGACGAGCGGACGCTCGGCCGACTCGGGATCGGTCGGATAGTCGAGGACGTCGTCGACGCTGGCGAGGTTGCCGCCGGCCTGCTGCAAGACGGCGCCGAAGCCGACGAGCTGCGCCACCGGGCCGCTGAAGCCGGCGGCGAGGAGCTGGAACGCGACGAGCGTGCCGAGCGAGAGCGTGCCGTTCATCACCTGGAGCCCCCCGAAGCCGATGATCGCTGCGGTGTTGAGCGCGATGAGCGAGCCCGGGATCGTGCCGAGCGCCGCCATCGGGGCGCCCATGGTCTGCGACGTGACGAGCACCTTCGCCTGCTGGCCCGCCCAGCGCGCGAAGAACGAGGCGTCCTCGCTCGTCGCCTTCAGCGTCTCGATGTTCGCGAGGCCCGAGACCGCCGTCGCCGTCAGCTTGCCGCTGTCCTGGACGAGGCGGCGGCTCGCGTCCTTCTGTCGTGCGACGGTGAAGCGGAGCGCGAGGACGTTCATCGCCGAGAACGCGAGCGTCACAAGCGTCAGCTGCCAGTCGTAGATCACCATCAGGACGAGGTAGAAGGCAGAGGTGATCGTCGCGAGCAGGCTGGTGGCGAGCTGGCTCGACAGCAGGCTCGCGATCGAGTCGTTCACCTGGATGCGCGTGACGACGTGACCCGCGTAGCGCTGCGTGAAGAAGAGCATCGGCAGCCGCAGGACGTGCTCCATGAAGCGCGTCGACATCGACATCGCGAGCTTCGTCGAGAGCCGCAGAAGCGTTATCTGCTGGATCCAGGTGAACGCGAACTCCGCGACCGCGGCCAGGAGCACGCCGAAGACGAGGAGCCATTGCCAACTCCGGTTCCCCTGCCCGAGGACCTCGTTGACGAACGTTCGAACGGCTGCCGGGACGAGCAGGCCCGGCACGAGCAGCCCGAGCCCGGCGAGGAGGCACATGACGAGCGCCGGCATGCCTCCGTGGAAGCGCTTCGCCAGGCCACGCGCGAGCGACGGAGGACCGCCGGCACGCTCGAAGCCGTCGGTCGGCGCGACCTCGATGAGGATGCCTGTGAAGGATCCGTCGAACTCCTCCCACGTGACGCGACGGGGGCCGGTCGCCGGGTCGTTGAGATACACCCACTTCGGCCCGTAGCCCTCGACGACGAGGAAGTGGTTGAAGTTCCAGAAGACGATCGCGGGCAGGCGGACGTTCGGAAGGCTCTTCGGCTCCATGCGCTTGCCTGTGCCTTCGAGCCCGTACTTGCGCGCGGCCTTGAGGACGTTGCTGGCTTTCGAGCCGTCGCGCGAGACGCCGCACTCGAGGCGGAGCTCCTCGAGCGGGACCCAGCGTCCGTAGTGCGCGAGAACGATGCCGAGCGCGGCTGCACCGCACTCGACCGCCTCCATCTGGAGCAAGGTCGGCGCCTTCACGCGGCGCTTCACGGCACCGGTCGGCGCGGCCATCCGGACGTCGGCGGAGGGTTCCGCCATTAGAGAACGTTGTCGATCGGGTGGTGCGTCCCGATGATGAACGTGACCGACGAGGGGATGCCCGCGGGGAGCGGGCCGCCGGGGCCGTTACCGGATCCCCACACGAGCCCGCTCGGCGTCCTCGCCGACTGATCCATGGCGATGATGACCTCGTTGGCAGGCCCGAGCTTTCGGACGCTGTCGATCGTCGATGAGTCCTGGAGGATGAACTGGAGCCGCTCGGCCGTCGCCGGGAACTGGCTCACCGACTCGACGGTGCCGGTCGCGTACCCGAACGCCTGGCCGATGCCTGCGCCGAAGCTGACGTGCGCCTGGGTGCCCGGGCGTAGATCGGCGGCGACGTCCGTCGGCACGTACGCGTAGACGACGAGCGGCCAACCGACGGGCTGCACGAGACCCAGCCGCTGCCCGGCATTGACGTACGCGTGCGCGACCGTGTCCGACTCGGTGAGCACACCCGTCTCGGGCGCGAGCACCGGCACGTGCTTCCCGTTCGCCTCGACGATCGTCCCGACTTGCTCCTGCGCGACGACGTGCTGGCCGGTGGAGGCGCCGAGCACGCTGACGACGCCGGACGCGGCCGCCTGCACCTCGCGTAGGCCGCCCTGCGGGAGCAGGTAACCGGGCCCCTTGAGCGTCGTCGGAACGGTGGCGACCGCCGACCACGCGACGGTCACGGCGATGAGCAGGAGCAAGCCTGCGAGGCCGAGCCACCGGCGGGCGAGCGTGACGCGCAGCATCTGATCCAGCTGCTCCGGCGACGACATCCGCCGGAGCGCGTTGTGTCGGAATTTGCCGGCCTCGAACATCAGCAGCCCGGATCGCAGAAGCCCGCGAGCGCGTGTCCGCCATGGCCGTCCATGGCGAGGACCCACACGATCTGCGAGACGTCGTGGTCGGAGGTGAACCGGAACGGGCCGAGCGGCGTCAGCAGCGTGACGTTCGGCAGCGCGCGCTGGAGAAGCGCGCGTTGCGCGGCGATCGGCGCATGACTCTTCGCGATTCCGGCGCGCTGAAGCGCGTCCGCGATGATCTGCACGCCGACGTACGCCTGCGTCGCGAACTGGTCGGGCTCTGCGCCGTACGTCTGCCGGTACGCGGTCACGAAGGCGCTGTTCGCGGGAAAGTCGTTGCCGCGATACCACGCCGAGGCGCTGCGCGCGCCCGCGCCTGCGCGGCCTGCGAGCGTCGCGGTCGCGTCGCTGTTCAGCGTGTTGCCGCCGAGGAACACACCGGAGTAGCCCGCCGCGCGTGCAGCCTTGATGACGGCGACGGCGGTCGGGCCGCTGACGGTTCCGACGAACAGCACCTGCGGGCGCGCCGCGAGCGCGCGCGCAACTCCCGCGGCAATGCTTCCCGTCGCAGGAAGCGCGACGTTCGCGACGACGCGCACACCGTTCTGCGGGAAGCTCGTCTTCGCGAGCTGCGCCTCCTGCATGCCGAGGAGGTCACCGCTCGCATACACGATCGCCGCGGTCGACGGATGCGCGTCGAATGCGTACGCGGCGACGTCGGCCGGGACGGCGATCGCCTCGCCGAGGCTGTCGCGCCAGCTCCAGGTGCAGGAGAACGAGCACTTGCCGACGAGCCCGCTCGCCGTGTTGCTGACGCCGAGCACGGGTGTCTTCAGCGTGTTTGCGACCGGGTCGGCCTTGAAGGCGACCTGGGAGAGCGTCGGCCCGATGACGGCGACGACGCCGTCGTGCTGGATCAGCGTCCCCATGGCGACCGCTCCGGATGCCGGATCTGAATCGTCGTTCTGCTCGACGAGGCGGAGCATCGAGCCGTCCACCCCGCCGGCCGCGTTGATCTGGCTGACGGCCAGCTGCGCGCCTTTGATCTGCTGCGGCCCGAAGACATCGCCCGATCCGATCGTCGAGAAAACGGCGCCGATCTTGATGAGCGGCGGGGCGCTCGCGCTCCGTCCGGCCGACGCTGCGAGCGCGGACGCCAGCGCGACTGCCAGGCAGGCAGCCGTGACGCCCTTCATCCGCCGCAACCCCTGCGAGACCATCGGCTTACGACGGTATCGCCCGAGGCGATGAAATACCAGGCCCGATCGAGCGATCGACGACGATCGCCGCAGCACGAACGACGAGTTCCACGTCCATATCCGCCGGCACGTGCACGAAGCCGCCGGTCGTGCCCGGCCGCTCCTGCTCGAGCAGCCGCATGAGGACGTAGAAGACGTGATTGCACAGGAATCCGCCCGCGTCGCGCGAGCGCCCGGCCGGGATCTCCTCGGCGCGCAGCGCCGCGACGATCTCGTCCACCGGCAGCGTCGAGCGGTAGGCGACCGGACCCTCGGGATCGATCATGCCGGGCGAAACGGCGCCGTCGTTGTCCTCGGACTCCGCGCCGTCGAGGTTGTGCGCAAAGAGCTCCAGCGAGACCGCCTCCCGCTCGGCCTGACCGAAGCAGATGACGACGTCGGGGTCGGCTGCGCGCACCGCCGCGCGCAGCGCATCCGCCGCACGCGCGTACGAGACCGGCAGGACGACGCCGCCGACGGCCTCGGCGGCCAGCTGGGATGTGTTCACCTCGGCGCCGCCGAACGGCTCGAAGCCTGTGACGAGGACGCCGCTCAACAGCCGAGCGCGTGCACGTCGCGTTTCGCGATCCCCTGCGGGCGGGCCCCTGGGTAGACGATCGTCAGGCGCGCATACGTCGGCGTGAGCCCGCAGCGCGTGAGCAGCGTCGCCGCCACCGTCACCGGATACGAGTGGAAGTGCCCGGCAGCGCAGTACGGCTTGCAGTCGTTCGCGCGTGCAGTCGCCTTGCCGGTCGCGCTCGCTGTTCCCCAGCCGTGCCACGCAATGCGCTCGAGCGAGTAGTTCGCGTCCGCGCATGCGAGCACGAGGCTCGCGGGCTTGCTCACGACCGGTCCGCAGTCGTCGATCCAGGCGACGCCATCGGGCGGCATGCAACCGAGCTTCAGCTCGTTCATCACCGCCCTCGGGCCGGCACTGCACCCGAGAGAGGAGCCGAGCTCCACGACCCACCACGTGCCCCGGTTGAGGTGGAAGAGCATGTCGGCCGGTCCCGCGGACTTCGAGTCGAGACGTGCAGCCGCCCACCGCGAGTCGAGGCGCGAGACGGAGAGGGAGACGATCTTGTCGTCCTTCGCCGCCGGCGAGCCCGGCTGGTGCACGTACCCGCTGAACGCACGCTCGATGGCGTGCCTCTGTGCAGGCGTCGGGGTGCCGAGGCTGAGCGCGAGCAGGACGAGCGCGAGATGCTTCATTGATCCTCCAGTCCGACGGCTGCCAGGGCCGCACCGAGATGCGGATGCTCTTCCACGCGCGCGACGCGTCCTTCGTGCGTCGTCACCACCGCTGCATAGCGCCCGACGAGGTAGAAACGCCGCGATTGGAGCGGCCGCTCGTCCGTCTCGTCCGGCTCGATGCGCGAGAAGCGCATGCTGATGACGACGCGGTCGCCGACGCCGATGCAGCGGTCGACGGTTACGTGGTAGCCCTCGGCGACGCGCTCCTCGAGGATGGCGAGGACGTCGTCGCGGTCGAACGCGCCTTCGGCCTCGTCTCCGACCCACTCCACTTCGGGGTCGAGCATCTCCGCGATCGCGTCCAGATCCCCGGCGACGAACGCGCGGTAGCCGCGCAACAACAGATCGACCCCCTCCTGACTCACGCTGCGAGGGTAGCCAGAGAAAACTCGTCGTGTGCGTGCTCGATGAGAACCGGGTCGTGCGTCGCGCACACGATCGCCGCGCCCGTGCTGCGCGCGAGCTCGGCGAAGAGCGCGCCGACGGCGCGCGCATTGGCCTCGTCGAGACGGGCGGTGGGCTCGTCCGCGAGCAGCAGCGCGGGCCGCGCGGCGAGCGCGCGGGCGATCGCAACGCGCTGACGCTCTCCCATCGAGAGGCGCGCGACGCGCTGGCCGGCGAGCTCGCCGAGGCCGACGGAGACGAGTGCCGGCTCCGCTCCGTCAGGGTCGAGGCCGCGCAGCTGGAGCGCGAGCTCGACCGTCTCGCGCGCAGTGAGGAACGGAACGAGGTCGGTTCCCTGCGTGACGAGGCCGATGCTTCGGCGCCGGAGGAGCGCGCGGCCGGTGTCGTCGAGCCCCGAGAGCGGCGTTCCGAGCACGCGCACATCGCCCGCCGTCGGCCGGTCGAGCCCGGCGAGCAGGTGGAGCAGCGTCGATTTCCCCGATCCGGACGGGCCGGTGATCGCGGACAGCCGCCCGGCGGCGAGCTCGAGCGTCAGGTCATGGAAGACCTCGGTCGCGCGCACGCCGCGCCCGTGCACCTTCGTCAATCCGATCGTCTCGGCGACGACCTCCCCGCGGGCGGCGTCCGGCACGTCGACGATCTCCGGCGCAGGCGCGGTGGCCACGGTGTGCACGAAGACGCCGCCGGGCGCGGGCTCGAGCCGCGCGCGCGTCGTGCGGCCGATGAGCTCTTCGGGGATGCGGATCCAGCCACCGCGGTTGACGACCGCGTCGGGGCCGTCGCTGCTGACACGCCCGTCGCGGATCTGGATGACGCGGTCGGCAACGGCTGCCGACTCGGGGTCGTGGCTGACGACGAGCGTCGTGGCGCCGACCTCGCGCGAGAGCTCGCGAATGAGCGTGTAGATCTGCGCGGCGTTGGCGGCGTCGAGCTCACCCGTTGGCTCGTCGGCGATGAAGAGGCGCGGCCGGTGCGACAGCGCCGCGCACAGTGCGACACGCTGCTGCTGCCCGCCGGAGAGCTCACCCGGCCGCGCGTCCGCGCGATCGCCGAGGCCGACGCGCTCGAGCAAGGCGTCCGCGACGCGTGCGCTCTCGCCCGCATCGGCGCCGAGCAGGTCGAGACGGAGCGCGACGAGCTCGCGCGCCGTCAGCTCAGGTGCAAGCGCGCGCGTGTAGTGCTGGTCGGCGTAGCCGAGCGTACGCGAGCGGTAGTCGACGAGCCCCCGGCCACGTAGCGTGCGCAGGTCGTGCTCGAACACGCGCACCGTCCCCGCCGACGGCCGGTCGAGGCCCGCGAGGATGCGCAGCAGCGTGCTCTTGCCGGAGCCGCTCGGGCCGAAGACGACGACGAGCTCGCCCTCCTCGATCTCGAGCGACAGCCCCTGCAGCGCCGCGGCCGCGCCTTCCGCGGACGGATAGATGCGGAAGAGGTCGGTGGCCTCCACAGCGCTCACCGCAATCTCCTCACGACCGCGCCGGCCGCGACGGTCGAGCCGGCCGCGAGGCAGACGAGCGCGATCGCGACGAGCGGCCAGTCGAAGACGAGGGCGAGCGGCGGTAGCGGCGTGCCTGCTCCAGCGGTGACCGCGACGACGGCGACGACGAGCGCGCTGACGACGGCCCCGGCCGCAACGCCCCCTGCGATGCCGACGGCGGCGACGGTCTGCGCGCGCAGCAGCAGGTGGCGCCGCAGCTCGGCCGGCGTCACGCCCTGGGCCGAGAGGTCGAACAGGTCGCCGCTCTCGTCGCGTCGGTCGCCGACGACGCCGAGCAGGATGCCGACCGCGGCGAGCACGAGCCCGACGATCGCCGCAACGAGCAGCAGTGCGAGCGACCCGCGCGCGAGCGGGTCGCCGCGGAGCGATGCTTCCGTTGCGCGCTGCGACTCGATCGCGAGCGACGGGAAGTGCGGCGGGGTCGACGCGTGAAGCCAGATCTCGCTCGCGGTTGCCGTGCCGGGCTCGATCGTGTTCGCTGCCGTCAGCCACGTCGACAGATCGGCGACGACGAGGTCGCCGTCGATGGACGGGAAGTTGTTCGCGACCCCGACGACCTGTCCCTCGATCGTCTCGTCCTCGACGTGGAGGGGCAGCAGTGAGCCGACGCGCGCGAGATCGGGCGACACGATCACGGGCACCGGCGATCCCTCGAGCGGCTCCACCGGCCGGACGATCGAATCGGCGGCTCGGTTGACGACGTAGTGCAGCGTCGTCCCGCGCACATGCACGCCGTTCGACCCCGTCCAGCCCGCGAAGCGCCGATCGAGGCGGAGCGTCCCGACGGATGCGTCGTTGACGGAGAGCGACGTCCCGCTCTCGCGGTGCCCGGCGACGAACGCCGCCGTCTGGGGAAACGACAGGCGCAGCGCGATCACGCGCCCGCCGCGCGCTTCGGGCGGCAGCTTCGCGCTCACGGTGTGCGTCCCGCGGCCGAGCTCGCCGAGCGAGACGAGCGTGAAGTCGCCACGCACGTCGAGGACGTTCAGCTGGATGCCGACACGGTCGCCGGCGATCGTCAGCGGAAGCGTCAGCCGCCTCGCGTGTCGCGGCAGGTCGAAGCCGCGCAGGTGCGGCGTCACGAGCGGCGCGAGCACGTGCGCGAGCGCACTCGGCGACTGCGCCGAGAAGTCGGAGCGCCAGCCGTCAACGTGCGGGATCGCCTTTGCCGGCAGCGCGAGCAGGGTGAAGTCGATGCCGCGGTTCGCGGTGACGTAGCCGCTGTCGCGCAAGACCGGCGTGCCGACGTGCGGCGCCGCCTGCTGCACCGTCACGAGCTTGTTCAGGTCCTCCTGCAACACATACGGCGCCGGCACCGCGTAGCGCGCCTGCTCGACCTCGCCGCGCTCGAGCGTCGCGCGGTACGAGAACGCAAAGAGCGCGACGCCGACGCTGAGGACGAAGAACACGACGGAGAGCAGCACCCGTCCGGGCGAGCGCGCGAGCGAGAGCAGCGCGAGACGAACGGACGCGGGCCCGCGCCGCCCGATCCATTCGAGCGCGCGCAGAAGCGGCGACAGCAGCCGCGCCGCCACGACCGCGAGCACGAACAGCACGAGGCCCGGAAGGAGGAGCAGCATGATCCCCGTCCCGCCGCCCGACGCCAGCGTCGTCGTATCCGTCTTCCCGCGCGCGAGTGCGAGAAGGACGGCCGCGAGCGCGCCGAGAGCGGCGACGTCGGCGGCTGTCACACTCAGGCCGCCGAAGGCAATCGTCTCCAGGCGCAGCGCGGCGAGCATGACGAGCGCGGTGAGCGCAGCGAGTGCGGCAGCGATGCCGAACGCTCGGAGCGTGAAGAGGGAATGGTCGACCGCGAGCCAGCCCGGCGCGCCGAGATGCCGCGCGAGCAGCGCGCCTGCACCGCTGCCGGCGATCCAGCCGGCGACGCTCGCGACGATCGTGATCGCCGCGACCTCGGCTGCGGCGACGAGCAGGATCTGGCCGCGCCGCGCGCCGAACCACGTCAGCCGGCGCCGCGTCGCCTCGTAGTCGCGGCGGAGTCGCGTCGACGCGAGCACGGCGAATCCGAGCAGCAGGACGGCGGCGTCGCCGCCGAGGACGAGCAGGCGCTCGCCCGCGACGCGGCTCGTCGCGCGTACGCTCGCGATCGTGTCGAGCGGCGCCTGCACCGAGAAGATGTCGCTCTTCTCCTCCAGCTGCGACTGCGCGCGGTCGATGCGCGTGCCGAGGCTGGCGAGATCCCAGTCGTGGATCGATCCCGGAGCGAGCGGGACGACCCAACCGTACGTGCGCGCGATGAGCGGTGCGTCCGGAAGCGGCGTGCGCGTGAACGCGGAGACGCCGTCTGCGAGCAGGATCGGCGGCCGGTTCGATCCCGCGGCGGCGAAGTACGCCGACAGCGGCGAGCCGGCGCGGAAGGTCGCGCTGCCGACGACGTGCAGGAAGGGCAGCTTCGGCGCGACCGGCTTGCCGCCGACCTGCACGAGCTCGCAGTCGTGTGGGGTGCACGCGCGCGGGAGACGTCCGCTGCGGAGAACGAGCCAGCGCGAGACGCCGTCCACCGCGCCGAGGTTGACGAACGCGCCGCCCCACGTGGCCTGGCGGAAGACCTCGACGGCGAACGCGGGATGGTGGAGCACCGGCTCGAGCGCGTTGCGCGCGAGCCGGTCGAGCTGCCGGTAGGAGAGGTTCGACTGGGCGGGCACCCCGCTCCACACCCCCTGAACCGCGCGATCGGAGGGCTGGAGCGCGGCGAGCGCGCGCTGGACGGACCGGTCCTGGACGGCGACCGAACTGACGGCCGTCATCGCGAGAACGCCGGCCCCGACGGCGATCCCGAGCGCGGCGAGGACGTTCTGCGACGTATTCGCACGCAGCCGGATCGCGGCGAGCCGCAGGGCCATCAGCAGCCGCCTCCAACGCACCACAGGGACGATAGCCCCGGCCCGGATCGGGTAACAAGGCGGGATGCGCATCCTCGTCGCCGACGACAGCCCCCATCTCGTCCTCCTCTACCGCGCCATTCTCGAGGACGCGGGCTACGAGGTCGTAAGCGTCAGCAATGGGATGGCGGCAATCGCCGTCGTCGAGGGCGGTGACGTGGACGCGGCGGTTCTGGACGTGCTGATGCCCGGCGTGAGCGGCGACGCGATCGCGGAGCGGCTACGGCGGACGAATCCGGAGCTCCCGGTGCTGCTCATGACGGGCGACTACGGCGAGCAGTTCGTCGTCGA
>DATBQM010000044.1:0-40906 GCA_036560805.1 Gaiellaceae bacterium | reverse complement strand
CGCGGTGCCGCCGTGGCCGCCGTTCTCGATCAGGGCGCAGACGACGATCGTCGGCGAGTCTGCCGGCCCGTAACCGCACCACCACGACTGGCTCAGGAGCAGTCCACGCGGGAATCCCGGAAGGAGAACGACCTTCTCCGCGGTACCGGTCTTGCCCGCGATCGGGACCGGAAACGAGCCGAAGATGGCGGCCGACGTCCCGACCGAGGAGTGCGTCGCCTCGTACAGTCCCTCCTTGACCACCGACAGCGCCCCCGGATCGACACCACTCGGCTGGGCGATGCCCTGCGTGTACGGACGGAGCACACGGGAGGCAGCGCCGTTCGCGCCGGGATCCTCGACGTCCAGCATCACGTGGGGCGTCACGAGCTGGCCGCCGTTCGCGACCAGCGCGTAAAAGCGCGCCATCTGCAGCGGCGTCACGAGCAGGTCCTTCTGCCCGATCGCGAGCTGGATCGAGTCGCCCGGCTTCCAGAGCTTGTCGACCGCCGTCGTGAAGTGCTGACGGCGCCACCCGATCGTCGGGACGAGACCCCCCTCCTCCGGCCCGACGTCGACGCCGGTCGGCTTGCCGAACCCGAAGATGTCGGCCCACTTCTGCAGCGGCTGTCCGCGATCGGCGGGCAGGTTGTAGAACTCGTTCCCGACCCGGTAGAAGTACGTATCGCACGAGTACGCGAGCGCGGTCGGCAGATCCATCGCCTGGTTCACGTTCGGGTCCCAGTTGTGGAACGTGCGATGCGAGCGGTCCTGCGGCGAGGAGTACGTGCCGGTGCATGGCAGGTACGCGTACGGCGAGAGCAGGTGCTCCTGCATAGCGGCGAGCGCGGTGACCGGCTTGAACGTGGACCCGGGCGGATAGAGGCCCGAGATCGCGCGGTCGAGCGACGGCGTGTTCTTCGCGGGGGCGGTATTCGGCGTCAGCCCCGCGCGGGCGAGCTCCGGCTCCGTCACGTGGCCGGCGTACACGGACGGGTCGTACGTCGGCGAGGACGCCATCGCAAGGATGGAGCCGTCGGTCGGATCGAGCGCGACGATCGCACCGCCGCGCGCGTACCACTGCTTGTTCGCCTGCGCGAGATGGATGCCGTACTGCAGCGCCTTCTCCGTCGCCTGCTGCAGCTTCGCGTCGATCGTGAGACGGACGTTGTTGCCCTGCTTCGCGATGGTCGTCGTCACGAGACTGCTGCGCGGACGCCCGAACGCGTCGATGTGCATGCGCGCGCTGCCGGCGACGCCGCGGAGATAGCTGTCGTACGACGACTCCACTCCGGCCTGCCCGATCTGATCCCCGGGGCGGTAGCCCTGCTTGGACAAGCCCGCCAGCTCGGTCGGCGAGATCTCGCCGACGTAGCCGAGGACCTGCGAGGCGAGCGAGTGGTACGGGTAATGGCGGATGAACGTCCGCCACGTCGTCACGCCCGGGAATGCGGACGCGTGCTCGTACAGGTAGTAGACCATCGAGTCGTTCGCGGACTGGCGCACGGTGACCGGCGTGACGAGGTCGTTCGCCGAGCGCCGCACCTTGATGCCGGCGGCGATCTGGTAGAGCGGCACGCCGGTCAGCCTCGCGAGCGCGCGGAGCTCGGCGTAGCGCGTCGTGTACACCTTCGGCAAGTCGGCCGGCCAGAGGAGGATCGCGGTCGCCGGGACGTTCGTGACGAGCGGCACGCCGTTCCGGTCGACGATCTGTCCGCGCGGCGCCTGCACCCGCACGGTGCGGAAGGAGTTCGCGGCAGCCTGGTCGACGTACGTCGTCCCCGCGAGGACCTGGAGCGCCCACAGGCGAAGTAGGAGAACGGCGAAGATGACGAGCATGCCGACGCCGAGGACGCTCACCCGGCGCAGAAGACGCGGGGTCGGCCGGTAGGGCTCGACGACGCTCTTGCTCCGTGGCAGGAAGCGCTTGGAGCGAGGGCGTTCTTCCGCGGTGGTGCTAGCCAAGCAGCTGCACCTCGGTCGCGTAGTCGCCACGTTCGCGCGGGCGGAGCAGCAGGCGGACGAGCGCGTACACGGGCCCCGTCAGAACGAGGTTCATGACGATCGTCGGAAGCAGGCTCCGCATCTCCGCCCCGGCGGGTGCGCTCTCGCCGAGCATGAACGTGACGAGCAGGATGCCGAAGGCGTACAGGAACGTCACGACGGCGACCGACAGGAACGGCGCGGCGGCGCGGTCGCGCCCGGTCGTCTCGCCGTACCGGCCGATCCAGTAGCCCGAGACGGTGAGCACGAGCGAGGTCAGCCCGAGCTGGCCGAGCGTCGCCGTGTCGATCACGAGCCCGGCGAAGAAACCCGCGATCGCTCCGACGGACGCGCCGCGCAGAAGCGCGACGCCGACGAGCGTGACGAGCACGAGCTGCGGCACGCCGCCGTACACATGCACCTGCGAGAAGATCGAGACCTGGGCGATCGCGGCGACAAACAAGAGCGCCGCGGCCTTGAGGCCGTCGGCGAACGTCACGGCTTCGCGCGGGGGTGCTTGGGGACGAGCGCCGCGACGGCGTCGAGCGAGGAGATGTCCGCGAGCGGCTGCACCTGCACGGTGAGGAAGCTCGCGATGTCGCTCGTCCCGACGGCGACGACCCGTCCGATCGGGATGCCGTACGGGTACTCGTCCGGATACCTGCGGTCGACGGTTCCGCGCGTGATGATCCAGTCGCCCTTGTTCACGACCTGATCCTTCGACACGCGGTCGAGGATGAGCGTCCCGCCCTGGCCGTGGCGGATGAGGCCGCTCACGTGGGTCTTCAGGTCGCGGGCCGGCACTGCGCTGTTCGGGTCGGTGAGGAGCGTGACCACCGATGTCGAATGGCCGGCATTCGTCACCTTGCCGACGAGCCCGTCCGAGCTGATGACCGGCGTGTTCACGTGGACGCCGGAGCTCGTACCGGAGTCGATGACGATCTGCTGCGCGAACGCGCCGGAGGGGAACGAGAGCACGGATGTGTTCACCGCGCGGAAGTCCTGCGGATACTGCGGGCCCGACTCGAAGTGCAGGAGCTTCTTGAAGTCGTTGTTCTGCTGCACCGCCGACGCGTTCAGCAGCGCCTGCGCGCGATAGTCCTGCACCATCTTCTCGAGCTTCGCGTTCCGCGACTTCGCGCGGGCGAGGCTGTCGACGTAGTTGTAGGCGTCGCGGAATGGGCGCGCGACGCGGACGGCCGCGACCTGGAAGGGCCGCAGCGCGTCGGAGCCGTAGCTCTGCGCGTCATGGAGGATCCCCGAGGTCGGCGAGCGGAACGAGATCGTCAGCAGCGCGAGCGCGAGCACGACGAGCACGGCGAGGACGACCCGGCGGACCATTGCGGTCCGAGCACGGGACGGGTACGGCTGAGGCTTGGAGCGCTGGAGCGAGGAGCCCAGCACCGCCACACGCGCTGAGCGGTTCGGAGGCGCCACCGGGCCCTAGGTTACAGCGGGCTTCGGCGCAGCGAGGCCCATCAGGGCCGCTAGGAGGTCCTAATAGCGGCGGCCGTTACGAGAGCGCGCGCGGGCCCGGTTCGAGCGGTGGATGGCCTCGAACTCCTCGAGGCTGCGCCCGGAGCCGACTGCGACGCACGTGAGCGGGCTTTCGGCCAGGTGCACGGGCATCTGCGTCTCGTGCCTGAGCCGCTCGTCGAGGCCGGTGAGGAGCGCGCCGCCGCCGGCGAGGACGATGCCGCGATCCATGATGTCCGCCGCCAATTCCGGCGGCGTCTTGTCGAGCGTCGACTTGATCGCCTCGATGATCTGCGTGACGGGCTCGTCGAGCGCTCGCCGGATCTCCTCCGACGTGAGGATGACGGTCTTCGGCAGTCCGGTGAGCATGTCGCGCCCGCGCACCTCCGCCTGCAGCTCTTCCTTCTGGTCCCATGCGGAACCAATCTCGAGCTTGATCTCCTCGGCCGTCTGCTGGCCGATCAAGAGCTTGTAGTCGCGCTTGATGTGATTGATGATCGCCTCGTCCATCTCGTCGCCGCCGACGCGCAACGACTGCGAGACGACGATGCCGCCGAGCGAGATGACTGCGACCTCGGTCGTGCCTCCGCCGATGTCCACGATCATGTTGCCGGTCGGTTCCGCGACGGGAAGGCCTGCACCGATCGCTGCCGCCATCGGCTCCTCGATCAGGTATGCCTGACGCGCGCCGGCGGAGAGCGTTGCTTCCTCCACCGCGCGCTTCTCGACGCCGGTGACGCCGGACGGGACGCATACGACCACGCGCGGATGCGCGAAGCGATGCTGATGCACCTTCTGGATGAAGTGCCGCAGCATCTGCTCGGTGACGTCGAAGTCGGCGATGACGCCGTCCTTCAGCGGGCGGATCGCCTGGATCGTCCCCGGGGTGCGGCCGAGCATGCGCTTCGCCTCCACACCGACCGCGTGCACCTCTCCCGTGCGGGAGTCGATCGCCACCACGGACGGCTCGGAGAGGACGATCCCCCGCCCGCGCACGTACACGAGCGTGTTCGCGGTGCCGAGGTCGACAGCCATGTCACGGCCGCCGAAGCCAGTCATCGAAGTGAAGAGTCCCATGGGCGCCTCGAGTCTATCCGTGAAAAGTCACAAAGCTGTGCACCATTCGTGACAAATGGCGGTCTACCTTCACGCCATGAACAGAGTGAACCTCATCGGCAACCTCGCGACCGACGTCGAGCTGCGCGAGGTGGGCGAGGACAAGAAGGTGGCGAGCTTCCTCCTCGCAGTCGGCCGCGGCGGCCGGGACGCCGGAGCGGACTTCGTCGGCGTCTCCGTCTGGGACCGTCAAGCGGAGCTGTGCGCGGAGTACCTGACCAAGGGCCGACGCATCGGCCTCGACGGCTATCTGAAGAGCCGCAACTGGGAGGAGGACGGCCGGCGGCGGCGCGTCGTGGAGGTGGTCGGGCAGCGGATCGACTTCCTCGGGGGCCCGCGGCGCGAGAGCGAAGAGGAAGAAGGAGCGGAGGTGATCCCCTTCGAGGCTGCGACTGCCTAGGACACGAACTCGTCGATCGCGCGCACGACGGCGTCCGGCCGCTCGCCGATGAGCAGATGCCCGCAGTCGGCGATCGTGCGCAGCGGCGCCCGCAGGCGGCGCGCGTATTCGATCCCGTCCGCGAGCGGCACCCAGTTGTCGTTCGTGCCCCAGAGGCAGAGCACCGGGCACGTCACGCGATGCAGGTCGCGCCGCGGGTCGGAGGCGACGAGCGCCTTGCCGGCGGTGAGCGTGTCGGTGTGACGCGTCGGGCCGACGAGGAACGCTTCGGCCATACCCGGGTCGAGCCCGGCCGGATCCGCGACGCCCCACCAGCCGAACGCGAGCGTGCGTCCGGCGCGCGAACGTGCGACGCGGCGGCGCCGGCGGCCGAGGAACTTGCCCGGCCGGGCCACGCCGATGAGCGTGACCGTGACCTTGCCCACGCGGCTCGCGGACGAGATGCCGGCTGCTGCGGCGAGCACGATCCTGCCGACGGCCTCGGGCCGGAGCGCGGCCGCGCGCAGTGCGACGAGGCCGCCGAGCGAGTGCCCGACCCACGGGGCCGGAACGGCGTCCTCCGCCTCCGCGACCGCAACCAAGGCCTCGGCGAAGGGATCGAGCGACGACGCGCCACCGAGCGGCTCCGACCCGCCGTGCCCGGGCAGCTCGGGGACGAGAACGCGGTGGCGCGCGGCGAGCATCGGGGCGACGAGCCGCCAGTTGGCGGCAGCCCCGCCGAGCCCGTGGACGAGCACGATCGGCGGCCCCGAGCCGCCGGCGAGGTACCGGATCCGCGTTCCCGCATGGTTGAGCGAGCGCTCCTCGAATCCCTCGATCTCCGGTTTTGCGTCCGTCCTCACGAGGGCATATTCTTCGCTCAATGGATGCCTTGCTGGGACGGGCCGAGTGATGCCCGTCATCTCTACAAGAAGGGGTCACGGCTAACCCGTCTGAGCGCTCGGCGCCGGCGGGTTTTTTCGTGCCCAGGGAAGGAGCAGGCCGGATGGCAAATCACCTCACGCCCGAAGAGCTGTCGAAAGAGCTGAACATCGATCGCCAGGAAGTGATCAGGCTCTGCATGCAGGAGGGCGTGCCCATCTACCAGGGCAAGATCGACCGGTATCTCTTCCAAGCGCAGCTCCAAGCGCTCGGCGCGCTGCCTCAAGCGTCTTAAGACGCTTTACGCGCCGGAGTCTTTCGACGAGAGCCGCCCGACGAGGCGGCTTTCGTCTTTTCGGGCGTCTTTCCATCTCCGCGCCGCTGCTGGACGTCGGCGACGCTTTGCCGTAGCGCCTCCATGAGATCGATGACGGGCGCATCCGGTGCAGGCTCGGGCCGCTTGATCTCCTGGCCCGCGAGCTTCGCGTCGAGCATCGTCTGCAGGTCGCGCCGGTAGTCGTTCTCGAAGTCGGCCGCGTTCCATTCGCCGACAAGGCTCTCGATGACCTGGGCCGCCAGCGCGAGCTCGGGCTTCTTCACCTCGGTCGCCTCGACGGCTTCCTCGATCTCCTTCTTCGAGCGGACGTCCTCCGCGAAGAAGAGCGTCTCCATCGCGAGCGTGTCGCCCTGCGGGCGGATGAGGCAGAGGTTCTCCTTGCCCCAGAGCACGAACTTGCCGACCGCGGCCATCCCCGACTCCTGCATCGCGCGAAGGAGGAGGACGTACGGACGCCGCTGCGCGTCGGAGGCAGCAGGCGCGAGGTAATACGTGCGGTCGAAGTACACGGGGTCGACGTCGGCGAGCGCGACGAAGCGGAGAATCTCGATCGACTGCGAGCGCTGGAGCGCGACCGACTCGAGATCGGACTCCTCGACGATGACGAACTCGCCCTTCGCGACCTCCCAGCCCTTGACCAGCTCGTCGGCCTCGACGTCGCGCTCGTGGAACGGACACCACCGCTTCTGCTTGATCGGCGTGCCGCACTCCCGGTGCAGCGTGCGGAAGGCGACATCGCTCCGCTGGGTGGCGAGCGCCAGCCCGATCGGGATGTTGACCAGCCCGAAGCTGATCGATCCGTTCCAGATCGTCCTCATGGGATGACACGAATTCTAGTCAAGCCGCCATTCTCCTTTGGCCTACGATGCCCCGCGTGACGCTGGAAACCCGCACGGCCCCTGCGCTCTGGCGCTACGTGCTCGACCAGAAGCGCCCGACGCCGGCGTACCTCGAAGAGCAACCGGACGGGTGGCGCGAGGTGTCCTGGGACGAGGCGGCGAGCCGGGTCGATGCGCTCTCGCGCGCCCTCCTCGCCCGCGGCGTCCACCGCGGCGATGCCGTCGCCGTCGTCTCCCGGACGCGACTCGAGTGGATCCTCCTCGACTGGGCGATCATGTCCATCGGCGCCGTCGTCGTCGGCCTCTACCCGACGAGCAGCGCCGCCGAGTGCGAGTACATCCTCGAGCACTCCGAGGCCGTGCTCGCCTTCGTGGAGGACGACGAGCAGCAGGCGAAGCTCGCATCCGTCTTCGCCGGTCCCGTCGTGCGCTTCGACGAGCTCGATGCCTTCGAGCGGAGCGCGGGCAAGAACGAGCCCGAGCCGGTGGCGGAGGACGACCTCGCGACGCTCATCTACACGTCCGGCACGACCGGGCCGCCGAAGGGCTGCATGCTGAGCCACCGGAACCTCGTCACCGCGGCGATCAGGGTACGGAACACGCTGCAGGACGAGAACGACGTCGTCCTTCTCTTCCTCCCGATGGCGCACAGCTTCGCGCGGATCGCGCACCAGGGCGCTTCGTTCCACGGCTCGACGCTCGCGCTCGTCTCGGACGTCGCGCGCGTTCCGGAGGCGCTACAGCGGACGCACCCGACGATCCTTCCCGCGGTCCCGCGTGTATACGAGAAGATCCACGCCAACGTCGTCGGCGAGATCGAGCGGTCGAGCGGCCCGAAGCGTGCAATCGGTCGATGGGCGCTACGCGTCGGCGCGACGAAGAGCCCGACGAGCGTGCAGGGCCGCATCGCCGACGCGCTCGTACTCAGGAAGGTGCGGGATCAGCTCGGGGGCCGCATCCGCATCGGCATCTCGGGCGCCGCTCCGCTCGGCGTCGACGTGCTCGAGTTCTTCCGCTCGCTGAACATGCTCGTGATCGAGGGCTACGGCTTGACGGAGACGTCGAGCTCCCTGAGCGTCAACGACCCCGAGGACTACCGCTTCGGCACGGTCGGTCGCGCAGTCGAGGGGAGCGAGATCCGCATAGAGGACGACGGCGAGATCCTCGTGCGCAGCGACAGCGTCTTCATGGGGTACTTCAAGGATCCCGAGGCAACGGCGGCCGCGTTCACGCCGGACGGGTACTTCCGCACCGGCGACGTGGGAGAGATCGACGCCGACGGCTTCGTGAAGATCACCGACCGGAAGAAGGACATCATCATCACGGCCGGCGGAAAGAACATCTCGCCGCAGAACCTCGAGAACGCGCTGAAGGCGTCGCGCTTCGTGTCGCAGGCGCTCGTCGTCGGCGACCGGCGCCCGTACGTGACCGCGCTGCTGACGCTCGACTGGGACGAGGCGAACGCGACCGGGCGCGATCCACAGGAGCTGATGCAGGAGCTCGTCGACGAGGTCAATCGCAACCGCGTGCGCGTCGAGCAGATCAAGCGCTTCGCCATCCTCCCGCGCGACTTCACGCAGGCGGCCGGCGAGCTCACGCCGACGCTGAAGCTCCGCCGTCGCGTGGTGCAGGAGCACTACGCCGGCGAAATCGAAGCGCTCTACTCGGCCTAGGAGCCGACGATGCGGCGGGCGCCGTCGTACGTGGCGGCGTACCAGCCTTCGGAGAGGCTGTCGATGCGGACGACGTCGCCGGTGTGCGGTGCGTGGATGAACTCGCCGCCGCCGATGTAGAGCCCAACATGGCCGAGCCCGTCGAAGAAGACGAGGTCGCCCGGCTGCAGGTCGTTGTAGGCGACGGGCACACCCATCTGCCACTGCGCGCCGGTGTAGTGCGGGAGCGAGACGCCGACCTGCGCGTACACGTACATGACGAGCCCGGAGCAGTCGAAGCCGCTCGGGCTCGCGCCGCCCCAGACGTAGGGGACGCCGAGGTACTGCATCGCGATCCCGACGACGCCGGTGTACTGCGAAGGAGGCGCCGGAGGGGTGAGGCCGGTGCTGAGATCGAGAGCCGGGTTGGTGTTCGGCGGCTGGTAGGTGGCCAGTCGCTGCTGTGCCTGGCGCTCGAGGGCGAGCTGGCGCGCGTGCTGCATCGCGACGAGATGCGCGATCTCTCCCTTTATCGAGTTGTACAGGCCCTTCTCACGCCCGAGCTGCGTCGCGATACGCACCTTCGCCGCGGCCCGCACCCGTACGAGCGCTGTCTGCGCGTGGCGGTCGTGGACGAGCGTGTGCTGCCTCACGGTCACTTCGTGCTTGAAAGAGACGACCTGGTGGACGACCGCGACATCCTGCGACGAGAGCGATTGCACCGACTCGATGCGGTTGACGAGATCGTCGACGCTCGTGGCGCCGAGGATCACGCCGAGCGTCGACTGCGTGCCGCCCGCCGTGTAGATCGTGACGAGCCGCTGCGAGAGGTTGTGTTGCGCGACGACGAGGTTCGCGCGCGCGGCGCGCAGGCCGATGCGATTGATCGTGAGGTTGTGCTCGATCGCATGCAGCTTCGCGTTCGCCGAGTCGTATTGATTTTGCGCGCGCACCGCACTCGAGTCGAGTACCTGGATCTGCGCCATGACGCGTTGCGCTTCGGCCTGCTTCGCGCTGATCGACGGGTCGGCGGTCGCCGCGCCGGCCGCGATGAACGCCGCGGCGAGGGTGATGACGATTGCCGGAGCCTGTCGCTTCAGTGTCTGGATGACGTCTCCCGACGTTCACCCGGCGTCCCCGCACCGGGCCTCCCGTACGTCACAAGGTGGGGACGCTAGCAGGGCTTTCGGACGCTGGCAACCGGTAAATGCGGTGAAAGTTGCCGCAAATTGGCACATGCCCAACGACAGAAAGCGATAAATGACCCTGCACAAACTCCCCGAAGCCGCATGTTTCCTGTGGTACGGTCCGCGACCGTGAGCGCCCGAAGGACACGATCCGCGGCGCTGCTCGCAGGCGTCTCTGCGGTGCTCCTCCTCCTCGCCGGCTCGCCGGCGACCGCCGGTACCGGCACGCAGCAGCGCGCGCTGCGCACGCAGGAGAACGCACTCGCGACGCGATTGCACGGTGCGACGCTCGATCTGTACGCGCTCGACTCGCGACTCGGCGCCGCGCAGGCGAAGTTCACGCAGCTGCAACGTGAGGCAACGACGCTCCGTGCGCAGCAGGTGCAGCTCACGCAGCAGATGGGTGCTGCGCTACGCACGCTCGTGGTGTCGGAGCAAAACCTCGGCGCAAACCTACGCATGCTCTACGAACAAGGCGACACCGATCCGCTCGCCGTCATCCTCGGCGCGGAATCGCTCGACGAGGCGGTGTCGACGCTCGACGGACTGAAGAGCGTCAGCGACCAGAGCAGCCAGTTCGTCGCAGCGTCGCTGCTCGCGCGACATCGCCTGCAAACGCTGCGGGTCACACTCTCTGCGCATCGCGCGCGCATCGCGGCCGCTGTGCGCACCGCCGCGAGCACGTTGCGCACGCTTGCATCCGTACGCGCCGACCGGCTGTCGTTCATCTCCGGGCTGCGCGCGCAACAGCAGCTGAAGTCGTCGCAGATCCAGGAGCTCGAAGCTGCCGTGCAACGGGCCGAGGCGAAATCGCAGACGCTCACGGCCGCGGTCGCCGCCAGCGGCCCCGTCCCGTCGGTCGTCGGGGACCCCGCGCCGGCGCCTGCTCCTGCGACGACATCAGCGAGTCAGGGCGGCCGGACGCTCGTCGTGTCGGCCACCGGCTACGCGCTGCCCGGCCACACCGCGACGGGGCTCCCGGTCGGGCCGGGCATCGTCGCGGTCGACCCGACCGTGATCCCGCTCGGCACGCGCATGACGATTCCGGGCTACGGCGAGGGCGTGGCCGCGGACGTGGGCAGCGGCATCCGCGGCGCGATGATCGACCTGTGGTTCCCGACCGTGGGCCAGGCGTACGCCTGGGGGCGCCGGACGGTCACGATCACCCTGCACTAGACTTCTGCGCGTATCGGGGGGGTGTGAGATCTGACTGAGCCGCTTTCGGCAGCCGACGAGCCCGGCATCGAGACGCTTCGCGTCCTGATCGTCGACGATCACGACCTTTTCCGCACGGGCCTGCGGAATCTGCTCGAGGAGCAGGGCGTCCAGGTCTCGGGCGAGGCTGCGTCCGGAGCCGACGCCGTGCGCTTCGTCCGCGAGCTCGCGCCCGACGTCGTCGTCATGGACTTGAACATGCCGGGGATGGGCGGCGTCGAGGCGACGCGGCACATCGCCTCGATCGCGCCGCTGACGCGCGTCGTCGTGCTCACCATCTCGGACGAGGACGCCGACGTGATGGACGCGATCCTTGCCGGGGCGTGCGGCTACCTGCTGAAGGACTCGTCCATCGACGAGCTGATGGCCGGCATCCGTGCGGCGTGGCGCGGGGAGTCGCTCATCTCGCCCACCATCGCGGCGAAGGTGCTGCAGCGCGTGCGCGCGACAAGCGCGTCGCCGGAGATCGCCGAGGCCATCCGCTCCGAGCTCTCCGATCGCGAGATCGAGGTGCTGAAGCTCATCGCGAACGGCAAGGACAACGCTGTCATCGCGGCCGAGCTCCACATCAGCCCGAAGACGGTGAAGAACCACATCTCCAACATCCTCATGAAGCTCCAGATCGACAACCGGATCCAGGCCGCGGTGTACGCGGTCCGCTCCGGGATCGTCTAGGCGATCGACGCGTGCCGCAGTGCGCGCGTGCGCGCCTGCAGCTGCCGGAGCACCGCCCGCAGGCTGCCGATCTCGGCATTGGCGTGCGTGAGCCGTTTGGCGAGCGTGAGCAGCTCGTCGGCCTCGCTCGAGCCGACAGGAGGCTCCACCAAGCGGGCGACCTCGCCGAACCGGCGCTCGATCCGCGACCGCTCGGCCTCGAGGGCGAGCGCCCGTGCATAGCCCTCGGTGAGGGTCTCCTCGAGGCTAGCGAGCGAGGGCGCGGTTGCGCCGGTTGCCGGAGCGTCGAGCAGGGTTTCGATGCGCTGCAACATAAGTCGGTCGTCTCCGCCCACGGGCTTTCGATTATCGGGACCGGGCACCGGGGCCGGAAGGGCCGCCCGACCCATCTTCATCGTCCATCCGGCCCATTTCCCTTGACGATCTCAATACCGGCCCAAACAATGAAACGGCACGTGGCCGCCCGGCGTCTCGCCGCCCTCGGGGTCGTCCTCGCCGCACTCGCCTCGGCCGCGCCGAGCGGCGCGACGGGCCGCGCCCTGCCCGCCCGCCTGTCCCTGGCCCTCCATGCGCCGTTCGTCAGCTATGCCGCCTCGGCCGCGGTGGTGGTCGACCTGTCCACGGGACGGGTCGTGTACGCGCACAACGCAGGGCTGCCGCTTCGGCCAGCCTCGAACGAGAAGCTGGCCGTCACCTACGCGTCCCTGACCGCCCTCGGTCCCGCGTTCCGGATCGAGACCGACGTGCTCGGGGAGGGCGCGCAGGACGGAACGCGCTGGAACGGCGACCTCGTCCTCAAGGGCTTCGGCGACCCGACGCTGTCTTCGGCCGATCTGACCGCGCTCGCGCGGCAGGTGCGTGCCGACGGCATCACAACCGTCAGCGGACGCGTGCTCGGCGACGAGTCGTGGTTCGACGCCCATCGCACTGCGCCTGGGTGGAAGGCCTCCTTCTACATCAACGATTCGCCGCCGCTGTCGGCGCTCATCGTCAACCGCGGCCTCGTCGGGCGGTTCACCTCGCACGATCCCGCGCTGGCCGCGGCGCAGCTCTTCACGAAGGCGCTCGCGCGCGCCGGCGTGCGCGTCGCGCGCGAGGCAGCCTTGGGAACGGCAGACGATGCGGCCGTCGATCTCGCTGCGGTCGACTCGCCGACCCTCGCGTCGATGGTGCACTGGATGGACCAGGTGAGCGACAACTTCACCGCGGAGATGCTCGTGAAGGAGCTCGGCGCAGTTCAGGCCGGAGCGGGAACGACGGCCGCCGGGGTCGGCGTCGTCCGCGCGCAGCTCGCGGACGCGGGCGTTCCGCTCCCCGGCATCCGCCTCGTGGACGGTTCGGGCCTCTCGCTTCTCGACCGGGTGACGGCGACCGAGCTGGTCTCGCTCCTGCGGGTGATGTGGAGCGATCCCACGATGCAGCCCGAGCTGCTCGCCGCGCTGCCGCTCGCCGGACGAACAGGGACGCTGCACGACCGCATGCGCGGCACGGCCGCGGCCGGCGTCGTGCGCGCGAAGACCGGGACGACGGACAACTCGACCGCGCTGTCCGGCTTCGTCGGCGACCGTTACGTCTTTTCAGTCCTCATCAACGGCAACCCCGTCAACGGGGCGTCGTCGAGCCTCGCAGAAGACCATTTTGCTACTGCGCTAGCAGCTTCTTGAGGTCGTCCTCGGCGAGGATCGGCACGCCGGCCTTCTCTGCCTTCGTCAGCTTCGACTTGCCCGGCTCCTCGCCGACCACGAGACCCGTCGTCTTCGACGACGGCGCCGCCCCCACCTTCGCGCCGAGCGCCTCGAGCGCGGCGGTCGCCTCTTCGCGCGTCATGCTCTCGAGCGTCCCGGTGATGACGTACGACCGGCCCGTGAGCGGGCCTTCGACCGGGCGCTCCTCCTCCCCGGCCTCGAACCGGAGCCCGAGCCCGCGCAGCTCCTCGACGAGCCGGCGGTTGTCCTCGTCGCGAAACCACTCGGCGATCGCCTCGGCCCGCTCCGGCCCGATGCCCTCGGCTTCGACGAGCTCCTCCTGGGTCGCGTTCATGAGCGCGTCCACCGTGCCGAAGTGTCGCGCGAGCGTCTGCGCGGTCACCCAGCCGACGTCGGGGATGTTCAGCCCGAAGAGCACGCGCGAGAACGGGATCTGCTTCGACGCCTCGATCGCCACGATCGCGTTGGAGGCGCTGATCTCGCCGTAGCCCTCCAGCTCCATCAGCTTCTCGCGCGTCAACATATACAGCCTGGGAATCGACGTGACCAGACCGAGGTCCCAGAGCCGGCGCACCGACTGCTCGCCGACGCCGTCGATGTCGGCCGCGGCCATCACCCAATTGATGAGCGACTCGAGCCCGCGCGACGGGCAGCCGCGATTCGGGCAGCGGTGCATCGCCTCGCCCTCGGGCTTCACCACCTCCGTCCCGCACAGCGGGCAGTGCGTCGGCATGCGGAACCGCTTCGTCCCCCTCCGGTGCGGGCCGGCAGGCCCGACGATCTGCGGGATGACGTCGCCGGCGCGCTGGACGATGACGTCGTCGCCCGCCCGGATCTCCTTGCGGTTGATGTCCTCCTCGTTGTGCAGCGTCGCGCGCGAGATGGTCACGCCGCCGACCTCGACCGGCTCCAGCACCGCCCACGGATTGAGCGCGCCAGTCCGCCCGACGCGGATGAGGATCTTGTTCAACCGGGTGACCGCCGTCATCGGCGCCCACTTGAAGGCCCGTGCCCAGCGCGGCCGCTCGTGCAGGGAACCGAGCCGCACCTGCTGGTCATACGAGTCGACCTTGATGACCATCCCGTCGATCTCGTAGTCGAGCTCGGCGCGCCGCACTTCCCATGCGTGCGCGCGCTCCGCCACTTCCTCGACCGTCTCGACGCGCTCGGCGAACGGGTTGATCGGGAAACCGTGGCTCTTCAGCCACTGCAGCGTCTCCCAGTGCGTCGCCAGCTCGACGCCCTCGTGCGCGCCGACTCCGTAGGCCCAGAAAGAGAGGGGGCGCGCGGCGGTGATGGACGAGTCCTTCTGCCGCAGCGAGCCGGCCGCCGCGTTGCGCGGGTTCGGCGTCGGCTTCTTCGCCTCCGAGACGAGCCGCTCGTTCAGCGACCTGAACCCGGAGAGCGGCATGTACACCTCCCCGCGCACCTCGATCGTGCCCGGGACGCCGCCGCCCATCATCGCGAGCGGAATCGTCCGGATCGTCCGCAGGTTCGCGGAGACATCCTCCCCGACGACGCCGTCGCCCCGGGTCGCGCCACGCGTGAACACGTTCGCGTCGTACGTCAGGTTGATGGCGAGGCCGTCGATCTTCGGCTCGAGGACGTAGGCGACCGGCTCGTCCGTGCCGAGACGCTTGCGCACGTCCTCGGCCCACTTCGCGATCGCCTCGTCGGTCGTGACCTTCTCCAGCGACCCCATCGGCGAGAGGTGCCGAACCTTCTGGAACTGGCCGGAGAGCGGCGCGCCAACCCGCTGCGTGGGCGAGTCGGGGCTCACGAGCTCCGGATCCCCTGCCTCGATCGCGGCGAGTTCGTCGTAGAGGACGTCGTAGGCGGCGTCCTCCATGATCGGCTTGTCATCGACGTGGTAGGCGATGAGCGCGCGATTCAGGAGCTCGCGCAGCTCGGCGGCGCGCT
The DNA here is from genome assembly GCA_036560805.1 of Gaiellaceae bacterium. GTDB lineage: Bacteria > Actinomycetota > Thermoleophilia > Gaiellales > Gaiellaceae > Palsa-739. Next base: position 25,560 of record DATBQM010000044.1, on the reverse strand, counting down.
TCGCCGCTGGGCTAGACGACGGCAAGCAGCGCCTCCGCGGTGTCGACGATCGCGTCCGGCTCCTCTCGCTCGAGGCGGGACCGGTCGTGGATGCGGCCCCAGGTGACCGCGACCGAGCCCATCCCCGCCGCCTTCGCCGCCCGGACGTCGAACGGCGAGTCACCGACGTAGACCGTGTCCTCGGGTCGCGCCCCGAGCCGCTCGGCGGCGAGGAGCAGCGGCGCCGGGTCGGGCTTGTGCCGATCTGTCTCGTCGCCGCCCACGATCGCCTCGAACATGTGCCCGAGGGGCACGTGCTCGAAGGCCAGCTCGACCGTCGAGCGCCGCTTCGCCGTCACCACGCCGAGCCGGCGCCCGTCGGCGCGGAGCCGCTCGAGCACCTCCTCCATCCCCGCGCAGCAGACGAGCTCCTCGTGGAGCGGCTCGTTGTGGGCCCGGTAGACCCGGACGAGCTCGTCCACCCGCTCCGGGTCGAAGGCCTGCATCTGCGCCTCCAGGCCCGGGCCGCCGACCGCCCGCATCAGCTCCTCGTCCGCGTAATCGCGCCCGAGCACCTCACGGGTCGCATGCCGCATGGATGCGAGGATGATCCCACCCGAGTCGATCACCGTGCCGTCGAGGTCGAAGAGAACGACCGGATACCTCATTCGAGCGATCCTACTCAGCTCATACCTTTATCCCCCGATCGGGGGGCGCTTTGGCTGTCACCGCTGCGAGAGGATGCGCATGCAGTTCTGCGGCTACCCACATGGAGGTTTCCTGCAATGGTTCGTTGGCGTTCTGCAAGTCTCAAGACTGTCGTCGCGTTCGGCGCGATCGCTTCGCTCCTCGTCGGTTCGGGTGCGGGCGTGCGCTGGGGCGACCTCACGTCGATCATCTCCGGTCTTTTCGGACTGCTCTAGACGGGTCATAGCGTGAGCCGGCGCGGCGCCGGCTCTCGCTGATCCCTCGCGGCGCATGGCCTCGACCGAAAACACGATCTTCGGACTCCCCGTACGGCTCATCGCCTACGTGGGGCTCGTGGTAGCCGCGGCCATCGCGGTCCTGGCGGCGTCTGCGGCGGATCTCGCCGCCGAGCCGCCTCGGACCTCGACGGCGATCGGCATGGCGCTCTTCCTCGCGTTCGGCGTGGCCGCCGAGCTCCATCCGGTGCCCCTGGACGACAAGGGCAGCGAGGTCTCGCTCGGGTTCGTCTTCAACATCGCCGCCCTGCTGATCTTCGGCTGGGCGGCCGCGATCCCGATCGCGGCCCTCAGCATCGTCGTTCCGATGCTCATCCAGCGGCTGCCGACGATCAAGGCGGCCCTCAACGGCGGCGCATACGCCCTCGCGGCGGCTGCGGCGTCCGCGCCGAGCTTCCTCGGCATCGTGCACCGCGACGACGTCGTGCGGATGAGCATCTACGCCTTCGTCGCCGGGCTCATCTTCGTCCTCGTCAACGTCGGCATCGTCTCCGGCGCGGTCTCGCTGGCACAGCGTGTCTCCTACCGCGAGACCCTCTTCTCGATCTTCAGGTTCTCGGGCCCGGCGCTCTCGATCATGGCCTTCCTCGCGGCGCTGGCGGCGAATCTGTGGACGATCAAGCCGGCGCTCCTCCTTCTCCTGGCCGGTCCACTCTTCGCGCTGTCGCTCTACCAGCGCACCGCTCTGCGCTCCCGGCTGGCGCTCCACGACGCGCTGACCGACAACCTGACCGGGCTCGGGAACCATCGGGCCTATCAGGCGTCGCTGCGCGAGCGGATCGCGCACGCCAAGCACGATCACACGGAGTTCTCGCTCTGCATCGTCGACGTGGACGACTTCAAGCGGATCAACGACACTTACGGCCACCAGGTCGGCGACGACGTGCTCGTCGCGCTCGCGGAGATCCTCGGCAGCGCACGGGAGGGCGATGCGTTCCGTTGCGGCGGCGACGAGTTCGCCCTCATGTTCTCGGGGGACGGCACTGTTGCGTTCGAGCGCATCACCGAGGTCCAGGAAGCGGTCGCGGGACTCGGCCTCACGCCGGTGACGATCAGCGTCGGCATCGCGAGCTTCCCGAGCCAGGCGGACGACGCGGACGGCCTCCAGCGCATGGCCGACGGCGCCCTGTACTGGTCCAAGCACCACGGCAAGAACCGGTCGTTCGTGTACAGCCCCAAGGTCGTGCGCATCCACTCCGCCAAGGATCTCGAGTGGGAGACCGAGCGGATGGCGCGTCTGCGCGCGGCCAAGAACGTCGTGCGCTTCGTCGACGCAAAGGACCCCACCACGGCGAACCACTCGGAGACGGTCTCCGCGCTGGCCGCCGCGATCGGCACCGAGATGGGCCTGGACGAGAACATGGTCGACCAGCTTGCGCTCGCCGGCCTGCTGCACGACATCGGCAAGATCGGCATCCCCGACTCGCTCCTGCAGGCGCCGCGCGCGCTCACCGACGCCGAAGCGGAGACAATCAAGGCGCACCCGGCGCTCGGCTATTCGCTGCTCGAAGGCCTCGGAATCTCGCCGATCGACGAGTGGATCCTCCACCACCACGAAAACTGGGACGGCACCGGTTATCCCGATCGTCTCAACAGCGACGAGATCCCCCTTGGCGCGCGCATCATCCGCGTCGCAGACTCCTTCGAGGCGATGACGTCGACTCGTCCGTATCGCGAGGCGCAGTCGCTCGAGTACGCGCTCTCCGAGCTGCGCCTGTATGCAGGCACGCACTTCGACGCTGTCGCCGTCGCCGCTGTCGAGGCCCACCTGGCCAAGACCGCAGCGTTCGCGTTCGCCTGATGGTCCTCGTCCTCCCGTTCGTCATCGGCGTCCTCGTGGCGCTTCCGCTCGGCGGCCGGCTCAGGACGCTCGCGACCATTCGGCTGCGCTGGCTGTGGCTGGCGTACGTCGCGCTCGCATTCCAGGTCGCCGCGTTCCCGGGCAACTCGCTCCCGTGGCACACGCCGGATTCCGTGGCGGTCGCGCTGTGGATCGCCTCGGACGTGCTGCTCGTCGCCGTCGTCGCGCGGAATGTCCGCCTTCCCGGCGTCGCGCTCGTCGCAGCGGGGCTCGGCTCGAACCTCCTCGCCGTCGTCGCGAACGGCGGCCACATGCCGGCTCTGCCGCGCGCGCTCTCCGGTGCCGGCCTCCACTACAAGATCTCGATGAACAGCGAGCGGATGGCGCATCCCACGCTGTCGTGGCTCGTCGACCGGTGGGCCGCGCCGCACTGGATTCCGCTCGCGAACATCTTTTCCGTCGGCGACGTCGCCATCGCGGTTGGCGGCTTCGTCCTCGCGCTCGCCGTGACCGGCGCACGCCTGCCGGATCCGCGGAAAGTGCTGCGCACTTCCCGCGGGTGAGGTTCCCGCTCCGCTTACGAGTGTTGGCAACGGCTTGGTTCTGCGCGCGCGGTGGCGGCTGCCGCCGTCCCCACGCGCTCGTGCGGCCTGCGCTAACGCTTCGCGTTAGCTCCGGCCCTTGGTGAAGTTGTCAGGCGAAAGGTTGACAACGCAACCCCCTTGCTCTGAGAAGCTACGCGGATGCCGGAACAATCCGACTTTCGCTACCTCGTCGTCCCCCACACGCACTGGGACCGTGAATGGTACGTCCCCTTCGAGGTCTTCCGGCTGCGACTCGGTGCAGTCGTCGACGGCGTGCTCGACACGCTCGAGGCGGACGAGTCCTTCCGCTCGTTCACGCTGGACGGGCAGGGGATCGTGCTGGAGGACTACGCCGACGTGCGGCCGGAGAACGTCGGCCGGCTGAAAGCCTTGCTCGCCGCCGGCAGGCTCGAGGCGGGCCCGTGGTACGTCCTGCCGGACGAGATCCTCATCGGGAGCGAGTCGCTCGTCCGCAACCTGCTGCTCGGCCGCCGCGTCTGCCGCCGGTTCGGCGTCGAGCCGACGGTGGTCGGCTACGAGCCCGACAGCTTCGGGCACCCGGCCCAGCTGCCGCAGGTCCTGGCGGGCTTCGGGCTCCCGACGTTCCTCTTCTCGCGCGGCATGGGCGACCAGATCGACGAGGTCGGCGTCGTCTTCCGCTGGCACGCCGCCGGCGCCGAGGTCGTCGCGTGCCAGTTCCTGCCGCACTACGACAACTTCGCGCGGCTGACGACGGCGAAAGAGGCGGCAGAGCGTGTCGAGGCGATCGTCGAGCGCTTCGGCCCGCTGCTCGAGCGTGCCGGCCAGACGACGGTGCTGCTCGCGAACGGCTCCGACCATCTTCCGGTGCAGCCGTTCCTGCCCGAACTCTGCCGCGAGCTCGGCCCGTCGTTCCGCATCGGTCGCTACTCCGACTTCGAGCCGGAGTCGGACGGATTGCCCGTCTACGAAGGCGAGCTCGTCGGCAGCCGCCTCCAGAACATCCTGCGGGGAGTCAACTCGGCCCGCATGTACCTGAAGCAGGCGAACGAGCGGGCGGAGCGGAGGCTGCTCGGCGTCGAGACCGTCGCCGCGCTGAGGACGCTGCATGACGGCACCCGCTTCCCGCACGAGGACGTGCGCCTCGCCTGGCGCGACCTCATGCGCAACCACCCGCACGATTCGATCTGCGGCTGCTCGTGCGACGAGGTGCATCGCGACATGGTCGCCCGCTACGAGCAGCTCGACCGCACGCTCGAGATCGTCGAGCGCGAGGCGCTCGGCGTCGGCGGCGCGCTCGTCAACCCCCTTCCGTACGCGCGGTCGCGGCACGTCGACGGATCGGTCGTCGAGCTGGACGGGTTCGAGGGGCGCCGCGCACCGCGGTCGCCGGCTGCGCTCGAGCCGATCGCCGGCCTCGAGATCGCGTTCGAGGACGAGCCCGACGTCGGCGACCTGTACACGTTCTGCCCGGGTGGCCCCGTGCGACGCGCGGAGCTCGTGGCTTCGCGCTCCGAGCCGGACGGCGCGCTCGTCCTCGAGCACGAGCTGCCCGGCATCCGGATCTCCACGGTCGCGCGCGCGATGCTCGGCCGCATCGAGCTGCGCACGACGGTCGAGAACGAGGCGTCCGACCACCGGCTGCGCGTCCACATTCCGGTGTCAGACACCGGAGACGAGGTGCGCGCCGAAAGCCAGTTCGCGGTCGTGCGTCGTCCCCTGGTGACGCCGCCCGCGCGCGCCCAGTGGGTGGAGCCGCCCATTCCCGCGCAGCACACGCTGGGAGCCGTCTCGCTCGGCCCGCTCGCGCTCCTCACGACGGGCCTGCCGGAGTACGAGGCGGCCGGCGACGGGCTGCGGCTCACACTTCTGCGCTGCGTCGGGACGATCTCCCGGCCGGCGGGGCTCCCGACCAGGCAGCTCATGGCCGGCCCGGACATCCCCACACCGGACGGCCAGTGCCACGGCGTGCACGTCTTCGAGTACGCCATCCGCTTCGACGCCGACCGGCTCTCCAACGCGGAGCTCGTCCGCGCCGGCCAGGACTACCGGACCGACTTCCTCATCGGCGACCCGTTCGAGGCGCCGCTGGCCGTCGCCGGCGACGTCGTCTTCTCCTGCCTGAAGGGCGCGGAGGACGGGAACGGCCTCATCCTGCGGGCCTTCAACCCGAACACGACTCCCGAGCACGTGCGCATCGAGGGCGTCGAGGCCACGCGCATCCGTCTGGACGAGGAGGAGGACGGCGCCGGCGGCGCCGAGCTCGCGCCGGGCGAGATCGCCACGTTCCGCATCTGCTGAAATCTCACGCTTCGTGGGGATGCGCCGCTGCGCTGCAGCGGAAGGATGAGAGCGCACCACGAGACAGAACTGCGGCCATCTCGATGGAGGTGAAGATCTCGTGATTCGTTGGTATGCACGCGCGACCGTGGCAATGGCGGCCGTCGCCGCGCTTGTCGTCGGCGTCGGCGCCGGTTGGCGCTGGAAATAAGCCTCACTCCAACGGGGGAGGGCCCTCCAGCCTTCCCCCGTTTCCCGCCGATGTCCGTTCAGAACGGGTTCTACTGCGGACATCTCTGGGAGGTGAAAGATCTCGTGATTCGTTGGTATGCACGCGCACTCGATGCGGCAACGCTCCTCAAGGGGGCGATGGCTCTAGCCGCACTCGTCGCGCTCGTCGTTGGTGCCGGCGCCGGTTGGCGCTGGGAATAGCGGTTCGATCGTCTCCGCGGGGCCGTCCGCACCGCGGCCGGCCCCGCACAAAAACACTCGGAATGAAGGCGGTATGAACGATCCCTCGTCCTCCGAAGCGTCACCCTTCCTGGGGATGACATCGCAGGTGGAAGAGCGAGGATGCGACTCGAAACGGGACTTACTGCGGACATCTCCTGGGAGGTGAAGATCTCGTGATTCGGTGGTATGCACGCGCACTCGATGCGGCAACGCTCCTCAAGGGGGCCATGGCCCTCGCCGCTCTCGTCGCGCTCGTTGTCGGTGCCGGCGCTGATTGGCGCTGGGACTGACTCTCAGCCGGATTTGAGCGGGGCCGTCCGTGCGGCGGCCGGCCCCGCTTCTCGGCCTCTTCCAACGTAACCAAGCCATGAACGGAAATCTGATCTGCGGCCTTCCCACTCGTCTCTTCGCCTACGTCACGGCGACGACGGCGGTCGCCGCACCCCTGATCGTCCTGGCGCTCGTCAAGATCGCCGTCGATCCCCCCTCGTTCACCAAGGCCGCGAGTGTCGCGCTCTTCTTCGCGCTCGGCCTCCTCGCCGATCTTCAGCCGATGCCCATGGGCGAAGGCGGCAAGACGGACGTGTCGATCACGACGGTCTTCATCGTCACGATGGCCATCCTCTTCGGCTGGCACTACGCAGTGCCGGCAGCCGCGCTCAGCATCGCGATCACGCTGATCGTTCAGCGCCGCCCGATCGAGCGGGTCGCCTTCAATGTGGCGAGCTACTCGATCTTCGCTTTCTGCGCGAGCGCGCCCGTCATTATCTTCGGCGCGTCGGACTCGGTCGGCGCCGGTCGCCTGACGGCCTACATCCTCGGCGGCGCGGCCCTCCACGTGTGCGCCAACACCCTCGTCGTCGCGGGCGCCGTCGCGCTCTCGCAGAACATTCGCTACCGCGAGGTCGTTACGGCCACCCTCGCGCGCAACGGCCTCGTCTTCGTGATGATGTCGGTGCTCGCCGCGCTCGCGGCGAACCTCTGGGCCGCGCACCCGTGGATGCTGCTGCTGCTCGCAGGCCCCCTCTTCACGCTCACGCTGTACCAACGGAGCCTCTACCACTCGCACCAGGCGGCGAAGGACGCGCGCACGGACAACCTGTCGGGCCTCGGCAATCACCGCGCCTATCAGGCCGCGCTGCGCAACGCCATCATCGACGCCGAGCGCGATGGCACGGAGTTCTCGCTCTGCATCGTCGACGTGGACGACTTCAAGCGGATCAACGACACCTACGGCCACCAGGTCGGCGACGACGTGCTCGTCGCCCTCGCCGAGATCCTCAGCAACGCACGCGGCGGCGAGGCCTTCCGCTGCGGCGGCGACGAGTTCGCGCTGCTCTTCCCCGGTGACGGGACGGGCGCGTTCGAGCAGATCACCGACGTGCAGGAGGCGGTCGCCGGGCTCGGCCTCACGCCGGTGACGATCAGCGTCGGCATCGCGAGCTTCCCCGCTCAGGCGGACGACGCGGATGGCCTCCAGCGCATGGCCGACGGCGCCCTGTACTGGTCCAAGCACCACGGCAAAAACCGGTCGTTCGTGTACAGCCCCAAGGTGGTGCGCATCCACTCTGCGAAGGAGCTCGAGTGGGAGACGGAGCGCGTCGCCCGCCTGCGCGCGGCGAAGAACGTCGTGCGCTTCGTCGACGCGAAGGACCCCTCGACCGCGAACCACTCGGAGACGGTCTCCGCGCTGGCCGCCGCGATCGGCGCCGAGATGGGCCTGGACGAGAGCACCGTCGACCAGCTTGCGCTCGCCGGCCTGCTGCACGACATCGGCAAGATCGGCATACCCGACTCGCTCCTGCAGGCGCCCCGCGCCCTCACGCCGGTCGAGTTCGAGACGATCAAGGCGCATCCGGCGCTCGGCTTCTCGCTGCTCGAGGGCCTCGGGATCGCGCCGATCGACGAGTGGATCCTCCACCACCACGAAAACTGGGACGGGACCGGCTATCCCGACGGCCTGGCGGGCGAGGACATCCCGCTCGGTGCGCGCATCGTCCGCGTCGCCGACGCCTTCGAGGCCATGACGGCGAACCGCCCCTACCGTTCGGCGCAGTCGGTCGAGTACGCGCTCGCCGAGCTCCGCGCGAATGCCGGGACGCAGTTCGAGGCAACCGCCGTCGCCGCGGTCGAGGCGTGCGTCGCCCACAGCACGCCTGCCCGTCAGTATTCCCCGGCCCTGGCGTTCGCGTAGCCGATGGCACTCGCGCTGCCACTCCTTGCGGGCTTCGTGCTCGCGCCGCTCCTCGGGGGCCGCTGGAGCCGCCTCGGGTCGTTGCGCATCCGCGGGGTGTGGCTGTTCTACATCGCGATCGTGCTCCAGCTCATCGCGTTCCCGGTCAAGGTGCTCCCCTGGCACACCTCCGACCGGATCGGCGTCGTCCTCTGGCTCATCTCGTACGGCATCTTCGCCACGGGCATCGCGCGCAACTTCCGCATGCCCGGGATGCCGCTGATCGCGGCGGGGCTCGTGTCCAACCTCGCAGCCATCCTCTCGAACGGCGGGCACATGCCGGCCCTCCCGTCGGCGCTGCGCGGAGCCGGACTGCACTTCACGAAGAGCCGTAACAGTGCCGAGCTCGCCTCTCCGCATCTTGCGTGGCTCGTCGACCGCTGGGCGGCGCCGAGCTGGATTCCCTGGGCTAACGTCTTCTCCGTCGGTGACGTGGCCATCGCGGCCGGCGGCCTGCTGTTCGCGCTCGGCGCGACCGGCGTGCTCCGGCGGCGGACGCTGCGCCGTCAGCGGCGCGAGTACGCGACCGCGACGAGGTAGAGCCCCCACGGCGGAGCGGTCCGGCCCGCGTCCGCGCGGTCGGCGCCGCCGAGCAGCGGCTCGAGGTCGATCTCGTCGAGCATCGTTCCGACGAGCGTCCGCACCATGTGACGGAGGTAGCTGTTCGCGGTGATCTCGAAGTCGAGATGGTCGCCGTGGCGGATCCACTCGGCCGACTCGACGACGCGGACGAAGCCGGCGTGCTCCGTCTGTGTCTGCGTGAAGGCGCGGAAGTCGTGCTCGCCGAGGAGCAGCCGGGCGGCGGCGACGAGCCGGTCGTCGTCGAGCGGGCGCGTGATCCACCAGCTACGCCGGAGCTCGAACGGCGACGGCATCGCGCGCGTGAAGATCCGGTAGCGGTACGAGCGCGCGAGAGCGGAGTGGCGGGCGTGGAAGTCGGGAGCCGCCTCCTCCGCCGCGGTGACGGAGATCTCGTCGGGAAGGCGCGTGTTCAGCGCTGCGGCAGTGCGTTCCGGAGCGGGGCCGCCCTCGACGTCGGCGGTGACGACGTTCCCGAGCGCGTGGACGCCGGCGTCGGTGCGGCCCGCGACGGCCAGTCGGTCGACGGAGACGAAGGTGTCCTCCAGCGCGGTGCGGAGAACGGCCTCCACCGTCGGCTGCCCCGGCTGCGTCGCCCAACCGCGGAAGGGCGTGCCGTCGTACTCGATCGTCAGTCTGATGCGCACGTCAGGGCAGCCTGACGCTGTTTGTCAGGTTTGCCTTATGCTCTACTGACTTGCACACTGCTTGATATACTCTACTCGATGTCCGACGAGCATGCATTCCTCCTCCAGCGCGTCCAGCCGGCGATGGTCGGGCTCATCGACGGCTCGTTGTCGACGCTCGCGCCGATCTTCGCAGTCGTGCTCGCATCGCACGACACGCGCTACGCGTTCATCGCGGGCCTCGCGACCTCGCTCGGCGCCGCGATCAGCATGGGCTTCTCCGAGGGGCTCTCGGACACGGGAGAGCTCACCGGCCGCGGCAATCCCTGGAGCCGCGGCTCGATCACGGGCGGCGGAACGTTCCTGGGCGGAATCCTCCACTCGCTGCCGTTCCTCATCTCGAACTACCACGCCGCCCTGATCCTCGCGGTCGCGGTCGTCGCGTTCGAGCTCCTGATGCTCGCGTACTTCCGCTACCGGTTCTTCAAGGACACATTCGTCCGCGCTCTCGGCATCGTGACGTTCGCCGGCGTCCTGATCGCAGCGATCGCTGCCGGCCTAGGCAGCCTCCTCGGTGCCCCGGTCGGCAGCTAGCTACGGCTGGTAATCGACGAGCTCGAGGTAGACCATCTCGGCCGCGTCGCCCTGACGGTGGCCGAGCTTGACGATCCTCGAGTAGCCGCCCGGCCGGTCCGCCATGCGCGGGCCGACGTCGGCGAAGAGCTTGTGCACGATCTCCTGCGAGCGGAGCTCGGCGAGCGCCTGCCGCCGCGCGTGCAGGTCACCGCGGCGGCCGAGCGTGATCATCTGCTCGGCGAACGGCTTGACCGCCTTCGCCTTCGCCTCGGTCGTCCGGATGCGCCCGTGCTCGATCAGCGAGCACGCGAGGTTCGCGTACAGCGCCTTGCGATGGGACGAATCCCGGCCGAGCTTCTTACCGGTCCGCGCGTGGCGCATGGCGCTACTCGAGGCTCCCGCTGTCGCCCCGCAGCGTGAGGCCGTGCTGCAAGAGGGTCTCCTTGACCTCTTCTATCGACTTCTTGCCGAAGTTCGGGATGGCCGCGAGCTCGTTCTCCGTCTTCATGACGAGGTCGCCGATCGTCTCGATGCCGACGCGCTTGAGGCAGTTGTACGAGCGGACGCCGAGCTCGAGCTCCTCGATCGGGAAGTTCTCCATCCCGCGCGCGAGGCCCGTGTCGGGGCTGACGCCGTCGCCGGCGACGACCGCCTGCTCGCCGAAGCCCTCCATCTTGTCGATGTCGGTGAAGATCGCGAGCTGGCGGATGAGGATCTCAGCCGCCTCGCCGAGCGCGTCCTTCGGGTCGACCGAGCCGTCGGTCGTGATGTCGAGCATGAGCTTGTCGTAGTCCGTGCGCTGACCGACGCGCGCCGCCTCGACCGCGTACGAGACGCGGCGGACGGGCGAGAAGATCGAGTCGATCGGGATGACGCCGATCGTGTGCTGCGGCCCGCGATTCAGCTCCGCCGGGTTGTAGCCGCGGCCGCGGCCGATCGTCAGGGTCAGCTCCAGCCGGCCGCGATCCGAAAGGTTCGCGATCTCGAGCTCCGGGTTGAGGATCTCGAGCTCGGCCGGGGCCTCGATGTCGGCGGCCGTGACGACGCCCGGGCCCTTCTTGGCGATGTGCACCTCGACCTCGGGCGAATCGCCGTGCAGCCGGGAGACGAGGTTCTTCAGGTTGAGGACGATGTCGGTGACGTCCTCTCGGACACCCGGCAGCGTCGTGAACTCGTGCGCGGTGCCCTCGACCTTGACCGAGGTGACCGCGGCGCCCTCGAGCGACGAGAGCAGCACGCGGCGCAGCGAGTTGCCGAACGTATGACCGAAGCCGCGGTCGAGCGGCTCGATCTGGAAGACGCCGCGGTGCTCGTCCACCTCTTCGTGGACGATGCGCGGAATCTGAAAGTCCATAGCCCTTGTAGCCAACGAAATCCCTTCTTCAGCGTTACTTGGAGTAGAGCTCGACGATGAGCGATTCTTGAACAGGCGTGTCGATCTCGCCGCGCTCGGGCTGCTTCAGCACCTTGCCGGTGAGGCCGTCGTGGTCGGCCTGCAGCCACGGGGCGACGGTGGACACGAGGTCGGTCGCGTCCCGGATCACCTGCTGCGCCGACGAGTTCGGCGCGACGGTGACGATGTCGTTGGGACGAACCTGGAAGCTCGGGATGTTCACGCGGCGGCCGTTCACGTGGAAGTGACCGTGGCGTACGAGCTGGCGTGCCTGTGCGCGTGAGGCGGCGAAGCCGAGGCGGTAGACGACGTTGTCGAGCCGCGTCTCGAGCATCCGCAGCAGCTCCTCACCGGTGACTCCGGAGCGGCGGGACGCCTTCTCGTAGTACGTGCGGAACTGCTGCTCGAGCAGCCCGTAGTACCGGCGCGCCTTCTGCTTCTCGCGCAGCTGGAGCAGGTACTCGCTCTGCTTGATGCGGCCGCGGCCGTGCTCGCCCGGCGGATACGAGCGGCGCTCGATCGCGCACTTCTCCGTCAGGCAGCGCTCGCCCTTGAGGAACAGCTTCAGGCCCTCGCGGCGGCAGATGCGGCACTTCGGTCCGAGATCGCGGGCCACTAGACGCGCCTCCGCTTCCTCTGCCGAACACCGTTGTGCGCCTGCGGGGTGACGTCCTTCACGCCGAGGATCTCGAGGCCGGCGGCTTGGAGCGAGCGGATCGCAGTCTCGCGGCCGGAGCCGGGGCCCTTGACAAAGACCTCGACCTTCTGCAGGCCGTGCTCCATGCCCTTCCGGGCGCACGCGTCGGCGGTGACCTGCGCGGCGAACGGGGTCGACTTGCGCGAGCCCTTGAAGCCCGCGGAGCCGGCCGACTCCCACGCGATCACGTTTCCTTCCTTGTCGGTCAGCGCGACGATCGTGTTGTTGAAGCTCGTCTTGATGTGCGCCTGGCCGATGGCGATGTTCTTCCGGACCTTGCGACGAGTGCGGCCGCGCGTGGCCGCTTGACGACGGGGAGGAGCCACTTACTTCGCCGCCTTGCTCTTGCCGCGCCCGACGGTCTTCTTCGGGCCCTTGCGCGTCCGCGCGTTCGTCTTCGTGCGCTGGCCGTTCACCGGCAGGCCGCGGCGATGGCGGACGCCGCGATAGGCGCCGATCTCCGACAGGCGCTTGATCGCCTGCTGCCGCTCGCGGCGGAGGTCACCCTCGACCTCGAGCTCGCCGTCGATGTAGGTGCGGAGCTTCGTCACCTCGTCGTCGGTGAGGTCCTTGATCTTCGTGTCGGGCGAGAGGCCGAGCTGGGCTGCGACCTTGCGCGCCGTCGGCTGGCCGATGCCGTAGATGTAGGTCAGCCCGATCTCGAGCCGCTTCTGGTTGGGGAGGTTGACCCCGGCGATGCGCGCCATTTACCCCTGCCTCTGCTTGTGACGAGGATTCGTGCAGATGACCATGGTCGTGCCGTGCCGCTTGATCACGCGGCAGCGCTCGCACATGGGCTTGACGGATGGGCGTACTTTCATATCAACGGTGCCGATAGGTGATTCGACCGCGGTTCAGGTCGTACGGGCTCATCTCCACGTTGACCTTGTCGCCCGGCAGGATGCGGATGTAGTGCTTGCGCATCTTCCCGGAGATGGTCGCCAGGATGGCGTGTCCGCCCTCGATCTGCACCCGGAACATCGTGCTCGGGAGCGCCTCGACGACTTCGCCCTCAACCTCGATCTTCTCTTCCTTGGTCGGCATTTCCTTTCTACTCCAGAGGGACTCGCGCGCACGGCGAAGCCGGTGCGCGGCGAACGGTCATCGTAGCAAAGCAGCCCCGGCTTTCGTGAGGATTCTGGGGCCGTCCGCGGTCACCGCGACGGTGTGCTCGAAGTGCGCGGCGAGCGACGAATCGACCGAGGAGATCGACCAGTCGTCGTCGTGGACGTAGACGTCCGGAGCGCCCGCCGTGATCATCGGCTCGATCGCCAGGGTCATCCCCGGCTGGAGCACGGGCCCCCGCCCGGCCGGGCCGTAGTTCGGGATCTGCGGGTCCTCGTGGTAGCTGCGCCCGACCCCGTGCCCGACGAGGCTCCGGACGATCGAGAATCCGGCCTCCTCGACCACCGTCTGGACGGCGTGGGAGATGTCGGATAGGTGGTTGTCCGGCCGCGCCTGCTCGATCCCCGCGGAGAGGGCCTCCTGGCAGACGTCGAGGAGCCGCTGGGCCCCGGCGTCGATCTCCCCCACCGGCAGCGTCACCGCGCTGTCGGCAACGAGCCCGTGCAGCGTCACGCCGAGGTCGACCGAGATGAGGTCCCCCTCCTGGGCGCGGTACTCCGTGGGGATGCCGTGCACGACCATCGAGTTCGGCGAGATGCACAGCGCGGCGGGAAAGCCCTTGTAGCCCTTCGAGGTCGGGTGGCCGCCGTGCGCGACGATGTGCTCGTCGGCGATGCGGTCGAGCTCGAGCATCGAGATGCCCGGCTCGAGGTGCTCGGCGACGAGCTGCAGCGTCTCGTGGACGAGCTCGCCGGCACGCGCCATGCCCTCGACCTCGGCGGCGGACTTGCGGATTATCACGCGCGCGCCTCCACGGCGTGCAGCGCGTCCTCGATCTCGTGGAAGACCTCTCCGACCGTACGGTCGGCGTGGATGCCGACGACGTTGCCGCGGCTCGTGCGGTAGTACTCGACGAGCGGCGCGGTCTTCTCGTCGTACTCGGCGAGACGTGTCTGGATCGCCTCGGGCGTGTCGTCCGTCCGGTTCTCCTCCGCAGCGCGCTTCGTCAGCCGGTCGATCAGCTGCCCACGGTCCGGCACCTGGAACTCGAACACGATGTCGATCGACCGGCCCAGATCGCCGAGGAGATCGTCGAGCACCTCCGCCTGCACGAGCGTGCGCGGGAACCCGTCGAGCACGAAGCCGGGCACCGTGTCGCCGCGGTCGAGACGGTCGCGGATCATCCGGATGAGCAGATCGTCGGACACGAGCTCGCCGCGGTCCATGACTTCCTTGATCATCTGTCCGGTCGGAGTCGGCAGCTCCCGCATCTTGCGGAGCTCGTCACCGGTCGCGATGTGCGGGATCCCGTACGTCTGGGCGATCTTCTTGCCCTGCGTGCCCTTGCCGGATCCCTGCGGACCCAACACGATGATGTTCATCGTTATCGGAGGAAGCCTTCGTAGTGGCGCATCATCATCTGCGACTCCATCTGTCGCATCGTGTCGAGCGCGACACCGACGACGATGAGCACCGACGTGCCGCCGAGCGCGCGCGCGGTCGCCTGCGAGAACCCGAAGTAGTGGATGAAGACGCTCGGCGCCACCGCCACGGTCGCGAGGAAGATCGAGCCCGGCAGCGTCAGTCGCTGGAGCACGCGGTCCAGGTACGCCGCCGTCGGCGGCCCCGGACGGATGCCGGGGATGTACCCGCCGTACTTGCGCAGGTTGTCCGCCTGGTCGACCGGGTTGAACTGGACAGAGGTATAGAAGTACGTGAAGACGATGATCAGCACCGCCTCGGTGGCGAGGTAGTACCAGCTCGTGTACTGGAAGTTGGTGTTCACCCAGCTCGACCACGCGGGCACGAAGCCGGCGACCGTCTGCGGCAGCGCGAGCAGCGCCGCGGCGAAGATGACGGGGATGACGCCCGCCATGTTCACGCGCAGCGGCATGTAGGTCGACTGGCTCGCGCTCGCCCGGCCGCCGAGCTGCCGGCGCGCGTACTGGACGGGGATCCGGCGCTGCCCCTCCTGCACGAAGACGACCGCGACGACGACGGCGATGGCGACGATGGGGAAGAACAGCCGCTCGGTCGTGCCGCCGTTGATCCAGGCGCTGATGCCGGTCGGCGCGTACGCGAGGATCGAGGCGAAGATCAGGAGCGAGATGCCGTTGCCGACGCCGCGCTTCGTGATCAGCTCGCCCATCCACATGAGCAGGACGCAGCCGGCGGTGAGCGTCAGGACGATGATCACGAGCCGGCCGCTGTTCACGCCCGGAAGCGCGCCCTGGCGCTTGAAGAGGAACGCGTACCCGGTCGACTGCGCGGCAGCGAGGGCGACGGTGAGGTAGCGCGTGTACTGCGTGATCTTGGCGTAGCCGGCCTCACCCTCCTTCTGCAAGCGCTCGAGCGTCGGCACGACCGCGGTCAGCAGCTGCAGGATGATCGACGCCGTGACGTACGGCATGATCCCGAGCGCGAACAGCGAGAAGCGCGAGAGCGCCGAGCCGGAGAAGAGGTTGAGCAGCGTGAGGATGCCGCCGCCGGCGCCGTTGAAGTACTGCTGGATCGCGGCCTGGTTGATGCCCGGCGCGGGCACCCAGGAGCCGAGCCGATAGAGCGCGAGGACGACCGCGGTGAAGAGCACGCGCCGGCGCAGCTCGGGGACACGCCATGCGTTGGCGAGCCAGGAGAACATCGACTACTCCGCCGCCGCCTCTGACTCCTCCGCTGCGCTACGCGCCTCGGTTTCCTCCTCGTCGGCGGCGGCCGCTGCAGGCTTGGGCGCGTGATGGCGCGCCTTCTTGACCTTCGGCTCGCGCAGGAGCTCGACCGTCCCGCCGGCCTTCTCGATCTTCTCGCGCGCGCTCGCCGAGATCGCGTGGACGCGGACCGTCAGCTTCTTCGAGATCTCGCCGGTGCCGAGCAGCTTCACGTCGATCTTCGTGTTCTTGATCAGCCGCTTCTCGACGAGCGACTCGGGTGTCACCTCGGCGCCCGCGTCGAAGCGGTCGAGGTCGCGCACGTTGACCGGCACGGTCTCCGTGCGGAACGGCCCGACCGGCATCGCGTCCTTCGACGTCGAGCCGCGCAGCTTGCCGATGCGCATGTAGATCGGCATCTGGCCGCCCTCGAAGCCGGCGCGCATCTTGTGCGAGCCCGCGCGCGACTTCTGACCCTTGTTCCCGCGGCCGGAGGTCTTGCCCGTGCCCGAGCCCGCGCCGCGGCCGACGCGCTTACGATCGACGCGCTCCTGCGCGGGCTGGAGATTGGAGAGGTTCAGCTGCTTCGCCATCACTCCGACTCGACCTTCACGAGATGCGCCACCTTCCGGAGCATGCCTGCGAGCACCGGGCTCTCGTCGTGCTCGGCGGTGTTGCCGATCTTGCCGAGGCCGAGCGCGCGCAGCGTGCCGCGATGCTTCTGGCTCTGGCCGATCTGGGATTTGACCTGCGTGAGCTTCACCTTCGTCACTATTTGTCGTCCTTCTTCTTCCGGAGCGAGCGCCGCTTCGGCTTCTCCTCGACGACCGGGGCCGGCGTCTCCGCGACGGGCTCCGGCTCGGCGACGGGCTCGGGTTCGGGTTCGGGCTCGACGGCGACGGGTTCCTCGACGACCGGCTCCTCGACGACCGGCTCCTCGACGACCGGGGCAGCTGCCACAGGGGCAGCGGGCGCCGCATCTTCCGCGGCGACGGGCTCCGGGTTCTTGAAGGGCAGGACGTCGCTGATCTGCTTGCCGCGGATCCGCGCGACGTCTTCCGGCCGGCGCAGCTCCTTGAGCGCGACGATCGTCGCCTTCGCCATGTTGATGGGGTTCGTCGTGCCGAGGCTCTTCGCGAGCACGTTGCGGACGCCGGCGAGCTCGAGCACCGCGCGCACGCCGCCACCGGCGATGACGCCGGTACCGTCGGAGGCCGGGCGGAGCATCACGCGCGCGGCGTCGAACCTGCCGAGCACCTCGTGCGTGATCGTCGAGCCGTGCTTCGGCACCGTGAACAGGTTCTTCTTCGCGTCCTCCACCGCCTTCGTGATCGCGAGCGGCACCTCGCGCGCCTTGCCGTAGCCGACGCCGACGCGGTCGACCTCGTCGCCGACGACGACGAGCGCCGTGAACGAGAACCGGCGTCCGCCCTTGACCACCTTGGCCACGCGGTTGATCTCGACCACGCGCTCTTTGAGCTCGCGGGTCTCCGAAAAATCGACAGACATCAGAAGTTCAGTCCTCCCTCGCGCGCGCCGTCGGCGAGCGCCTTCACACGTCCGTGGTAGAGATAGCCGGCGCGGTCGAAGACACAGGCGTCGACGCCGGCCTTCTTCGCGCTCGCGGCGAGTCGCTTCCCGACTTCGGTCGCTTGCTCGCTCTTGTCGCCCTTGAACGGTTTCTTCAGCTCGAGCCAGGACGCGGCGGCGAGCGTCTTGCCCGTCACGTCGTCGACGAGCTGCGCCTCGATGCCCCGATTCGACCGGAAAACGACGAGACGCGGCCGCTGCGCCGAGCCCTGCACCTTGCCGCGCACGCGCTTGTGGCGACGCGCGCGACTTTCCCTGACGGTCAGGCTAGGCACGCTTGCCAACCTTTCTGCGGACGTACTCGCCTTCGTAGCGGATGCCCTTGCCCTTGTACGGCTCCGGAGGGCGAACCTTGCGAATCTCTGCGGCAGTCTGGCCGACCTGCTGCTTGTCGGTGCCCTTGACGACGACCTGCGTCGGCGCGGGAACCTCGAACGTGATGCCGGTGCGCGGCTTGATCGTGACCGTGTGGGAGTACCCCACCTGCAGCTCGAGGTCGGTGCCCTTGAGCGCGGCGCGGTAGCCGACGCCCTGGATCTCCAGGCGCTTCTCGAAGCCCTTCGTCACGCCCTCGACCATGTTGGCGATGAGCGTGCGTGTGAGCCCGTGCAGCGCGCGATCCTCTCCGCGCTCGGTCGGGCGGGTGACGACGACGTTGCCCTCCTCGTGCTCGATCTGCATGCGCGCGGGAACGTGCTGCTGCAGCGTGCCGAGGGGGCCTGCGACCTGTACGCGGCCAGGGTCGACCGTCACGGTCACACCGCTCGGGATCTCGATGGGTTTTCTTCCGATTCGGCTCATTCGCTCACCAGATGAAGCACACGACCTCGCCGCCGATCCCGCGCTCCTGCGCGGTCCGGCTCGTGACGAGCCCGGAGGACGTGGACAGGATCGCGACGCCCATCCCGCCCAGCACACGCGGGAGACGATCCTTCCGCGCGTAGACCCTGCGGCCCGGCTTGGAGATGCGCTTCAGGCCCGAGATGACCCGCTCGCGATTCCGGCCGAACTTGAGGTCGATGACCAGGGTATCGAAGGATTCGCCCTTCTCGACGTGATAGTCCCGGATGTAGCCCTCCTCCTTGAGGAGGCGGGCGATCTCCACCTTCACGCGCGACGTCGGCATCACGGCCTTGTCGTGGAGCGCCTTGTTGGCGTTCCGGATGCGGGTCAGCATGTCGGCGATCGGATCGGTCAGCATCGGGTCACCAGCTCGATTTCGTCATGCCGGGGATTGCGCCCTGATGGGCGAGCTCGCGCAGGCAGATCCGGCACAGGCCGAACTTGCGGAACACCGCGCGCGGACGACCGCACCGGTTGCAGCGCGAGTAGGCGCGTGTCTTGAACTTCTGCGGTCGCTTCTGCTTCACGACCAGGCTCGTCTTTGCCACTTAGTCCCTCCTCGGCCCTTCGCC
Source organism: Gaiellaceae bacterium (assembly GCA_036560805.1). Taxonomy (GTDB): domain Bacteria; phylum Actinomycetota; class Thermoleophilia; order Gaiellales; family Gaiellaceae; genus Palsa-739. Next base: position 6,682 of record DATBQM010000044.1, on the reverse strand, counting down.
GAACGGCAGGCCGAGGGCCTGCAACAGCGCGCGGGCGTGGTCGTCGGTCTCGGCGCTGGTCGTGATCGTCACGTCGAGGCCGCGTACCTGCTGGATGTCGTCGTAGTTGATCTCCGGGAAGATGATCTGCTCGCGCACGCCGAGCGAGTAATTGCCGCGTCCGTCGAACGAGCCCGGATTCAGCCCGCGGAAGTCGCGGATGCGCGGCAGCGCGATCGAGACCAACCGGTCGAGGAACTCGTACATGCGGGCGCCGCGGAGCGTCACCTTCGCGCCGACCGGCATGCCCTCGCGCACCTTGAACTGCGCGATCGACTTGCGCGCGCGGCGAATCTGCGCGCGCTGGCCGGCGATGGTCGTCAGCTCCTCGACCGCGGAGTCGAGCAGCTTCGCGTCGGTCTTCGCCTCGCCCACGCCCATATTGAGCGTGATCTTCTGGAGGCGCGGGACCTGCATGACGGAGTCCAGTCCGAGCTCGTCCTTGAGCTGCGGGCGGATCTCGCGCTCGTAGCGCTCCTTCAGGCGGGGCGTATAGGTGTCGGTCGCGGCGGCGCTCATGTCTTGTCGATCTCCTGGCCGCAGCCGTCGTTCTTGCAGACGCGGACACGGACCTGCTTGTCCTTGACCTGCTTGATCACCGTGCCGACGCGCGTCGGCTTCTTGCACGTCGGGCAGACGATCATCACGTTCGACACCGGAAGCGGCGCCGACTTCTCGACGATGCCGCCCGGAATGATCTGCGGGCCACCCATGCGGCTCGAGTTCTGGATCGGACGCGGGCGCTGGTGGCGCTTGACCATGTTGATGTTCTCGACGAGGACGCGGCCGTCCTTCGGCATCGCTGCGATGACGCGGCCTTCCTTGCCGCGGTCCTTGCCGCGAATGACGTGCACGACGTCGCCCTGGCGGATCTTCATCGTTTGACTCACTTACAACACCTCCGGGGCGAGCGAGACGATCTTCATGAAGTTCTTCTCGCGCAACTCCCTCGCGACTGGCCCGAAGATGCGGGTGCCGCGCGGGTTGCGCTGGTTGTCGATGATCACGGCCGCGTTCTCGTCGAACGCGATCGTCGTCCCGTCCACGCGGCCGAACGGCTTGCGCGTACGGACGACGACGGCCTTCACGACCTCGCCCTTCTTCACCGCGCCCTGCGGTGTGGCGGTCTTGACCGTTCCGACGATGATGTCGCCCACGCGTGCGTAGCGGCGGTGATGGCCGCCCATGACGCGAATGCAGAGCAGCTCGCGGGCGCCCGTGTTGTCGGCCACCTTGAGACGCGACTCCTGCTGGATCATTTCGCGGCCTCCACGATCTCCGCGAGCCGCCAGTGCTTCGTCGCCGACAGCGGGCGCGTCTCGACGATGCGGACGACGTCGCCCACGTTCGCCGAGTTCTGCTCGTCGTGCGCGTGGAACTTGACGGAGCGCCGGACGACCTTTTTGTACCTCGGGTGCGCCTTGATCATGTCCACCTTGACGACGATCGTCTTGTCCATCGCGTTCGAGACGACGACGCCGCGACGCTCCTGCGAGCGGCCACGCTCGTGCTCCGGCTTCGGCAAGCGGACGATGGGCTTGCGCTCGGCCGCAGACGTGCGGAGCCGCCGCCCCTTCTTGGGACGTTCCGCACGAGGAAGATGCTTTCGCTTCTTCTTCGGCTCGGACTGCGCAGGCGGAGCTGCGGGAGCCTCCTCGGCCGCGGGAGCAGGAGCCTCTTCGGCTGTCGGCTCTTCGGCGACCGGCTCCTCCACGGGAGCGTCGGCCTCGGCGGGCGTCTCTTCGATCTCTGTGTTTTCGGTCTCTTCGCTCATGCACGTCCCTTTGCAGCTTCACGTTCATTCACAACGGTCAAAATTCGCGCGATCTCGCGCTTCGTCACCTTCAGCCGTGCGCTGTTCTCGAGCGCGCCGGTGACGGACTGGAAGCGCAGGTTGAACAGCTCCTGACGGCGCTCGCTCAAGCGATGCCCGAGCTCGTCGTCGGTCAGGTCCCGGAGTTCGCTCGGCCTAGTCAAAGAGGTCGCCCTCCCTCTTCACGATCTTCGACTTGACGGACAGCTTCTGGCCCGCGAGCGTGAGCGCTTCCTTCGCGAGCGACTCAGGCACGCCGGCGAGCTCGAACATGACGCGCCCGGGCTTGATCACGGCGACCCAGCCCTCGGGCGAGCCCTTGCCCGAGCCCATGCGGGTCTCGGCCGGCTTCTTCGTGTACGACTTGTCCGGGAAGACGTTGATCCAGACCTTGCCGCCGCGCTTGATCTTGCGCGTCATCGCGATGCGGGCGGCCTCGATCTGACGGTTCGTGATCCAGCCCCGGTCGATCGCCTTCAGGCCGTAGTCGCCGAACTGCACGGTCGACTGGCCCTTCGTGTCGCCACGACGGCGGCCGCGATGGACCTTCCGGAACTTCGTCTTCTTCGGCATCAACATCGGTTACGACTCCTTCGGCTTTCTCGGAGCCCGCTTCGGCTTCTCCTCGGCGGGAGGAGCGGCCGGCGTCTCCGGCGTCGCCTCGGCAGGCGGCGCTTCGTTCACGGGCTTCGGTGTTTCGGCTTCGGCGCTGGGGCTCTCGGCAGCCGGCTTGGGCGGAGCCTCACGGCGCGGACGTCCGCCGCCACCGCCGCCCGCCGGACGCGCACCCTGGCCGGGGCCGCGGCGCTGGCCGGGACGTCCGCCACCGGCGCCGGCGCCGGGGCCGCCGCGCCGCCTGCCGGGACGCACCGGGCCGAGGCCCTCGCGGTCGGGACCGCGGCCGCGGCCGCTCTCGCGCGATGCGCCGAGGCCTTCGACTGCGCCGCCGCGGCGACGCTTCGTGTCCTGGTCGCCGAGGCGCTGGTCGCCGACGGAGATGCCTTCGTAGCCCTCCGGCATGATCTCGCCCTTGTTGATCCAGACCTTCACGCCGATGCGGCCGTACGTCGTCTTCGCCTCGACGAAGCCGTAGTCGATGTCGGCGCGAATGGTGTGGAGTGGGACGCGGCCTTCGCTGTAGGTCTCGCGCCGGCTCATCTCTCCGCCGCCGAGGCGCCCGGAGCACTGAATCTTCACACCCGCCGCGCCGGAGCGGATCGCGGACGCGAGCGCGCGCTTCATCGCGCGCCGGAAGGCGACGCGGTTCGACAGCTGCTCGGCGATCGACTGCGCGACGAGCTTCGCATCCAGCTCGGGACGCTTGATCTCGTTGATGTTGATGTGGACGTTCTTCTGCGTCAGCGCGTGCAGCTCCCGGCGCAGCGCGTCGACCTCGACACCGGACTTGCCGATGACGATGCCGGGGCGCGCCGTGAAGATGTCCACGGTGATGCGCTGCTTGTCCTTCTGGATGAGGATGTCCGACAGCCCCGCATGCGCGAGCTTCTTGTAGATGTGCTCGCGGATCTTCACGTCCTCGAGCAAGTACGCCGGGAACTCCTTCTTGCCCGTGTACCAGTTCGACTTCCAGCGGTGGATGATCCCCACGCGCAGGCCGCCGGGATGAATCTTCTGTCCCACTAGTTCCCCGTCCTCTCGATGTCCGCCGGCGCGAGGACGACGGTGATGTGGCACGTGCGCTTGAAGATCTTCGACGCGCGGCCGCGGGCGCGGGCACGCCAGCGCTTCAACGTCGGCCCCTCGTCGACGTACGCGGTGACGACGACGAGGTCGTCGCCGTTCCAATGCAGGTCGGGGCGCGACTCCGCGTTCGCGATCGCCGAATGCAGCACCTTCTCGACGTCTTTTGCAACCGCGCGCTGCGAGAACGCGAGGATCGTGCGCGCCTCCGGCACGGAGCGGCCGCGAATGAGGTCGGTGACGAGCCGCGCCTTGCGGGCGCTCGAGTTCACGCGCTTGGCCTGCGCGCGCACCGTCTTCTCTGTCTCTACAGCCGCCATCTACCTCTTGACCTTTGCCGCCCGGTCGCCGGAATGGCCGCGGAACGTCCGCGTCGGGGCGAACTCGCCCAGCTTGTGCCCGACCATCTGCTCGGAGATGAACACCGGCACGTGCTTGCGGCCGTCGTGCACCGCGATCGTGTGCCCGACCATCTCCGGGAAGATCGTCGAGGTTCGCGACCAGGTGCGGATCATGTTCTTCTGGCCCGCGCCGTTCATCGTGGTGATGCGATCGAGCAGGCGCTGCTCGACGAACGGGCCCTTTTTGCTGGAACGACTCACTTAGCCTCGCTTCCCCTTGCCGCGCCGCCGGGCGCGGACGATCAGCTTGTCCGATTCCTTGTGCTTGCGGCGCGTGCGCTTGCCGAGCGTGGGGACGCCCCACGGGGTGACCGGGTGACGGCCGCCCTTCGACTTGCCCTCGCCGCCGCCGTGCGGATGGTCGACCGGGTTCATCGCGGAGCCGCGCACGGACGGACGCTTGCCGCGCCAGCGGCTGCGCCCGGCCTTGCCGCCGGTGATGTTCTGATGGTCGACGTTGCCGACCTGGCCGACCGTCGCGCGACACGTGAGCGGGACGCGCCGCATCTCGCCCGACGGTAGGCGCAGGACGGCGAAGCCCTGGTCCTTCGCGACGAGCTGGATGCCCGAGCCGGCCGAGCGCGCCATCTTCGCGCCCTGGCCCGGCTGCAGCTCGACGTTGTGCACGAGCGTGCCGGTCGGGATGTTCTCGAGCGGCAGCGCGTTGCCGACCTTGATGTCGGCGGCGGGGCCGGACTCGACCGTCGCGCCGACGCGCAGCTGCGCGGGCGCGAGGATGTAGCTCTTCGCGCCGTCGGCGTAGTGGAGCAGCGCGATGCGCGCCGACCGGTTGGGGTCGTACTCGATGGAGGCGACCTTCGCCGGCACGCCGTCCTTCTGGCGCTTGAAGTCGACGATGCGGTAGCGGCGCTTGTGCCCGCCGCCCTGGTGGCGCGTCGTGATCCGGCCGTTGTTGTTGCGGCCGCCCTTCTTCGTCACCGGCGCGAGCAGGCTCTTCTCCGGGACCGTCTTCGTGATCTCCTCGAAGGTCGAGACCGACATGAAGCGGCGGCCCGGCGAGGTCGGCTTGAACTTTCTGACTGGCATTACAGCTGCGCTCCTTCGAAGATCTCGATCGAGTCGCCGGCCTTGAGCTCGACGATCGCCTTCTTCCAGCCGGGGCGTATGCCCTTGTAGAGACCGCGCCGCTTCGGCTTCGGCTGCACCTTGACGATGTTGACGCGCACGACCGTGACGTCGAAGAGCTCCTCGACGGCCTGGCGCACCTGCGTCTTGTGCGCGTCCTGGTGCACCTTGAACGTGTACTTGTTCTGCACGATCTGCTCGTAGCTCTTCTCCGAGATGACCGGACGGAGGAGCACCTGGGCGGGATGCAGGCTCACGACGCCCTCTTCTGCAGCGCGTCGAGTGCGCTCTCGGACACGAGCAGCGACCGGGCCCACACGACTTCGGCGACTTCGAGCTCGGACGGTGTCGTGACGATCACGCGGTCGAGGTTCCGGAAGCTCTTGCCGAGCGTCTCCTCGTCGTCGTTGACGACGATGACCGCCGGGGCCTCTCCGCCCCACTTGGTGAGGAGCTCAGCTGCGCCCCTCGTCGTCGGCGCGTCGAAGGCGGTCGTGCTGAGCAGCGCAAGCGTGCCGGCCTGAACGTGGTCGCTGAGTGCCGCGCGGAGCGCAGCGCGCGCCGCCTTCTTGTTCACCTTCACGGAGAAGTCGCGCGGACTCGGTGGGAAGACCACGCCGCCGCCCGTGAACTGCGCGGCGCGGATCGTGCCCGCGCGGGCGCGGCCGGTGCCCTTCTGGCGCCACGGCTTCGAGCGGCCGCCGGAGACGAGCCCGCGGCTCTTTGCCGCACGCGTGCCCTGACGGCGCTCGTTCATCTCCGCGCGCACGGCTTCGTGCACGAGGTGCGGCTTGATCTCGGCGGCGAAGATCGCCTCGTCGAGCGTGACGTCCTTCTTCGCGCCACCGAGCAGCGGTGCCTTCGGCGCGGCCATTACTTCGACTCCTCGCGGATCTCGACGATCCCGTTCTTCGGGCCGGGGACGGCGCCCTTGACGAGCAGCAGGTTCTGCTCCGCATCGATCGAGTGCACGGTCAGCCCCACTTGGGTGACGCGCTTGCCGCCCATGCGGCCGGCCATCTTGATGCCCTTGAACACACGCGACGGCGTCGCCGATGCACCGATCGAGCCCGGCTTGCGGATGTTGTGCGAGCCGTGCGTGACCGGGCCGCGGGAGAAACGATGCCGCTTGATCGTGCCCTGGAAGCCCTTGCCGATCGAAGTGCCGGCGACCTTGATCTTGTCGCCCGGCTGGAAGATCTCCACCGTCACGTTCTCGCCCTGCACCGCCTCGGCGAAGTGGCCGCGGAACTCGACCAGGTGCCGGTACGCCGCGTCCACCCCGTTCTTCGCGAGGTGGCCGCGCTCGGGCTTCGAGATCTTGCGCTCGGCGACCGGCTCCCACGCGAGCTGCACGGCTTCGTAGCCGTCCGCGTCGGGCGTGCGCACGGCGACGACCGGGCACGGGCCCGCCTCGATCACCGTCACCGAGGTGACGGCGCCGCTCTCCGCGTCGAAGAGCTGCGTCATGCCGAGCTTCTTTCCGAGGATGCCTTTCATCTCAGAGCTTGATCTCGATGTCGACGCCGGCCGGGAGGTCGAGCCGCATGAGCGAGTCGACCGTCTTCGGGGTCGGCGAGTGGATGTCGATCAGCCGCTTGTGCGTGCGCACCTCGAAGTGCTCCCGCGAGTCCTTGTCCTT
>DATBQM010000043.1:0-10974 GCA_036560805.1 Gaiellaceae bacterium | reverse complement strand
GCAGCGGCGAGCCCGGCACCGGTCGCCGCGAGCGCGACCGCCACGCCGGCGGCAACCACGACGCGTCGCGAGACGCGCGGCCGCGACACAGGCGGCTTCGGCACGGTGGCTTTCCGGCGCTCTTCCCTACTCCGCTTCCCGCTGGGCACGGATGGGAGCGTAGACAGTGCGCACTAGACTGCGCGCGTGGCAAGCCTCGAGGCATCGCCGCTCGAACGCCCGCTCGAGTGGGACACGCCGCTCTTCCTCATGGCACGCGCGCAGTTCGAGCAGGCGCTGCCGCACGCAGACGTCTCGCAGATGGTGACGGAGCGGCTGAGCTTCCCAGAACGGGCTCTGATCATGAGCGTCCCGCTCCGCCGCGACGACGGCCAGTGGGAGGTCTTCGCCGGCTACCGCGTCCAGCACTCAACCGTGCTCGGCCCGACGAAGGGCGGCGTGCGCTACGACCCGGAAGTGACGCTCGGCGAGTGCGCGGCACTCGCGTCGTGGATGACGTGGAAGTGCGCGCTGCTGCGCCTCCCGTACGGGGGCGCGAAGGGCGGCATCCGCTGCGACCCGCGCGCGCTCTCGCAGCGCGAGCTCGAGCGGATGACTCGGCGCTTCACGTCGGAGCTGATCCAGTCGATCGGGCCGCAGACCGACATCCCCGCTCCCGATATGGCGACGAACGAGCAAACGATGGCGTGGATGATGGATGCGTACTCGATGCAGAAGGGCTATGCGGTGCCCGAGGTCGTGACGGGCAAGCCGATCTCGATCGGCGGTTCGGTCTTCCGGCGCGAGGCGACGGGCGCCGGCGTCGTCATGTGCGCCGAGCGTTCGTGCGAGCGGCTGGGGTTGGCGCTCTCCGACCAGCGCTGCGTCGTCCAGGGCTTCGGCAACGTCGGCGGCGTGGCCGCGACCGAGCTGCACGCGCGCGGCGCGACCGTCATTGCAGTGTCCGACGTCGCCGGCGGCCTGCACGCGCCCGAGGGGTTGGACATCCCGGCATTGCACGAGTACGTCGCCGGCAACGGCTCGCTCGCGGGCTACGACCGCGGCGAGCGCATCACAAACGAGGAGCTGCTCGAGCTGCCGTGCGACATCCTCGTCGTCGCCGCGCGCGAGGATCAGCTCACGGGCGAGAACGCCGGCCGCGTGCACGCCAAGCTCATCGTCGAAGGCGCGAACGGGCCGACGACGCTCGAGGCCGACGCGATCTTCGCCGAGCGCGGCATTCCGGTCATCCCGGACATCCTTGCGAACGCCGGCGGCGTCACCGTTTCGTATTTCGAGTGGGTGCAGGACCTCGGCCGGCTCTTCTGGGATCGCGACGAGATCCGCATCAAGCTCGCCGAGAAGATGGCCGATGCGTTCGACCGCGTGTGGGTCGTGTCGGAGCAGAAGTCGCTCACGTTGCGGCCGGCCGCCATGGTGGCCGCGATCCGCGAAGTCGCAGCCGCGCTCGAGTCCCGAGGGATCTACCCGTGAGCCAGGTCAAGGACGCGATGGTCCCTGAGCCGACGACGCTCTCCGCCGGCGCGAGCGCGCAGGAAGCGGGGCGGCTCTTTGCCGATACGCCGGAGATGCGCGCCGTGTTCGTCGGCGACGACGACGGAACACTCATCGGCGTGATCACGCGCAAGACGCTCGTGCGCGAGGTCGTCGCCGCGGGGCTCGATCCGCGAGACGTCGTGCTGCGCGACATCGCGGAGCCTCCGCACTACACGCTCGACGCGTCGCTTCCGCTCGAGGACGGGGTCCGGATGCTCGAGGAGCTCGATCTCGAGCGCGTACCCGTGGTCGAGGACGAGCGACTCGTCGGCGTCCTCTCGCGCGCGGTCGTCCAGCGCCGGCTCGCCGAGGACGAGCCGCCGGCAGTCGAGATCGCCTAGCAGCAGGTATAGGCGCCGGGTGGGGCGTCGCCCTCGACCGGCGCGGGCAGATCTGCGGCCGCGAGCGCGATCCCGTCCAGGATGTCGCGCTCGCTCACCTCGATCGTGTCGAGGTCGTACGCGTCGAGCACGGCGACGAGGATCGACGCGCCGGCGACGATCACCGGAGCGCGGTCCGGCTCCATGCGCGGCAGGCCGCGCCGCTCGGCGACGCTCATCGCCGCCAGCCGCTCTAGGTGTTCACGCGCGCGCGCACGCGAGAGTCGATGACCATGGACGGTGTCGGTGTCGAAGGCGGCGAGCTGTGTCACCGTTCCCGCGACGCCGATCGCGGCTCCGGGAGCAATGTCCGGAAGAAGGGCTCGCGCCTCCCGGATCGATCGAGCGGCGTCCTCGCCGTGGCGCTCGGTGAAGCGGACGGATCCCATCGGCAGACTGACGTGGAAGTCGTCGAGCACGAGCTCGGTCGAGCCGCCACCGATGTCCAGCACGAGCGTTTCGCGCGCCGGATCGACGCCGCGTCGCGTCAGCTCGGCCTCTTCGTCGCCGCTGGCGAGCTGCGTCGTGAAGCCGTAGCTCCATTCCACCTCGCCGAGGAAGGCCTCCCCGTTCTCGGCGTCGCGCACTGCGCTCGTCGCGACCGCGAGCGTGCGCTCGGCGCCGAGCGACTCGAGCGTGCGCCGGTAGTCGGACAGAACGTTGCGCACGCGCGCGATCGGTAGAGGAAGGAGACGACGGCGCGCGTCCACGCCCTCACCGAGGCGGGTGATGCGCGACTCGCGATGCAGCTCCGCGAGGCGCCCGTCCTCGACGTCGGCGACGAGCAGCCGCGTCGTGTTCGTGCCCAGGTCGACCGCAGCGACTCTCACGGGCGCGGGATGACGGCGCGCGCCTCGGCAATCGCCTCGCGCAGGACGGCGAGCCGCGCGAGCGACGTGCGCAGCCGCGCGACGCTCGCGTCCAGCTCCGAGGTGTCGGACGCGGCCTCGACCTTGTCGAGCGTCGCCTCCACCTTCTCCGCGACGCGGTCGAGGTCGCGAAAGACGTGGCGCCGCAACCGCTTGAAGCTCCGCCACGCCTGGAGGGCGCGGACCGCGAGGAGCGCGAGCGCGCCGAGAACCGTCAGCGCGCCGACGATCAGCGCCGCGTAGACGAGCCAATCCCACATCGAGCGGATCGTAACGACGCTGCTACAATTCCGACCGCGACGCGGGGTGGAGCAGCCAGGTAGCTCGCCGGGCTCATAACCCGGAGGTCGCAGGTTCAAATCCTGCCCCCGCTATGTGAAAGGCCCGCCCAGGCGGGCCTTTTCTTTGCGCGTCAGCGGTCGATCATGCGCTGGTTCGCCTCGGAGTAGCGCGCGCCGCTTGCCGTGATCTGTGTGTCGTCGATCTCACGCAGGTCGTCTTCGCTCAGCTCGACGTCGGCTGCGGCGATGTTCTCTTCCAGGCGGTGAAGCTTCGTCGTACCGGGGATCGGGACAAACGACGGTCGTTGCGCGAGGATCCACGCGAGCGCGATCTGTGCCGGCGTCGCGCCCTTCCGTTCGGCCATCCGTTCGAGCAGCTCGACGAAAGCGCGGTTCGCCTTTCGCGATGCCGGGTCGAAGCGCGGGACGGTGTTGCGGAAATCGTTCTCTTCGAACGTCGCGTCCACGTCGATCTTTCCGGTAAGGAACCCCTTGCCGAGCGGACTGAACGGGACGAAGCCGATCCCGAGCTCCTCGAGCGTGGGGATGATCTCCTCCTCCGGCTCGCGCCACCACAGCGAGTACTCGCTCTGGAGCGCAGTCACCGGCTGGACGGCGTGGGCGCGGCGGATCGTCTGCACGCCCGCCTCCGATAACCCGAAGTGCCGGACCTTGCCCGACCCGATCAGCTCCTTCACGGTTCCCGCAACGTCCTCGATCGGGACCTGCGGATCGACGCGATGCTGGTACAGCAGGTCGATCGTGTCCGTGCGCAGCCGCTTCAGCGAGGCTTCGACGCTCTTCTTGATCGTCTCCGGCCGGCTGTCGAGGCCGGTCGCTGTGCCGGTCTCGAACGAGAACCCGAACTTCGTCGCGATGACAACCTGATCGCGCACGGGCTCGAGCGCTTCGCCGACGAGGTCCTCGTTCGTGAACGGGCCGTACACCTGCGCGGTGTCGAAGAAGGTCTCGCCGCGTTCGACCGCTGCGCGGATCAGGGCGATCCCGTCCTTCCGGTCGGGAATCGGCGGGTAGCTCTGGCTCAGTCCCATGCATCCGAAACCGATGGCCGAGACGTCCAGTCCCTCTGCTCCGAGCGCGCGCGTCTTCATCGCTGCGCACGCTACCCGGTTAGGCCGGATGCAACGTTTTACGCGCTCTTTGCCCGCAGCTTGCGTAGCCGTGACCTGACTCGGGCAAGAGGTAGTGCATGAGACGCGGCAAGGTGATCGGTGTCACGCTCGCGGCGGCCGCCTTCACTGCTGCGGTCGGATCGGCCGCCGGGGCCGGCTCGAGCGCGGTCGGCCGCCCGCGGATCGATCCTGCGATCCACAAGATCCGGCACGTCGTCGTGATCATGCAGGAGAATCGGAGCTTCGACTCCTACTTCGGGACGTATCCGGGCGCGGACGGGATCCCGATGCGCAACGGCGTTCCGACGGTGTGCGTTCCTGACCCCGCCCGTGGGGGATGCCAAAGGCCGTACCACGACGCCAACGACGTCAACGGCGGCGGTCCCCACGGACAGACCGACGCGGCCGCCGACATCGACGGCGGCAAGATGGACGGCTTCATCGCGCAGGCCGAGCACGCGCAGAGAGGCTGCGTGAACGCGACGAACCCGAATTGCACGAACAGCGCAGGAGTCGACGTGATGGGCTATCACGACGCGCGCGAGATCCCCAACTACTGGGCGTACGCGCGGAACTTCGTCCTCCAGGACCACATGTTCGGGCCGAACGCCTCCTGGAGCCTGCCCGCGCACCTATTCATGGTCTCGGAGTGGTCGGCCGCGTGCTCGATCAAAGGTGACCCCATGAGCTGCGTGAACGCGCTTCAGAGCCCCGGCAACCCGCCGGACTTCCAGAGCAAGCCGGGCCAGCCTCCGCCCGACTACGCGTGGACCGACCTCACCTACCTCCTGCACAAGCAGCGCGTCAGCTGGGGCTACTACGTCTTCCCCGGAACGCAGCCCGACTGCGAGGACGACGCGATGACGTGCAAGGCGCTGCCGCAGAACGCGAAGACGCCCGGGATCTGGAATCCGCTTCCGTATTTCGACACCGTCGCCCAGGACGGCCAGCTCGGCGACATCCAGCCGATCCACGACTTCTACGTGCAGGCGCGAACCGGTCGGCTGCCCGCCGTCTCGTGGGTCGATCCCGCCGGCGCGGTGAGCGAGCATCCGCCGAGTCGCGTCTCGGTCGGCCAGAACTACGTCACCGGCCTGATCAACACGATCATGAAAGGGCCCGACTGGAAGTCCACCGCGATCTTCCTCGCCTGGGACGACTGGGGCGGCTTCTACGACCACGTCGTCCCGCCTGTTGTCGACGAGAACGGGTACGGCCTCCGCGTTCCCGGCATCGTGATCAGCCCATACGCGCGTCAGGGCTTCATCGACCATCAGACGCTGAGCTTCGACGCGTACGTGAAGTTCATCGAGGACGACTTCCTCGGCGGCCGGCGGATCGACCCGAAGACGGACGGCCGACCCGACCCTCGCCCCGACGTCCGCGAGAACGCGCCCATCCTCGGCAACCTCGTCGCCGACTTCAACTTCAAGCAGAAGCCGAGGCGGCCACTGATCCTGCCGCAGCACCCGGTGCCCGGCCTAGCGCCCGTGACGGGGAAGTACGTCGCCGGAGCGATCACGTCGCTCGGGCCGAGCTCGATCACCGTGCAGGTGACGTCCACCGGCCCGCGCGACACCGATCTCATGGGGCAGACGCTCACGATTGCGATCACGCCGGAGACCGTGATCGTCGTGAACGGCCAGACCGCGAGCTCGAGCGAGCTTCGCAGCGGTGACGCGGTCGCGCTACGCGTGGTGAAGAGTCCCACGGGCTACACGGCCAACTCGATCACTGCCACGACTTCCTGACTCGGCCTGAATCGTCGATACTCAACGAGGTGACCGGCTACTCGATCGTCAACCTGAAGGACATCGAGGACTCGGCCGGCGAGCGCGCGCCCGGCATGGAAGCCCGCTTCGCGCGCAAGCACATCGGCTCCGACCATCTCGGCGTGACGTACATCCGCTACGACGCGGGCGTGCGCTCGCCCATGGCGCACAGCCATCGCGAGCAGGAGGAGGCCTACGTCGTGATCGGAGGCTCCGGCCGCGTCCGGCTGGGCGACGAGATCCGCGACGTGCGCCACTGGGACGTCGTTCGCGTCAGTCCCGAGACCGTCCGCGCGTGGGAGGCCGGGCCGGAAGGCCTCGAGCTGATCGCGGTCGGGTCCGACCGGCCCGAGGGCGGCGACGGCGTCATCGCAGACAGCGCCTGGCCCGACTAGTCGGGAAGCATCGGCATGGCGATGCCCGGCGAGCGCCCGAGCAGCACCGCCCGCGTGATCGCAGTCGACCCGAAGCGCTCGCGCACCAGATCGAGGACGGCGTCGAGTGCGGCGTTCTCGAGCTCGTCGAGCGGCAGCGCGAGCTGCAGCGTGTCGACGTCGTCGAGGTTCGACACGGAGATGCCGACAAGCGTCAGGCCGCGGTTCTCGATCACCGGAAGCGACTCCGACAGGAGCGCCCTCGCGGTTTCGAGGATGCGCTCCGTGCTCGCAGTCGGACGGCGCAGCGTCGTCGAGCGCGTCGCGCGGGTGTAGTCGGAGAAGCGCAGCCGCAGCACGACGGTGCACCCCGCGCGGCCTGCCTTGCGCATGCGCCGCGTGACCCGGTCGACGAGTGTGACGAGATCGGCGTCGACGGACTCCGGCGACCACGGCGCCCGACCTCGCGCGCGCTGCGAGCCGATCGAGCGGCGCCTGCGGCGCGCGCGCACCGGCCGTGGATCGAGGTTGTGCGCGAGCGAGTGCAGGTGGCGTCCCGACGCCTGCCCGAGCATCGAGACGAGGATCGACTCGGGAAGGAACGCGACCTGTCGAACCGATGTGATGCCGCGTGCCCGCAGCTTGCGCGCAGTGACTGGGCCGACGCCCCACAGCCGTTCGACGGGGAGGGGGTGGAGGAAGGCGAGTTCGTCGTCGGGCGGCACGACGAGCAGGCCGTCCGGTTTCGCGACCGCGCTCGCCACCTTGGCGAGGAATTTCGTGCGCGCGACGCCGACGGTGATCGGAAGCCCGACGCGCTCGCGCACGTCGCGGCGCAGACGGGCCGCGATCTCGACGGGCGTACCGACGCTCCGCTCCATCCCGCTCACGTCGAGGAACGCTTCGTCGATCGACAGACCCTCGACGACGGGGGAGGCGTCCTCGAACACACGGAAGACGGCCTTGCTCGCCTCGGAGTACGCGGACATGCGCGGCGGGACGACGATCGCGTCCGGACAGAGCCGGCGAGCGCGCGCCCCGCCCATCGCCGTGCGGACGCCGTGGGCCTTGGCCTCGTAGCTGGCGGCCAGCACGACCCCGCCGCCGACGATCACGGGGCGGCCGCGGAGGCGCGGGTCGTCCCGCTGCTCGACGGACGCGAAGAACGCGTCGAGGTCGGCGTGAAGAATCGACGCTCCTGGCTGCACGAACATATGTTCGCACAGAGTGTTACGCCTGAAAAGACGGGAACTCGACCGCGATGAGCACCACACTCCTGGTTCTCAGGCTCGTCCCCGGGCTGCTGTTCATGGGCCACGGGCTGCAGAAGCTCGTCCCGGCGCGGTACTCGCCGCCGCTCCTGAGCGCGACCGGCCCGGCGCCGCTCGCCGGCCTCTTCGAGCAGCTCGGCCTGCGCCCTGGCCTCGTGACCGTCACGCTCGCCGGCCTCGGCGAGCTCGGTGGCGGATTCCTGATCGCGTCCGGCCTCGTCACACCACTCGGAACGGCGCTGCTCGCCGCGGTGATGACGGTCGCGATCCTGGCCGTCCACCTGCGCAAGGGGATCTGGAGCACCAACGGCGGCTTCGAGTTCCCGCTGCTGATGCTCACAGTCGCGTACGTCGTCACCGCGATCGGCCCCGGCGCGTACTCGATCGACTCGTGGGCCGGTATCGGCAACTGGACCGGCGTCCACTGGGCAGCCGCGGACTTCGTCCGCGCCGGCGCAGCCGTCGGCATCGGCGCCGTCGCCGGCCTCCTCACGCTTGCGGTCGGCCGCCTCCGCTCAGCTACGACGCCAGCGCCCTGAGCCGGCCGCGGGCTCGAGCGGTGGGATGACGGAGGAGAGGAGCCAGTCCAGCTCATCCGGGATCGACGTGAGCGCGGCCGTCGGCGCGGTTGGTCCCGTCGGGCGGTGCTGCGACCCGCGCAGACGTTTGCCGAGACCGTCGACCGATGCGCGGGCGTCGTTCGCCGACACCTTCCCGTCGACGTAGTCGGCGACCGTGCGCAGCGTCTCCGCCACCGACCGCGCGAGATCGGCCCGCGCACGGGGCGCCCACAGCACCATCACGGCACAGATGCCGGCGCCGACGGCGATGCCCCAACCCTCGAGCCGCTGCGGGATGACCGAGTTCGGCGTGGGGATCGTCACCGGCAGGACGAACGTGAGCATCGCGCCGGTCGCGCCGGCGGCGAAGTAGCCGCCGAGCACGCCGGAGAAGAGCGTCACGAACCCGACCGCAGCCATAACGACTGCGCCGATCCACGGCGTTCTCGAGCACAGCGTCCCGAGCGTGATGTAGAGCGCGCCGACGGCGCCGAGCGACGCGTACGCGAGGAACCGCGCCGGCCACGTTCCGGCGAACTCGGTGAGCACGAGCAGCGCGAACGATCCAAAGGCCGCGAGAAGCGACACCTGCGGCTGCGCGATCACCTTGTCGGTGAGCGCGAAGACGGCAGGCATGACGATCGCAGCCCGGGCGGCGCTCTTCAGCGCGACGACGTTCAAGCCGCGATATTAAGCGGAGCTCCGACCGGTCCGGTCTCCACCATTTGGTGGTTGACGTATTCGGGTTATTACCTCCGGCGGGTGACGGCGGAGAGGGCCTTCCGTACGTGCCATCGACGCGGCTGGGAGCCGACGCTGCGGCGTCGCCTCGTTCTCTGGATCGTCGACGTCCAGCTTGACGCGGTTCAGTTCACCGGCGTCCCGCAGTCGGGGCAGCGGTACGGCCGGTTGCCGGCGAGCAGCCGCCGCACGGCGTAGACGAAGTACGGAAAGCCGGGCTTCGGCATCGTCCGGGTCGCCTGCACCGTCCCGTGATTCGGGCAGGTGCCGGTGCGCGTCTCGACCTGATTTCCCATTGTGGTCTCCTTTCTCAGCCGGTGGCAGACGACGGCGTCCACGTGAAGCGCCATAGTGCGATGCCGAGGCCGACGGCGCCCCACAACGCAAGGATCCCGATGTCGCTCCAGACGATTCCCACCCCGTGCGTCGCGGGGGCGAATGCGTGGTGGAGGCCGTCGGCCAGGTGCTGGACCGGGAACACCTTCGCAACGTCGCTCAGCCACGTCGGCAGGCTGATGTTCGGGATGAAGACGCCGGAGATGAAGTAGAGCGGGAGCATGATCGCCTGCACCATCGGCTGCGCCGCGTCCTCGTTCTTCACGAACGCCGTCAGCGCATAGGCGAGGCAGCAAAAAGCCACGGCGCCGACGACGGCCGTGAGGACGACTCCGGGAAGGGTCGACGTCGGCAGCTTCACGCCGTATCCGAAGCGGCCGATGAGCAGCAGCACGGTCATCACGCCGAGCGCGACGACGATCGCCGTCAACGCGCGGCCGGCGATCAGCACCCAGGCCGGCACCGGTGTCGCGCGTCGCCGCTTGAGCACGCCGGACTCGCGTTGCGCGGTCACCGAGATGACGAGGTTGACGAACGATCCGGCGATCACGGCGAGCGCGGAGATGCCCGGCACGTAGTACGTCGATGCCTTGATGCCTTGCGGGCCGAGCTTATCGCTCCCGAACACGCTGACGAAGATGACGAGGAAGATGATCGGCAGCGCGACCGTGAAGAAGCGCGCCTGCTGGTTGCGCAGGAACCCGAGCAGGTCGTAGCGGAACTGGTGGAGCACCATCATGTGACGCCGCCCGTGAGCCTGAGGTAGACGTCCTCGAGCGACGGCCGCCGCACGTCGAGGTCGGGGATGTCGGCCCCGCGCGCGAGCGCCCAGTCGGCGAGCGTCTTCACGTCGCCGAGCGGATTCGCGCTCTCGATCACGACACGGCCGTCCTGCTGGGCGGCCGCCTGCAGCGGGAGCTCGCCGGGCGCGACACCGTCCGGCAGCGTGAACGAGATGTGCGCGGACATGCGCTCGCGGCCGCCGAGCGTCTGCGGCGTCCCCTCGGCGACGATCTTCCCGGCGGCGATCACGGCAATACGGTCGGCGAGGTTCTCCGCCTCATCCATGTAGTGCGTCGTGAGAAACACGGTCTTGCCGAGGTCGCGAAGGCCTTCGATGACGCTCCAGGCGGCTCGGCGCGCAGACGGGTCGAAGCCCGTCGTGGGCTCGTCGAGGAAGATGAGCTCGGGGTCGCCGATGAGCCCGAGCGCCACGTCGAGCCGGCGCCGTTGCCCGCCGGAAAGCTGCTCGCCCGACGTCTCCGCCTTTTCGGCGAGGCCGACGAGCTTGATCGTGTCGTCGATGTCTCGCGGCGCCGCGTAATAGCCCGCGTACAGCTCGAGGCACTCGCGCACCGTCAGGCCGGGCTCCGGCGCCGATTCCTGGAGAACGGTGCCCACCCGGTTCCGCCATTCGGGGCCGGCGTGCGCCGGATCGACCCCGAGCACCTGCACCTCGCCGTCGGTGCGCGTGCGAAAGCCTTCGAGGATCTCCACGGTCGTCGTCTTCCCGGCGCCGTTCGGGCCGAGGATCGCGAAGATCTCGCCCTCATCGACCGAGAACGACACGCCGTCGACTGCGGTGTGATTGCCATAGTGCTTGACCAGGTCGGTGACTTCGATGACGTTCATGGATCGAGTGTCGTCCGGGCTCGGTGCCCAGGGCATCGCCCGGCCGGTTGGAACCATGCGGTCAACCTGGTTGACCCACGCATCAACCG
>DATBQM010000042.1:0-4811 GCA_036560805.1 Gaiellaceae bacterium | reverse complement strand
GCAACGGACGCTCCCCAGGCGACCTCGACCTCATCGTCACCGATCTCGACATGCCCGTCGTGAGCGGCCTCGACGTCTTCCAGGGACTTCGCAGCGCCCACTGGAAGACCCCGCTGATCGTCGTCACCGGTTACGACACTCCCGAGGTCGCCGATCGTGTCGCCCGCCTCGATGCGGCGCTGCTCCCGAAGCCCCTCGACCTCGGGCTCTTCTTCGCCACCGCGCGACGGCTCGTCGCTGGCCACCGGCTCTCAGTGCAGCACGGAGAGCGATGAGGCCAACAGGCAGACCTCGGCGGTAACAGCGTTCGCACTTCCTGCTCGATTTGCCCTTCCGCGCAGATCCTGCGCGCCAATTCTTCCGATGACGCAGAATCTGGTACGCGCGCCGGCACCGGGCTTGCTCTGTCGCCGGAAGCGAGCACGCCGACCTCGCCGTCATGGGGCACCCGCCTGCCGCACACGCTCTTCGGCTCCGGGACAGTACTCAGACCGCCGAGGTGAACCATGAGCCAATCTCGTCCGCACGCTCGCGTCCTCGTCGTGGACCACGACGCGAGCACGCGTTCCGCGCTCTCCCTGCTCCTCACCCGCGAGGGCTACGCGGTCGACACCGCGCCCTCCGCGGCCGAAGCACTGCGGACAGCTGCAGAACACCCGCCCGATGCGGTGCTCACGGACGTCGGCATGCCTGGAATGGACGGGCTCGACATACACATCCTTGACCGATGTCGGCCCGGCCGTGGCGGCAATGCGGGCCGGGGCCGAAGACTACCTACCGAAACCGATCGACTTCGACGTGCTGTCGCTCGTGCTCGACCGTGCACTCGATCGTCGCAGCGCGCGTCCGAGCGCCGGCCCCCGGAAGCGCGACGAATCGGCCGCGGCCGCCCAGAGAACGTGCTCGGGTCGAGTCCCGTGATGCAGGATGTCTTTCGCACGGCGCGTCAGGCGGCCCCTTCGCGAGCGACCGTTCTGATCACAGGCGAGAGCGGGACCGGGAAGGGCGAGCTCGCCCGCGCGCTCCACGTCCTGCCGAAAAAGCCGGAGGCCCAGGCGAAGAAGATCCCAATCGCGAGCGCGGCGCAGAAGAAGTCCTGACGCGGCCACGACGTCCGACCAAGGGTGGGCGCCGCGGTCAAACCGCGTCCGCTCGCCTCGGTCGAACGCAGCCCGTCGCCGCAGTGTCTACGCTCCGTTACCGGGCGTGCTTCTTGCCGTGCTCCGTGCCGAGGAGGCCGCCCGCTCATGCCCTCGTTGCACGAATACTCCGAAACGCCCCCGCCGACGTCCGAGCTCGCCACGCGCGCGCTCGCGTATCTATTGAGCCGGCAATGCATGACGCTGGCGACGCACGGCCCGGAAGGCTTGTGGGCCGCATCGGTCTTTTACGTCAACTTGGGATTCAAGCTCTATTTCGTCTCACGCGCGGATACGCGCCATGTCCGCAACATCACCGCGACCGCCGAGGTCGCGGCAACGATCACGGATGAGGCAGCCGCCGACTGGCCGTCGATTCGCGGGATTCAGCTCGAAGGAGTGGCCGGCCCGGTCCAGGCCCCGCACCGTCGCGACATCCTCGCGCTCTTCAGCCGCCGTTTCGCCTTCGTCGATCATCTCTGGGCGTGGACGAGCACCACCGGTGCGACAGCCGCGGAGTGCGTCTACTCTGTCCGGCCGAGCCGCCTGTTCTTCGTCGATCACCGGATTCACGCCGCGCGCGCCGAACTTCCCAAGAGCTACCTGGAGCTCGAGCTGCCGGTCGAAGCCGGCGTCTAGGAGCCCGTCCACGTAACGGATCGGGGCTGACCGGGCCGGCACGGCGGCCAGCCGCCGGCGGTTGAGCCAAGGCGCTCGTCGGAACCGGGCGCGCGGCGCCGCGACGGTCGTCCTTGCGCGCGTCGATCAAGCATGATCGATAGAGGGCATGAGCAAGGCGTTCCGCGAGTGGAAGGTCGACCAGGTGTGGCTCCTGCCGCCGTCGGTTCAGGAGCTGGTCCCACCGCAGCACGTCGCACACTTCGTTCGGGACATCGTGCGCGAGGAGCTCGACCTCTCGGCAATCTTGGCGACCTACGCCGAGGAACGCGGCTACCCGCCGTTCCACCCGGCGATGATGACCGCGCTGCTCCTCTACGCCTACACGCAGGGCGTTTACTCGTCGCGACGCATCGCGCGGGCGTGTGCGGAGCGCGTGGATTTCATGGCCGTGACCGCGATGCAGAAGCCGGACTTCCGCACGGTGGCCGAGTTCCGGCGTCGCCATCTCCCGGCGCTGGAGGGGCTCTTCAAGCAGGTGCTGAAGTTGTGCCAGAAGGCCGGGCTCGTGAAGCTCGGCCACGTAGCTCTCGACGGCACGAAGGTGAAGGCCAACGCCTCGAAGCACAAGGCGATGAGCTACGGCCGCATGCTCAGGGCCGAAGCCGAGCTCCAGGCCGAGGTCGCGCGCTGGTTCGCGGAGGCGGAAGCTGCCGATACGAGCGACGAGCACGAGCGACCGGATCGGCGTGGCGACGAGCTGCCCGCCTGGGTCGTCGACAAGCAGCGGAAGCTCGAGAAGATCCGCGAGGCGCGTGCCGCCCTCGAGAAAGAAGCGGCCGAAGCCGCAGAGGCGAAGCGCCAGGACGATAAGGGCAGCGGCGGTGGCGGCGGTGGCGGCGAAGGAGAGGTTGCGAAGCCGAAGGCGAAGGCCCAGCGAAATTTCACCGATCCGGAGAGCCGCATCCTCAAGACGAGGGACGGCTACATCCAGGGCTACAACGCGCAGCTCGCGGTCGACGCTGCGTCCCAGATCATCGTCGCGCACGACGTCGTTGCGGCGCAGGTAGACTGCCCGTTGCTGCCGAGCATGCTCGCGCAGATCCGCGCGAACACCGGTCAGCGACCTGCGGAGCTGTCGGCGGACCAGGGCTACCTCTCGGAGGCAAACGTGCGCGAGCTGAAGAAGCGACGCGTGCGAGGCTTCATCAGTGTTGGCCGCCAGAAGCATGGCAGCACGACGCGGACGACGGGCCATGCGGGGTGCGGCTTCACGAGCCCGCTGATCAAGGAGATGGCCCGGCGGGTCAGTGCAGGCGGATTCAGAAGCCGCTATCGGCTGCGCAAGCAGACGGTCGAGCCGGTGCACGGCCAGATCAAGGAGGCGCGCGGCTTCCGCCACTTCTCGATGCGCGGCACGGCGAAGGCGCGCGGCGAGTGGAGCCTTGTCGCCACCGTGCACAACCTGTTGAAGCTCGCGAAGGCGCGCTCAACATGAAAGGGCGACAATGATCGGCCGTCCGATCCGAGCTCCACGTCGCTTCGAGCGCCCCGAGCACGCCTCGCGCTGACCCGCACCGCCGGCGCCAGCCGCCGTCCTGCCGCGCTCACGGCCGGGAGGATCCCGCGGGGGAGCCGGATCCGTGCCGCCGAGGCGTTACACAGACGGGCTCCTAGAGGAGGATGGCCACCGGTGCGCGCTCGAGCGGCTTGGTCGCGCGCGGATATTGCGTCGTGTGCGCCGTCGCCGGCTTCTACCTGCTCGGGAGCGCGTGCCAGGTTGCCGACCTCGACGAACGCGGCAAGTCCTGCATCGGCACTTGCCCGGGAGGCCTTCCCTGCGTCCGTGGGATCTGCGGAGGGACTGCGCTCGACGACGGCGGCGTCGTGCTCGCCGACGGCAGCGTCGTGCTCGCCGACGGTGGGGTCGTCGTCGTCCCGCCGGAGAGCTTCGCGCTCGTGCTCGCGCCGGCGCACGTCGTCCTCGATCCGGGCGACTCGGCCAGCGTGACGGTCAAGCTCGCGCGCGGGGAGAAGTTCACCGACGCCGTCGACGTGTCGGTGCAAGGGCAGGGCGCAGACCTGGTGACGAACCCGGCGTCGCTCGCGTTCGCGGGCAATCTGACCGAGGCGTCGTTCTCGCTCAAGGCAGACAGCGCGGCGTCGACGAAGGACGTCACGCTCTCGGTCCTCGGTATCGGGCGAACGAACACGAGCGTGACCGCGCAGTCGCCGCTCGGGGTCCGCGTCGGAAGCCTCCTCGTCGCGACCGATACGAGCACGACGGTCACGGTCCCCGCCTACGCGACCGGCGTCGTCCTCAAGGCGTGGGGAGCCGGCGGCGGCGCGGGCAACAGCTCGATCGCGACCGGAACGCAAAAGGACGGAGCCAACGGCGGCGCGGGCGGATTCGCGAGCGCGACGTTCCTCCTGCCGAACCTCGGGGGCGCCACGCTGACGCTCACCGTCGGCGCGGGGGGGCAGGCGACGAGCGTGAACGGCTATCTCGTGAGCGGCGGAGGCGGCGGCCACTCGTTGATCTCGTTCGGCGTCTCGTCCGGCTCGCAGGTTCTCCTCGTCGCGGGCGGCGGAGGCGGCGGCTCCGCGGGCTTCTCCTCCCGCGACTCGATCGGGTGTAGCTTCGGCAACAACGGCGGAACCGGCGCTGGCGGCGGAGGCGGCGACGCGGAGCCGATCGGTACGCCGAACCGCTCCGCCACCGGCACCGCGCCCGGCGCCGCGGGGGCCGGCGGCAGCACCGCCGGCGGTTCTCTCCAGGGCGGGAGCGGCAACCTGGCCGCGGGAAGCGTCGCCGGCGGAGCGCCCGGTGGAGGCAGCGGCGGCTTCGGCGCCGACGATTGCCCGCTCGGCGCGGGCGCCGGCGCAGGTCAGCTCCGCGGAGGGGGCGGCGGCGGCGGATGGTTCGGCGGCGGCGGCGGCGGGACCTCCGGCCCGTGGTGGTCGTACCCGCCGCCGGGCGGCACGCCCGTGGAGACCGCGGCGGGCTACTGGACGTTCCACACGAGCGCGTACGGCATCGGCAGCGCGACCGTG
>DATBQM010000041.1:0-14389 GCA_036560805.1 Gaiellaceae bacterium | reverse complement strand
GTGCGGGCGACGGTGGAGGACGCCGAGCTGTGTTTCGGGATCGCTCGCGCCGCGATGATCAAGGGCTTCGAGCACGTATTCCCAGACCGCTATGAGTTCCCCGGTGACGCGGTTCGAGCGGATTGGATCTCCGCACTCGCCGATCCGGATGGGGAGACGTACTTGGCGTTCGAGGACGACCAAGCCGTCGGAGTGGTGTCCGTGGGCCACGGCGTTCTGCAGGCGCTCTACGTGACGCCGTCGTTCTGGAGTCGAGGCATCGGAAGCGTGCTCCACGACCACGCTCTGGATCGTCTTCGCGAAGCGAGTGTCGAGGAGGCGCGCCTCTGGACGCTTGCAGAAAATCATCGAGCGCGTGCGTTCTACGAGACACGCGGATGGACTCTCACCGGTCGTACGCGCGCGGTACCGTTCCCGCCCTATCCGATTGACGTCGAGTATGCGCGCTCGAGCCTTCACGGGTAGACCGCGCGCGAGGCGTCATTCGTGAACACTGGCGCAGCTCACTGTGGGAGAATTCCTGCATGAGTCTCGTCCTGGGTATCACCAAGCACGCAGGCCTACGCCTCGCCGAGGTCGGATTCCTTCTCCTCCTAATCGCTGGAGTCTGGCTCGCCGCGTCAGAGTTCCTCGACCCGAACAGGTGGGGCGTCTTCCGGAGAGTCGTCGCGGGCATCGCGCTGGCGATCAGCGGTGTGCTTCTAATCATCGCAGCGCACTGGGGCCACTTCGGCTAAAAGCCTCGCCAAGCTCTAAGGTCACCGCGACGCTAGCGCCGGCCGAGGGACATTCCCGGACGCTGATCCAGACGAGCGGGGACTTAGCACGAGCGAGACGACGTCGCGTCTCGATCAATCGATTGACCGGCGAACGCTGCTATGGGAGGATCGGTATTGGCGGCGTCGTCAAGGGAGTTGGGTTTGCGGGCACGGGCCTCGCATGCGGAGCGCGAGTGGGGGCTGTCTGCAGTCTGCGTCTCTGCGATGCCCAATCTCGTGATGAGCGTCGGTGCCAGAGCCGAGATGGAGAAGCGGCGTGGCTAAGTACGGTCGGCGGATCGGGACTCTCGTCGCGATCGCGCTCATCTGCCTCACACCAGCGGCGGCCGGGGCCGCCCAAATCATCTTCGATGGTCTGAGCCTGGAGCAAGGCTTCAACCACCAAAGCGATAACCACGACGCGATCGGCTTTCTGACGTCTTGGGATGTCGCCGGCACGACCATGACACCCGACGTAAGAGTCAAAGACCCGACGGGCGCGACTCTGAATGTCGTCGGCGTGTTGTCGTCCTACTCCTGGGACAGCAGTGTCGGCGGCCCGATGAACCTGCACTTCAACGTCTCCGTCGGAAATCGCGACCGCCTGCTCAATCTCCTGCACCAGCAAATAACGGACACGTCGGAGACGTTCTCGCTGACGATCTGGGAGTTCGATCCGGTTACATCGAGCTGGTTCGTCGCGCTGCAGCCGACCAACCCGCCCCTCCAGGGTCTCATCCAGAAAAGCGGCAGTCAGCTGGCGCTCGGTCTCCCTTCGTCGCTCCCCGATCCAACGGTGCAGAGCCCGGTCAACTATGCGGTGACCACGAGCGCGGTGCCCAACCTCGCCGACGGCGCCCAAGGCGTCCGCTTCGCGACCGGCACGAACCTATTGGTCGTGAAGCAGTGGGGAACCGGCGCCCCACCCACCGACAACGACCTCGCGCTCGTCAACACTCCGTCCGACATCACCACGCCGGCGACGTCCTCGGCAGGCGCGGTGGTGACGTACACGCCGCCGACTGCGACCGACGAGGGCGGCGAGTCGCCCGCGGTGACCTGCGACCCCGCTTCCGGCTCGACCTTCCCGGTCGGAACCACGACCGTGGCGTGCACGGCCTCGGACTCGGACGACTCCAACAGTCCGGTCTCGACGTCGTTCGACGTCACCGTCACCGCGGTAACGCCGACCGACGCCGACCTCGCGCTCGAGAACGTGCCGAGCGACATCACGACGCCGGCGACGTCCTCGGCAGGCGCGGTGGTGACGTACACGCCGCCGACTGCGACCGACGAGGGCGGCGAGTCGCCCGCGGTGACGTGCAACCCCGCCTCCGGTTCGACCTTCCCGGTCGGAACGACAACCGTGGCGTGCACGGCCTCCGACTCCGATGACGCGAACGGCCCGGTGTCGGCGTCGTTCAACGTCATCGTCACGGCGGTGCCCGACGACGACCTCGCGCTGACGAGCGTTCCAGCTGACATTTCGACCCCCGCGACGAACTCGGCAGGCGCGGTGGTGACATACACGCCGCCGACTGCAACCGACGAGGGCGGCGAGTCGCCGGTGGTGACCTGCGACCCGGCTTCCGGTTCGACCTTCCCGGTTGGAACGACGACCGTGACGTGCACGGCCTCCGACTCCGACGACGCGAACAGTCCGGTCTCGACGTCGTTCAACGTCACCGTCACCGCGCTTGCTCAATCGATCACGTTTACGTCGACGCCGCCGACGCCGGCAACCGTCGCGGGGAGCTACACGGTTTCCGCCGCCGGGGGCGACTCCGGGAATCTCGTCGTGTTCTCGGTCGACCCAGTCAGCGCCGGTGCATGCTCGATCGTCGGCGCGACTGTGAGCTTCGACGCCGCAGGAACATGCGTGATCGATGCAAACCAGGCCGGCAACAGCCAATACCAAGACGCCGCGCAGCAACAGCAGACGGTCACCATCGTCGAACTGTGCGAGGCCGGCAGCTACTCGGCGACCGGAGCCGCGCCGTGCATCCCCGCGCCGCCCGGTTCATATGTCGCGACGACCGGAGCGACGTCCGCAACGCCGTGCGTGGCCGGCACCTACCAGCCAGACGCGGGCCGGTCGTCATGCCTCGCTGCTCCTCCCGGGTCGTACGTCGGGACTACGGGAGCGACCTCGCCGACGCTGTGCGCGGCGGGCTCGTACCAGCCGGCGAGCGCCCAGTCGAGCTGTCTCACCGCGCCGGCCGGCTCGTACGCCGGAGAGGGGGCTAGTGCGGCGACGCAGTGCAGCCTGGGCACGTTCCAGCCGAATCCCGGACAGGGATCATGCCTGTCCGCGGCTCCCGGATCGTTCGTCGCCACGACCGGAGCAACCGCGTCAACGGCGTGCGCGGTCGGCACCTACCAGCCACAAGCAGGGCAGTCGTCATGCCTCACGGCTCCGCCCGGATCCTTCGTCTCGTCGACCGGCGCCGTGTCGGCGACACCATGCGCGGCGGGTAGTTACCAAAACGCGAGCGGGCAGATCGGCTGTCTTGCTGCTCCTCCCGGGTCGTACGTCGGCACCACCGCGGCAACCTCGTCGACGCTGTGCGCGACAGGCTCGTACCAGCCGGCGAGCGGCCAGTCCAGCTGTCTCACCGCGCCGGCCGGCACCTACGCCGCGGAGGGCGCAACTGCGGCGACGCAATGCAGCCCCGGCACGTTCCAGCCGAGCCCCGGACAGGGATCATGCTTGTCCGCAGCTCCCGGATCGTTCGTCGCTGCAACGGGAGCGTCCTCGTCGACGCCGTGCGCGGTCGGCACCTACCAGCCACTCTCGGGACAGTCGTCATGCCTCGCGGCTCCGCCGGGATC
The DNA here is from genome assembly GCA_036560805.1 of Gaiellaceae bacterium. Classification (GTDB taxonomy): domain Bacteria; phylum Actinomycetota; class Thermoleophilia; order Gaiellales; family Gaiellaceae; genus Palsa-739. The sequence continues at coordinate 10,799 of DATBQM010000041.1, read as the reverse complement.
CTTCGTTGCGTCGACCGGCGCCGTGTCGGCGACATCGTGCGCGGCAGGTAGCTACCAGCCGAGCAGCGGGCGGAGCTCGTGCATTCCGGCGCCTGCGGGAACGTACGTCAGCAGCACCGGTGCGAGCGCAACGACGCCGTGCGCGCTCGGGACATATCAACCCTCCGCCGGTCAGACCTCGTGCACTCCGGCGGCGGTCGGCTTCTACGTCGACACCACCGGCGCGACGTTGGAACGGCAATGCCCGACTGGTGAGACGACGCCGTCGACGGGATCGACGAGCGTGAGCAACTGCTTCCGGCTGATCGCGGGCACGGTAAACGGCCCGCTCCAGATAGGCGCAGGCCAGTCGGTACGTCTCACCGGCGCCATCCACGGTCCGGTCACCGTGCAGCCCGGCGGCTCGCTCGACGTCGAAGGGGGAACCATCACCGGCCCCGTCCGCGCGACCGGCGCCGCTGTGGTTCGGCTGTGCGGCGCAACGGTCACCGGGCCCTTCGAGGCCGGCGGCGGAAGCGGCCGTGTCATCGTCGGCGATGGAAGCGCAGGCTGCGCTCCGAGTAGCCTCAACGGCCCCGTGAAGGTCGACGCCGGCTCAGGCGGCGTCACAATCGTCGGTGCCACGATCGGCGGGCCGCTCCAGGTGACGAACAACAGCGGCGGCGCGACCGTGACGAACAACACTGTGCACGGCCCGCTCACCGTCCTCGGCAACACCGGCACCGTCGTCGACAGCCCCAACACGGTGAGCGGCCCTTCGCACATCCAATGACCTAGAACGCGAAGATCGAACGTCCCTTCAGCTCGACCGCATATATGTCGCTCGCGAGCTCGAGATGCGCGTGCAGCGCCGCGGCCGCCCGATCGGAGTCGTGCGCGCGGCACGCGGCGAGCAGCTCCCCATCCAGCTCCTCGTGCCGGTCCTGGAGTGCGCCCTTCTCCGCGAGCAGCACCGGCCGGTACCGCTCGCACGAGTCCCAGCACGGACGGATCAACCGCAGCAGCCACCCCGACTGCGCCGCCTCGTACAGCGTGAAATGGAACGCCGTGTGCTCGCGCATCGCGGCGCGCGTGTCGGCGCGGTGCCGCGCCTCGTCGTACGCGGCGAGATGCGCACGCGCCTTCTCCTCGTCGTCGTCGCCGAAGAGCTCCGCCGCACGGCGCAGCGCCATCGTCTCGATGGCGAGCCGGATCGAGAACAGCTCGCGCAGCTCCTCGACGTCGATGCTCATCACCTTCGCGCCGTGATGCGGGACGTGCTCGGCGAGGCCGAGCGCCTCCAGCTGGCGGACTGCCTCCCGGATCGGGGAGATGCTCATCCCGAGCCTCTGCGCCAGCTCCTCGAGCCGAAGCGGCGCCCCGGGCGTGAGCTCGCCGAGGATGATCGACTCGCGCAGGCGCTCGAGGGCGGCTTCCGCCATCGTCCGGTGCCGGACCGCGGCCATCGGAGGCGGAGCGTGAACCACACTTGATCAGATGTCAAACCCTGTGACACCATCACCCATCGGCGTGTCGAGGGAATCTGGAGGTCAACCGCGCGTCTCCGTGTCGCAGGTGAGCACGCTCCCTGCGAGCTTTGCGGACGACGTCGGCACGTATTCGGCCGTCGGGCTGGACGGCATCGGTGTCTGGGAGCTGAAGCTCGGCGACGGCCCGGACGACGACGCGGTCGCGCTCCTGCGCGAGAGCGGCCTCGGCTCGGCCACCGCGGTGCCGGCCGTTCCGTCCATCCTCCCGTTGCCCCTGCTCCCCGGTCCCGACGACCCGCGCGAGCGCACGGACGCGATCCTCCGCTCGCTCAACCGCCTCGCCGCCTTCGAGCCGGCCGCGGTCCTCTGCATCACCGGCCCGGGAGACCGCGCGACCGCGATCCGCGGACTACGCGAGGTCGTCGCCGAAGCCGAGCGGCTGGACGTGCGCATCGCGCTCGAGCCCTTCCAGGCCGAAGGCATCGAGAGCTGGTCGCTCCTGAACACGCTCGATGACGCCGCCGCGGTCGTCGACGAGATCGGCTCGCCCGCGCTCGGCATCCAGTTCGACGTCTGGCATCTGTGGAACACGCCTGACCTCTTCGACGCGATCGAGCGCCACGCGCCTCTGATCGCCGGCGTCCACGTGAACGACTGGCGCGAGCCCACGCGCGGCTGGGCCGACCGCGTCCTTCCCGGCGACGGCGCCGCCGGCGTCCCCGCCATCCTCGGCGCGCTCGACCGCGCGGGTTGGGACGGCTTCTACGACATCGAGATCTTCTCCGACAACGGAACCTTCGGCGCCGCGTACCCGGATTCGCTCTGGGACGTCGACGCCGCGACGCTGGTCGATCGAGGCAGGAGACAACTGTTGGATTGCTGGGTTGAACGGAGGGTGGCGGCATGAGCCGTCCAGAGAGGAGAACAACGTGAGGCGAATTGCACTTCTTGTAGTCGTCGCTGCGGGGCTCGTGCTCGCGGCGACTGCGGCGGCGCGCACACATGCGGGCTCGCCGATCGTCATCGGCTGGGCTCATGACTCGACGGGCCCGATGGCTCCGTTCGACGGGCCTGCGCTCGCGGCTGCGCAGATCCGCGTCGCGCAGATCAACGCAAAGGGCGGTGTCGACGGGCATCCGCTCGTGATCAAGACCTGCGACACCCAGGGCGACAAGCCCGCCGTGTCGAAGAGCTGCGCCGACAAGCTCATCGGCGAAGGCTCGAACGTCCTCTTCACGACGTGCGACGTCGACCTGGCGGCGCCCGCCGTGCAGGAGGGCATCAACCACGGGCTGCTGACGATCGCACCGTGCATCGGCACCGACCAGATGGGGCCGTCGCGCTTCGGCGCGAAGGGTGCGCTTGCCTTCAGCTTCGGCAATGTCGCGCAGGACGAGGGGTCGGCGATGGCGCAATTCGCGTGGGCCAAGGGATGGCGGACCGCTGACCTCGCGACCGACACGGTCATTGTCTACTTCAAGAACGTCGTGCAGGCGTTCGCGGCCCGCTTCAAGCAGCTCGGCGGCAAGGTCGTGGATCAGGAGACGTACCAAGATCCGGCGTTCCACGGTAACAACGTCCAGAACGCCGTCAGCCGCATCAACTCGCACAAGGCCGCCGTGATCGTCACGTCGACCGCGGGCGCGTACGGCGCGCTCGCACCGCTCATCACGGGACTTCGTACGCTCGGGAACAACACGCCGGTGCTCAACTCGTGGGCCGGTGACGGCGTCTACTGGCTCCCGAAGAGCCCGAAGGTGACGAACTACTTCTTCGTGACGTACGCGGACGCGTTCGGCGGCGACCCGAACCCGGCCATCAACGTGCTCGCGAAGAAGATCCACGCGGCGACCGGCGGCTTCGTCACCGGCCCTGCGGCGATCGACGGGCTCGCGACGGCGATTCGCGAGGCCGGCGGGTCGACGAACGGAGCTGCGCTCGCGGCGAAGATGGTGAAGTTCCACAACGTCCCGACGCTGTCGGGGCTCGTGAGCTTCTCGGCGAAGCTGCACAGCGTGTTCCACCGGCAGTACCGCGTCATCGAGATCAACAACAACGTGCCGCGGCTCGTCGCTCAGGTCGTCGCGAAGGTCGTTCCGAAGATCTAGTGACGGCAGAGGCTGCGTCGGACAGGAGGCCCGGGGATTCGCTCCGGGCCTCCTCCGTCTCCCGTTCCTTCGAAGGGGTCCAGGCGCTCCGGGAGGTGACGCTCGAGCTGCGTCGCGGCGAGGTCCTGGGACTGATCGGCCCGAACGGGGCGGGCAAGTCGACGCTCGTGAACGTCCTCAGCGGCTTCGACCGACCGACGCAAGGGCGAGTGGTGTTCGAGGGCCGCGACGTGACGCGTTGGCGTGCGAGCAGGCGCGGCCGGAACGGGCTCGCGCGCACGTTTCAGCACAGCCACGCGTTCCGCGGGCTGACCGTACGGGAGAACGTCGAAGTCTCCGCTCTCGGCGCGGGCGCGTGGCCCCGGAAAGCCGCTCGCCGCGCGGCCGAGGTGCTCGAGCTGCTCGGCCTCGACGCCCAGGCGGACGTTCCGGCGGCTGCGCTCGCCCACGGCGACGAGCGGCGACTGGGCGTCGCTCGCGCGCTCGTGACCGAGCCCCGCTACGTCCTGCTCGACGAGCCCGCCGCCGGGCTTCCGGAATCGGAGGTCCCGGACTTCGCCGCGGTCGTGCGCTCTCTCCGCGACGATCACGGTGCGGGCGTGCTGCTCATCGACCACAACATGGCGCTGATCATGGACGTCTGCGATCGCATTCAGGTCCTCGATCAAGGTGAGACGCTTGCGGAGGGAACGCCCGCGGAGATTCGCGCCAACCTCGACGTCACCGCGGCGTATCTCGGCGAGAGCGCCGTCGCGGAGGACTCGTGACGCTCGTCGTCGACGGGCTCCGCGTGCGCTACGGCCCCGTCGAGGCCGTGCGGGGCCTCTCGCTCGAGGTGAAGCCGGGTGAGATCGTCGGTCTCATCGGCCCGAATGGAGCGGGCAAGTCGTCGACACTGAACGCGATCATGGGCGCCGCTCCCGTCGCCGGCGGCGAGATCCGGCTCGACGGCGCCTCGATTCGCGGCCAACGTTCGGAGGACGTGGCGCGCGCCGGAGTTGCGCTCGTGCCGGAGGGGCGGCGCATCTTCGCCGAGCTGACGGTGGAGGAGAACCTCCGCCTTGGCCTCGCCGCGCGGCGCACCCCGGGCGGCATCGACAGCGTCTTCGAGCTCTTTCCCGTCATTCAGGAGTTCCGGCGCAGGCAGGCCGGCGCGCTCTCCGGTGGACAGCAGCAGCAGCTTGCGATCGCGCGCGCGCTCGTCGCCGACCCGAGCGTGCTGCTCCTCGACGAGCCGTCGCTCGGGCTTGCGCCGCGGATCGTCGGCGTCGTGTTCGACGCGCTCGCGGCGATCCGCGAGCGCGGGCTCGCCGTGCTGCTAGTCGAGCAGCGCGCGCAGCGCACGGTCGCGCTCGCCGACCGCACGCACGTGTTGTCTAACGGCGAGCTGCGGCTCACGCTCGGCCCGAAGGACGCGAACGACACAGAAGCGCTCGTGGCGGCGTACTTCGCATGAGTGTTTCCTGGCAGACCATTGCGGACGCGCTGTCGCTCGGCGGCATCTACGCCCTCATGGCCGTCGGAATCGGGCTCGTCTTCGGCGTGCTCCGCCTCGTCAACTTCGCGTACGGCCAGCTCGTCATGGCCGGCGCATACGCCGTCGCGTACGCATCCGTGTGGGGGTGGCCGTCGTGGGCGGGCATCCTGCTCTGTTTCGCAGTCGTGCTCGTGCTGTCGACGCTCATGGACCGGATCGTTTTCCGACCGCTGCGCACGCACTCGCCGGCGGTGATGCTCGTGGCGACGTTCGCCGTCGCCTTCCTGATGCAGAGCATCGCCGTGCTCGCGTTCGGACAGCTGGGAACGATCGCGTCCTCGATGGGGCCGCTCAACCAGCCGTGGGACATCGGCGGCGTCGAGGTCCGGAAGATCGCGATCGTCTCCATCGTGGTCGCAGCCCTCTGTCTCGCGCTCCTCCAGCTGCTGCTGACGCGCACCTCGGTCGGGCTGCACATGCGCGCAGCGTCCATGGATTTCCGAACCGCACGCATGCTCGGCGTCCGCGCGAACCGCGTCATCGGCGGAGCGGTGCTCATCTCGGGCTTGCTCGCCGCCGTGTCCGCCGTCATGCTCACCGCCCGCAACCCACAGGTGACGCCCATCTTCGCGTTGGACGACACGATCATCGTCCTCGCCGGCGTCGTCCTCGGCGGGCTCACCCGGCCGATTCCGGCGACACTGGGCGGATTCACGATCGGCTTCGCTAGCGGGCTCCTTGGCGGCGCACTCCCGACCAATCAGAGCCAGTACCTGCCCACGTTCCTCTTCGCCGCGGTGATCCTCGTCCTCGTCGTCCGCCCGAACGGGCTGTTCGCGCGCTCCGGCGGGACGGCCGAACGGCTATGAGGAAGCTGCACGAACTGGTCGCTCCCGTGGCGCTGGTGCTCGCCACCGCGCTGCTCGGCCTCGCCGTCTCGACCGCGCTCCAGACGTACTTCCTCGACACGCTCGTCAAGGTCGCGATCGTCGTCGCGCTGTACGTGTTCATCGGCAACTCGGGCGTGCTCTCGTTCGGTCACATCTCCTTCGTCGCGCTCGGCGTCTGGACGGCCGGCGTGCTGACGGTGCCCGAGGGCCAGAAGAACGCGATCATGCCGGGCCTCGCGCACTTCCTCCTGCACAGGAACGTCGGCAACGTTCAGTCGCTCTTTCTCGCCGTGCTCGTCGGGCTCGTTTTCGGGTTCGTCGCCGGCTTGCCGCTCATGCGCCTCTCGGGTCTTGCCGCCGGCATTGCCACCTTCGGCGTGCTCGAGATCGTGAACAACGTCCTCCGCTACTACGACAGGATCGGGCCGGGGCTCAACGCCTTCTCGTCGGTGCCGGCGACGACCGGCATCTGGCAGGCGGCGATCGGTGCATTGATCTGCGTCGTCGTCGCGTTCGCGTATCAGGGCAGCCGCTTCGGCCGGCAGCTGCGCGCGACGCGTGAGGATCCGGCGGCAGCGTCCGCGGCCGGCATCTCCATCTACCGCCAGCGCCTGCTCGCGTTCGCCGTCTCGGGAGCGCTCGCCGGTCTCGCAGGCGGCCTCTACGTGCACATGCTGCCGATCGAGATCGACTCGCTCTATCTCGACCTGACTTTCCTCACGCTCGCGATGCTCGTGGTCGGTGGCTCCGGCAGCCTGCTCGGCGCCGTCGTCGGCGCGCTCGCGATCGGGGGGCTCGACTCGTTCCTCTCGGCGGCGGAGAACGGCGTCGACCTCCTCGGCTGGCACCTCAACCTCCCGACGGGCACGTCCGAGCTCACCGTCGGCGTGCTCATGGCGGTCATCCTCATCGTGCGCCCGAGCGGGATCACCGGCGGGCGCGAGCTCTCGCTCGCGTGGATGCGCCGATGAAGGTCGTGGTGGCGGGCGCCGGCACGATCGGGAGCCTGTTCGCCGCGCACCTCGCGCGTGTCGCGGACGTCGGTGTCCTGACACGCCGCGACGATCACGCGAGCGCGCTGAACGAGCTCGGGCTGCGCGTATCCGGGCGCGCGGACTTCACCGCGCACGTGCGGGCGGCAACGGATCCCGGCGAGCTCGGCGAGGCTGACCTCGTCGTCGTCGCATGCAAAGGGGGCGACCTCGAGCCGCTCGCCGCGAGCATCGAGGGCCGGTTCGCCGGCGCCACCGTGATGACGACCCAGAACGGGCTCGGCGCGGAGGAGGTCATGGCGGCGCACGGGGAGTGGCCACTTCTCTCGTCGGTGACGTTCATGAGCGGCACGCGGCACGACGACGCACACGTCGAGTACGTCCTCGACACCGCAACGTGGATCGGCCCGTATCGCGGGACGACGGAGGCGGACGCCGAGACGGTCGCCGCGCTCATCCGCTCCGCCGGGTTGAAGGCCGAAGCCTTCGACGATCTCCGCCCGGCGCAATGGTCGAAGCTCGTCTTCAACGCGACCGTCAACGCCGTCGCCGCGCTGACCGGGCTGCCGCACGATTTCCACTTCGCGGAAGGGATGCTCGGCGATCTCGTCCACGGCCTCGTCGACGAGGGCAAGGCGGTTGCAGCGGCCGCCGGCGTCGAGCTGCGCGAGGACCCGTGGGAGATGAACGTCCACGCTACGCAGCGCGGCCACGCCCACTACCCGTCGATGCTCGAGGACGTGAACGCGCATCGCCCGACGGAGATCGCGCTCATCACCGGATCGCTCGTGCGCGAGGCCGCGCGGACCGGCGTCCCCGTCCCGCTGCACACCGCCGTGTATTCGCTCGTCAAGGCAAAGGAGGCGTCCTACTCGTGAAGGTGGCGATCATCGGATGCGGCGCGGTCGGCTCGCTCTTCGCCGCGAATCTCGCGCAGCTCGACGACGTGGAGGTGTGGGCGTACGACCTGTCGCCCGAGCATGTCGACGCGATCAACGAGAACGGGCTGCGCCTGTCCGGCGCGGGCGAGGTGGTCGGCCGCTTGCGCGCGACGACCGACGCAGCCGAGCTCCCCACCTGCGACTTCGGCATCGTCGCGACGAAGGCGATGCACACGAGTGCTGCGGTCGCCGCCACCGCTCACGCGTTCGCAGAGGGTTGCGTCGCGACCGTGCAGAACGGGCTCGGCAACGAAGAGGCGATCGCCGAGCATGTGGAACGCGTCATTCGTGGGACGACGTTCCCGGCGGGCAAGATCCTCGCGCCCGGCCACGTGCAGTGGGATGTGAAGGGCGACACGACGCTCGGGCCGTACGAGCCGAAGCCCGCGCCGTTTCACGAGGTCGAGCGGCTCGCGGACGCATGTACGCGGGGCGGCATGCCCACGACGGCCGTGCAGGACGCGCGCGGGCCGCAGTGGCGGAAGGTCATCTTCAACGCGTCGACCAATCCGATCGGCGCGCTGACGGGCCTCACGCACGGGCGCTTGTGCGAGCGGCCGGATCTGCGCGCGCTCGTCTCCGGCCTCGTCGACGAGGGAAAGGCGGTCGCCGCGGCGCAGGGCATCGAGCTCGATGCCGACCCCGAGGCGCTCATCGACCACGCGGCGAAGCCGGAGGTCGCCTACGACCACAAGGCGTCGATGCTCCAGGACGTCGAGGCGCGACGCACGACCGAGATCGACTACCTCAACGGCGGTATCGTCCGCTTCGGGCGCGAGCACGCAGTGCCGACGCCGCTCAACCAGGCGATCTGGGCACTCGTGAAAGGGATGGAGAGCTCGTGGACGAGATAGCACAGCGGCATGCGAACGTCCGCGCGGCGCTCGAGCGCGACGGGCTCGACGCGGCGGTCGTCTGCGGCTCCGAGTACACGGGCTTCGAAGGAGCGGTCACCTACGTCTCCGGATTCACGATCGTGCACCGCTACGCGTACGTGGTCATTCCCGTCGACGGCGATCCGACGATCGTGTTCCCGAGCGAGGCGCGGTACGTCGGCGAGCACGGCGACTCGGCGATCGCCGACCAGCAGTTCGTCGACCGGCCCGGCGCATGGCTCGCCGAGCGGCTGCGCGGGAAGCGAGTCGGCGTATACGGACTCGACTACGTCATGACCGTTCGCGACTACGCGGCGCTGAGCGATGCGGCGGAGCTCGCCCCCTGGGATCTCGAGTTCGACCACGCGCGCGCGGTGAAGTCCGAAGCCGAGCTCGAGTCGGTGCGCGACAGCGTCCGGATCAACGTCGACGGCTTCCACGCGTTCCGCGACGCGTATGCGCCCGGCCGCTCGGCGGCCGAGGTGATGGCGCCGGCGGAGGAACTCTTCGTCGAGCGCGGCTGCGGCCGGCTCACGATGAACATGGTGGTGCTCGACGGCGCCGAGTTCGCGCTCGCACGCAAGGACACGGTGCTCGGCGATTTCTGCGTCCCGTCCCTCGAGATCGCCGGCCCCGGCGGGCACTGGGTCGAGGTCTCGCGCGCGCTGGGCACGCCGAGCGCCGAGGTCTCGCGCATGCTCGACGCATACGGCGAGTACTACGAGACCGCGAAGGACGCGCTCCGGCCGGGCGCGACCGCGCACGACGTCCATCGCGCCGTCTCCAAGGGTTTCACGGAGCGCGGCTATCACCTCGGCCACGTCACGGGCCACTCGATCGGGATGACGATGATCGAGTTCCCGAAGATCGGCGAGGGCGTCGATACGGAGCTCGCCGCGAACATGGTGTTCTCCATGCACCCGCACGCAATCGCCGCGGACGGGCGAGAATGCCTCTACATGCAGGACACGTGGCTCGTCACAGACGACGGCGGCGTTCCGCTCGCCGGCCTGGATCTGAGGATCTGGTGACGGACGACGAATACGCACCGATCCTGCCCGGCGCGGGAGGGAGTGACTACGAGCGCTATCTGCGAACTGACGAGCTGCTCGCGCTGCAGAAGACCGATGCGGAGTGGGTGCATCGCGACGAGCTGCTGTTCCAGACGGTGCATCAGTCGTCGGAGCTGTGGCTCAAGCACGCGTGGAACGAGGTGGAGGAGGCGGCGCGGCTGATCGAGGCGCGCGATCTCGCCGGCGCGCAGCGTCTGCTGCGCCGGGCGAACGCGTGCGTCCGGTACGTCGTCGGCTTCCTCGAGCATCTCGAGCTGATGTCGCCGTGGGAGTACCAGGAAATCCGCCGCGTGCTCGGGCACGGCTCCGGCTTCGACTCGCCCGGCTTCCGCGAAGTGCGCCGCGTGTCCCCGCCGCTGTACGCCGCGTTCGACGGCCTGCGCCGCGAGCGCGGTCTGTCCTTGCTCGAGGTGTACACGAAGGGGCGCGAGCACGAGGACGTTTACCAGCTCGCGGAGCTCCTCATCGACTGGGACGAGCAGATCGGGATCTGGCGCTTCCGGCACGTGAAGATGGTCGGCCGCGTGATCGGCGAGGACGTCGTCGGCACGCAGGGCACGCCGGTCGAGCTGCTCGCCGGGCTGATCAAGCACAAGATGTTCCCCGACCTCTGGCGGGTGCGCACCGATCTCACCATGCTGGCCAAAGAAAGCGATTGATCCCGCTCGACGAGATCCGCCGTGCGCGCGAGCGCATCGGCGACGACATGCTGCGCACACCGCTCGTGCAGTTGGACGAGCGCACGTGGCTGAAGCTCGAGAACCTCCAGCCGATCGGCTCGTTCAAGATTCGCGGGGCGCTGTCGGCCGTGCGCGCGGCGTCGCCTGCGGAGCTCGCGGACGGCGTCGTGACGGCGAGCGCGGGGAACATGGCGCAGGGCGTCGCGTGGGCCGCGCGAGAGGCGGGCGTCCGCGCCCGCGTCGTTGCGCCCGAGGACGCACCGCGCGCGAAGCTCGACGCGGTCGAGCGCCTCG